>DLNC01000003.1:23012-179771 GCA_002478265.1 Syntrophaceae bacterium UBA7520
TTAATCAGCTCCTCGTTGGCGAATTTAATTGTATCCGCTTTGTCTTTGGCCGCCCGCTTTTTATAGTTATCAAAATCCGCGACCATGCGCAGATACTTATCATAATTCTCCGCGGCTTCTTTTTCCTTTTCCTGAATCTTCGCCTTTATTTCCTCAAGTTCATTTCCCGCCGCCTTATCTTCGGAATGCGCGGTATGTGCTTCCTGCTTTAAACCTTGATCCCTTTTTCCTTTCACCATAACCTCTTAACGCGTTTTATTTCAAATCCGGCTTCTGGAAAAGCCTCATATCTACAAGCTCACAGATGACATGGCTGGCAACAATGTGCGCTTCCTGAACGCGCGCCGTGTTTGCCGACGAAACGTGAATCGAATAATCAACCGCTTTCGCTACTGCGCCGCCGTCTTTTCCGGTAAAGCCGATCGTAACCAGCCCCATCTTTTTCGCTATTTCCAACGCCTTGAGCACATTTGGCGAGTTTCCACTGGTACTGATTCCCCAGGCAACATCACCCGCCTGACCCAGCGCCCGGATCTGCTTACTGAATATTTCGTTAAAATCGTAATCATTGCCGATACTGGTAATGATTGATGTATCGGTAGTCAAAGCGATCGCCGGCAGCGGTGGACGCTCAATAATAAACCTATTCACAAATTCCGCAGCGATATGCTGCGCGTCAGCCGCTGAGCCGCCGTTGCCAAAAATCAGTATTTTGTGTCCGGATTTGAGGGCTGTCGTCAGGACATTGATTACTTCGGCTATCTTACTCAGGTTGTCGTTGAGGAAAGCTTCTTTAACGCGGTTACTTTCCTTGAATATCTTTACTATGTAATCCTGCATCAGCCTCCCAAATATACTATCTCACTGAGTTTTTTAACCGGCGTTAATATATTTACCGGTATCCGGCATGTCAAGGGCGGCACCGGATAATTTCTTGTTTTGTTGTAATAATGTCGGTCTGATACGGCGGCGGCGCAAACCGGCCAGCCCTGACCTTGACAAGAAAATTTTCATAAATATATTTCAACTACGAGGGCAAAATAGGCAATAATAGCAACTGCTTATGCCCTTAATCACAAATGAAGGAGGAAAGAATATGTTCACGCCAAGTTTTTGGAGAATGAAAAGATTCGCGGACAGCGTTCCGGAAATTTTGCGCCTGCAACAGGAACTGAACAGACTCTTTTCCACCGCCGGACAAAGCACAACAACCGATTATCCGGCAATTAACATATGGGAAAAAGACGGCGTCGCTTTAATCAGAGCGGAACTGCCAGGCATCGACCCGGAGAATATCGATATTTCCGTTACAGACAACACGGTCACCATTTCCGGAACAAAGAAAGCGCAGGACCTCAAAGAAGGGGAAAACTACCTGAGACAGGAAAGAATTCCCGGCGGTTTCCAGCGCAGCATTCAAATGCCTTTTCGCGTGGATGCCAAAGGCGTTGAGGCAAAATACGAAAAAGGCGTCTTAAATGTATCTCTTCCCAGGGCGCAGGAAGATTTGCCGAAAAAAATTAAAATTAACGCATAAGAAAGGAGGTCGGTAAACATGTCGGAAAAAGATCTGCAAAAAACTGAAAACACAGCGGCGGCCGAAAGAATCCGTAATGTGAAAACCTTCATCCCGCGCGTTGATATTTACGAAACAAAAGAAGCGATTTTTTTGATCGCCGACATGCCCGGGGTGGATGAAAAAACAGTGGATATAGAGCTGGAAAAAAATATTCTCACTATCACCGGTCGCGTGGAAGACGGCATCGGCAAAGACTATAGCCTGATATTTTCCGAGTACGAAGTTGGAGATTACGAAAGATCATTCACTTTATCCGATGAAATAGACAGAGATAAAATAAACGCGACGGTCAAACAGGGAGTATTGCGGCTGGAATTGCCGAAAGCCGAAAAAGTAAAACCCAAAAAGATCGCCATCAAAGCGGCCTAATAAACGGCTTATTCCGCCGCGGTCGTTTTGCGACAAAAAAGTAGACTTGGACGGTTTTGTCAGTTCTACCTGCGGAACCGGAAAAAAATAGGAGGTTATGATTATGAAAATAAGAAATCTGTTGCCAGCTGTTCGCGCCGGCAGAGATCAGGAAGTTGATCATCCCTTCTATTCTTTGCAGCGCGAAATGAATAGAATGTTCGATAATTTCTTCCGCGGCTTTGATGCGGCTCCGCTCGCGCCGTATGAAAGCGCCTGGGGAGGATTCAACCCTTCGGTGGATGTGCGGGAAAACGACAAAGAGTTTACCATCAAGGCGGAACTTCCCGGCGTCGATGAAAAAGACGTGGAAGTAACCGTAACCAATGATTCCGTCACCATCCGGGGAGAAAAAAAAGAAGAAAAGGAAGATAAAGACAAAAATTATTACTACCTGGAACGCACGTACGGTTCCTTCCATCGCGTGATCCCTCTGGCGGCGGAAGTGGAATCAAGCAAGGCTGAGGCGCGTTTCAAAAACGGCGTCATGGAAATTAAGATTCCAAAAAATCAGACCAGCCAAACCAAAGGGGTAAAGATACCGATAAAAACCGGATGAGAATTTCCCCCGCCCTCTTTTTGAGGGCGGGGGGATACATTTAATTATAACCTTCGTCGTACGCAATCATATCCAGATGCAATGTGGCGATATCCTCCACATCCAGATTCGGTTCTTCGCTTGATTTGGGCAGTTCCACAATTTTGATGTAGCGGCGGCATTTATTGCACACATCAACCCGGTGACGTTCTTCGCCTTCCACGGCGAAATAAGCCAGAGATTGCTGCTCATCGTTACCGCAAAATGGGCATGTAATCCGCCGGAAGTGCCATTTGAAACCGCATTGATTGCAGAACAGATACCTTCTTCCGTCTTCCTCGGCGCGAATCTCGCCGATTTTCGGCTCCTTGCCGCAAATGGGGCAATAGCCCTCCGACCAGCCGGCCTTTTCCACGGCAGCGCCGTATTTTTCCGCAATATATTCCAGTTCCGGCCGCAGGCTCTCTTCGGCAAAAAGATCGATCAGATCAAAATTGTCCCGTTCCTCGGACGAAGACAAAACTTCAGTTTCCGCCGGCGCGTCGTTTTTCAAGTCTTCCTGGGCACGGTCAAAGGAAGATTTAATCATTTTCTCCCAGTCAAAGTCATCGCTGTGGATGATGCTGAGAATATCCTGCCCAGCTTCCGGCATTCTTTTTTGCGCGATGGCAATGAGCGATTCAAAATATTTTTTCGGCCGCGTCAAGTCATGCTTACTTCCGGCAATGTCCACAAGCGGAAGGCCGCCTTCCATTTTTTGCGCAATGAGTTTCTCTTCCACTTGGAAAATTGATTCCTTCATGTTCTTGCGGTACTCCTCACGCAAAATAAGAATATCCGCTAGTATATCCAGCAAATCCGCGTAATGCGGATTGGCCATTTTGTAATCTTCGATTATTTTCAAAGATTTTCGCAGTGTTACAGCCATGAGTTATGCTCCTTGTTGCCTCTTTTAAAATTCTCCAGCGCGTCTATATATGCTTTCGCGGGTATCTTCAAGGAATATTTATCAGACGCCACAGCGCTTATTTTTCGCGCTGTTCTATTGTTAGTTTGAACAATTGATATTAATAGAACATGTAAGTCATCAATAGGAACAAGGTGATTAAAACCGGCAGAGAATATTTAAACATGTAGCCGAAGAAAGTTGGCATCTTGATGCCGGCTTCTTCAGCAATGGACTTAACCATAAAATTGGGCGCGTTACCGATATAAGTATTCGCGCCCATGAATACGGCGCCTGTGGAAATAGCCATCAGATAAGGAATTTTTTCCACGATCAACCGGGACACTGCCTCAGCTTCGGGCATACCAGGATAAAACTTTCCTATCACGCCGTTAAAAAAAGTCAAATAAGTGGGGGCGTTATCTAAGAAACTGGAAAGCCCGCCGACCAACCAGAAATACTGCCGCGGATGCTCCAGCCCCTTAACCAGAAAAGCCAGCGCGCCATGTTCGCCTGCCTTTAGTATTGCCAGCGCCGGAACGATGGTAACAAATATGCCCGCAAAAAGATAGGCCACCTCCTTGATCGGCGCCCAGCTGAATTCATTGGCCTGGCGCAGGCGGGATTGAGTGAAGATGAGCGACAAACATCCCGCACCCAACAAAAAAGCGTCTCTGATCAAATTTTCCGCCGCCTGATGAACACCAAAAATATTCACGTAGCCCAGTTTAATCGTGCCGCTGAACAACACCGCGGCAATGATCACCATCAGAAAAATAAAATTCACTCGGCCTTCAATCCCCAGCGACTCGGCCTCGGTATCGGGGATATCGTTTTTAATTTCCTTTTTGTAATAATGGGAATCCAGGACAAAATATAAAGCCAAAAGCACCACGCAGGCAAACGCCATTTTGGGAAAAATATTCAATGTCCAGAAAAAGGGCACGCCGTGCAGGAATCCAAGGAATAAAGGCGGATCGCCCAGGGGCGTCAGAGAGCCGCCGATATTGCTCACCAGAAAAATAAAAAAAACGACCGTATGCACCTTGCGCACGCGCCAGGCATTTGAGCGCAAAATCGGCCGGATCAAGAGCATCGAAGCGCCGGTGGTGCCGATCACCGAGGAAAGCAGCGTGCCGACAAGCAAAATAATTGTATTAACGGCCGGAGTTCCTTTCAGATAGCCCTTGATATAAATCCCGCCGGCAACGGTAAACAATGCCCAAAGCAAAAGAATGAAAGGAATGTAATCAATTATAACGACATGCGCTATTTCATGAACAGCTCTTTGTCCGAAAAAAAATATAAAAGGAACGGCAAAAATCAGCGCCCAGAAGAGGGAAACTTTCGCAAAATGATGATGCCAGAAACGCGGGGCAATAAGCGGGGCTAGCGCGATGGAAAACAAAATACCCACAAAAGGCAGCACCGACCAAAGTTTAAGCACCACGCCCAGTTCCACGCTTTCCGTCATCGCGGCGTGAGCAATACCGTCAAATACGACAGGCATAATAAAAAAGGCGAAAAGAGACAGCAGGGCAAGATTGATTTTTTTCATAAAGGTCAGATGACCGCCTTACCGCTGCCGCGCTTCATTATATAGTCGCCATAAGCATTTATCATTTGGCAAACTCCAAAACAGAGGAAAACTTTCTTTCCGATATTAATTTATCGGCAACGGAATTGAGCAGCTTATTTTCCGAGCAAAAAGCGATGCCGATGCCGGCATGCTTTATCATACAAACATCATTTTCACTATCACCAATTGCGATAATGTTGGACAGTGGTATATTGTACTTTGCGGATAAGTCAATCAGCGCATTGGATTTGCAAAAGTTATGATTGCATCTGCTTTTTTCCGTCTTCATAAAATAGGAAAGCACCTTAACTTCGCCGGTGGCGCGGGATTCGGAAAACTCCAGTTCATTGGCAATGCTGAAATGAGCGCCGATTTTATTGGCGATATGCTGCGCGACAAAATTATAACTGTCCGAAATTATGCCCACGATGTATTCTCTTTTTTTCAGTTCGGCAATAACATCAGCGGCGTCTTCGACTGTTTCCAGCTCGTCCGCGGCGGCAATCAGCTGCGCAAAATTCAGTCCCTTGAGAAGCTTCGCGATCAGTTTCGTAATCAGATAACTTTCCTGATTATTGCTGATGATATCCAGCAATTCCCGGCGAAAATTGAATTTTTCCGCTGCGTGATAAATATAACGCCCCTTTAGGATGGTGTTATCCATGTCAAAGATAAACATTTTCTTCAGCCCGATCAAACTTTCTTTCACGGCCATATCCATCTGATCCAGGATAATAGCCGTGGTCTGCAACGTATCAAGGTTAAAATCGGGGTTTAATCTTGCCCTGGCGAGAATGGCCTTGGACACTTCCCTAGCCATCGGGGCCAGCTGCTGCCACTGCTTCATTTTATTTTCAATTTTTCCTATATTCACTTCTTTGATTTTCGCGCCCAGGCTCATCATGTCCAGTAGAATTCCGATATCGACGCCGTAATCGCTTTCAAATTTGACTTTTTCGAGAAAACTTCTCTTGCCAGCGATCATGCCGCTGAGCGGTTGACAAAAAACGAGCGCCTGCGGAAACAAAAGGCTCAACAGCGGCTTTGCCGCCAGTTCCGTAACACGCCCCGCCTGCCTCTCGAACGTGCTTTTCACAAAATCATACCCTTCTTCGATAATGGGGCGCACCAGCATATCAATTAGATTATGCTCATAGTTTTCAATATCCGCGTCAATAAACGCGATGATATTATTGGTCGATACCAAAAGACCGTCAAGCATCGACGCGCCCTTGCCGATTCTTGTGCTGGTAATAACACTGGCACCCGCTTTTTTGGCGAAAGCAACGGTGTTATCAAAGGAATGATCATCGACAACAATCACTTCGTTGACCAATGGGCATTTCTTGGCGACGCCAATTACCTTGGCGATGGAGTTTTCTTCGTTCAGGGTGGGAATGATGACGCTGACCATGGACTTCTTCCCCTGTCATCTTTTCCGCGCGGCGGGTTATTTTCCCGGCCGGACAAACAGAGTTTGTGTCGGATAGGCAAACTCGATGCCTTCCTGTTTGAATCTTTTGAACAGCTCCAGGTTAATCGTCTCCTGCACATCCATGTAAGTATTGAAATCGGGGCTGTTCACAAAATAAACCACCTCAAAGTTGAGTGAAAAGTCGCCATATTCCTTAAAATGAACCCGGTCAAGACGCGCCTGCGGCAAAGCGTCAATAATTTCCTTAACGATTTTCTTGACGAGGGTAATTTTTTCCACCGGCGTCTGATAAATCACGCCAAAACCAAAGACAATTCGGCGCTGCGTCATCCGTTTATAATTTCTGATGCGGCTTTTCAGAAGATCGTTATTGGAAAAAATAAGCTGCTCGCCGCTGAGGCTGCGCAGGCGCGTGGTTTTAAGCCCCACATGTTCAATTGTCCCCATCATCTGATCAACAACGATAAAATCTCCGATAACGAAAGGTTTGTCCAGAACAATGGACAGCGACGCGAATAAATCACTCAAAATATTCTGCATAGCCAGCGCGATGGCTATGCCGCCGATACCCAAGCCGGCAACGAGGCTGGTGATATTGACGCCCAGATTGTCCAGTATCAGCAGCAGAACAATCGACCATAGAATAACGCGCGCCACAAATACCAAAAAGGAAATGGTCGTGGCGCTGGAGGTATCCTCGCTCATGCGTTTTTTCACCGCGCGCCCCAGCCAGAAATTAATGCCCGCGCCCGCCCAAAAACCCACCTGCAAGATTAAAACAAAGATGAATATTTTCTGCACGAAAGCCACTATTCCCGGTTTAAGAGCAAGAAAATTCAGCCCCGCGTAAACGGCAACAGCGAGCAAGGTAATAATTTTTGTTTTTGCCAGAGTGTCCGCCAGCAAATCATCAATCTGATTTTCTGTTTTTCTGGCAAGCGTCGCCAGCTTGGCAACGGCGATTTTCTGAACAATCTTTAACGCAAAAAAAACAATCAGGATAAGGGACAACGCTATTGTCCAATCCTTTACTGAATTGCCAAAATATATTTCCTGCCAAAAAATCATTTATCTCTCCTCTTTGTGGAAAACTTCATCCCACGCTAAATAAAACTAAATTCTCCACTTTAAAATATTTCCCGAACGAGGCCGAATAACCGAATGAGAGAACGATACTTATTACCTTGAGCGCAAATTATATACGAGCGTGAATATATGTCAACCCTTATGAACGATTCCTCAGAACTTACATCAGTTCCTAATATTTATTGACAGCGCGATTCTCTGCGCTTATATTCTTTAATACCAAACAGGAACTACAAATATGGAGCTGACTGCTTTTTATAATTCGGATTTTTTCGCGCTGGTTGTCATACCCGTGCTGATTTTTCTGGCGCGCATCTGCGACGTGACTTTGGATACGGCGCGTATCATTTACGTTTCACGCGGCATGAAACTGCTGGCCGCGCTAATCGGTTTTTTTGAAGTGTTGATCTGGCTTATCTCCATTACCCAGATCATACAAAACCTCACCAATATCATTTATTATATCGCCTATGCCGGCGGCTTCGCCATGGGGAATTACATCGGCATTTATCTGGAAGACCGAATGGCCATCGGCACCGTGATTATCAGAATAATCACGCAGAAAGACGCCACAGAACTGGTCGCGCATCTCAAGGATGAAGGTTACGGCGTAACCTACATCGACGCCAAGGGCTCTATGGGGCCGGTCAAGGTAGTGTTCAGCATCATCAAAAGAAAAGATATACGGAACGTGCTGGGAATCATCCGCAAGTTCAATCCTTTGTCTTTTTATACCATCGAGGACGTGCGCTCTTTCCGGGAAGGGGTTTTTCGTAAAAAACAAAGAAGACCGCTGCTTCCTGGGTTGAAAAAAAAGCGAAAAACCAAAGAAAATACTCAGGAAGAAAAAAAGTAAGGCACCGCAATTCATACCGTATTCTCCCGTATTATCGGCGCCATGTGATTTTTTTGCGCTGTATCTTATGAGCTTGACAGTTTTTTTTATTTTGTTAAGAGATAACACATGCGCTATTCACAAAACATAAGGAGGTAATTTTTATGGGCTACAGTAACATCATTGTATCAACGCAGGATTTTATCACCACCATCACCCTGAACCGCCCCCCGACGAATTCCGTTAATCTGGGCATCCGTGAAGAACTGAATCAGGCGGTAACCGAAGCGGAACAGAGCAAGGAAACCCGCGTGGTAATCATCACCGGCGCGGGAGACAAAGGCTTTTGCGCGGGCATGGATGTAAGCGACATTGCCAATATCAGCAAGGGCCCGAACGGCAACGACATCATGAACAAAATAGAACGTTCCACAAAACCGTTCATCGCGGCGATAAACGGCTACGCCCTGGGTGGCGGCTGCGAAATCGCGTTGGCCTGCCATTTCCGTTTTATGACGGATAATCCCAAAGCGCTCATCGGCTGTCCGGAACTGAATCTGGGCATCACTCCCGGCTGGGGCGGCATTCAGCGCCTACCCAGACTTCTGGGCAAACCCAAAGCGCTGGATATGATAATTTTCGCCAAAAGACTCACTCCGCCCGAAGCGCTGGCCATCGGCCTGGTAGATAAAGTTTTTCCCGCCGCGGACTTAATCAAAGAAACCACGGCTTTCGCCCAGGCGCTGGCCAAACGTCCTCCCTTAGCCGTCAGCGCGGTGCTGCAGGGCATGAGCGTCGGGCTGGAAAAAGGCCTGGAGGAAGGCCTGCGCGTGGATAAAGAATGGTCGGCAAGACTCGGCCAGAGCAAAGATGCGGTCGAAGGAATGACGGCGTTTTTCGAAAAGCGCGAGCCAAACTTTAAGGGCGAATAACTTTATCGACGAGATTCATGAATGAAAATCGATGTTAGCAGCGTAAAAACAACGGGCCGCGGCTTGGTGCGCCCCGAAGGAGTCATGGCTTTAGATGATGGGCGTATCTACACTGCTGATGGACGCGGCCGGTGTACCCGCATTGAAAAAGACGGACATACCGGCTTTTGGGGAAATTTAGGCGGCGTGCCCAACGGCATCTGCATTGATGAAAAAGGCAATTGCATTGTCGCCAACATCGGCAACGGCCAGGTGCAGTCATTGGCGCCGGACGGAACACACATAGTCTTAATGACGCATGCCGAGGGCAAAAGAATGTCGAGCCCCAATTTCCCGTTTGTCGATTCCGGGGGAAGGCTATGGGTTTCCAATTCCACCGCTCTGCCGGATATCGAATCCGCCCTGCAGTCTCCCGTTGCCGACGGGTGCCTGGTGGTCATTATCAACGGCGAGGCCAAAATTGTCGCGGAAGGTATCTGCTTTGCCAACGGTGTGTCCGTCGACGAAAAGGAAGAATTTGTTTACGTGGCGGAAACAATGAAAAAACGTATTTTACGCTATCGCATCAACAACGATGCCACCGTGAGCGAGCCAGAAATTTACGGGCCGGATTCCCTGGGGCCTTTTGGTTTTCCCGACGGCATTGCTTTTGACGAGGCAGGCAATCTCTGGGTGGCGCTGCCCGCGCAAAACGCCATCGGCTACATAAATCCCGCGCGCGAATTCGAAATCTATCTTGAGGATCCCGAACAAAAAGTTTTACGCCGTCCGGCCAATATTTGCTTCGGCGGAAAAGAAAGAAAAACCGCTTTTATCGGCTCTCTCGATGGCACAAATGTTCCGTACTTTGCCGTGCCGTATCCGGGGGCAAGGCTCATCCATCAGAAAATTTAATCCATACAAAAACCCCCGGCGTTGGCGCCGGGGGTTTCTCAACTTAGAAAAACAGCATGCCCAGAGCTTCGGCGATGCAGGCGGGCTTTTCCTGACCCTGGATTTCAATCGTGTGCGTGACAGTCATCAGAATTCTCCCCGGGCCTTTTTCCTCGACGGCAGTGATAACCATTTTCGAGCGCACGCGCGAACCTGCCGGCACGGGATTGATGAAACGGACTTTGTTCAGACCGTAATTGACTGACATCTTCAATCCTTCGGGAATATACTTCGCTGATTTACTAAAAACTGGAATCAACGAAAGAGTCAGAAAACCATGACCGATCGGGCCACCGAAAGGCCCCTTTTTTGCTTTTTCAATATCCACGTGAATCCACTGATGGTCTTCCGTGGCATCGGCAAAGCGGTTGATTCTGTCCTGGTCGATGAGTATCCATTCACTCACGCCGTTTTCCTTGCCTACCAAAGTTTTAATTTTATCCGCTGATACTGATTCGGGCATAAATTTCTCCTTTTCTTGTTATTCGTTTATAATACCCAGAGAGGTTTATCTCCTTTTAACGCGCGGGCCAGATTCTCCAGAGCCATATTGATAATACGCCCTCCTGACTCGCGGGTGGAGCCGGCCAGATGACAGGTCAAAATCATATTGGGCAGTCCGAAATACGGATGATTTTGCGGCGGCGGCTCTTCGGCAAAAACATCAGAAGCGGCAAAGGCAATTTTCTTTTCGCGCAGCGCCTGCGCCAGCGCCTCTTCATCCACCAGCGCCCCGCGTCCCACATTAATGATGATGGCGGATGGCTTCATCAGCGCGAGCTTTGCCGCATCGATAATTTTTGTGGTTTCGGGCAGAAGCGGCAGATGAATACTGATCACATCCGCGGTTTTAAAAATTTCCTCCATTGAAGCGAAAGAAGCGCCGTATTTTTTTTCTTCCGCCGCACTCAATTTCACAATGTCATAATAAAGAAGTTTAACGCCGAACGGCGCCAGCCGCTCGGCCACGGCGCGCGCCGTGCGCCCCATTCCCAAAAGGCCGTAGGTTTTGCCGTTGATCTCAAAGATTCCCGTCCTTTGCGCTTCCGTGAAAAGCCATTCTCCCTCATGAGTTTTCGCGTTATAGTAAGGAAGGTTTTTCAGCGCTGCCAAAGCCAGCATAATTGTGTGTTCAGCCACGCCGATATCATTGGCGCCGGGCGTGTTGGCCACGGGAATACCTAATTCCTTACAGGCGGCAATATCGATATGATTGTAGCCGACACTCGGCTGCTGGATGAGCTTTAGCTTTTTGGCGGATTTAACCACCGCGCGGGTGATCGGCGTAATTCCGGTATAATCGCCCAACGCTATATCCGCATCGGCGAATTCGGCGGCGAGCTTTTCTTCCGGAATATTGTGCGCATCAACCACACTAAAATCGATTCCCGTAACCTTGGTTTCAATCAGACTCTTCAGGCCACTGCCGGATAAGGGGGCGGTATTTACTATTTTCATAAGACCTCGTTTAATGCACAAATTTGGTGAAATGCTTCTTGATTCTCCTAAAACATTGACAGTCCAATGTCAATAAGCTGCAAACTTTCCTTTTTATTCCGGATACTTAAATTCTCTTGACGATGGGGCGTACTTGTTCGTATACTAAATTCATTCAACCAAGTCTTTATAAATAAAATGGAGAAATAATTATGAAAGAGATTTATCTGGTGGCCAGCGCGCGCACGGGAATCGCCAAAGCGGGCAAAAATTCCTGGTTTGCTAATATCCGCGCGGATGATTTATCCGCTCTCGTGATGAACGAAGTCATCCACCGCGCGGAGCTTGCGGATAAAAAAGAGCAGCTCGATGACGTGATCTGGGGTGGCACGTATTTAATGAAAGACATGGGCTCCAACATCGGCCGTTACGCAGGCATCATGGCGGGACTACCGCATAGCGTGCCCGGCTGCACGGTGGATCGCTTATGTTCCTCCGGCCTACAAGCCATCGCCTTTGCCGTCGCCTCAATAAATATGGGCTGGGCCGATTTGATCTTGGCTGGCGGCGTTCAGCACATGACGCATGTCCCGATGGGCACGGGCACCGACCCCAACCCCCGGCTCAAAGAGTTTACCGATCCACAGATGATTTCCATGGGCTACACGGCGGAAATGGTGGCGCGCAAATATAACATCTCCCGCAGAGAACAAGATGAATTTGCCGTGGAAAGCCACGCCAAAGCGCACGAAGCCACGCAAAAAGGTCTTTTCCGAGAAGAGATTTTACCGATTGAAGCTGACGCGCCCACGGAAGATGGCAGTACCAAAAAGGTTTTGGTTAACCGCGATCAGGGCATCCGTCCAGGAACATCGCTTGAGACACTGGCGAAACTCGAGCCAGTTTTCATGAAAGATGAAAAAGCCACGGTCACCGCAGGCAACTCCAGCCAGGTCAACGACGCGGCGGCATGCGTGCTGGTAGCCAGCGCTGAAAAATGCAGGGAGTTAGGTCTGAAACCAAAAATGAAGCTCGTTGAATACACGGTGGTCGGAGTGGATCCCAAATATATGGGCATCGGGCCGGCTGTGGCCATTCCCAAAGTTTTAAAAAAAGCCGGATTGAAAAAAGAAGACATCGGACTTTGGGAAATCAACGAGGCCTTCGCCTCCCAGGCACTCTATTGCGTCAACGAACTGGGCATCCGCAATCATAAATTGCTCAATCCTCGCGGCAGTGGCATCGCGCTGGGTCATCCGCTGGGCTGTACCGGCGCAAGAATTGCCACCACGCTGATGCACGAAATGCCTTACTACGGCGTGAAATACGCGGTGGAAAGCATGTGCGTCGGCCACGGCCAGGGCGCGGCAGCCATCTGGGAGTGGGTAGGATAAATAATCTTGTGCACAACTTTAAATTGAGGAGTCTTGTATGACCGGAGCGGAAGCAATTTTACAAACGGCGAAAGACGCGGGCGTGGACATATGCTTTGCCAATGCAGGGACGACCGAGCTGCCTTTGGTGGCGTCTTTCGATAAGGTAAGCGGCATTCGCCCCGTGCTGGGGCTGTTTGAAGGCGTATGCACTGGCGCGGCGGACGGCTACGGACGCGTCACGCAAAAACCGGCGATGACGCTTCTGCATTTAGGTCCGGGCTTGGCCAACGGGATTGCCAACCTGCACAACGCGCGGCGCGCGAAGACGCCCATTTTCAATGTTATCGGCGAGCATGCCTCTTGGCATCTGGCCGCCGATCCTCCTTTGAACATGGACATAAAATCTCTGGCCAAGCCGGTTTCGGGCTGGCTCAAAACCAGCCGCTCGGCAAACACTCTCGCCCGCGACACGGCCGCGGCGCTCAACGCTTCTCTTTACGGCCAAATCTCCACGCTGATTGTTCCGGCGAATTACCAGTGGTTGGAATACAACGAAAAAAAAATTGCAATCCCTAAATTTAAATTCGCAGCTCCGAGCCGCAAAAAAATTCAGGCAGCGGCAAATCTCATCAAAAAAGCGGCCAAGCCCGCTTTGATTTTGGGCGGGCGCGCCCTACGCAAAGAAGGGCTCATCACAGCCGCAAAAATCAAGGCGGCCACCGGCTGCGATTTGTTGATGGTGACCTTTCCCGCTTATCTGGATCGCGGCGCGGGCCTGCCGATGCTCACCAGAATTCCTTATTTTCCGGAGCAGGCCACCCAGCTTTTGGTCGCGTACGACTCTTTTGTTTTGGTGGGAGCGGATGAACCGGTTGCGTTTTTCGGCTATCAGGAAGGACCAAGTTTTTATCTGAATTCCCGGCAAAAGAAAATCAGGATCGACGGCGACAAGCAGGATACGGCGCTGGCACTGGAGGAGTTGGCGGATACTCTCGGTATTCGCACTAACATCGATACAACTTCGGTTTTAGCCAACTATACGCTGCCGGAAATGCCCGCGGGAAAATTAAACTCGCAGAAACTCGGCGCGGTCATCGCCAATCTGCAGCCTGAAGGTTGCATCATTGCGGAAGAAGGAGTGACCGCCGGCGCGCCTTACTACACGCTCGCGCAAACTTTGAAACCGCACAGTCATCTGTCACTCACCGGCGGCGCCATCGGCATGGGCCTGCCCCTAGCTCTGGGGGCGGCGCTGGCCTGTCCGGCAAGACAAGTCATCAACATCGAAGCCGACGGCAGCGCCATGTACACCGTACAGACGCTCTGGTCGCTGGCGCATGAAAAGGCCAATGTCATTACGATCATTTGCTCCAACCGCAAATATTTCACGATTGAATTCGAATGCCGCCGCACGGGGATTAATTCGCTGGGCGAAGCGGCCGCGGCACTGATTACAATGGATAACCCTCCCCTAGACTGGATAGCGCTGAGCAAATCCATGGGCGTGCCTGCCGTTTGCGTGGGCACCGCGGAAGAATTGGCCCAGGAATTAAAAGCGGCGCTTAATGAACCGGGGCCGCATCTGATTGAAGCGGTACTGGGCAGATAAAAATATGGATTTCCCAACAAGCATGAAATACATCGACCACGGCACAGGCGGTGGCGCTTCCTGTCTGAAAATCAAGGAAGGGGCGTTGCCGCAGTTGCAACCGGGCTGCGTGCTGATTGAAGTAGCTTACGCGGGCGTGAACCGCCCGGACATTTTTCAGCGCGCAGGAGCCTACCCTCCGCCGGTCGGAGCTTCACCCGTATTGGGATTGGAAGTAGCCGGAAAAATCGCGGCCAAGGCCGATGATGTTCAACAATGGAAGATAAACGATTTGGTTTGCGCGCTGACCCCCGGCGGCGGTTATGCCGAATATTGCCTCGTGCCCGCGGCTCACTGTTTGCCCGTACCCAAAACCCTGTCTCTTGCCGAGGCGGCGGCGCTGCCGGAAAATTACTTTACCGTCTGGTCGAATGTCTTTGAGCGCGGCCAGCTCAAAGCGGGCGAAAAATTTCTCGTGCACGGGGGCGCGGGCGGCATCGGCTACACGGCGATTCAACTGGCCAAGGCCTTCGGCGCGACGGTTTTTACGACGGTGACGGGCGAGGAAAAAATCGCCGCCGTCAAGAAACTGGGCGCTGATTTCATTTTCGATTACAAAAAACAGGACTGGGCCGAAGAAATTAAAAAGACTGTCGGAAGAACGGGGCTTGATTGCATTCTGGATTTTATCGGCGGCGATTATATTCAGAAGAACCTGAAACTGCTCGGCACGAACGGCCGACTCATCCAAATTGCTTTTTTGCAGGGCGCCAGAGTGGAGCTTGACTGCCTGCCGATTTTGACCAGAAATCTAACCTTCACCGGCTCCATGCTGCGGCCGCGCTCCAACGAAGAAAAAGCCGCTATCGCCGCGGCGCTTTATAAAAATGTCTGGCCGCTTCTGGCGGACAAAAAGCTGCAGATAATCATTCATAAAATTTTTCCGCTGGCTCAAGCGGCCGCGGCGCATGAACTCATGGAGGCATCCGAACATATCGGAAAAATCGTGCTCAAGGTCCAATGAAACCGCTTGACGCACGCGCGGCTTCCCTTATATAACCCACAAAAACATGCTTATAAAGCAATATGAGGTATAAAAAAATGACCAAAATGCATTATTCTCTGGAAGACAAAATCGCGATCATTACACTGGATGACGGAAAAATGAACGTCATGAACTGGGATTTTTTTAAAGAGCTAAACGATTGTCTCGACCGCGCCTTGGCCGACAAAGCCTCTGTCCTTATTTTCACGGGGCGTCAGGGCATCTTTTCCGCCGGCTTGGATCTGAAGCTTCTGCCCACTCTTTCCACCATTGAGGAACAGCTCAAGTTTCAAAAAACCTTCGCCACCGTAATGCTGCGGGTATATCTTTTCCCCATTCCGACTATCGCGGCCTACACGGGGCATTCCATCGCGGGCGGAGCCATTCTCTCTTACGCGTGTGACCGCTTTATTCTCGGCGACGGCCCCTACAAGCTTCAAATCAATGAAGTGGCCAATAAAATGATTTTGACCAGCTGGATTTTGCTCATCTGCCGCTCCTCGATTCCCCATCCGCACTGGAAAGAAACCCTGCTGCACGCGCGGGCATATTCGCCAAGAGAGGCATTTGAACGGGGTATCGTTGATGATCTGATCGCGCCGGAAAATAACGTGATGGATGCGGCAAAAGCATTCGCCCGAGAACTTTTTGCGCTTCACGGCCCAGCTTACGCCTTTACCAAAAAACTCATGCGCCAGGAAGAAGCCGACAAAGCATTAAGCTCTTTGGAAAAAGAACTGCGCGAGTGGGCAAAATAAAAAATGTTCAATCCAAGCGGCCGTAAAACAATTTTTTTATGAGCAATGAACCCGGCAAGACGGCGCTGGTGGTGGAAGGCGGGGGAATGCGCGGCATTTATGCCGCGGGCATTCTGCACGCTTTCGGCAGGGAAAATTTCGACCCGTTCGATTTGTATATCGGCGTTTCCGCCGGCGCCTGCCATCTGGCTTCACACCTGGCCGGGCAAAACAGCCGCAACTTCGATATCACGCTGCGCTACTCTCTTACCCCGCGTTTCATCAATCCCTGGCGTTTTTTGCGCGGCGGCCATCTGATGGATCTGGACTGGATGTGGGAGCAGACCATCACCCACTATCGCCTGAACCTGAAATATCTGTTTGAAAATCTCCGCGCGAAAAACAAGGAATATTTTGTCGTCGCCACCTCCATGAAAACAGGCGAAGCGCTTTATCTGCAGCCGGACGAAACCACGCTGGAGGATTATCTGAAAATCTCCAGCTCCATCCCTATTTTTTACCGCAACATCCTGGCCGTCAAAGGAGAGCCGGCTACCGACGGCGGCATCGCGGACTCCATTCCGGTGCGCCGCGCCTATGCACGCGGCGCGACCAATATCGTTGTTCTGCGCACCCGCCCTTCCGATTATGTAAAAAAGCAAAGCCGTCTGGCTTTCCTCTTTTCTTTTTATTTCAGGAAATATCCGCAACTGGTGGAAAAATTCAAAAAGCGCGCGTATAATTATATGGAATCCGTAAATTTCATTCACCATCCGCCGGCGGGCGTGCGCGTCATCGAACTTGCCCCTCCGGCGAATTCCGGCGTGAGCAGAATCACGCAAAACGAAGCCGCCCTACGGGCAAACTACAAGGCGGGTATCGAGCAGGGCAACAAATTCATGAAAGAATGGAGGCCGTCATGAAACGTTTAATGATTGTTTTCATTTTATGTTGTCTGGGCTGTGCCGGGCCTGCGGGAGGCCCCGTGCCGGAAATTATTGACCGGCCGCGTGAGATTACCGAAATAAAACCGGAGAGCAGGCCCATACCGCGCGATCCCAGATTTCGTCCTTACCTGAAAGCGACAACCACGCTGCATTGCCTGCTGGTGGGAGGGCCGGTCGATCGCGAAGATGCCGGCGGAGCGCCGGTGCATTTGCATTATCATAATCCGGAAACCTATCAGCCAAATCTGCGCCTGGTTGGCACGGATCTGGGCAGGACATTTCTGCATCGGGGAACAAATATCATATTGTTCGGCGATACCTGGCCGGTGCCGACCTTTGCCTACGATGATTCGCTGGCAACGTTTGCCACACCGACACCCGACCAATGTCCCATTTTAATTTTTCCGCACGAAGAAGAACCGGAAGAAAGCATGCCGGTAAGGCCGATTATGGTGTATCACCCTGATCCAACCGGCGAATGGATTCCTTATCGCATGGACGCTCTCAAAACGCCGATGGCCGGCTTCAGTGACGGTGAAAACGCGTACGGCATTTTTGGCGTCGGAGCGCAGATATGTCCCTGCGACACAGGTGATACTTGCACGGGAGGCCTATGCTTTTCTCCCGAAGGTTACGTGCGCGTCCTGCCGCGCTCCATTGCCGCGTCCCCTGAACTGCCCGCCTTTTATGAGGAGGGGCTGCTCAGCCTGCACAACTTTGTAAATATTTCCGTGCGCGTTGTGCCGCATTTTGATCCGGAAAATATTTCCGCCAGTGTTTATCATTTTGACCCTGCCGTAAATTTTGACGAACAGGCAACAAAACCGGCGCTTTTTGTGTGGGGCAAACCCGGTTTCGGCCATCTGCTTACGCCGCCGCCTACCTACCTTATGTATTATGACCTGAGCGCCACCGGAGATTACAGATGGATACCGCATTATTTTACCGGCTTAATCGGCGGCGTGCCGCAGTGGTCAACGGTTCCCGCATCCGAAAAAACCGCGCCGGGCATAACCCCTGTCATCACCAGCGCTTCGGAAACCATCGAAGGCGAACAAATCAAATATCCCGCGCAGATATCTGTCAGCTTCATTCCCGCGCTGAACAAGTGGATTATGCTCTACGGTGGAAGAAGACCGGGAAACAAAAATCTTAATTTTTATTTTGCTGACAACACTAAAATGGGTATTTATCTGCGCCATGCCGATCATCCCTGGGGGCCATGGTCGGCCCCGCGGCGCATCTGGAGCGCGACGAACGACGGCGGTCATACCAGTTTTATGTTCCATAAAATTAAAAACCCCAACGCCTATGACTACAATCTTGCCGCCTTTACCACAATCACTGATGACGCTCCGGCGCGCAACGACGCCTACGACTATGGCGCGGAATACGGCGCCAGCATCATCGATTCCATGACCTGGCATGATGAAACAGAGGGGAAAACTCATGTATACTGGGCAATGAGCACCTGGAATCCTTACCGGGTCGTGCTGATGCACACCGTCCTGGAATACGAATTCCGCCCGGCGCGCTGAGAAAAAAAGCCGGAAGCTGATTATTTTTTTAGATACTGCATGGTAGCGTCCTGGATTACCCCTACCTTTGCCGCGGCGGGAAATTCTTTTTGCAGCATCCGCAAAACTTCCGGCCATGTTTTGGCGACAACCACATCATCTTCGTGCCCGATCCATTTCAGGCACGCAGGCGTCGGCCGGGGATTGAGCAGGATCAATTTTCTCATTAAAGAAGGGATGAATCCTTTGCGCATAAAATGATAATGATGCCCGCCGTAATCCGTCCCCCACGGGCCAAAGACATAATGCGGCACCTGCCCTTCCGGCGCGTCGGAGATAATGACGCCGATTCCCTTTTTATCGCTTCTCAACAGCTGACGGACAAGCAAAAGCGCAATCCCCGCTTCGTTGGATTTGGCGTATGTATTGGCGACAACAACATCGTAGCCGCCGGAAGTTTTTATACCATAGGCATCTTTCGCTTCCTCCGCCCCCTGCCTATGCGTGACGCGAAAAGAGCCGGCAAAAAGCGTGGCGATTTCACCGCGGCGATTCATTAGGCAATCCACCTTGAAATCAAGCCCCGCAAGGTCTCCTGCCGCGTCGCATTCAAAACGCATTGTGTTATTTTCAAAATTGCCCAGGCCGTGGCGCGACGGCTCCACCTGAAAATGCTCGTGAAACGCCTTGATGGATTCGATGCCGGCCACGCCGGGAAAAATGATTTTGGCGCCGCCTCCGAATCCTACGTGTACATGCGGCGTGACGCAGCCGATGCCTATTTTCAGATCGCAGGACATGAATTCACGGTTAAGCCAGACATTGATACCGCCCGGCGTTTTTCCCGCGTGCACGGTATTTTGAAAAGGGTCGTGATTGTAAACCGGATAATTTTCGACGATTTCATCGCCCAGTTTTTTGCGGGCGGCCATCATGTCATAAGCGCCGTGCGAACCCAGCGCCCAGATAAAGCGGATCTGTCCCTGCTTCATCCCGGCTTTGTGCAAAATATTCAGAACACCAGGCGCCACGTTTTTAACCGGCGTCGGCCTGGTCATATCGTCAAAGACAATAACCGCCTGCTTTTTGCCGCGCGCAAGGTCGATAAGCGGCGCGCCTTCCACCGGATGAGCGATGCGTTTTTTGATCTCGCCGGCACTCAGCGCTTTTTTCTCGAGCCCCGGAGAAGTGAGGTTATCTACCTGCCAGCGCGTGGGAAAGGAGAGAATTTTTTCTTTGTTTTCATACCAGCGGCGCGCGGGTATGCTGATTTTTTTCAATTATTCACTCCCCCGGGCTTATAATTTTATCTCGTCGATGTGGCCCGCGGAAAAATCAAGAAACAGCATGCGTCCGCGCACGGGCACACCGATGCCGGTGATTATTTTTATCGCCTCCTGCGCCTGCCAGGCGGCAAAAACCGCCGGCGTTGCCGAGGGCGTCCCCACCAATGCTTCTATCCCCTTACTTTTCTGGGAATGCATATCCGCGCAGATTGCTTTGAATCCCTTATCTTCTGGGAAAACGCTCGCCAGCTCACCGCACCAGCCCGCGACCGCCGCGTGAACCAGAGGCAGTTGCAAATCGGCGCAGGCGCGCGCCAAAACAGAGCGTGTGCTGGCGTTATCCAGTGCGTCAATTACCACCTGCACGCCTTTGATTATCTTTTTTATGTTACGGACGTCGATTTTACGGGAAATGGCGGTTACCTGAACCGCGGCATTTATCTTTTTCACCCGTGCCACCGCGACCTTGACTTTTGCCTTTCCCAAATCCGCCTCACAGGCCATGATCTGGCGGTTGAGATTAGATTCGGAAAATTTATCGTTGTCGACGATGATCAAATGTCCGACGCCGGCGCGCGCCAGAAGCTCAATAACCGTGCCGCCCAAACCTCCTGCGCCACAGACAGCAACGGAAGCGCAACGCAGTTTGAGCTGGCCCTCAATGCCTAGCGTGCCGATATTGCGCAGATAACGCAGCGGCACGACATTCTGACTGAGGCACAGGATTTCGGCGGCGCGCAGCGGAATTTTTCTTCGCGCCGCGAGGCACCGCACATTTTTACTTTCGATAACGCGAAATTTTTTCCTGCCGAAAGACGCGCCGCTTTTGCTCAAGCGCGTGATTGTTTCGGCGGTTGTTTCTATAGCAGGCATTTTTCTATTTTTAATTGCCCTTCAACAGCCGGTAAGCTCGGGGAAATGAGTGAAAAATCATTGGCACGCGGACAGTGATTACACGCCCAGCTTGGCGCGAAAATCCTTTATGTGCGCCCGGTATTTTTCCACCTCATCGGCGCTCATGTCGTCGGGGAACCGCAGTTCCGCTTGCGTCATGGCATCAACCAGCGTGTTGGAATGGGGGGCGATCGCCAGGATGCCCACTTTGCTGCCGTGCTCGAGCTTAATCTTCCCCAGCATAAAGTCCGTCACGAACTTCGTCTTTTTTGTGAGAATGTTCTTCCATTCCATGGGTGTTGCCGCGAGGATGAAATCGCCGACTTTTTTCGCGTTTTCCTCACTGATGAATTCCACTCTGGACAGCTTCCCGGATTCGAGCGCCGCGCCGAACAGAATATCCTGATCGATTCCCCATTTCGGTTCAGCCAAAACTTTGAAATAAACCGTAGTGGTAAGCTTCTTAAGCTCTTTCTCAAATTTCGGGTTATTTCGGTATCCCTGCGCAAAGGCCTCCAGCCACTCCGGCGTGCAATAAGGTACGGACATCTGTCAAACCTCCCTTTCTAATTTTTTATCATTGTCTGATTATGAAGCTTTTTTGCCGAGTATTCCCTTAAACTCTTCGCGAAGCTCCTTTTTCCAGAGCTTCCCCGTTACCGTCATGGGCAGATCGTCCTTGAAAACCACCGCCTTGGGGACTTCGTAATGGGCAAGCTTTTCCTTGCACAGATTGATGATTTCCTCCGCGGTAATTTTGCCGGCAAATTCCTCCTTCGGCCGGATGATCGCGACAACGCGTTCGCTTCCCTCCTTTTCCGGATCGGGAACGCCGATGGTAACGACCATCTGTACGCCGGGATGGCGGAAAATAACTTCATCCACCTTGGTGGAATAAACTTTTAGCCCGGAAACATTGATCATATCTTTGATGCGGTCAGTAACATAGAAAAATCCCTCGCTATCCATGTAACCTAGATCGCCGGTATGAAACCAGCCGTCCGGCGTCAACCCAGAAGCGTCAGGCCAGTACCCTTTCATGACCTGCGGGCCGCGAATCATGATCTCGCCCGTTTCGCCGAAAGGAACATCTGCGCCTGTCGTCGGATCCGCAACACGGAAATCCGTGTCCGGCACGGGAACGCCCAGCCCGCGTTTTTCCTTGGACATAAAACCGGTAATCTTGGAAAAAGCGGAAGGGTTAAGCGTCGCGATGGGCGCCGTTTCCGTCAGCCCGTAGCCCTCCGCGATGGGATTGCCCATATCCTTCATGACCGCTTCCCGCACCGAATCAGGAAGAGGCGCCGAGCCGGAAAAGAACAGGCAGTTCACCCGCCCTATTTTGTAATTTCCGATGCGCATAAGCTGCGTGGGAATGGTGGGGATAAGAAACGGCCGATGTTCCCTGATGGTCTTGACGATATTTTCGATATCGCGCGGGTCGGGAGCAATAATCACCCGCAGGCTCCAGTGCGCGGCCTGATGCACAAGCGCGTGCCCGTAAGAATGAAAAAGTGGTATCGTGATGAAGACCGAAGACTTGGCGATAATCGCTCTGGATAATGGCTCCATCATCCAGGCCAACCCCTGTATCAGGTTCGCATACCGATTAAAGTGGGTGATCATGACGCCTTTGGGCAGCCCCGTGGCGCCACCCGTGAAGGAAAGCTCACAGAGGTCATTGAGCGGATCTATTTCCACCGCCACTGATTTCCCCATGTTTTCTTTGATGAGTTTTTGAAAGTCCGCGACGCCCGCCGGAAGATCCGCGCTCTTGAGCGCCTCCGCCCCGTAATCCGGAGTGACAATAATATTCTCCAGCGCCGTCTTTGTTTTCAGCGCCATTACGCGCTGCAGATCAGCTTCGCCACAGATGATAGCCCGGGCGCCGGACTGGGTAAGCTCATGAATAAGCCCCTCGTCAGTTCGCGCGGTGCTGGTGGGCACCGTGGCGGCTCCTGATTTAATAATGCCCCAATCGCCGATGACGAATTCAATGCAATTGGGCAGAAAAAGACAGACCCGGTCGCCCCTTTTTATTCCCATACCGGCCAGGGCAAAGGCAACGGCATCCGCCTGCTCTTTGAGCTCTTTATAGGACATTATTCTTTCATCGAGCTGCACAGCGGTTTTTCTGCCGTTGACCTCCGCGGCCTTGTCCAGGACTTTCCACAGCGGCTCAACCGGATAAGGCGCGCAGCTTGCTTTTAGTTTATACGGCCCCAACTTGTAGCTTTTCAGCCAAGGTTTATCAGAATAATTCACAGCGTTTCTCCTTTGATCATTGCATCTTTTTCACGTCTTCGATCAGCTCATCCATGCCGAGCTCTTTTAGTTTGGCTGGCGTTGGTATGCCGGTGGCTAAATCCCAGCCGCGGTATTTATAATAAGCGTCTTTGAGCATTTCCAGCGTCTCCGCGTCCAATACCATGCCTTCGGCGGGGCCTTCCGGCAGAGGTTCTTTCATCAGTCTTTCCGGAAGCACATCGTCTTTTCTTCTGATGCCTTCGCGGTTGCAATACACTCTGCCGAGGTTGTAAATCCGCTCGCCGCATTTCCTGAAGTCATCCACGCTGAAATCATTCCAACCCGTGGCGCTTCTGATCAGATCAACCAGATCCTCCGCCTTAAGAAGAGCCCCCATGAATTTACAGCCACCCAGGGCATCCAGTGAGGTCAGGGCGTCTTCCATATCCATAAGGATTTTAGCCTCCTCCGGTTTCGCGTTGAGTGGATCTTCGATGCTGCTCTCTTCGACAATCAGAATCGGCGCGTCGATAAAAGTGGGGGCTTCGATAAATCCCGTGATGTGATCGCCGCCGCGGTTGGCCGTCACGAATCCCAATCCGCAGATCTTGGCGGCGCGCGGATCATAAGCCGGCAGTTCCAGGCCCTTCACGTTCATGGCAAAAGCGGATGAGCCACCACCTAGCTTCTCCGCCATAACTTTTGTGCCTTCCGCCAGAAGATCTCCTATTCCTTCGCGTTTGGCGATCTTTTCCACCAGTTCAACAATAATATCACTGTCGCCGAATTTGATATCAATGCCGCCGGTCATCTCTTTGGTGAGAATGCCTTTTTCAAAACATTCCATGGCGAAGGCTATTGATGAGCCTGTTGAAATTGTATCCAGTCCGTATTCATTGCACAGATAGTTGGCCATGGTGACGGCGTTCATGTCCGCTATGCCGCAGCATGCTCCGAACATGTTGGTCGTTTCATATTCCGGCCCCTCGCCGCTTCTTCCCGCCCACTTGCCTTCTTTAATCGCCGTGCCGCGGCCGCACGCAATGGGACAGCCGAAACAGGCCAGTTCTTTAACCAGCACTTTGTCGGTCATGGCCTGTCCGTTCATCTCCTCAATCTGATCAAACACGCCTTTTTGCCAGTTCAGCGTGGGATATCCGCCCCGCGCGTTGACCATGTCCGCGACCAGATTGGTCCCGAAAGCCTCAAATCCAACTTTAAGCACCGATTCGTTGAGATAGCCGATCTGCTTTTTGGAAATTTTCTTGAACTCTTCTGGGTCATGGAGCTCGATTTTTGTTTTGCCGGAACAGACAACGGCTTTGAGTTTTTTGGAGCCCATCACCGCTCCCAAACCACAGCGCCCGACCGCGCGGTGGCTGTTGTTCATAATGGCGGAATACCTGACAAGATTCTCCCCTCCCTGCCCGATGGAGGCAATAATGGGTTTTTGACCCGCGCCTTTCTGAAGAAGGGCTTCCGTCTCATTGACGCTTTTTCCCCACAGGTGCGCGGCATCTTTGAGCTCCGCTTTGCCATCAACAATTTCCAGATATACCGGCTTTGGCGAAACTCCTTCAATAATGATTCCGTCATAACCGCTTCTTTTGAGCATGGGGCCAAAGTTTCCACCGGAGTTTCCATGCCCCCATATCCCGGTCAGGGGCGACTTGGCAACGACGGAATAGCGGGCGGCACTGGCTGATGTCGTTCCCGTAAGCGGGCCGGTCATGAAAATCAGTTTGTTTTTTTCGCCCAGGGGATCAATACCGGCAGGAACTTCTTCATACAGATAACTCGTGGCGATTCCCACGCCTCCGAGATATTTACGCATCTTGTCTTCCGGGATGCGCTCCTCGGATATAGAGCCCTTGTTCAGGTTAACCCTCAATATCTTTCCCATAAAACCATTTCCCATAATTCCTCCTGCAATGCCTGCTGCTTATTTCAGTTGCCGAAAGATTCTCTCCCCGGTATTATTTTTTACAAATTAATAACTAAGCTATCGGCTGATGCCGCGATTTTTTCAGCAAATAATCTTTCACGCCCCATACTTCTTCCGCCTTCAGATATCTTATTTTGCCGCTCTTGGGCTGGATATAAGACATGGCCCTTTCGGCAAACGCCAAAATTGACAAAGCGGGATTTACACCCAAATTTTCCGGCATTTGTGACGCATCGCAGACCAGCATGTTATGATAACCCTTGATCCAGTTTTCTTCATCAATAACTCCGTTTTCCGGCGCCTGTCCGATTGTGCAACCTCCCATAATATGCGCGGTAATCGGCGCGTCCATCCAGTTTTCGGTGGTAATATTGGCGGGAATGCCGTTCATTCTTTTTGCCAGCCGCCGGCCGAAATCGTAGCCTATGGGAATCCATGTCGGATTCTTTTTCTCGGTGCCGTAAGACGAAGTCAAGGTACGGTAGAAAGGCCACAGGAGCCTTCGTTTTCTTTGGATGATGATATAGTTGTCAAGCGTCTGCATAATGAGCAGAATAATAGAACGCCTCGCAAACCCGATGGGATTGCAGACCCTCAGAAAAGTGATCGGATGGAAAAGAGCGTTGAAAAACGCTTTGATCTGCCGTGGTATCTTGCCTCCGCCTTCTGTCATGATTCCCGTAAGCAATCCCATAAAATCATGTCCCTTGCCGTAGCGCACCGGTTCAATATGGGTGTTCTCATCGGGATGGACACTGGAAGTAATGGCGACCCCCTTGCTGAAATCCGCGTTTTTGTCTTTCGCCTTCACGCCGATTATTGATTCACTATTGGTGCGGGAAAACTGTCCGATATGGTCGGAAATAAGCGGCAGGCGTCCATTTTGCTTAAGTTTCATTAAAAGAGAAAGCGTCCCAATGACGCCGGCACAGAGAACTATTCCCTTGGTTTTAAAAGTCCGGCCACTCAGCCTTCCCAGCATGGCGGTTGTCTTTTTTGACTTGACGATATAACCCTTATCGCCGTTGGGCGAAAGCGGGATTATGTCATATACTTTCTGCTCGGGGAATATCTGGGTGCCGAATTTTTCGGCAAAATAAAGATAATTTTTATCCAGCGTGTTTTTCCCGTTTTTTTTGCATCCGGTCATGCACTCGCCGCAGAGTTCGCAACCGACGCGATCCGGCCCCTCACCGAAGAAATACGGGTCTTCCTCGGGCATTTTTTCCTTGCCGAAAAAGACGGCAACATCCGTAGTGGTGTAGGTGTGGCCTCGGCCAATTTCCTCGGCCGTTTCTTTTAGAAGCTTGTCCTGAGGGGTGGCAACGGGATTAGGCACGACCCCGACCATTTTTTTCGCGATATCGTAGAAAGGCAGCAACTCCTCTTTCCCGCCCAGCCGCTTGATGGTTTCATGCTCAAAAAACACCGGCGGCGGCGTGTACATTGTATTGGCATAATTAAGGCTGCCTCCGCCCACTCCGGCGCCCGCCAGGATAAACACGTCTCGCAAAAGATGCATCCGCTGTATGCCGTAGCAGCCGAAAGTGGGAAACCATAAAAACTTTTTAACGTTCCAGTTGCTTTTGGGGAATTCATCAGCATGCCATCTTTTCCCTGACTCGATAACGGCGACTTTGTATCCTTTCTGGGAAAGACGCATCGCGGCGACACTTCCGCCAAACCCGGACCCGACAACAACATAATCAAAATCAAATTCGCTTACATCTGTATTTGTGCTCATGGGGAATCCTCCTGAGACTTACATGATTGTCTCTTTTGCAATTCTTTGGGATGGGTAACAATTATTCAAACGTGACAACTTCCGAAACAAACATTAAAATTAATGATGGCGATGGCCTGTTTACACTTCAACTCCGCCGGCTTCCGCGCCGGGCAAATTCATGAAAAAAACACTACACACTGTTTATTTATATTCCCGCTTTAATTGGCTGTCAACTATTTAAAGTTTTTTCTTAAAAAGACTTTGTTAAAACATATCCGCGGGGTCATTTCTCCAATAAATCAAGAAAACGACCCCGCGGTTTGTTTCACCTCAACTATCGGTTAAAACGGAAAATGCGTCGCCTGCCCGGCCACAATTATCCAGGTAATGAGCAGGGCGTTGAGAAACGCGCCGGTGTAAATATGCCCCGTCTTCCGGTAAAAGTAAGTCGAGATCAGCGCCGCGATGGTGAATATCGGGAAGAACTGGAACATCACTATATACCATAAGGCGGCTTCCGGAATCGCCAGCGTTCCTCCGGCGAAAAACGGCAGGTAGCCCAGGGTTTCAAAAATAATATAAGCGGTAATGAGCAGGAAAATATTGATAAGCATTTCCCGCCAGGCCGGCAGCTCGCCTTTTTTACCGCGGCGCAGCTCCCCATGCAGAATCATGCCGATAACCAGAAAATAGAAAGCAAACGGAATCAGGTAGCCGAGGAAGATGCGGAAATGCAAAAGTGTCATCGGCTTTATGGCGAAGACCCAGAGACGGTAATCGGTGGTGAAAACCAAATGTGAAATAATCAGCGTCACGTAAGCCGCGCCACAGATAATCAGTGCCAGCAAAAACGACTTTCCGATTTTCTTGAAATCCAGCCCCTTGTTCTTCCAGGTCAGGCCGTAATTGACAAAAGTCGCTTTTTTCTTGCGGTTAAAAATCACATGCCAGAGGATAAACAAGATCAAAGAAATAACCGCCACGGTGCACGCCCACATCATAATGACCGTGGTGATGTTTTGGGGAAATAGCGCCGATGCTTTAAGCTTTTGCGTGTAACCGATAGCCCACAAAAATACGGGCAGGGGAATCAGCACCGTTAAAACGGCGCCCACCCACCAGCCAAAGCCGTCGGCTGATTTAATTTCCGCCGTTTTCTCACTTATCTCCTTGAAAAATTTTGTCTGCAGCAGAAGCTGGCCCAGCGGGAAAATAAGCAAAAGCATCCCCAACATGGCCAGAAAAGTGCCGATTTCTTTCCAATACCAGATCTGATTGGACACAGGGATATCCTTGCCGCCTTTAAGCGTCATCTGCATCCACTCCACCGCGTTGCCTATTCCTTCCCGGGAAAAGTGAACCCGCGGATGAATAATCGGCGGTTGATACAGTTTTCTTGCCGTGCCTTTTTCGATAGAGCCGTAGAGCTTGCCGACTTCGACATCTTCGGTCGTGCCGAACAATTTTTTCAGTTTATCAGTTTTAACGATATCTACAGGAATTGGCGCGCCCCACATTAACTGAGAAAATTCATCGTACTTGGAGAAAATAAGCGCTGTGTTGCGCGGGAAAGTCGCCGTCCCTTGAGGTATGCCGAAAGTTCCTGTCGAGGAACTTGCCAGAACAACCGCCTTGTAGCCGTTAGGATTGGTCGCGGCCGCTACCACGGATGCCCAGCCGCCCATGGAATGTCCTTCCAGTCCGATATTATCAAGATCGACAATATCCAGCGTGCGCAAGTAAGTGAGCGAATCCATCCCTCCAAAACCCTGGGCGAACGCCGGCGGATCGGAAAAACCATGTCCGGTCTGATCAACCGCCAGAACAACATAGCCGCGGCGGGCATATTCAATGGCAAAGCCGCACTGCGTTTCGCGAGAATTAATATAGCCGTGCGTGGCGACAATGCCCGGAGCCGGATTTTCCTTGCTTACGCCGGGAGGAATATAAAGTAGGGCGCTGACCATTTTGCCGTTAGAGGCTTTGAAACGAATGTCTTTTATTTTTATGTCGCCCCCGGATGTCTGGATCAAATAAGCCAGTAAGCCTCCGCCGATAATCAAAAGCAGGGCTATGACGACCAACCATTTACATTTTTTCGTATCCATATCCCCTCCTCTATTATACTTGTAATTTCAATAAATTAACAATGTCATGACGGGAAGATATTGCCGATTACGCAAAAATAACATTGGGCATGTTTCCAGGCGGCGATCGGCCAATGGTTAACGATGAAAAAAAAACTAAAATGATTTGATATTGAAGAATTCCACGGCAGAAATAAAAAATTTCCCGGCGGGGCGACCTGTTATTTCCCGGAACAAACCCGGCGTTTCTTTTGACGGATCTCATAAGACACCACCAAAAACGTTTTTAAAAAACCGCCAGGCAGATAGGAAACACATTGCCGAAATTAAGTCAACTCATATTCGGCAATGTGCCTGCATCGAATTTACGCTTTTAACTTAAGCGTTTCTTTAGTTCTTCCAGCTGCTTTTTCAGGCGCGCCGGCAGACGGTCGCCGAATTTGGCAAAGTGCTTTTCGATATCGGGAACTTCCGCTTTCCAGGCGTCAACATCGACTTTTAGCAATTCTTCCATGTCCGCCGCGGAAACAGCCAAACCTTTCAGATCCAGATCTTCTTTTTTCGGCAGCATCCCGATGGGTGTTTTTACCGCGTCCACTTTCCCTTCCACTCTTTCGCACATCCATTTGAGCACGCGGCTGTTTTCGCCGAAGCCCGGCCAGAGCCAGTGCCCGTCAGCGGATTTTCTAAACCAGTTGACGTAGAAAATGCGCGGCGCCTTGCTTTTGAGCTTATCGCCCATGCTGAGCCAATGATGGAAATAGTCGCCCATATTGTAGCCGCAGAAAGGCTGCATGGCAAACGGATCGCGCCGTAAATTTCCCACCGCGCCGATGTTGGCGGCGGTTGTCTCCGAAGAGGCGGTCGCGCCCAGGAAAACGCCGTGATCAAAATCGTAAGCTTCGTTGACCAACGGCACAACTCCAGCGCGGCGGCCGCCGAAAACAAAGATATCAATGGGCACGCCTTCGGGCTTTTCCCAATCTTTGGAAATAACCGGGCACTGTGCCGCCGGCGCGGTAAAACGGGCATTGGGGTGCGCGGCCGGCTCCTTATTTTCCCCGGGCCAATCACGTCCCTTCCAGTCTATGGCATGTTTGGGCGGCTCGCCGTCCATACCTTCCCACCAGACATCGCCGTTATCGGTTAAGGCGCAGTTGGTAAAGATAATGTTTTCCTTGATTGTTTCCATCGCCATGGGGTTTGAATCGTACGAAGTTCCCGGCGCAACGCCGAAAAATCCAGCTTCCGGATTGATCGCGTAAAGCCGGCCGTCGGGGCCGATTTTCATCCAGGCGATGTCATCTCCGATGCACTCGCATTTCCAGCCCTCCACGGTCGGCTGCAGCATGGCCAAGTTGGTTTTGCCGCAGGCGGAGGGAAAAGCCGCCGCGATATGATACTGCTTTCCTTCCGGACTGGTCAGACGCAAAATCAGCATGTGCTCCGCCATCCAACCTTCCCTTCGGGCCATGGCCGAAGCAATGCGCAGCGCCAGGCATTTCTTGCCCAGAAGAGCGTTGCCACCGTAGCCGGAACCGAATGACCAGATAAGGTTCTCCTGTGGAAAATGGCTGATGTATTTTTTCTCCATGGGCGCGCAGGGCCAGGTTACATCTTTCTGCCCTTTTTCCAGCGGTGCGCCGATGGAGTGCAGACAGGGTATAAATTCGCCTTCCGCGCCCAGCTTATCGATAACTTTTTTCCCGACGCGCGTCATGATGTGCATATTGCAAACGACATAGGGGCTGTCCGTAATTTCAATGCCGATTTTGGCGATGGGCGAATCAACCGGCCCCATGGAAAAAGGAATGACATACATCGTGCGTCCCTTCATGCATCCTTTGTAGAGCGCCTTCATCGTCGCCTTGAGCTCATCCGGCGGAAGCCAGTTATTGGTCGGCCCCGCTTCAATCTGTTCGGGGGTGCTGATATAAGTTCTATCTTCCACTCTGGCCACGTCCGAAGGATCGGAACGAAACAAAAAGCTGTTCTTGCGCTTTTTCAGCGGTGTGGCGCTGCCGCTTTTCACCATCAGCGCCATGAGGCGGTCATATTCATCCTTGGAACCGTCGCACCAGTAGACACCGTCCGGCTGGCACATTTCTTCAATTTCCTTAACCCATTCTTTCAGCTTTTTGTTTTTTATCTCCATAGACAAACCTTTCTTTTTTTCAGATTATTTGCGTTTCTTTTTATTTTTCTTCTTGGCCGCGGTTTTTACCGCCACTTTTTCTTCCACCACTGCCTGCGCGGCCGCCAGTCTGGCAATCGGCACGCGGTAAGGCGAGCAGCTTACATAATCCATGCCGACGCGATGACAGAACATGACGCTGGAAGGTTCGCCACCGTGTTCGCCACAAATCCCCACTTTCAAGCCGGGCCTTGTCTTACGTCCTCTTTCGATGCCCATCGCAATCAATTGTCCCACGCCTTCCTGGTCGAGCACCTGGAAGGGGTCGACGGGGATAATTTTTCTGCCCACGTATTCGGGCACAAAAGCTCCGACATCGTCACGGCTGAAGCCGTAAGACATCTGCGTCAGGTCGTTGGTGCCGTAGCTGAAGAATTCCGCCTCCTCGGCAATACGGTCGGCCAGCAGTGCCGCGCGGGGAATTTCAATCATCGTGCCCACCATGTGCGGTATTTTTTTCATGCCGTACTTGGCACACACTTCCGGATAAATTTTCCTCACCAGCTGTCCCTGATGGCTGATTTCAGCCTTATCGCAAACCACGGGAATCATGATTTCCGGCAGCGCTTTTTTGCCTTCCTTGATTAATTCCGCGGCCGCTTCCAAAATCGCGCGGATCTGCATTTCGCTGACCTCCGGGTAAGTGATGCCCAGGCGCACGCCGCGATGTCCCATCATCGGGTTGGTCTCGTGCAGAATTTCGGCGCGGCTGTTGAGTTTTTCCACGGAAATGTTAAGGCTTTGCGCCAGACGCTGGCGTTCCTGCGGATTTTCCGGAACAAATTCATGCAACGGCGGATCCAAAAGGCGGATGGTCACCGGACGGCCGGCCATAACTTCCATGGTTTTCTTGATATCGCTTTTCACAAACGGAAAAAGATCGTCCAGCGCAGCGCGACGCTGTTTTTCGCTGTCAGACAATATCATTTTGCGTAAATGAAAGAGCGGTTTTTCGCTGTTTTCGCCGTAGAACATATGCTCGGTGCGGAAAAGGCCGATGCCTTCCGCGCCGAACTGAATGGCTTTAGCGGCATCCTTGGGAGTTTCGGCGTTGGTGCGGATTTTCAGGCGCCGCAGCGAATCGCATATTTTCATGAAGGCCCTGAAGTATTTATCGTCCTCCGCGCCGCTGATCATCGCCAGCGCTCCGTTATAAACGCGCCCGGCCGTGCCGTTGAGCGTGATCGTGTCGCCCTCGCGCAAAGTTTTGCCGTCAACCGACATCTTCTTCGCGGCGATATCCACATGAATCGATCCCGCGCCGACGATGCAGCACTTGCCCCAGCCGCGCGCCACCAGCGCCGCGTGCGAAGTCATGCCGCCGCGCGCGGTAAGGATTCCCTGCGCCACGCGCATGCCTTCCACGTCTTCAGGATTGGTTTCCTCGCGCACCAGAATTACTTTTTTGCCCTCACCAGCCCATTTAACCGCTTCTTCGGCGGTAAAAACGATCTGTCCTACCGCGCCGCCGGGACCGGCGGGCAGCCCTTTCGTCAAAAACTCCGCGCCGGTTTCAGCCTTCGGATCAACCATCGGATGCAGCAATTCATCAAGCTGCGCCGGCGTCACCCGCGTTACCGCTTCTGCCGCGCTGATCATTTTGCTCTGATACATTTCCACCGCCATGCGCACCGCCGCCGGGCCGTTGCGCTTGCCGGTGCGCGTCTGGAGCATCCAGACGTGCCCGTCCTGAATGGTGAATTCCAGATCCTGCATATCCCTGAAATGCTTCTCCAGTTTTTGCCGTATCTGTTCGAGCTCACGATAGGCCTTGGGCATTGCTTTTTCCAGAGACGGGTGACCGTGCGTGTCATCAGTCTGGCGCGTTTTTTCGTTTATCGGATTCGGAGTGCGGATGCCGGCCACAACGTCTTCACCCTGCGCGTTGGGCAGCCATTCGCCGTAGAATTTATTTTCGCCGGTGGCCGGATTTCTGGTAAAGGCCACACCGGTGGCAGAATTTTCTCCCATATTGCCGAAGACCATCGCCTGCACGTTAACCGCCGTTCCCCAGTCGTCAGGAATGCCCTCGATGCGGCGGTAGGAAACAGCGCGTTTGCCGTTCCAGCTTTTAAAGACCGCGCCGATCGCGCCCCAGAGCTGTTCGTCGGCGTTATCCGGAAAAGGCTTGCCCAAAACTTCTTTCACTTTTTCTTTATATATTTCCGCGAGCTGAGCCAAGTCATCAGCGGTAAGATCAACATCCTGTTTTACGTTGCGCTTTTTCTTCATCGCCGCCAGTTCCCGCTCCAGCTGCTGGCGCACGCCCATGCCTTCGGCCGGTTCAATGCCTTCGGCCTTTTCCATAACTACATCCGAATACATCTGAATCAGACGGCGGTAGGAATCCCAGACAAAGCGCGGGTTTTTTGTTTTTTCAATCATGCCGGCGATTGTCTTGGAGGTAAGTCCGATATTGAGCACCGTCTCCATCATGCCGGGCATGCTTTTGCGCGCGCCGGAGCGCGCCGAGCAAAGAAGAGGGTTTTTCGGATCGCCGAATTTCATGCCCGTGGCCGCTTCCATCTGGCGCAGCGCCTTATAGACCTGCTCTTTAAGTCCCTGCGGATAGCGTCCCTTATTTTTATAGAAAAGATTGCAGACTTCGGTAGTGATGGTAAAGCCGGGCGGTATGGGAATTTTCAGGTGAGCCATTTCAGCAAGCCCTACGCCCTTACCGCCTAACAGATTTTTGCTTTTTCCATACCCTTCGGAGAAGGTGTATACGTATTTAGTGCCCATATTCTTCGCTTTTAACCTCCTGACTTTTCTTATTATTAATTATTAAACGAGTGATAAAGCCACAAATTCACATTTATTGTCAAGTCAAAACGCGTCCGGGAGAAAATGTGAGGGGGGAAAAGTGCGCAGGTAAGATGTTTTAACAGAGCCGTGCAAAAACGCGATGAAAAACTTTATTAAGGCGGGCTGATTAAACAAGCGCTAATCAGCCCGCCTTGCGGTATTGGTTGTTTATCCTAAGTTTTATTCTTTAGGCGCCCCGGTGAAGTTTTCCGAAACGGATTTAATCGCCGCTCCCTCATTGTTCAAAATGGCGTCCATCATTCCAAAATACTTCGGGAATTCCGCACCGATAAAGAACTGCGAAGACAGCACTCTGCCACTGTAATAGGCGGCTTCGTTGTTATTGGCGATGATTTTCTGTCTTTCTTCGCCCTTGGCATCACCGATAAGTTCTTTCATTTTGGGGATGGTAATCGCCAAACTCCATAGATGCAGCCAGGCCACAATCAGCGGGAACATCGCCTGTTGCAGCGGTGTGGCATTGAGCACCAGCGCCATGAACTTACCTTCGGCGAGCTGTTTTTTCATCATCTCAATGACTTCGTCGAGTTTTGCCAGACCACGGACAACCGGATTGATGTATTTATCCTCCACCACGCCTTTGGCATTGTCAATCGCGTCATTCATGCGCTTTCGAAGCTGCGAGTAATTATACATTTCCGGATTCATGAGAATCTTGCGCATCTGCAGATCGAGAGACTGAATGGCGTTGGTCCCCTCATAAATCGAGAAAACCTTAGTGTCGCGGGCGTACTGTTCCACGGGATATTCCTGACAGTAGCCGTAACCGCCGTAGACCTGCATGGCTTCGGCAGTGACCAGCCAGGAAGCGTCGGAAATGCCGGCTTTGACGATGGGCGTGAGAATTTCCACAATACCCGTTGACGCTTTGCGCTCTTCCGGATCGGGCGAAACGTGCATGACATCTTCATGATAAGCCAAAAACAGGCACAGCATGCGCATGCCTTCGACCGTGCTCTTCATGTACATAAGCATTCTTTTCACATCCGGATGCTCGATAATGGCCACTCCCGGAGCGTTATCATTAAGCATCTGCGTGATATGCTTGCTCTGAATACGGTTGCGCGCGTAAGTTATCGCGTGCATGTATCCGGCGCTGGACTGCCCCAGGGCCTGAACGCCTGTGTGGATGCGGGCCGCGTTCATCAGCCGGAACATAATCTTCATTCCTTCGCGTTCCTTACCCAGCAGATGGCCCACGCACTTGCCGTTTTCGCCGAAACTCAGCGAAGAAGTGGCGTTTCCCTTCAATCCCATCTTGTGCTCAACACCGGTGCAATAAACATCGTTTCTTGCGCCGAGCGAGCCGTCTTTGTTGATGAGATATTTCGATACCAGGAAAATTGAAATGCCTTTTGTTCCCGGAGGGTCTCCTTCAATGCGCGCCAGCACCGGATGAATGATGTTGGGCGTTAAATCATGCTCGCCGTTGCTGATAAAAATTTTCTGGCCAGTGATCAGATACGTGCCGTCCGGCTGCTTTACGGCCTTGGTTTTAAGCGCGCCCACGTCCGAGCCCGCGCCCGGTTCGGTAAGACACATCGTGCCGCCCCACTCCCCGGAAAGCAATTTGGGAAGATACATCTGCTTCACTTCTTCGGAAGCGAAAGGCGCGATGATGGCCGCGGCGCCGGTGATCGCTCCGCAATACATCGTCAGCGATGTGTTGCCCGCGTTGAAATATTCCGCGGCGGCCATAGAAACACTCTGGGGCATACCCATGCCGCCTGTTTCCTGCGGGAAAGACAAAACATGAAATCCGGCTTCCACATAAGCGTTGAATCCCTTGTGGAACGATTCGGGAACCTTCACTTCGTGCGTTTTGGGGTCGAATTTCAATCCAGTCTTGTCACCATCGGAATTGGATGAATAAAATTGGTCTATGGCGATTTTTTCCGCCAACTCCAACGTGTCCTCATACATGCTGCGATCAAATTCCTTGAACTGGTCAAAACGGTTTAATTTCTCCAGCTCGAGCATTTCAAAAAGGACAAATCTCACATCACGTGAGTCAACTAATGGGTTTAACGACATAAAAAACCTCCTTCAGTTTTCTTTTATTTAAGAACTGTGTCGGGCGGGAATACCTTACACAAATTTCTCGCAAGATCATTCAAAACTGACCGGCAGTATAGTTACATAAAATGGCCGTGTCAAGATAATTGCGCAAAAATGTTGGCTGTCGTGAAGGGTCGCTTGTCGCTTGTGACCCAAGCCATAACATGATAAGTAAAACCTCAATATCATGTATAATTTTGAGGTTTTTTCATGCGTGATGAGAAGCTGTACCTTGTTTTGATGGGGCTGCCCGCACGCGGCAAATCAACACTGGCCATACGTCTGCAGGAGGCGTTGCGCAAAAACCGCATCCCCACCAGAATCTTCAATAACGGCAATCTGCGCCGCAAGCACCTGCCCGTCAAAGAAACATTTTCGGCAAATTTTTACCACCCGGAAAACGCCGCCGCCCGCCAGATGAGAAATACCTTCGCGCTCACCAATATAAAAATGGCCAAAAGCTACCTTTCAGACCAAGGCCAGGTGGCGATACTCGATGCCGCCAATGTCAGCCGAACCCGCCGGGTAATGATTGAGAAAAACCTCGACAATCATCCTATCCTTTTTATCGAATGCCTGAACAATGATGAAGAAATCCTTTCCCTGATGATTGAGGCCAAAACAAAACTACCGGAATTTTCCCGCCTGCTGCGCAAAAAGGCGCAGGAGGAATTTACAAAGCGCATCGAAAACTACCGGATGATTTACGAACCGCTGGCCCAGGAAAGAAATTTCTTCCGCGTCGATTCCCTGCAAAACAAAATACTGGAAGAAAAAATGACCGATACAATCCCCCTGCATCTGCTGATTAAAGACATATTGGTTACTGACGTGGTGAAAAATCTTTTTCTTATCCGGCACGCGCAGACCAGATATAACGTCATCGACCGTATTGGCGGCGATTCCACCCTCACCGCCAAAGGAATTATGCAGGCTAAAGCGCTGGGAAGGTTTTTTCAAAACCAGGAAATATCCTATATCTTCACCAGCAATAAAAAACGCACCGTGCAGACAGCCAGGGCGATAGCGGAAAGGCAGAATGACTGCAAGGTAATATCGCTCGCGGAATTCGATGAAATCAACGCGGGTATCTGCGAGGGGATGACTTATAAAGACATCGAAAAAAATATGCCCGAGGTTTTCAGCGCGCGCAAGGCAAATAAATATCATTACGCTTATCCGCAGGGGGAAAGCTACGCGATGATGAAGCCGCGTGTTGAGACGGGGCTGAAAAAAGCTTTTTTCCTTAACCGTCATGCCCAAAACATCATGATTGTCGGGCACCAGGCGGTCAACCGGATGATTTTGGCGCATTTTCTCTACCGCCGCGACGATGATGTACCCTACATTTATATCCCGCAGGATCAGTTCTACCACATCGTCTCGACCCAGAATAAAAAACTGTTTGAGCTGAAACCTTACGCCTAAATGAGCACACATAGGCTTATTATTTTAAGGAAAGGCAAGCATATAAATAGCTATAGTCTTTTTACTCTTTTTCTTTAAAAAAAGAATGTGCTATAATTATAATCAACAAATCTAAAACAGGTTTGCTAAAGCAGTATCGTTTCGCATCTTTTCTTATCTTAAGGAACAGCTATGAAAATTTGTCCCTTTTGTGACGGAGAAATCAAAGACGACGCGATAAGGTGCCGGCATTGCTCCATGCTTTTACCCAAGCCAAAAGTGGCCAAGCAGGATGCGCCGCAGCAAAAATCTCCCCCGCCGGAAATTTCAAAAATAAGTGAGGACCCACCACCACCACCACCACAGCAAAGCACCGTTGACACGCCTAAACCAGAAGAAAAACTGGTCATGGCCGAAACTCCTTCGGAACCATCATCACAACAAAGAGCGGTGAGCGCTCCTCTTACAGAAGAAACAAAGATAATATCAGAGCCTCCTTCCAGACCCTCACCAAGGCAAAGCACGGCTGGCGCGCCGCATAAAGAAGAAACACAGATAAGAGCCGAAATACTTTATGAAGCATTCATTGGTGAAAAAAAGCGCGCCTACTATATTGATAAGTTCAAAGCGTTCGACGAACAGCCACAAGGGCGCAAGGCAAGCTGGAACTGGGGGGCGTTTTTTGGAAATTATCTGTGGGCGCTTTACAGAAAAATGTATGGATGGTTCCTTGTTTGCTTTGGCATTTTCGCGTTTCTAACAATTTACTCAAATTACTTGAAATATTACGAAGGCGGCGCGCCTAAAACCTACAGCATTTTATTGTATATTTGCATGGTTGCCTTTTCGCTATTTTTTGGAATCATGGGCAACTCACTTTATTATCGCAAAGCGAGGAAAAAAATCGCCGCCGCTCAATCTTCAGTCACGGACAAACCAGCGCTCCTTGAATCTCTACGGAACAAAGGAGGGGTCCACATATGGATACTTTGGGTTTGTATCGCGGGCTTGATTCTGTCGTTATTTAACGGCGCTTATATCCTAGGCGCAAACGCGCAGGGAATAGCTTACAGTTACCTGCCCTTATACGCGGCGATGATTATTGTTAGCATTGTCGCGATTGCGGTTTTATATTCACATATCAACCTGGAATGGGAAATAAAATTAGAAGAAATAGCTGAAGACTATAAAGGGTATATTATTGCTTCTGTGATAGCCATACCGATTATTCTACTGTCCGCCAGCATTCTGCTTACAATCTACGACCAAAACAAAATTAAGGAACAGGCAGCGGCAGAGCATCCTGAGGTTCAGGCATCGATAACCCAACCCGAGACTGTGCCAGATCAGCCAGACGGTCCAACCGTGGAAGAAGAGCTGGCAAGACTCGCCAAAGAAAGACATTATAACGCCATAAAAAGCGCTCACCCGGACTTCGATAACTTAAGGGAATCAGGAAAAATTGTCGCGTGGATACAAAAACAACCAGGGCGCTTGCAGGATTCGATGCTTAAAACCTATAATGAGGGCGATGCCAATGCTGTGATTGCCCTTATAAATCAATTTAAAAAAGCCGAAAAGAGCGCTCAGCTGCGCAAACAAACTCCCAAAAAGAGCATCTCGGTTACCAGCCGTACGGAATATGCAGACGGAAATTCCAGCGCAATCGGTGGAGGGATAAGGGGAATAGAATTAAAAAGCGGGAATATTATTCACGGACAAGTAATAAGTTTTGACGGCAATGTCGTAAAAATCCGCGCACAAGACGGAAAAATATCGACATATTTGTTTATGGAAGAAGTCAGCAGGTTTATTTATTAATGAGAGTGCAAATCGCCACGACGACACTGTTCCCTACATCTACATCCCGTAGCATCAGTGCTGTTACATCGTCTCGACAGAGAATAGAAATTAGAAGAAAAACTAAATTTTGAATTATTAAAATCCTAAAAAAGGAGGATCATTTGCGATGACACATATTAAGAACTTATTCATTGCAACATTTAGTTTGTCCATGATTGTTATCATCTTGAATCATAATGCAATTGCTGCTTGTTTTAGATACATCGACAAGACCGGAAAGTATATATTTGACCGACAGTTCTCTTGGGCAAACACCTTCTCCGAAGGTCTTGCCGCGGTTGAGATTAGTAGTTGTCAATGGGGTTTCATTGACAAGACTGGAAAGGTTGTAATTAACCCTCAGTTTGAATCTACAAGAAGGTTCTCCGAAGGTCTTGCCGCTGTTAGAATTAATAATAAATATGGTTATATTGATAAAGCCGGAACGCTGGTAATCAAACCACAGTTTGATGACACAATAGAATTTTCCGAAGGACTTGCAGAGGTAAGAGTTGGAAATAAGTGGGGTTATATTGACAAAACCGGAAAACTTGTAATCAGACCACAGTTTGATGAGGCAGGAAAATTCTCCGAGGGATTTGCAGCGGTTATGCTCAGCGAAGATAAATGGGGCTATATTGACAAGACTGGAAAATTTATAATCCAATCATGGTTTACCTTTGCACGTAGTTTCTCCGAGGGTCTTGCAGCGGTTAGTATAGATATTGAAGAAGGCCCAGATTTGCCACGGCCAGGCAATAAGGGTTACATTGACAAAACCGGAAAACTTGTAATCAAACCACAATTTAGATGGGCAAATAATTTTTCCAATGGGCTTGCCGTAGTTTATACGGATAATAAAGCAGGGTATATTGACAAGAATGGCAAATACGTAATTGGCCCGAAGCTGTGGAAATTGGCAGAAAATTTTTCTGAGGGCCTTGCAGCGGTTCACAATAGAGAGGAGAAATCAGGATACATCAATAAGGCCGGGGAGTATGTAATTAGCCCGCAATTTGATTATGCAGAAAATTTTTCTGAGGGCCTTGCAGCGGTTCGAGAATATGGACGTGATAACAAATGGGGTTATATTGACAAAACGGGAAAGTTTGTAATTAACCCTCAGTTTTTCCATGCATATGAGTTCATCGATGGCATTGCACTCATTAGATGTGATTAAATCAGCAGAGATTCATAATAAGAATGCTCTTTAAGTCTAATATATTTTAGGACAACAAATGCATGTAACATACTTGCAACCAATAAGTTTCAATTTTAATTCCCAATTAAAATTGAAACTTATTAGCCATACTATATTATTTTATAAAATTATGGCCCCTTCTTTTCACATAGCTCGACCAACACCCCAAAAGTGGATTTCGGATGCAAAAAAGCGATTTTGGCGCCGCCCGCGCCACGGCGGGGCTTTTCATCGATTAGCTGAATGCCTTTGGCTTTAAGTTCCGCCAACGCCTCTTCAATGTTTTCCACGCGGAAAGCGATATGCTGAATTCCTTCGCCCTTCTTTTCAATATATTTGGCAATCGGCCCATCAGGCGAGGTTGACTCCAGAAGCTCCACTTCCGTATCGCCCACCGGGAAAAACGCCGTGGTCACTTTCTGCTCGGCCACGGTTTCGCTGCCTTCATGCTTCAACCCCAAAAGCCCGCTGTATAAATTTTTCGCCTCATCAATGTTTTTTACGGCAATGCCGATATGGTCAATTTTCAGAACTTTCATTTTCTCTCCTTTATGTAATTATTTACGGACATTGGCCCGGATAAATTCCACAATTTCCGTGGTGGGCGTGCCCGGCCCGAAGATCGCGGCAATGCCTGCTTTTTTCAACCCGACAATATCTTCATCCGGGATAATTCCGCCGCCCACGACAAGCACATCGTCCATGCTTTTTTCTTTAAGTAGTTCCATCACGCGCGGAAAAAAATAATTGTGCACACCGGATAAGCTGCTCAAACCTATCACATCCGCATCTTCCTGCCGGGCGGTGGCCACAATCATTTCCGGCGTCTGGCGCAGGCCGGTGTAAATCACTTCCATTCCCGCTTCCATAAAGATACGCGCGAGCAGCTTCGCCCCGCGGTCATGACCATCGAGCCCCGGCTTGGCCAAGACAATTCTGATTTTTCTATCTTTGTTCATTAAGTTACCCCCTCCACTAACCACATCCCTATTTGTCTAAAACGACTGCTTAGGCTTATATTCGCCATATACTTCTCTCCAAACGTTGCATATTTCACCAATCGTCGCCTCGGCTTTAACCGCTTCAATAACCGCGGGCATGACATTTTGGCCGGCCACAGAAACCTGTTTCAAATTCTCCAGCGCCTTTCCCCATTTTTTCGCGTCACGCGCCGCGCGCACTTTACGCAGCTTTTCGTTCTCCATCTCGCCCACTTTCATATCCACTTTTAGCAAATTGGCCGGCGGCGGCTCTTCCATGGTGTATTTGTTGATGCCCACATAGACGCGCTCGCCCGTTTCGATCTCTTTCTGAAAACGATAGGAGCTTTGCTGTATCTCTTTTTGGATATAATTTTCCTCGATGGCTTTGAGCGTGCCGCCCATGCGGTCAATTTTTTCCAGATAATCATTTATCTGTTTTTCAATTTTATCCGTGAGGGCTTCCACCATGTAAGAGCCCGCCAGCGGGTCAATCGAATCAGCCGCACCGCTTTCTTCCGCCACAATCTGCTGCGTACGCAGCGCGACCGTTACCGCCTGCTCGGTGGGCAGGCACAGCGCCTCGTCATAGGAATTGGTATGGAGCGACTGGCAACCGCCCAGCGCCGCGGCGTAGGCCTGCAGCGTAACGCGGATGATATTATTGAGTGGCTGCTGCGCGGTAAGCGTCACGCCTCCGGTCTGCACGTGAAAGCGCAGCATCAGCGAGCGCGGGTCTTTCGCGCCGAAGCGCTCCTGCATAATTTTTGCCCAAACGCGCCGCGCGGCGCGGAATTTGGCCACCTCTTCCACCACGTTGGTAAAAGCGTTGAAAAAGAAACTTAAGCGCGGAGCAAATTTATCCACGGTCAAGCCTCTTTCCACACACGCCTGCACGTAAGCGATACCGTCGGCGATGGTAAACGCCGCTTCCTGCGCGGCGGTCGAGCCGGCTTCGCGGATGTGATAGCCGCTGATGCTGATGGAGTTCCAGCGGGGAACATTTTTAAAGCAGTATTCAATCAAATCCACGGTGAGCTTCATGCTGGGCTGGGGAGGGTAAATATACTGGCCGCGCACGGTGATTTCCTTGAGAATATCGTTTTGCACCGTACCGCCTAGTTTTTCGTAAGAGATGCCCTGCTCGTCGGCAATCGCCAGATACATGGCCAAAAGCACCGTGGCCGGAGCATTGATCGTCATGGAGGTGGTCACTTTATCTAGCGGAATTTTATCGAAGAGCACGCGCATATCGCCGATGTAATCAATCGCCACGCCGACTTTCCCCACTTCGCCCATGGAAAGAGGATGGTCGCTGTCATAACCGGCTTGTGTCGGCAAATCAAACGCCACACTCAATCCCGTCTGTCCCTGCTCTAAAAGATAGCGATAACGGGCGTTGCTTTCCCGGGCACTGCCGAAACCCGCGTATTGGCGCATCGTCCAAAAGCGCCCACGATACATCGTGGGCTGCACACCGCGCGTGAAAGGATACCCTCCTGGATAACCAAGCTGGTCATTGTAATCAAAATCGGAAACATCAAGCGGCGTATAGAGACGCTCGATTGGCTCGCCGGAGATGCTGGTGAAAACTGCTTTTCGCTCCTTTTCCCTGACCAACGCCTTATCCAGGATTTGTTTTTCCCATTCATCTTGGGCGGTTTTTATTTTTTTAAGCGCGTCTTTGTCAAACATTAACCCCTATCCCCCGTTTCATGTTTTTTAAAACTGCTTATTTTATTTTTTGATAATCAGTGCGTCGGCGACTTTGGCTCCTTTTTCATAAAGAATCAGCGGATTGATATCCAATTCCTTAATAGTATTTTTTTGATCGATTACCAAACGCGATACTTTTAAAATAATATCCACCAGCGCTTCCATATCCACGGGCGGCCTGCCGCGCCATCCCCGCAATACGCTGTATCCCTGAATTTCGCTGATCATTTCTTCGGCGTCCGCGCGGCTCAAGGGCGCGACGCGGAAGGAAACATCCTTGAGCGCTTCCACAAAAACACCGCCGAGGCCAAACATCACGCACGGCCCGAAAACCGGATCATTAACCGTGCCGACAATCGCCTCCACGCCACCGGCCAGCATCTCCTGCACCAGCACGCCCTGAATGTCGGCCTGCGGCATGTATTTTTTGGCGTTGGCGATAATTTTTTTAAACACGGCACGCACCTGAGCGTCTGTTTTTATATTCAAAACAATCCCGCCTGCTTCCGTTTTGTGCGTTATCTGCGCGGAGGAAATTTTGAGCGCCACCGGGTAGCCAATCGCGCGCGCGATTTTTACCGCCTGGTCCGCGGTGGCGGCAATCTTTTCACGCGTTACGGGAATGCCGTAGACGGCCAAAATTTTTTTTGCTTCATATTCCGTCAGCGCACCTGGCTTTTTAATTAATGCCTCAACTGTCTTTTCCTGTTTCGGCGCGCCTATTTTTGTTTTGCCCTCCGCGTGGCGGCGCAATTTTTGGGCGTACCAGGAAAGATTGGCGAGCGCCTGCACCGAATGCAGGTGGTCACGCAAAACGGGCATGCCCGTTTCCTCAATCGACTTAATCGCCTTGGCGACAACTTCGGATTCGGAAATATTATAAGTGGTGAGCACGATCGGTTTCGTGGTGGATTGATAAATTTCGATAAGGTCATGCGCCAGAATCGGCGCGCTGTGCGGCATGAAACCCATGGCCACGGAAACCATGTGGATATTTTCATCGGCCACCAGCGCCCGCAGGCAGTTGCCCAGCATCTCCGGCTGCGCCACCGCCGCGGCCGTCAGATCCACGGGGTTTTTGGCCGAGCCGAAAGGCGGCAGATATTGCTCCAGCTTGCGGCGCGTCTCGCCGGTAAATTCCGGGACATTGAGTCCCAGAGATTCGCACTTGTCCGCCATCAGCACGCCCGCGCCGCCGGATATGGAAAGAATGCCGACATTGCTTCCCCGCGGCAGCCGTCCGCTGCGGTGGACAATCACAAACGAAGTGAGCTCAGCCAGCGTCTCGATGCGGATAATGCCCATCTGACGGAAAAACGCGTCGTAAATTTTATCGTCACCGGCGAGCGATCCGGTGTGCGAGGAAGCCGCGCGCGCGCCCGCGCCGGTGCGCCCGACTTTCATAATTAGAATGGGTTTTTTCAGCTTTAACGCCTCTTGGGCGGCTTTACGCAGCTTGACGCCGTTTTTCGCGCCTTCCAGATAGCCGCCGACAACTTTTGTGTTTTCCGTCGTCAGGAGATAATAAAGAAAATCGGCAAATTCCGTGTCCGCCTCGTTACCCACGCTGACAAAAGAACTGAAGCCCACGCCCGCCGCCACCGCGTGCGCGAAAATCAAAGTGCCGAACGCGCCGCTTTGCGTGACAAAGCCCAGCGTCATCGGGTAAACCGGCTTTAAGTCAACAATATTGGCAAAAGACGCCATCACGGCGTTGCTCAGGTTCACCACGCCCACACAGTTGGGCCCCAAAATGCGCAGGTTGCTTTTTTTCGCGAGCTTCGTGATTTCATCCTGCAGCGCCTTTCCTTCCGGGCCGATTTCGGCGAAGCCGGAGGTAAAAAGAACAACGGCCTTTACTTTTTTCTGCACGCACTGCTCGAGCGCCACCGGCACCGCGGGAGCGGGCAAACTGATGATGGCCATATCCACATCTCCCGGCACATCAACCAAGGTAGGGTAACACGGCAGGCCGTGGATTTCGGTATGATTGGGATTGATGGGATAAAGCTTCCCCGGATAATTCCATTTCAGAAGCGCGTTAAGCGACCTACCGCTGGGGCGGCGCACGTCCTTGGAGACGCCAATCAAAGCGATGGACGCAGGATTAAAAAAATAATCAAGCGAAGATAAATCACAACTGCCAGGTTTTCTTTCCATATATAAATGTATCCTCTGGGTGCAATCTATACATAAACGCGTATCTTCAAGTCAAGAAGAGCATCGCTGATTGATGTTCACATTTTTTTATCAGCCGCAACAGCTTCGTAAATTTCTATCGTGGGCGGCTGGGCGGACAGCGCGAATGCCTTTTTGGCGAAAAGACGGGAGGCGGGCAGCTGAAAATGTTTTTCCAGCGCCGCATGGTCAGTCCACTCTTCAAAAAAAACAAGCCGTAGCGGATTTTCACAATCCTGATGCACGCCATGCGCAAGGCATCCCGGCTCTAAACGCGAACGCCGCGAATGTTCCAGGCTCACGGCAATCAGTTCATCAAGGGTTTCGCTTCTGGCCAGGATATTGCCCGTAACAATTATCACTTTTGCCTCCCGATAAAAAAACCATGCCGCCTATTTAAGCAGCCGGTAAATTCCCGCCGCTCCGAAAAAAAGCGGACGGTAGAAAAACTCCTTAAAACCCGCGGCGATAATAATTTTTTTTAATTCATCAGGCCCGTAAAAATTGAGAGTCGATTCGGTAAGGTATTTATACGCGGCGCTATCGCCGGAAATAAGCAGTCCTATTGCATATACATAGATGCGAACGTAGAAATGATGCAGCGCGCGGATGGTTTTATGACGCGGCTGGCTGGTTTCAGCGACAACACAACTACCGCCGGGCCGTAGCACGCGCAAAATCTCGGCAAGATGATCCTTTGCCGCCGGATTTTTATAAAGCATATTGCGGAAAGCGAAGGAAATACCCACGCAGTCAAAATAATTATCAGAAAAAGGAAGCTTAGCCGCGTCGGCATGAATAAATAATATTTTATCATCCACCCCGGCTTTTCTCGCTTTTCGCGCGGCGGCGGCAAGCATCTCGCGGCTGAAATCGCAGGCGCTTACCTGTAGGCGCTCATCGGCGCGGCGGGTGACATTTACCGCCAGGTCTCCCGTGCCGCAGCCCAGGTCTAAAAACTTTTCGGGCTTTAGCTTCAGGCATTCATCAACAAGTTTCCTGCGCCAGCCGATATCCATGCCCCAGGTAAACACATGATTGATCAGATCATAGTGCCTGATAATACCGCTGAACATGGGCGAGAGATTCTCGCCGGTAATTTCCTTATTCTTACTCAACGGGCAAATTCCTTTTTTTATAAGACTGCCGCCAGAAGATAGCCCAGCCCTAGAAGAAATTGGGTTGCCAGCACCACCAGCACGTTATTTTTCATCGCCGCAATCAGCGTGTTTCTTTGCTCATACTGAAAAGAACCGCGCATCGCCAGGAAGGCAAAAAGCAGGGTCAGAAAAGCAATAAGCGTCCAGGCCGGGGCCGCACGAAAGATAACTAAGCCAGCAATCCAGACATAAACCAGAATGGTCATCAGCGAGTAAAATTTCGCCGTTTTTTCCTTTCCCAAGGTAATCGGCAGGGTTTTGCGCCCCGCAGTTTTGTCCGCCTCGACATCGGGAAACTCGTTGAGGAGCAAAAGGTTGTGCACCAGAATAAAGGAGGGCACGGAAGCAAACAACGCCAGCCAGGAATATGTTCCCGTCTGCGCGTAATACGTGCCCAGAACGGGCAACATCCCCAACCCCAAACCCGCTGACCACTCCGGCCAGGGACGTTTCAGTATTACCGGCGTGTAAAGAACAACGCACAAGGCCGCCACAATCAGAAGCGGCAGAAGCAGCCATCCCTGGACCAAAATAAAATAAATTCCGATCGGCGCGGCCATAAGCAGGGTGACGATCCCCATCCCCAGAACCTGCGCTGGCTTTAAAAGACCGGCTTTGAGAATGCCGCTGCCGCCGCTGAACGGCGTCGGTTCAGTTTTTAGATCAACGCCGCTTTTGTAATCAAAATAATCGTTGAGCGTGTTGACGCTGATATGCGTGAGAACCAGGCCGAACCCCGCCAATAAAGCGTAACCAAGATTTATCACGCCTTTCTCATACCATGCAATGCACGTTCCCAAAAAAGCCAGGATGACCGAAAGCAGCAGATATTGCGGGCGTGCTTCCATAAACCATATTTTTAACATAAATAATTTCCTCCTGAGTCGCACGGGCAACCATTATGCGCCGGATAAAAGACGGCGCAACATACGGCAGATGCGCCTGCCTGTCAATTACCAATATGACAAAGAAAATCACCCGATCCATTCAAACAAGATGATGCCCGCCGTCGAGCAGAAGCGTTTCACCCGTGACCAGAACAGCGTCTTCAATAAAATAGCGGATAGTTTCCGCGATAATTTCCGGCGTCGCCGTCATGCGCAGAGGCAGCTTTTCCTCCAGCTGTTCTTTGAGCTTTTGATATTTTTCCTCTCCCATGCCGGCTTTGAGCCACTCACCCTGAATAAAACCGGGGCAGACGGCATTGACGCGAATTTCCGGACCCAGCGCGCGCGCCAACGCCACCGTCATATTGATTAACGCAGCTTTGGATGCGCAATAGGCCACGGAACTGCCGATTGCTTTCACGCCGGCCAAAGACGCGATATTGACCACCGCGCCTCTGCCCGCTTTTTTCATGTGCGGCGCCACGGCGCGAATCATCTGGTAAGGACCCACTACATTGATTCCATAAATATGCAAAAAGTCTTCCCGGGAAAGACCCTCCAGGTTGCCATGTGCGTTGAATTTTGTCGTGGCGGCATTATTTACCAACACATCGACACGCCCCCATGCTTTTACGGTTTCCTCAACCATATGACAGCAATCAGCATCCTCGGCAACATCGGCTTTACACAAAACAGTTTCAGCCCCTGATGCCTCGCACTCTTTGCGCACTTTACGGGCTTCTTCCTCGCTTTTGGAATAATTGATTACCACATTGTAACCGCGCCCCGCGAGCATCCTGACGGTGGCCGCGCCCAAACCGCGCGACGATCCGGTGACAATAGCAACAGGCCTGGAATCATTCATAACTATACTCTCCCGAATAACGTTCTGGCAGACGGCTTATCACGAAATAAAGCCCGGCATAAACAATCTATTTTGGGCATCTTTAATCTCCACTTCAAATAACTTTCGCTTTACGCATCATGTTTGCCACGGTCAGCTCCAACGCCAGTTCCCTGCCCGCCGACTGGGCCGGGGCGAAGTTTCTGATAAATTCGATTTCTTCATCGGTGGGGCGCGGCGTTTCAGATAAATCAGGAGCGATCTTTAAATCCCAGGGAACTTCCATTTTGATATCCTCGACATTAACCCGCGGATGAATCTGGGAAAGGTAAATTTCCTTGGTTACATCGTCAAAGCGGAAAACGCCTTTGGTCGTCAAAAGCATGCAAGGGCCGCTGCCTTTGGGAAAAAGACCGGATCGCTCGCGGCTGTCACCGCCTTCAAGATAACCGGGAGAAGTCATATAATCAAGCCTGTTGACAAAATTTCCTCCGAGCATCGTCAGCACCGTTCTCTTCGCGTAGGACATAAAATCGGCCGCGCCGCCCGAACCCGGAAGCCTCATCGCCGGCTTGTAATAATCTCCGATGGCCGTTGTGTTCACGTTGCCGTATTTATCGATTTGCCCCACGCCCAGAAAACAGACATCGACAAAGCCACGGTAAGTCATGGTAAAGGCGGAAAACAAATCCGTCGCGTAAGAAAATCCGCGGCAGGAATGAGCGTCCGCGATGTGATTGAGCGGCAAAAGCGGCTTGAAATCAATGATGCCCGATTCCATCATGAGCGTGGCATGAGGCGCGTAAAGCGCCTTGGCCAGCGCCCCGGCCGTCGTGGGCAGGCCCACCCCCAGAATCACGTTTTCGTAATCATGTATTTCCTTGGCCACGGCAATGACCAGAAGTTCCTGAAGGGTATAAGGTTTACTCATAAAGTTTTCCCCTTTCCTGAAAAGTTTTTTCCAGTTCTGCCATGGTCAGCCCCATGAATCTTTCCCGCCCTTCGCGATCCCACCTGGTGGTGAAAGCCGAACCGTAATTAGCCGGCGCGGAATAAAAAGCCTTGGCCCTGATGCCGTCGAGGATTTCACTTCCGAACCTACCGATATAACGGTCAAGATACGCCGCGCGGTTTACGCACCCGTAAATCCATTCGTCCATCCAGGATTTCAATCCGTCGGCGGTGGCGTCGGACATCATAAACAGACCGTACATAAACGGGTCGATATTGTAATACCCCAGCACTTCCGTGGGATGCGCGCCCCAGGGAATCTCGATCACCGCATCGACCCGATAGGCGGGAATGATGGTCAAATGGGGGCTGGATTGAATGATGTCATGCTCGACGATCTCCTCGCACGAAACAATGATTCTTTTACTGGCCAGAGCCGCGGCAGCGACACTCCCCATGGCTCCCCAATATTGGGCATTACCGTCTTTATCGGCTCTCTGCACGTGCACGATGCATACGTCCGGATTCGCCGCGGGAACCGTCACAATGGTTTTTCCCGTATAGGGACATTTTATCAAGCGAAATTTATCTTCGCCCATAAAACTTCTTTTCCGGAAAAGATCCGTAGCCATGACGCCTTCCAGAACCTGCATAAAGCTGAAACCGTGCATGCCCGCGACCAGGCGCGCGTTATAGTCAAAATTCGTGTAATCCTCTATCTGCAAGGTTCCCGCGTTCAAAGCTCTTTCCACAGCGGAGCCGCCTTTTTTGCCTCCCGCCCGCAGAACGTAGGTTGTCACCAGTTTCTCCACACAACCCGCGCCCACCAGCACTTCGACATCAAAAATACCGGACTGCGAATAGAGAGTTAGTCCTTTTTTGCCCTGTCGAATAACTTCATAGACAAGCTCAGCGCAACTTCCTACTGTGTAGTTGCCGATGACCAGCTGATCGCCGTCATGCACGAACCTGCCGATGGCCTCTTTCGCGGTCATAATTTTATCTGCCGGCTCTTTCATACGCCAATTTTTCCTTTCTTAAAAAAATACCCCGCAAAAGATTTCGCGGGGTATCGCTGTTTAAACATCGCCTCATGATGTGCTGCTGAAATAAAATAAATCGTCCATCCGCATGGAATGGATTCTATAATAAGGAAGAAAAAATATCAAACTTCCAGATATTTTTGCCGCGCTTCATCATTGCATTTTAGCTCCTCCACCGTGCCGGCAAACCCGATATGCGCCTTACCCATCAGATAGACACGGCTGGCCAGCGAAAGCGCCACTTTAAGATTATGCTCCACCAATAATATGGAAACACCGGCTTTATTGATATCCGCCAGAACATTTCTCACTTCCTGAACCATCAGCGGCGCCAGGCCTTCGGTGGGCTCGTCCACCAGTAAAAGCTTAGGATTGCCCATGAGCGAGCGGCCGATGGAAAGCATCTGCTGTTCTCCGCCGGAAAGAAATTTTCCCTTTTGGTTCGCCCTTTCCTTGAGCATCGGAAAATGCCTGAAGATTCTTTCATAATTCCATACGTGCGGATCATTGTTCTCGCTGATTCTGCCGCCTTTGATTCCCAAAAAGAGGTTATCCATAACGGAAAGCTCGGGAAATATCCTTCTTTCTTCCGGAACATAACCGATCCCCGCGCGCGCCGCCTTGTAAGGAGCCCAGCCCGTAATATCTTTTCCGGCAAAAACCACCGTTCCCGATTGCGGGCTGACCAGCCCCATGATGCTTTTGAGCGTGGTGCTTTTGCCCATGCCATTTCTGCCCAACAGGGCGACAAGCTCGCCTTCTCCTATCTGCAACGATAATCCCTGCAGAACGTGGCTGATACCGTAGAAAGTGTTTAAATCTTTAACTTCCAGAAGCATTATCTTTGTCTCCTTATTGTATCGGCAATTATCAGCAGACGGCGCTGACTTCCAGGTCGCCCAGATAAGCGTCCTTTACTTCCTGGTTCTGGCGGATTTCCTGCGGCGTTCCCACCGCGAGAATCTGCCCGCGGTGCAAAACGGTGATGCGGTCCGCGAGCGAAAACACCACGTCCATGTCATGCTCGATAAGCACTACCGTTTTCCCTTGAGTCATTTTTTTTATCAGCTCGACGGCGTTATGTGTTTCATCGCGCGACATTCCCGCCGCGAATTCATCCAGCAAAACAAGATCCGGATCAGTCGACATCGCCAGGCTTATCTCCAGCGCCCGGTGCTTGCCGTAGGAAAGAGCGCTTACCGGAAAATTGCGCTCGCCGATCAGGTTGATGCGCCGCAACAGCTCGTCGGTTTCTCTGGTGATGTCTTCCATTTTATCCACGCGCGTGAAAAAATTAAAACGCACGCCTTTCTTGGATAAAATTCCCAGGCGGATATTTTGAAAAGTGGTCAACCGGCTGAAAGTGGTCGTAATCTGAAAAGAGCGGCCAATGCCCATCCGGCACAAATCGCAGGGTGACTTTCCGGTTACATCAGCGCCTTTAAAAAATACTTTCCCTTTGCTTGGCTTATAGGTTCCGGTAATAACATTGAAAAGAGTGGTTTTGCCCGCGCCGTTGGGGCCGATAACGGCGTGACATTCCCCTTTCCTTATCTGCAGATTGACATCGAACAGAACCTGCAAACCGTCAAAATCGTGATAAAGCTTTTTTGTTTCCAGAATATTATTCATGCGGCCTGCCTCATCCTTTTATTTTTAAACATCATCCATTTGAATTTTAGTTTCAGCATCAAGCCTGAAAACCCGAGCGGCGCGTACATGATGACCAGAACAAAAATGATGCCGATAACCAGCTCCACCCGGTCGGTATAACGGAAAATGATTTCTTCAATCAGCGCGTAAATTGCCGTGCCCCAGACCGGGCCGAAGAAACTGGCGATGCCGCCGAGCATGGTGTTGATAATCGGCGTGAACGAAACCAGAAGGCCGAGATAACCGTCCGGCGCGACGACATTCTGAAACATCGCGTAAACGGACCCGGCCACGCCGGCAAAGGCGGCGGACACGATATAAACAACAGCTTTCGCGTGCGTGACTTTAAATCCCAGGTAATCTATTCTTTTGGCGTTGTCGCGGATGCCAACCTGAATCTGGCCAAAAGGGGTTTTGGTAAAAAACCACATGAGCCAGAGACTCGCGCCTAAAACGATAATCGCGAAATAATAAAAATTGGCGGGAGCGCCCTCCAACGGAAAAGACACCACGCCGGGAATGCTGAAAGGCGGTATCCGGAAATTCGCCAGTCCGTCTTCCCCGCCGGTGATAAACCTTGATTTCAGCGCGATGACATACAGAAGCTGGGCGAAAGCCATGTGCATCATGGCGAAGGCCGTGCCGCCCACCCGCACCACCAGCGGGCACACAATCAGCGCCAGCAGCACCGCGCTGAGGATGCCGATGCTCAGCGCCGGCAGAAGCGGCAGGTTCCAGATGTATTTCAAAGCCAGCGCCGTGCCGTAGCCACCCGCGCCGAAATACATCGCGTGACCAAAACTCAAAAGCCCCGTGTAGCCCAAAAGCAGATTGAGCGAAACAGAGAACACGGCGAAAACCGCGAACGTGATAAAAAAATTCATGTAGTAGATGCCGAATATTTTGGGGACAAAGGCCAGCGCGATGATTAATGCCGCCCAGGGCAGCCAGCGTTTCATCTTATCAATCATTCTTTAACTCCAAATAAGCCGTGAGGTTTAATGGCCAGAACAAACGCCATAAAGCCGACAATCAGAACAGGGGCGAGCTGAGAGAAAAACTGAATCCCGAAAGAACTTAAAAGCCCGAAAATAATGGAAACGATAAACGCGCCCTTAAGACTACCCAGGCCGCCGGTGACAACAACAATAAAGGCGTACATTCCCACCTGATCGGCCAGGCCCGGAAAAACGGTAAGAATCGGCGCGATAACCACACCGCCGATGCCCGCCATCCAGACACCGATGCCGAAAACAAACATAAAAACTAGAGGGACATTGATGCCCAGCGCGTTGACCATTTCCCGGTCGGAAACTGCCGCGCGCACGATTTTTCCCAGGCGCGTTTTGTACAAAAGAAGCGTCATGATCGCCAAAACCACCAGCGCCAGTACAATCATAAAAATGCGGTAAATGGGGTAATCCAGGGCGCCTATATGCACCATGCCTTCCAGAACCGGCGGCACGGAAATCGGCAGATTCTCCGTGCCCCAGAAAAATTTGACACCGCCGAGGATAAGCATGGCAACGCCCAGCGTGAGAATCAGCTCCCCCATCGCCCCCATGATCTGCACTTTTCTGATGAAGAATCTTTCCACAAAAACGCCGACCAGCGCGGTCAGCACCGGCGCGATCAGCAGCGCCGCCCAGAAGCTGCCCGTCATGGCAACCACCGAGTAGCAGAAATAAGCCGCGAGCATAAAGAAAGCTCCATGCGCCAGATTAAGAATCCCCATCATGCCGAAGATAACATTGAGACCCGCCGCGATCAGAAAAAGCACCATGCCGAAAGCGATGCCGTGAATCGCCTGAGCCGCGTACATTGAAGCCGTCACGTCCATGAAAACGTCCTTTCAGATAAGAATAGCCGCACGACACATAATTACCCTCCCTTTATATGTTTATGCGCCGTGCGGCAGCAAAGCTGACTTTCTATTCGCCCCATTCATTTTTACCCGCGCAGCGTTCGAGCTTTGTATCCATCCAGGGTAAAACTTTTTCCGCGGGTATTCTCCAGGTGGGCCCGGTAGAGGCGGCGTCCTTATACCAGTAATACGGCTCGATATTCATCGACACTTTCTGCTGGGCGGCCGGCACATATTCAAACACGTGCAGATCCTGAACAACTTTATGGTCGCAGGCTCTCATCCTCAGCACTTTTCCCGTCGGCAGCCGGTATGTGTCATTTTCCCATACCGCGATAATCTTTTCCGGATCCGTGCTGCCGGCCCGTTCGATGACGCTGAAGAGCCAATATGCCTGCTGACGATACGAACCGAGATTACCTGAACCGTGCTCGAAAAGACGGCTGTTGTAAGGTTCCGTCTTCCATCTGTTGGCCCACAAATCATGCCAAGTTTTATAATATTTGATCTGTTCGGGTGTTTTAAAGGCGCCGCCTTCCACGCCGTATTGCGTAATCTGGATATTCCCCGTGGCCGCCTGGGGGCCTATTTCATGCAGAAAATTGGGATCGTCCAGGAATAAATGCGCGAACGGCTGCTTGAGACCCATCTGGCGCGCCTGTTTAACCAGATTGGCGCCGTCCGGAATCCAGTCGCCAGTGAAAATGACGTCCGGCTTGGCGGCCTTGATTTTTTCCAGATAGGGGGCAAAATCGGTCAGAAACAGCTTATGATAATCTTCACCGACAATCTTCGCCTGCGGATAATATTGTTTCAGCCCTTTTTTGAAACTATCCGCGATGCTGCGGCCGAAAGCGTAATCCTGGCAAATAATATAGAATCTTTTCTCTTTCTTTCTGATCTGGCCGTAAAAGTAACCAAGGCCGCTGCCCACCTGACTGGATGACAGGCAGCTCATAAAAGCGTAACGGGAAAAATTCGTGGCGTCCATCAGGTCATCAGAGGTCGAAGTGATATTCTGGGCGATGATTTTATATTTGTCGGCTACCTGATTGATTACTTTCATCAGATGGCTTCCGTCCGTGCCGACCAGCACATGCACCTTTTCCTGCAGCGCCATTCTCTCGGCTACCTTCTTACACTGGTCAAGGCGACCCATATGGTCGGCCTGAATTACTTCCACAAATTTTTTCTTGCCGTCCACCATGATGCCGCCGCGCTGGTTGATGTCGTAAGCCGCCCAGGCCACCGCCGCCCAATAAATTTTGCCGACAATCGCGGCCGGGCCGGTAAAAGAGGCAACCACGGCAACCTTGATGGTATCGCCCTTGGGAAACTGAACGGTTGCCGGATCAAAATCCGACATATCGCCCATCGCGTTGACATCGAAGGCATAATTTGCCTCCGCCAATTTCGGGTGCGTGGCGGGCGGCTTGGCCGGTTTCGCTCCTTTCTGCGCCACAGCGGCGACAGGGTTAAAAACTTGTAAAAAGAACAGGGAGAAAACACACAAAGCAATTAAAAGAATCTTGATGATAAACTTCATCTTACCTCTCCTCCTTTTGCTTTTTTGCTATTTAAAAACCCCGAAAGTATTCAAAAGCCGGCGGTTTTCATAAACATATTTCTGCTGCTTTCGGCACAAGCGGGCATGATAATTTGCTTTTCTTACCAGGGAGAAAAAGAAGGTGCCGGTCAGTTTCGTCAGATGCATTCATTGCCCAATGAGGAAATAATTAAGAACGGTCGTTCTTTTTTCTTGCAAGCTAGCATGCCTTTATGTTAAGCGCAAGTCAAATTTGTTTTTGTTTTTCTTTTTGGCAAAAAAGACATTAAAGGGGGGGTAATTCAAAAAAATTCTATGACCCGCGGTCTACAAAACAAGGCTCGAACAAACAGCAAAAAAAACATTTCGGCAAGACAGAATAAAGCGAAAGTGAAAGAATCCGCATCGCGCACGGTTGCCAGCCGCATCAAGAATCCGGAGCTTGTCCGAAAGAAACATTTGCATATCGCCAAAAAGGCGGCAAAACTTTTCATTAAAAAAGGATACCATCAGACAACCATGCGCGAGATATCCAGAGCCACCGGCATGGCCATCGGAAATCTTTACGGCTATATTACTCATAAAGAGGACGTTCTTTGCCTGGCTTTTGACGCGTTTCATCAGTACGGACGGCAGCACCTCGACGCACGAGCGGACATTGATACGGGGAACCCGGAGGAGTTATTAAGATCATTTGTCCACGGCGCGCTGCAAAGCGTGAGAAAATTTCGGGAAGAAATCATTCTTATGTACCGAGAATCGCGCATGCTGCCTAAAAAAGAGCTGCGCCGTTCGCAGGAAAAAGAAATGGCGCAGATTAAAGCGCTGGCCAGAGTCCTCGAAAGAGGGATGGATGAGGGGCTTTTCCGGCCGCAGGATCCTTTTTTCGCCGCCGGCATGGTTTTTTATCAGTTAATCTTTCTCACCATCCGCGGCTGGATGTTCGCGGGAAAATATTCCACAGAAGAAACGGAAGCCCTGCTCGAAGACTTTATTATCAATTCAATAATAATGCCGAAAGAAAAAAACCATCAGGCGGAAAAATCATAGCTCACCACGGTATATTTCCCTTCGATGATTGTGCCTATTCCTTCGCTCATACAGCCCACAATCTGCTGGCGCGTATTATTGTTGTAAATGGGGTTGAGATTGCTGTTGTGCGGCCCCATGACATCGCGGCCCGCGACAAAATCGAGCGTCGCCGGATTAGTGCAGGCCAGCACCGCTTTTTTTCCACCGCGCCGCCCGTGCGCGATTCGTGACCGCTCCACATCGCGCAGGTGATATAAAGGACGGGGCTATACATGTTTTTGATGTAGCGGCCGGCAAGTTCACCCGCGTATAAAGCGGAACCCCGGCTGTATGACGCCGTATGGATATTCGCGGAGTCATTAAAACGGCCCCCCACGCCACCATGTATTTCCGTCGCGCCGAAAAAGCATTTAATGGCGCTGGTGATGCCCGCGTAATCTTCATTATAGTTACTGCCATGATTGTTGAGCGTGGGCATAAAAATTGTTTTTACCTTTCTGCCTGTATAGCCTCCGTTTTCCCAAACACCGTTTTTTGGATCGATCAATCTGCCGGGTGTCAGGGGCGAGGCGAATATCGGATAAGACAAATAGGCCCGGTCGCCGTGAAAATCGAAAAACTCTCTGACCCAACCTTCACCCTGCGCGGGGCTGTTTATAGCGGGATTATTGCTGGTAAGCCAGCGTTTTGTGGCCACGGGTTTCGGTTCAGGCAAAGATTGATAATATGTTGCCAGCCCATCCCAGTTGTAATCCGGCCAGTTGTGGTTACGGTTGGAAGGTGTTGCGTCAAAACCAAACGCGCCGGTTGAACCGTACAATTGCGTGTTATCACAAATCAATATCTCGCCGGAAAACCCCGGAATAGACAGAATCACGTCAATGACCGCCTTGATACAGCCCGTGTGCGTGTAGCCCTGATTCGGCCACTGCGCATTGCCCTTTATTATCACCACATCATCCGCGCCGATAAAAGTTACTATTCCGCCCATCAGATCAAAGAGCTTGGTGATATTCTCGGTGTATGAACCGTTTTTCACTAAATACGCAGTTACACCATCCACGCCGTTATCCAGCGGAGGATCAGCCAACTCCGTTGATCCGGAAGAACCAGAACCGCCACCACCACCGCCGCAGGAGATATGCAGAGAACTCAAAATCCCCACGCCGGCCAGCGCCACAGACGCCTTGCCGGTATTTTTCAAAAAATCACGCCGCGTGATGGAATTATCCTTAATATCGCCCGCAGGAAGGCAATTTTTTATTTTCTTTTTATCTTCACAATCCATGCTGTGTTTCCTCCCCCATCTTTTATCAAACGGAAACATACGGAATACGTTGCGCCCAGGGTCGTGCTTTTTCCAGTTGCGCGGCCAGCCTAAACAAAGTTGCCTCATCGCCGTAGCGGCCGACAAACTGAATGCCGATGGGCAGATTCTGCTCATTCCAGCATAGCGGAACAGACATCGCCGGCTGACCGGTGGCGTTGCATAGAGGCGTGAAAGGGACAAACTTCGCGGAGCGCCGCCATCCCTTAAGCGGGTCATCCGGCGTCGCGTCCAACTCGCCTATCGTGAGCGGCGGCTCGCCTAGCGTCGGCGTCATGAAAATATCAAAGTCCAGAAAAAAGCGCGCCACATCTCGTGAAATGCCCTGAATTTTTTCTACCGCTGTAAGGTAATCACCGGAGGTAAATTTTTTTCCCTGCTCATAAAGCGCCCAGGTCAAAGGCTCGTAATCTTCATGATTCGGTTTGCGGCCAGAGATTTCCGCTATCCAATCAATGGTCGCGGCGCAGTTGGCCGCCCAGATAACGTTGAAAGCGCGTCCCAGAATTTTTCTGTCTACTATCGGACTTTTTTGCGTGAGCTTATGCCCTAATTTGCGGCACAGGCGCGCCGCGTCTTCCAAGGCCTTTGCGCAATCAGCGTGAATTTCTTCGCCGTCGAGTGTCTGCGCGAAATAAGCGATGCGCAGACGTCCGGGTTTTTTCTTTATCTCTTCCGCGTAAGGGCGCACGGGTTCAGGCGCCATGTAAGGATCGCCGGGAACATAGCCGCGTGTCGCATCCAGTATAGCCGCGCTGTCACGCACCGAACGGGTCAGCACATGCTCACAGACCAATCCACTCATGGCGTCGCCGACATCCGGCGCCAGAGAATTTCGCGCGCGCGTGGGCTTGAGGCCGAAAAGCCCGCAACAAGATGCCGGAATGCGGATGGAACCGCCGCCATCATTGCCGTGCGCGGCGGGAACAATGCCCGCGGCCACCGCCGCCGCCGAACCGCCGCTCGATCCGCCCGGCGTCCGGTTCAAATCCCACGGATTACGGCACGGCCCCAGTAATTTTGATTCCGTCACCGGCGTCAGACCCAGCTCCGGCGTGTTGGTTTTTCCCACGATAATAAAACCGGCTTTTCTATAACGCCTGACCAGTTCCGAATCATGATCGGGAATATAGTTTTTCATATTTTTCGTGCCGAAAGTCATGCGCACGCCCCTGTAGGAAGCGACCAGATCTTTCAGCAAAAAAGGCACGCCCGCGAAAGGACCGGCGGGAATTTTACCTTTGGCCGCCTTTATTGCTTCATCATACATCGGCGTGACCACGGCATTGAGTTGGGGATTTAGCTTTTCAATGTGCTCGATCGTTGTCTCCACAAGTTCTTTGGCTTTAACTTTTTTGTTTTTTACCAATCCGGCCAGCGCCGTCGCATCCAGAAATTTCAGCTGGGCAAATCCTTTCATCGATTGATCTCCTTAATTTTGGTGCCGTCATTTTATGCTTTAATAAATAATATAGCAACAGAGTTCATCAAGCCGATATCTCATTAATTTTATTGGAGTAGCGCTATGGCATTTTCATTGCGTAATAAAAAATACTTTTTCGTTGACTAGACAATCATTTTCAGGTTTTCTATACCAAAATATCATAACCGGGAGTCATAAAATGTATGAAAAAAAGCCATGGTTAAAGTTCTACGGACAGGTCCCGCACACGCTGGATTATCCGCGGGTCTCCATGTATGAAGCAGTCCGGCTCTCCGCCGCGGAGCATCTTGATGAGCCGGCTTATGATTTCATGGGCCATACCTCCACTTACCGGAAGTTTATGGACGAAATCGACCATTGCGCCGACGCGCTGGTTGCCATCGGCGTAAAAAAAGGCGACCGCATCACGATTTCCATGCCGACATCTCCGCAGGGCATCATCTGTTTTTATGCCGCAAACAAACTGGGGGCCGTATCGAGCATGATTCACCCTCTTTCCACCGCCAAGGAAATTGAGTTTTATCTCAATGTCGCCAAGAGCAAGTTCGCCCTGACGCTTGATGCTTTCTACGGCAAGTTCAAGGAGGTGAAAAACAAAACACCGCTCACAAAACTAATCCTCGCGCGCATTCCCGATTATCTGCCGCCGCTCAAAAGAATCGGTTTTAATCTGACCCTGGGGCGCAAAATTCCCAAGGTTCCCAAAGACCCGATGGTCATCTGGTGGCGTGATCTGATGCGGGGCAATTATCCGCCCGCGCCCCAGGTTCAAGTGGACACAGACGACCTGGCCGTCATTCTCTACAGCGGCGGCACAACCGGTGTTCCCAAAGGCATCATGCTTTCCAACATGAACTTTATCTCCGAAGGAAAGATGGTCTCCGAATGGGGCAAAATGGGCGATGCCGATTCCATTTTGGCGATACTGCCCATTTTTCATGGCTTTGGTTTGGGCGTCTGCGTCAATGCCTGTTTCATGGGCGGCGGAAAAACAATTCTTGTGCCGACGTTCACGCCGGAAACCGTTGCTGAGCTCGTCTGCAAGCATAAGCCTTCTTTCGTGGTGGGCGTCCCTACTCTTTATGACGCGCTCAGCCGCAATCCCAAATTCTGCAAGGCGGATTTGAGCTGTCTGCGCGGCACCTTCAGCGGCGCCGACACTCTTCCCCGCACGGTAAAAGAAAGATTTGAAGGTGTAGTAAAAAAGCAGGGCGGCACTGTTCAACTGCTCGAAGGCTACGGGCTCACTGAAGCGGTCACCGCCATTATGTCCACCCCCATCGATCAGTATCGTGAGGGCAGTATCGGCATTCCTTATCCTGATATGCTGGCGAAAATTGTTCGGCTCGGCACCACCGAGGAAGCTCCCTGCGGTGAAGAAGGGGAAATCTGCGTTTCCGGCCCCGCCGTCATGATGGGGTATCTGGACCAACCCGAAGAAACAGCGGAAACGCTGCGCAAGCATCCCGACGGCAGAATCTGGCTGCACACCGGCGATATCGGCACAATGGACGAGGATGGCTTCTTTTATTTCAAGCTGCGCCAGAAGCGCATGATCAAGTCCTCCGGCATGAATGTCTATCCCGCGCAGGTGGAGGATATTCTTTACCGTCATCCCGACGTGCAGGAGGCCTGCGTAATCGGCGTCCCGGATGAGGCGCAGGTACAGAGGGTCAAGGGGTTTGTCGTTTTAAAAGACGCCAAAAAAGCATCCCCGGAAATGGAAAAACAGCTGATCGATTTCTGCCAGGAGCATCTCATCAAATGGAGCTGCCCGCGCGAAATCGAATTTCGGGAGAGCCTCCCCAAAACGCTGGTCGGAAAAGTCGCCTTCAACGTGCTAGAGAAGGAAGAAATCGCCAAACTGAAAGCCGCCGGGAAATTTGCCGGTAATTAAAAATATAAGAAGGTAACAATCTATGAAAGAACTCACTGAACTGAAAAAAGTCGTTTCGCACCCTTACGCCTACATCCGCAAATACAAAAAGCAGACCGGCAAGAAAATCGTCGGCTATTGCTGCTCCTACGCGCCGGAAGAAATCATCTGGGCCGCGGGAGCGCTGCCTGTGCGGCTGTTCGGCACCAACCAAAACATCCACCTGGCCGACACGCACCTGCAGTCGTACTGCTGCTCGCTCGTGCGCGGCATTCTGGAAGAAGCCCTGGACAAGACCCTGGATTTCATCGACGGAGTGATTTTCCCGCACACCTGCGATTCCTTCCAGCGACTCTCCGATATCTGGCGGCTCAATATCACCGGGCAGTTTCACATTGATGTCGTGCTGCCCGTAAAGCTCGACACGCCCAGCGCGAAAAAATACCTGGCCGACGTTCTGGAAAAATTCAGGAAAGACCTGGGCCGGGCGCTCGGCAAAGACATCACGGACGCCCAGCTTGCCCGCTCCGTTAAAACCTATAACAAAATCCGCGCCCTCGTCGGTAAGCTCTACGAACTGCGCTGCGCCAATCCGCAAATCATCAGCGGCGCGGATTTTCACGCCGTCATCAAAGCGGCGATGATTATGGACAGAGATCAGTATCTAAAAATACTGACCCAAATCATCAAACAACTGCAAAAAGCAAAGCCGCGTAAAAACCGCGCCGACGCCAAACGCCTGGTGCTTTCCGGCAGCGTCTGCACGCACCCGGACATGTACGGCATCATCGAAAAAGCGGGCGGCGTCATTGTGTGGGATGATCTGTGCACCGGTTACAGGTATTTCGAAGGACAGATGAATGAAAAAATCGCGCCGCTCAAGGCGATTACGGCGCGTTATCTCAAAAGAGTAATCTGCCCCGCCAAGCATATGGAATTGCGCGGGCGCGGCGAAAACCTCATCCGGTTGGTCAAGCAAAGCAAGGCGCAGGGCGTGGTTTTTCTGCTTTTGAAATTCTGCGACCCGCACGCCTTTGACTATCCATATCTGAAAGAAATGCTGGAGGCCGAAAAGATTCCTTTCATGCTGCTGGATATGGAAGCGGAGCTTCCCTCGGCGGGACAACTGCAGACACGTTTTGAAACATTCATACAAATTTTATAAACCCCGAACGATAAACATATAAAGGAACAGAAAATGAAAAAAGCAATTTCCGAATTCTTCAAAATGGTTTTAATCTTTCTAGCCGGCAGATTCAAAAAGTTCACCATGCGCTTTAAGAAAACGAAAACAATGAAAGATTACATGATGGTTTATTACAGCCAGGCTAAATCGGCACGGCTCACCGGCAGAAAAGTGGCCTGGATAACCAGCGGCGGCCCGGTGGAGCCGCTGATTGCCATGGATGTCATCCCCATCTATCCGGAAAATCACGGCGCGATGATCGGCGCCAGCAAAATGGGCGGCTATCTATGCGGCCTGGCGGAGAACATGGGCTATTCGGCGGATCTGTGCTCTTACGCGCGCTCGGACATTTCCTGCGCCACCGTCAACGGTGGGCCGATCGGGGGGCTGCCCCGTCCCGATATGCTGGTATGCTGCAACAATATCTGCGGCACGGTGCTCAAATGGTATGAAATTCAGGCGCGCTACTTCAACGTGCCGCTGTTTATTCTGGATACGCCATTTTGCCACACCGAATACACGGAAGAAATGGGTCGCTACGTGCGCGCCCAGTTTGACGAATATTTTGTCTTTCTGGAAAAGGCCTGCGGTAAAAAATTCGATTTTGAAAAGCTGAATCATGTCGGCCATCTCTCCCACCAGGGGCAGCTTCTCTGGCAGGCGGTGCTCGATACCGCCATGCACAAGCCCTCACCCATGAGCGCGTTTGACGCCTTTTATCATCTGGCGCTGATTGTCACGCTGCGCGGCACGCAGGACGTGCTTGATTACTACACCTGGCTTCTGTCCTACATGAAAGACCGCATCGCCCGCGGCATCGGCGCGGTGCCCAACGAAAAATACCGCCTGCTGTGGGATAACATTCCCATCTGGCACCGCACGAGATGGTTGTCGGAAAAATTCGCTTCGCACAACGCCTGCCTGGTGGCCGATACTTATACCACCGCCTGGTGCGGCGCGCTCAGATACATTGATGAAAACAATTTCATTGATTCCGCGGCGGAGGCGCACGCCCGTATTTATCTGAACATCGGCATCGATCAGATGGCGAAAATGGTTATCGAAATGATTGACAAATACGACGTCGACGGATTCGTCCTGCATTCCAACCGCAGCTGCAAACCCTATTCTTTCGGCCAGCTCGACATTCAGAAAATCGTGGAAAGGGAAAGAGGCATTCCCTGCCTGATGCTGGAGGCGGACATGACGGACGAACGGACTTTTTCCGAAAGCCAGATTTCCACGCGCATCGACGCTTACATGGAGATTATCAAGGAAAGGAAAAATAAAAAATAAACAATGATCACAGCAGGAATTGATATTGGTTCAATCACGGCGAAAGCCGCGATTGTGGATGACGGAAAAATTCTCGGCACAAAAGTAATCTTCACCGGCTACAACGCGGAGGCCGCGGGAAAAAATGTTTACGAAGAAGTTCTCAAGGAAAACGCGCTGGACAAGGCCAGCGTGAAAAAAATAGTTTCCACCGGCTACGGCCGCAACAGCGTAAAATTCGCCGACAAATCCTTTACAGAAATCATGTGTCACGCCGCGGGTGCTTATCACCTGGATAAAAAAGTGCGCTCCATCATTGACATCGGCGGACAGGACAGCAAGGCGATAATCCTAGATGGCGACGGCAAGGTCAAAAACTTCGTGATGAACGACAAATGCGCGGCCGGCACGGGCAGATTTCTGGAGGTGATGGCGCGCGCGCTGGAAGTCGACCTGGACGAATTTGGCGAAATATCGCTGAAATCGAAAAAACCATCCAAAATAAGCTCCCTGTGCACGGTTTTCGCGGAATCGGAAGTCATCTCGCTTATCTCCAAGGGAGAAAAGAGACAGGATATCATCGCGGGCATTCACGAATCCATCGCGGCCAGAGTTGCTTCCATGGCGGCGCGACTGGGATTAACCGAACCGTTGATGATCACCGGCGGCGTGGCGCGCAACATCGGCGTGGTGAGCGCCCTGGAGAAAAAACTGGGCATGAAGATAGAAGTTTCTCCCTACGCGCAGGTCAATGGCGCGCTGGGCGCGGCTTTCTTAGCGGCTACTTTATAAACTCATTGCAAAAACAAAAGCCATGAATGAGATCCGCCGGACAAAAATAGTCTGCACGCTGGGGCCATCCAGTGATACACCGGAAATCATCGAAAGGATGATCAACGCGGGGATGAACGTGGCGCGCCTTAATTTCTCGCACGGCAGCCACGAAGACCACGGCGAAAAAATAAAGCTCATCCGCGAACTCGCGAAAAAATTGAACCGCCCGGTGGCCATTCTTCAGGATTTAGCCGGGCCAAAAATCCGCATCGGTAAAATTCCCGAACCGGGACTCATGCTTCAGCCCGGCGAGGAAATTGTCCTCACCACAATTATCGAAAATACCGGGCCTAAGCATATTTTTGTTTCCTATACCCCTTTGCCCGACGAAGTGCGCGCGGGCGATCGGATACTTCTGGCCGACGGACTTTTGGAACTTACTGTTTTGGAAACAAAAACGACCGAAATTTTATGCCGCGTGGTAACCGGCGGCCTGCTTACGTCCAACAAAGGCATCAATCTTCCCACCGGTACGATACGCGCCCCCGCTGTTACCGAAAAAGATAAAAGAGATTTACTCTTTGGCCTGGCAAACGAAGTCGATTACGTGGCTGTTTCGTTTGTCAAGACGGCGCAGGATATTATCAGCGTCCGGGAAATAATCGCGCAAAACAAAAAAGATACGCCGGTAGTGGCGAAAATTGAAAAACACGAAGCCGTGGACGAACTCGCGGAAATTATCGCAGCGTCCGACGGAGTAATGGTAGCGCGCGGCGATCTGGGCGTGGAAATTCCGCTGGAGGATGTTCCTTTAATCCAGAAAAAAATCATCAAAGAAGCGGGCAGTCAGGGAAAATTTGTCATTACCGCCACGCAGATGCTGCGTTCCATGGTGGAGTCACCCCGGCCGACCAGAGCGGAGGCGGCGGACGTGGCCAACGCTGTTCTGGACGGAACAGACGCCGTTATGCTCTCTGAAGAAAGCGCTTCGGGAAACTATCCCGTTGAAGCGGTGAAATTCATGGACAAAATATGCCGCACGGCGGAAAGGGGGTTCCCCTACCGCGATTACCTGGAACTCAAGCCAAAGAAAGAAGTTTCCGAATCCGTCGCCCACGCCGCCTGCGTACTGGCCGACCACTTAGACGCCAGGTTTATCGTCTCACGCACTCTTTCCGGCGCCACGGCGCGTTATATCGCGCGTTTTCGCCCCCGCCAGCCGGTTTTGGCCCTGTCTCCGGAGGAAAAAACCGTAAGACGGCTGGTTATAATCAGGGGATGTTTTCCGTTTCTCGCGCATGACGCCGATTTGCCGGTCCAACTGCTGGAAGAAGCGGCGCGCGCGGTTTTACCCAATGCCTTTTTTTCACCCAATGATTTAATAGTAATAACGCGGGGTGAAACCCAGTGGCTGACCGGCTCAACCAATATTTTGCAGGTAAAACGCCTGATAAATAGCTAGCAACTAATATAGAGCGATTGCCTCTGATCTTCTTTAATATAATCTTTACCGCCTATTTTAATTGATCCCCCGGACAATACTACCAAAGACATTTGCCGGAGGATAAATACAATCCGCTTGCAAAATTTTTAACTTTTACGTTGTGGCGGCTTCACAAACATGAAAATAAATACCGATATACCAACAACGGCAGCTCCTAAGACAAAAGGAGCAAAATAAGTTCCCGTTGTATCTTTGAGCATCCCGCCAATAAGAGGACCGGCAAACCCGGCAAACCCAAAAGCCGTGAACAGCAACCCATAATTAGCCCCTTGTGCCGTAGGCCCATAATACTGCAGGCAAGTAGCCGGGAAAAGCGTGAACATCGCCCCATAGTTCCACCCTATCAAAGCGGCAATAATACTCAAAAAAACGGCTGAAGAACCGGCGGGAAAAAGGCAAACCATCGCGACAACCTGCAGGCTGAAGATTATCAGGAATGATTTTTTCGTTCCTATATTATCCGCGATAAACCCGATAATAATGCGGACCACAGCGTTGAATATGGCTAAGGTACTGACCGCGGCGGCGGCTTGCATCGGCTCCAGCCCGGCATCTCTGCCGTGCCCGGCAATGTGACCAATTACCATCAACCCCGCGAAGCAACCGCAAAAATAACCCACATAGAGCAACCAAAAAGACGGCGTCCTTATAGCCTCTCCAAATAAATAATCACTCTCCTTTTGAACACCGGTCTTTTCATCAACAAAGACGGGATTCCAGCCTTCCGGTTTCCAATTAGCAGGCGGCACATCAAGGCACATCGCCGCAGCTAGCCCCATCAAGCCCATGGCAATGCCGACATAAATGAAAACATAACGCCAGCCCATATCAGGATCGGTTATGATATATGTAGCCAGCGGCGCCATGATAAAAGAGCCGAGGCCAAGTCCCACCACCGCAAACCCTGTGGCCAATGCTTTACGATCCGGCCACCATTTTGGAGCGGTGGCAATGGGTGGAAGGTAGACGAGACCGCCCCCTAAACCGGCAATAACTCCGTAAGTAAGATAAAGCTGCCATTTTAATTGAATAAATGCGGAGAGAACAAAACCAAGAGCCAGAATTAACGAGCCGATCACGACAACAATACGCGGACCATATTTATCACTCATTTTTCCCGCGGCAAAAGTGGTCAGCCCGAAAATAAGAGCGCAGATGGAAAAAGCCATGGCAATTTCCGCCCTGCTCCAACCAAATTCTTCGTTCAGGGGTTTGATAAACACGCTCCACGCATACAATAATAATCCGCATGTCGTACTGCCCAAAATCCCACCAATAAGAGGCACCCACCGGGGCATTGTCACACTAACTTCCTTATTCAGCATACTCTCTCCTTTTCATTTTGAGGGCCAGATTAAATATCCTTTTACTCATATTTAATCGACTTTTGTATCCGGCAAGGTCATTTTTTGTCAAGAGAAATGGCAGCTGCATGAAAAAAACTTTACATACAGACAATTAAAATTTTATTGTTAGGCAACAATCATAATTAAATACAGCCAACATGCTCTTCGTCTGCCTCACTGATAAGTAAATATGTTGACAATAAATAACTCTTTGATTAATAATTTAGGAAGTTAAGGAGGTGAATATGCCCGTAAAAATAGCCATTAACGGTTTTGGAAGAATCGGCCGGCTGGTGTACCGCGCCGGTTTTAAAAGCAAAGACGTGGAATTTGTGGCCGTAAACGACCTGGCAGACGCCAAAACGCTAGCGCATCTTCTCAAATACGATTCCGTCCATGGAATAATGAACGCGGAAGTTAAGGCAACCGATAAAGCCATTGTTGTGGACGGCAGGGAAATAAAAACCTTCACTGAAAGAGAGCCGGAAAAACTCCCCTGGAAAGAGCTGGGCGTGGACGTTGTGCTGGAAAGCACCGGCAGATTCACCGATCGCGCGGGCGCGGAAAGGCATCTCAAGGCGGGCGCCAAAAAAGTGGTTGTTTCTGCGCCGGCAAAAAATCCGGACGTGACTTTTGTCTTCGGCGTCAACGAGGAAGCATACGATAAAAACAAGCACAGCATCATCTCGATGGGCTCTTGCACCACAAACTGCCTGGCGCCGATTGTCAAAATACTGCACAAGGAATTCGGCGTGGAATACGGCCTGATGACGACCATTCACGCCTACACCAACGATCAGGTGGTCGCCGACGAAGCGCACAAAGACTTACGCCGAGCGCGTGCCGCCGCTCTATCCATGATTCCCACCACCACGGGCGCGGCCAAAGCAATATCCGAAGTCATTCCGGAAATGAAAGGCAAACTCGACGGTATGGCCATCCGCGTCCCCACACCCAACGTCTCGCTGGTGGATTTTGTCGCTGTTTTATCCCGGGAAACCAGCAAGGACGATCTCAATGCCAAATTCCGGGATTACGCCCAGGGCCCGATGAAGGGCATTTTATCCTATTCCGATGAAGAACTGGTTTCGCGCGATTTCTGCGGCAATCCTCACTCCTCAATTGTCGACTTGCCGAGCACCGCGGTGATCGGCGGCAGGATGATAAAAATTCTTTCCTGGTACGATAATGAATGGGGCTTTTCCAGCAGGATGCTGGAGTTGCTCTCCTTCATTATGAAATAGAACATATAAAGGCAGGACCGGAAAAATGAAATACATCGATCAACTTGAAATGAAGGGCAAAAAAGTTTTTTTGCGCGTGGATTTTAACGTGCCGATTAAAGAAGGCCGGGTCACCAGCGACACCCGCGTGCGCGCGCATATCCCCACCATCAATTACGCGCTGGAGCGCGGCGCGAGGCTGATTATCGCCTCGCATCTGGGCAGGCCCAAGGGCAAGCGCGTGGAAGAGATGTCGCTTGCGCCCGTGGTCAAGGTGCTTTCCGGGCTTCTGCAGCAGGAAGTCATTTTTATGGATGACTGCGTGGGCGAAAAAGTGCGCGAAGCGGTAAACAAAATGAAGGACGGCGACATTATTTTACTGGAGAATCTGCGCTTCAATCCCGGAGAGGATAAGAACGACCCGGCGCTCGCCAAAGAGCTTGCCTCTCTGTGCGATATTTACATTGATGACGCTTTTGCCGTATCGCATCGCGCCGCGGCCTCCAACACGGCAATTACCGACTATGTAAAAACCTGCGCCGCTGGTTTCCTGCTGAAAAATGAAATCGAGTATTTCAAGAAAGCTATCGTCGATCCGGCAAGACCCGTGGCCGCGCTCATCGGCGGGGCGAAGGTTTCCGATAAAATCGGCGTTTTGGAAAATCTGATTGAAAAAGTGGATAAACTGCTGGTCGGCGGCGCCATGGCCTTTACCTTTCTGAAAGCGCAGGGGCTTAACGTGGGCAAATCGCTTTGCGAGGAGGATATGCTCGACACAGCGCGCAAAATAATGCAGAAGGCCAAGGATAAAAACGTGCAGTTCGTGCTGCCGGTAGACGCCATCTGCGCTGCTGCCGCCGCGGCTGATGCTGAATTTACAACCTGTTCCATCAAGGATATACCAGCAGATCAGATGGGTTTGGATATCGGCCCCGCCACGATTACTTTATTTTCCGATGCGCTCAAGGGTGTAAAAACTATTGTCTGGAACGGGCCTATGGGCATGTTTGAACTGGCGTCTTTCAGCAAGGGAACTTTCGCACTGGCGGTTGTCGTGGCCAATTCCGGGGCTCTTTCCATCATCGGCGGCGGCGATACGGAAACCGCCATCAAGCAGGCCGGACAAAACACCAAGATGTCATATATTTCCACCGGCGGCGGCGCGTTTTTGGAGCTGTTGGAAGGCAAAACCCTGCCGGGCATTGCCGCGCTGGATAAATGTTAAGGAGAAAAAATAAATGAGAACATGGATTGTCGCCGGAAACTGGAAGATGCATAACACCAGTACGGAGGCAGTAGCGCTGGCCAAAGCCATTAAAAACGGCACGGCAGCGCTAAAAAAAGGCGAAGTAGTGCTGGCGCCGCCTTTCACCGCGCTTCATAGTGTGGCACAGACGATTAAAGGTTCATCTGTGGCGCTGGCAGCGCAAAACATGTTTTATGAAGATAAGGGAGCGTTCACGGGCGAAGTATCGCCCGTGATGCTCAAGGATATCGGCTGTACATACGTGATTATCGGACATTCGGAAAGGCGTAAATATTTTCACGAGAAAGACACAGATGTTAATCTAAAAGTCAAAAAAGCTTTGGCTTACGGCTTAAAACCAATTATGTGCGTGGGCGAGACGGAGGAAGAAAGAGAAAAAAACGTCACGCGCGCGGTCGTGGGCCGGCAGGTGAAAGAAGGGCTCCGCGGCGTGGAAAATATTGATAATCTGGTTATCGCCTACGAGCCGGTGTGGGCTATCGGCACGGGCAAAGTTGCCACCTCCGCTCAAGCTCAGGAAGTACACGCCTTCATCCGCGCTATTCTAAAAGAAAACTATGCCAGCACCGCGGCAAGCATCCGCATCCTCTACGGCGGCAGTGTCACCAAGGACAATATCGGTGAACTGATTGCCATGAAAGATATCGATGGCGCGCTCGTCGGCGGCGCGTCTTTGAAGGCGGACGGATTTTTGGGCATTATTAAAAATATCGCTGACAAGAAATGATTCTTGTCAACTCTCGCGTAAATAACCAACGCAGCAGAGGCCCATTTATAACTTTTTTTATGGTTATTTTCCAATTTGAATTTTTTCTGTGGTAGATTCGGATATCCCGAACATTAAATAAAGAGTAATCTAAGATATTTCATATAAAAATGGAATGGCCTAATGGAAGAAATAAAAATTGCTTGTTATCTTTCCCCAGAATGCGCCTCTGAAGAATCTTTGCATAAAAATATAAACTCAGCGCTGACTGCTGAAAAGATCAATGCCAATGTTGTTATTCATAGAATTGACGAAGATGAGGCTGTGGCTCTTGGCCTGTCTGGATCGCCTTCTGTATTTATTAACGGCAAGGAGTTACAACCACAGGGAATTGTAGGTTTTTCTTGAAGGATGTACAAAGATGAGTTTGGAAAACTCAGTAATGTACCTTCCGTTAAAACTCTTCGGAAAGCAATTAAAGATGCATATGGTGAGAAGATATCATGATCAGTCGCTACACCAAATAGTGTGCCTGCGGCCCGCTCCCGGTAAGCTTTTCGCTGGACGGTGACTGAAGTATACTCACGCGCAAGGAGATTTTCCACAATGGACATTCCACGAATATTCAACATCACCGAAAGCGCTCATCGTATCCATAACCCGTTCACACCGGAAAAGCTCGCCACGCTCGGCGCGGCGCTGCGTCTGGAACCGGGGACACGAGTGCTCGATCTCGGCAGCGGTTCCGGGGAGATGCTGTGCACCTGGGCGCGCGATTACAAAGTGATCGGCACCGGCATCGACATGAGCCGGTTGTTCACCGAGCAGGCAAAACTTCGCTCTGAAGAACTGGGCGTGGCCGCTAACATCAAGTTCATTCATGGCGATGCTGCGGGCTACGTTTCTGAAGAAAAGGTCGATGTGGCGGCGTGTCTCGGCGCTACCTGGATTGGAGGGGGAGTCGCCGGCACGATCGAACTTCTGGCGCAAAGCCTACGCCCCGGAGGAATCATCCTTATCGGCGAGCCCTACTGGCGGCAGAAGCCGCCGACGGAAAAGATTGCCAAAGGGTGCCTTGCTCACTCCATCTCCGACTTTCTTATGCTTCCGGAACTTCTCTCGTCTTTCGGGAGCCTTGGCTATGACGTAGTGGAAATGGTTTTGGCTGACCAGGACGGCTGGGACAGATACGAGGCGGCCAAGTGGCTCACCATGCGCCGATGGCTTGAAGCCAATCCCACCGACGAGTTAGCAAAAGATGTTCGAGCCCAACTGACCGCGGAGCCAGAACGCTACGCCGCTTACACGCGGGAATACCTGGGCTGGGGTGTGTTCGCTTTGATGAGACGGTAAATGCGCTGGCGCATCCGGCGGATTGTCTATGGCTTCAAATTATTCGGCGGGGGTTCCATTTCAATGTTTCCCACCCAAAGTTTGCCGTCCCGCATATTCCGGAAACGCCAAACCGGTTAATCCCTTTCACTGCTACGCCTTTAATTTTTCCAGTTGCAGACGATCCTGGTAGTATTGCGTTATCTCAAAGACCGCGTAATCAATCAAAAGCATTATTCTCATGATGGAATCTATCGCCTGATGATGCTCCAACGCGTTGATAAAGATAGCCTGAAAATCCGCGTAGAGCCACATATGGCGGCGCATTAAATTTAAGGCATAAATGGACTCATGCAAGGGGATGCTCATTTCATAACATGTTCTCGCGTAGTGCATGAAAAATTCCTGAACCCTTTCATTACGATTGGGCGCAACCAGCATATTTCTTAACTGACTGTAAAATTTTACCACCTGCAAAATAAGTTTATCTTCAGAAATATCGTGATAATGAGGCGTTCTTTTATTTTTCTTTACCTCCGCTATCCAATTCCTGGATATTTCCTCTATATTTTCCTCCAACACATCAAGTAGCTTTATCGAATCCATTATTTCAAGTTCTCCTTTCCATAACTTCCAAAACAGGAAAAATAGAATTAATTTTTATTTTGTTCCTTTTTCATGAGGTTTTGATATTCTTTAGTTACCTCATAAGTGGCGTGGTCAAAAAGAAGTATTGTGCGATTTAAGGTATCCAGCGCCTGACGTTGTTCTATGCCCATGCTAAAGACAACCTGAAACTCAGCGTAAAGCCATATATGGCGCCGCAAAAGGATAAGCGCGTAAACCGCCTGATCCATCGGAATGCCCATGGCAAAACTTTCCCGCGCGTAGTTGCGAAAATATTCTAAAGTATTTTCTTTAATTTTTTCATCCAGAAACATTTTGCTGAAATGCTGATAAAATTTTAAACTCTGCCTAATAATTTCATCCTCCGGCAATTCTTTATATTTTTTTGTGTGGATGTTGTTTTGGACATCCAGCGCCCATCGTTTGGCCATTTTTTCCGCATGACGTTCTCCCAGCTCTACGTATTTAATGGCGTACGTTTTCATGTTTTGCTCCTTTCCAATTAAAAATATGCACCGATTTTCCAGGAATATTATACCACCCTGAAAAACAGGCTCGCTTAGAAATAATCATTATCGTGACAGATACTTACGATTATTCTCAACGGAATCATTCAAATTATTTTTTTAATATCATAAAAAGGCGATCGGTTAAAGTTAAATTAATATTTTTTTGATTTCCTGATTTATAAATAAATTGCAAAGATGGCACACAATCCCAAAAATAACTTTTTGAATTTACCAAAATTAACTGCTCAACTTTTTGCGATTGTATAATTACCGCATAAAGTTTATAATAAACTCAAATTTGAAGCTAGTGCCAGCCCAACAGGGTCAACATGAAATCGATCGAAGGGAGGATTGCAAATGTTTAGCAGGCAAAACCAAAATTTTTTAAAATTAATATTACTTGCGGTACTCTTTATTTTTGGGGCGGCTTTTTTATATGGTTGCGCTTCCGCGCCCAAAACTCTTAATCCCGCCGTCACCGGACCGCAGGTTATCGCAAATCCGGAATCCATTAGTCTCGGAGTAGCAAATCTTCTGGGCAAAAAAATTGTTTTTGAGGGATCCGGATTTAAACCGGATGATTCCGTGTTCATTACATTGTATGGTCCCGATAAGATACAGCTAATTGTGGCCAACGGCCAGGTCGGCGCTGACGGAAAATTCAGTGCGGAAGTGGAACTGATGACTAAAATCACAAAATTTTTAAATGCCAATGTCCGCGGCCAACTTACCGGCGGATCATACGAAAGGTCTATTGTCATTACTGATCCGCCTATTCCGGCCGGCACTTACAGAGCCAAGGTCAGGTCATTGTACTCAGATGAAACCGCGGAAACCAATCTTGTTGTCACCGAACCATCTACCGGCGATCGTTTTAAAGACTGGCTGGGAAAAAAGACCGGCAAAATTATTGACGAAAGACCCCAATGAAATAGCCGCGAGAAAGACATTATGATAACGGCAAAATAGCCGAGGAGCTGAAACACAAAGCAATACCGTTTCGGAAAAAAATTCCTGTTGCGCCCTATATTTAATTCAATTCAAAAAAAATTCCGGTTCGGGAATCAAATTATCAAAATTTCCGAACCGGAAAAATAAAACAAATTGGTTATGGCGGATTAAACCGCGTGTGAATTGCTATTCTTTCTTTTCGACAGCTTCCTTTACCGCTTCGGCGATCTTCCCTTTATCCAGTCCTTTCTCTTTTACAACTCTATCCTCGCAGGTGCTGCAAAGCTCGGTAATGTTCTTTAATTCTCTGGCCTGCGCAACGGTTCCCTGGAAAATCTCATCCGTGCGCTTGGTATTGATGCGCCAGCAATCGGAGTAAAGGTGATACCTGGTGCCCGCCTTGGTCCAGAAAACACTGTTTTTCCCGGTAAGCGCTTCCACCTGCGCGGTCTGCTCGGCGTACTGTTCCACAGAGGGAGGATTCCAGTCAATGCCCGTGACGCCCGCGATGACTAGCGCGGCAATGGCGATGCCGCCGATAATGCCTTTTTGCTTGCCGCTAACATTCTTGCTTAAGAAGATCAGAATAACCAAAGGCAGAAAGGCGATAATTGCCGCAATCAGGCCAAGCTGGCTTTGCATGAAAAACATGATTTTGTTTTTCTCCGAGGGCGGGTCAAACCGGTTGGACTTTTTCCATAAAAGCGAACCCGCGATGACAAAAATCAGATCCGCCACAATCAGGGCAATTATCTGCCACATCACGATGGGTGGCTTGAATAAAAGATAAATCGCGCCTACCTGAAAACCTATCGCCACCAACCAGCAGACCGCTGCGATAATGCGCAGGTTTCTGGCCTTGGCTTTGCTTTCATCCGTGGCCACAAACGGTTTTGTGGGGGCGGAAGATGAGGAATCGCCGCCATCCACCTTTGTTAACTTTTTCTTGGTGCCTTTGTCTGACATTTTACTCCCTCCTGTTCATCTTTTGTCCGTTAAATTATGAATAAATTACACTATTAATACACTTAAAGCCTCTCTGCATTGCGCCTCTTTGAAAGGTAAGCGAAACAACGTGACAGCGCAAAAGTATCGTGTACTTATAACCTACGAAAAAATAAATTGCCATATTTAATTTTCCCGTAACCGGTTTCGGCCGCAAAGAGAATTATTCTCACGTTCCAATAAATAAAAAAAGGCAGGTGCCGGCATGCGAGCCGATACCTGCCTGAAGTAATTTTAAATTGCCGGGAATCAATAACGCTTTTAAAACCTGCTGTTAATCCCCGCCGCCGATTCGTTTATTTTCTCTTCCCTTTTTTCCAGGTGGCCAGATCATTTGGCGTCCAATCCTGCAGCATTATATGCGTACCGTTGGGACCGCATTTTGCAATCTGGATGGAATCGACCCCCTGGCGCTGATCCTTAGTCCAGGTTATCGGAGCTCCCAGACCTTTCCAGCCCCTGAAATTTTCCAGTTCCTTAATGACTGCTTCCGTACTAAGATTTCTTCCGGTTCTTTTCAGGGCCTCAATAAGCGGCTCCACATAGATAATCCCCACGCTCATATACACCCCCCAGCGGTCGTTCGGGGCAAAACGCTTTGCCGCGTTTCTGTATCTGGTCACCAGTGGATCCTTGGAGTCGGGCTCGGGAGCGGCGGCGGAAGTGATGACGCCCTCATAAAGACCATCCGAAATTTTGTACATGACCTGATAGTCCGAAAGCCCGGTATGGGATATCCATTGGGGTTTGTAACCGATACTGGCGCTGCCTTTCAGCATCATTATGGCCACGGAGGGATTAACCCACATGAAAACCGCTTCGGCGCCGGCGTTTCTCAGCCGTAGTATCTGCGAGGAAACATCGGTGGTTGTTGGCTCCACGGGAATTTCCAAAACCAGTTTCATTCCCAGAGCATTAAGCCTCTGCTTGCAGCCCTCTAGCCCGACCTTGCCGAAAACATCATTTTGATACAGAAAACCGATTTTTCTTAATCCCCTTTTTTCCACAATGTACTTGGTCAGGATGCTGGTTTCGTCCTGAAACAAAGGATAGGCGTGAAAGCGATAACGGCTGGGCGGATCGTCAATCGGATTAAGAGATGCGGTGCCGGGCACAACCCATAATATCTTCTTGCTGTCCAGATAACCTTTGACGGCATGGCAGCCCGCGCCGGAAACACCGCCGGTAAAGGCAAATATGCCCTGCTTATCCACCAATTCCCGGACTACGGCCATCGCCTGAGAGGGGTTGTACTGGTCGTCACGGATAAAATATCTGATTTTTCTGCCATGAATTCCTCCCTCCTCATTTACCAAATCAACTGCCACACTGGTTCCTCTCGCCACTGCGCCCCAGAGCGCCGCGGGGCCGGTCTGCGGAGAGAACTGGGCAATGCGGATTTCTTTGTCGTCAAAACCGGGCTTCTGGGCGAAAGAAACATTCGCCGCGAAAAAAATGCCCGTAACGGCAATCATTATTAAAACACATAATACTTTTCTCATACTTTTTTTGCACTCCTTAATGCTAATTCTTTGTTAAATGAGACGATCAGGAAAAATCCAAATCACTGCTCATTGCCATAGTTGCGCTACCGAACTGCAATTCTATCGCCCTGCCGAATCATACGGCCTTCAACAACATGAAGATTGGAATTGATTAAAACATTGAGAGGGGTTCCGGTTTTCTTGGAGACCGTCCAGAGCGTATCGCCCTTCTGAACAGTATAGTATTCCTTAGGGCTGGCAATTTTTTCACCTTTGGCCTTGGCCATTTTTATCTGCTTTTTATAAGTCATCTGCGCGCGGGCATGACGGCGCGGACGTTCATACAAATCAGCGTACATTGCTTCTTTAATATTTTGCCCTTCTCTGAAAGGCAAAATAACTTCCTGATTTTTAGCCACATATTTATGCGCGGGAACGCCGTTGAGGTCTTCCAGCACGGATGGCTGTATCCTGAATTTTTTTGCTACCTGAGCGATGGTTGTTGCCACGCCCGGCTTATATCTTTGAAAAGCGCTGGCGGTAAAATCCTTCTCCCGGCAGCATTCCTCATAAACAACTTCCGTTCCGGCGGGAACTTTCAGGCGGTATTTTTCCATATACGGCGGAATATACCAGCGCAGCAGTTCCGGATTGAGATAATAAATATCTTCCACATCCACCTTCAACGCCTCAGCCAGCGCCACAAGGTCGGTCTTGCCCGGCACTTCAATTTCAGCATAGTCCAACGGACCATGAAACTCTATGTTTTCAAACCCGAAAGAATTCAGATTTTTACCGATAATCGCCAGCGCCATGATTTTAGGAACGTAATTTCTGGTTTCCGCCTTGAGGTAACGCCGCTTGGTCAGGCTCCAGAAATCATCCGTTTTAGAATGCCTTATGGCGCGGTTTACCCTGCCCTCGCCCGCGTTATAAGCCGCCGCCGCTATTTCCCAATCGCTATAATCATCATAGAGTTTTTTGAGGTATCTGCTGGCGGCCATGGTGGATTTAACCGGATCGCGCCGCTCGTCGATATACCAATCCATCTTCAGGCCATAGAGTTTGCCGGTGGAAGGAATAAACTGCCACAGCCCCACGGCGCGGGCGTAAGATTTCGCCTTGGTCTGAAATCCGGATTCGGCCATCGCCAGATAAATAAGATCGTGCGGCAGGCCGTTATCCTCCAGAATTTTCGCCAAAAGCGGCACGTAACGTCCGCCGCGCTCGGAGTAAATTTCAAAATAAGTCCGGCCTCTGCTTAAAAAGTAATTAATCCATTTTTTGACCACGGGATTGTAAACAACGGGAATATCGAAATAGTAGTTTTCCAGATTTAACTCTTCGGCGCCTTCCAGAAAATAAACTTTACGGGTATGATTACCGGGGTCGGAAATGCGGGCGCCGCCTACCATAAAAGAGGCGGTTCTTTTGCTGGTTTGCGCCTCCGTGACCGCGCTCTGCGCCGTCGGCTGTGTTTCCGCGGGAGTTTCCACATTTTGCGGCATGGCGAATTCCTGTTTTGAGGAAATTTGTGTGGGTGGCGCCTGGGAGAGCGCGGAGGAAGAATTTTCTTCTTTTACCGATGTTGATAGAGCTGAGCAGGCACAGAAAAATAACGCTACCAGACACAAAAACACAAGGTTGAAACGTCTCATCATATTGAGGATTTTTTCTCCTTACCCGCGCAAAATATCCGCGTCATCAGAACAAGGCGCTATCCGCGCCTTTGCCGATAGCGTGCGGACTATCGCATATTTCACAAAATTCCTCAACTGAAGAATAATTGAGACCTGCTGCTCTTTAAACTTACCTTCCTTTGCCGACGGGGAAAATATAAACGGGAATTTCGTCTTTGGAACAGGCAATATCCGCGGCCACGGCGTCTTCTTTAAACGCGCCGACGGCCACGGTAGCCAGTCCCAAAGCATGGCTCTGCAGATAAATATTTTGCCCCGCGTGGCCTGCTTCCATATGCGCGTACATCTCGCCTCTCTTGCCGTAACGCCCCGTTGTTCTTGCGTAATTTGCGCAGAAGACGATGGACATGGGGGCTCTTTCCACAACCCATTGTCCCAATGCCGAGAGGGCAAGCTCTTTTCTGATGTCACCCGTTTTAACTTTTATTAATTCGTGATTTTGCGGAACGTAACGGTAAACACCCGCCTCCAGTCCGGCCACTTTTCCCGCCACCAGATATGCGGTGAGTGGAAACGTTGCGCCCGCAGAAGGAGCTGTGCGGTATCCACGGCTGTCGTTTATTCCCTGCGCCGCCCATAAAAGCTGCGCCGCCTCACCGATGTTAACACCCTTATCGGTAAAAGTTCTCTCTGACCTGCGCGCAGCCAGAGATTCCTCAACGGTCGTTTTCCCTTTTACTATCGGCTTAGGTAATTTTATCGACACCTGCTGTGCCGTAAACGCGTCCGCGCATAGGGCGGGAATAATAAGCAGGCATAAAAACCATTTCATCATCATTCCTCCTCGCCTGACGTTGCGATTAATAACGCAATTAATATACAAAAAAGTTTCTTTCATCACAATTACCATGCAAGCGAAAACAAATTGAGCGCGCTCTTGATTTTCTTAACCGGTAACGACAATAAGGTAAATCCTTTAGATATTAAGCACTTACGGCGTCATTTTTTTTATTTTTAAGGTTGAGTAAAACTGCCAGTCAGGTTATAATATATAATATTATTGCAGGCGCCCTGAGAAGGCGGAAAGCAAAACTTTCTCGGGTAAATGACCTGCTTTTAACCAACCGGTAAGGCGCATCAACAGCGGAGAGAAAGAGCAATCCGCATTGATGAAGGTAGTTGTCAATGTTTTTTCAAAAAAGATCAATTATTAAAACCACCAAATTTAAGCAGTAAAGGAGGATTGTTAGATGTTTTGTAAGCAAAAGAGGAATTTTTCAAGGTTATTGATTATGGCCGTGCTTTTTCTTTCCGCCGGAATTTTGGCTCTTGCCGGTTGCGCGACCGCGCCCACACCAAAAACACTTAACCCAGACGTAAAGACTCCGCAGGTAGTTGTGAATCCGGAATCCATAACCCTGGGAGCCGCAAACCTTTTGGGCGCGAAAATTGTTTTTGAAGGTTCGGGTTTTAAACCCAATGATTCAGTTTTTATTACGTTATACGGCCCGAATGACACGCAGGCTGTTGTGGCCGACGGTAAAGTAGGCGCCGACGGAAAATTCACCGCCACGGTAGGAACGCTGGCCAAAGTCACCGCTATTTTGAAAGGCACGATAAGCGGTAAATACAAAGCAGACGGCTCATATGACCAGTTTGTTGTCTTGACCCAGCCGCCCATTCCGGCAGGGATGTATACGGCAAAAGCCACCTCCATGCTGTCGGATAAAACAGCGGAAACAAAGCTGGAAATCAGAGAAGCTTCTTTGGGCGACAGCCTGAAAGATTCGCTGGCTGGAATGCTGGGAAAAATTCAGGATAAACGTCCCTGAGTCCGAAAAGTAAAACGAACGCTATAAGAAAAAGAAAACGCCATAGCGCAGGTTAATCCGCGCTATGGCGTTTTTAATTGGAACTACGGACCTGACAAAAAGAAATTGCTTGCCGGCTTTTTATTGCCGGCAAGCAACAACAAAGAACTAATCCTTATACATTGATTCAATCAGATCGCCATACTGGGCGTTGATGGATTTTCTTTTAACTTTCATGGTTGGCGTTACTTCACCATCCTCAGTATAGAGTTTCTTGTCCAGAATTCTGAATTTGCGTATATTTTCGACACGCGCCACCTGCTGGTTGACTTTATCCACTTCCTTCTGAATAAGCTCGATAACTTCCGGTGTTTTGGTCATGCTGGCAAAAGTGGTAAACTGCACTTTGTTATCCTGGGCGTATTTGGTGACGTTTTCATCATCGATAACAATGATGGCCGTCAGATATTTTCGGCCGTCGCCGATAACCACGGCATCGTTAATATATGGAGAAAATTTAAGCAGATTTTCCAGATACTGCGGCGCGATGTTTTTGCCGCCGGCGGTGATAATCAAGTCCTTCTTCCGGTCGGTGATTTTAAGGTAGCCGTCTTCATCTATCACACCCACGTCGCCGGTATGCATCCAGCCATCAATGAGAACTTCCTTGGTCGTCGCTTCATCCTTGTAATAACCCTTAAAAATGCCCGGATGCTTGACAATGATTTCGCCGTCCTCAGCAATCCTTACCTGCGTGCCCGGCAGCGCTTTGCCAACGGTTCCGACTTTATATTCCTGGATGCTCGACATATGCGTGATGCCGGTTGTCTCGGTCATACCGTAACCTTCACGAATGGGAATGCCGATACTCTGGAAAAATTTGATTACCTCGTGCGAAATAGGCGCCGCGCCGGAGGCGCCAATGCGCACCCGGTCAAAACCAAGACGTTTCTTCAACTTGCGGAAAACTATAAAGTAAAAGAGGTGATAAGCCAGAGCCAGATACAGAGGAGCTCTGTTTCCCTTGATTACTTTGTTGTTGTATTCCGTTCCGATTTTCACGGCGATATCGTAAAGTGTTCTTTTGAGCCATGTGGCATCGGCCATTTTCAGCACAATGCCGGAATAGTACTTTTCCCAGATACGCGGCACGGCGTGAAACAGCGTGGGCGATACCTCCATCATATCCGCCATAACCGTGTCCGTGTTTTCCGTAAAATTGACCGTGTGCCCCGTGGTCAGATGAAACATGATATCGTATATCTGCTCATAGACATGGTTAAGCGGCAGAAAAGAAATCGTTTCGTCATCTACGAAGGTTTCAATCACCTGCTTGGCGGCCTGGGCAACCCACAGATAACCTTCATGCGCCAGTAACGCACCTTTGGGCATGCCGGTCGTGCCGGAAGTATAAATAATGCCGGCGATATCGTCAGGTTTTGCCTGAAGGGCGAGCTGCATAAAGAGATCCGGCTTTTCCTTGTCGATTTTCTTGCCCATCTCGAGCAGTTCGTCAAAACTCATGAACATCGGGTCTTTAAAATGTTTCAGGCCCTCCATCTCCCAACAAATAAGCTTTTTCAACAAGGGAGTCTGATCGCGGAAAGCCAGGGCCTTGTCCAGTTGTTCTTCATCTTCGCAGATATATACGACGGCGTCGGAGTGTTCGACGACATACTTACATTCCGGCACCGGATTGGTCGTATAAATGCCCACCCACGCGCCGCCTGCGCAAACCGCGCCAAGGGCGGAATAGAGCCACTCTGGCCTGTTTTCTCCGATGATCGCAACATGGTCGCGATATTTAACGCCCAGAGCGTTAAGCCCCAAGGCAACATACTTGACATTTTCCAGATATTCAGCCCAGGTTATATCATGCCAGATGCCGTAATCTTTTCTGCGCATGGCAACGCGTTTAGGTTGTCTTTGTGCTATATTCAATAACGCTTTGGGCAATGTGTCTATTGCCATTATTTAATCTCCCTTCAAAATCATTAATACAATTGCGGCGGACGATTTGCTTAAGAAACTGCTTTGAAAAAGTCCTTCTAGCGAAACCGCACTTTTCTTCGATAGCGTTTATATCCTTTTACGGATTGCTCAGTGGCAATGCCGAGATAAAACTCTTTAATGTCCTCATCCTCGCGTAAAACCTGCGGCTTGTCCGCCCGCACAATTCTGCCGTTTTCCAAAAGATACGCGTAATTGGAATATTTAAGCGCCATGTTAACATTCTGCTCCACCAGGAAAATGGTCACGCCATCCTTCTGGTTGATATTACGGATAATACCGAATATTTCCTGCGTCAAAAGAGGCGAAAGCCCCAGCGAAGGTTCATCCAGCATCAGCAGCTTGGGACGGCTCATCAGCGCCCGGCCGATAGCCAGCATCTGCTGCTCACCACCACTCATTAAACCGGCCTGCTGTTTTACTCTTTCTTTGAGAATGGGAAAATGATGAAAAACATTTTCCAGATCGCTCTGGATGTTTTTTTTGTCTTTTCTCGTGTAGGCACCGATGGTTATATTTTCCAACACGGTCAGCTCGGGAAACACTTCACGTCCCTCGGGCACATAACTTATGCCCATTTTGACGATCTCATCAGTGTCTTTCCGGTCAATGCGCTCGCCCATGAATTCTATCGTGCCTTTTTCCGGCTGTTCTTCTTTTAAATCATACAAAAGACGCATGATCGTCTTCAGCGTTGTAGATTTCCCCGCGCCATTGGAACCTAAAAGGGCGACAATATCACCCTGCTTTATCTCGAAGGAAATACCGTGCAACGCCCGGATTAAATCGTACCATGTTTCAATATTTTTCACCTTGAGCATTAGCTAACTTCCTCCTCTCCGAGATACGCCTTAATGACTTCAGTGTTTTTCTGCACTTCCTGCGGCGTTCCCAGCACTATTTTCTGCCCCTGGTTCATGGCGAAAACACGATCGGATATGCCCATAATCATATTCATGTCATGCTCGATGAGCAAAATAGTCATTTGATAATCTTCGCGGATGTCTTTTATCCAAATGGTCAGGTCGTCTTTTTCTTCCGTGTTCATGCCCGCGGACGGTTCGTCCAGAAGCATTACCTTCGGCTCCAGCGCGAGCGCGCGGCCCACTTCCACCAGTTTGCGCTTGCCGTAAGCAAGGTTGCCGACAAACTGGTCGCGCACGGACTGCAGTTCGAGAAAGTCGATAATTTTTTCCACTTTCTCTCTGTGTTCCAATTCCTCGCGGGCGGCCGGAGAATATTTGCTGAACATAAAAGCACCGCCGAAAATTCCCGTATTCATGTGAATGTGCCGGCCCAGCATGAGGTTGTCCATGACGGTGGCGTTGGCAAAAAGCTCTATGTTCTGGAAGGTGCGCGCGATCCCCTTTTTGGCGACTCTGTCCGGAGTTTTGCCAACCATGTTTTCACCTTCCATTATCACTTTGCCTGAATCGGGCTTATAGATGCCGCTGATCAAGTTAAAGATGGTTGTTTTCCCTGAACCGTTGGGGCCGATAATGGAGAAGATTTCATTCTTCTCGACGCCGAAGCTGATATTGTCCACCGCTTTTATGCCGCCGAAACTGATGCTTAAATTTTCTACAGTGAAATAACTCATGAAATATTATTCCTTCTTTCTCTAACGCTTTGCTTGAATTAACCTACATCTGTTTTTACACCAAATATATATTTTATATATTCGTTATTTCTTATTTATTGGCTTCTCGGTTTGCAGGGGCGAGAAGAATTAAATTTCCCCTCGCCCTTGCAAACATGTTTCATATTTTTCTATTTCTTTTTGTCAAGTTCCAAAGGCAACTCGTTAACCGTCCAATCCTGAACCACAATCACTTCTCCCTTGGGGCCGCACTGCCAGATGCGCAGTTCGCGGGGGGGGCGATGATTTGTAGCCGTCCATTTTATTTTGGGACCCATTCCCTGGAAGGTAAGGTTATTCAGCTGGTTTGCCACAGCTTCCGTGCTCAGATTTCTTCCGGTTCTTTTCAGAGCTTCCACCAGAGGTTCGGCCACAACGATACCGGCCGCAAAGAATATACCCCATCTTTCCTGAGGATAAAGTCTTTTTGCCGCGTCGGCGTATTTCTTGACGATCGGTATATTATAGTTGAAAATATCTTCCGTGAACGCGCTCGTCATGACGCCTTCTTTTGCCCATAACCCGTCCGTTATCATATTCATCAAAACATAATCGGTGAGGTTATAGGAATGAATCCACTGCGGATGGAAACCAACGGAAACAGCGGTACGCAGGGCAATGGCCGCCTGGGTGGGCGCCACCATGCCAATGACCGCTTCCGCGCCGGAGGCTTTGAGACGTGCTACCTGGGAGGACAAATCTCTTTCAATCGGCTCAACGGGAACAGCGGCAACCAAATCCATCCCGTATGTTTTCAGGCGTTTCTTTATTCCCACCATGGCATCCGCGCCCCAGTCATCATTCTGGTACAGATAGGCGATCTTCTTGAATTTCTTTTTTTCTACGAGAAACTTCGCAATGATGCTGCCGTCATCTTCATACAGAACCCATACACCCCAAAGATAGGGATTGAAAGGATCATAAAAACCTTTCGCGCCTGTGCAAACCGACGTCCAGATAATCTTTTTCTGCCTGAGATAATCCCGCACGGCCAGGCCGGGAGCCGTACCGACACCACCAACAAAAGCAAAGACACCCTGGCGATCCACCAAGTCTCTTACGGCGGCCATCGTCTGGGAAGGATTGTACTGGTCATCACGGATGAAATAGCGGATTTTTCTGCCGTGTATTCCACCTTCCTCATTGACCAAATCAAAGATTACTCTGGTGCCGCGCGCGACAGCTCCCCACGGAGCGGCCGGACCCGTCTGCGGACCCCACTGGCCAATTCTAATTTCTTTGTCATCAAATCCCGCTTTCTGCGCCCACCCGGCAAAAGACATCAGAAAAACAGCGCAGAATACAACGAACATTACCAAAATGACTTTGTTTAAACGCATAAACATTTCCCCTTTCTTGAAAACTTTCTGTTTAACCCATAATAACTTCTAACTACCCTATCGCTTTAATATAAAAAAATTTATTCTAATTTTTCTATATGATCAGCTTTTATACCAACTTCCTTTTTCTTTCATAAAAACAAACCCGATATTTATATCCGAATATGACTTTGTATCCTGATTAAGAAAAGTAACTTCCACCTCCACCTGGGCAAACTTCTCCACCAGAGGAAATCTATCAATGTCTTCATTATCCTGAATGTAACTGACCGCGATAATCCGGTAATCAGTAACGCGATCCGGGGAGTTTTTGGCCTGGGCAAGATATTCATTGTAAGTGTGGGAGCGGGCATAGTTTGAAGAAGAAGCAAAACAGTTATAAACCGCGGGATAATCTCTGCGGACTTCGGCATCCAAAAACTCGCGCGCGGCTTTCAGCACGGCCTGTTTTTCGCGCTCGTGGGCAAAGGGCACATACCAACCCTTGTATACAAAAAACGCTCCGGGCAAAATAAGCGCCAGGCAAACAACCGCAATCAGCAATTGTTTCCTTTTTTTTATTAAATCTACCTTTTTTATCATCTACTGCAACTACACTTTTTTAACCCAATGTTTGGCGAACAGACCGCTGGGACGAATACACAGAACCAACACGATAACGACAAAAGCCGTTATCGGCTTCCAAGCGGGCAGGAGATAGCCGAAAAAGTTTTCGATCAGGCCCATGATAAAACCACCGATCAACACTCCGGGGATGCTCATCAGGCCGCCCAGCACTGCGGAGGCGAAAGCGCGTAGAAACGATTCCATCATGAATCCGGGGTCAAGAATGTTCTTGGCGGACAAAAGCATTGCCGCTACCGCCCCGATAATGGAGCTGAACGCCCAGGAAAAGGCAAAAACACGGTCTGTCTTTATTCCCATTATTTTTGCGGCGTGCTTATTCTGCTGAGTCGCGCGCATGGCCGTTCCTAACTTTGTGTGCTGAAAGAAGAAATATAAAAATACCATCACGACAGCAGCAGCAACAAAAACAGCTATAGCCCATTCGCTGATGATAAAACCGGGAATCGGCTCATGAGTGACCTTGTAGGAAAAAGGAATGTTGAATTGTTTCTGCTCCGCGCCCCATTTCCAGCTGGCCAAGCCCATGAGCAGCATTTGCGCCCCAATCGTGATGACAATCAGTCCCAGCAGCGTCGGGTTTTTAGCCGGCCGCAGGAAGAAATATTCAATAGCGACACCAAGAATAGCCACAAAAATCAGCGCAACAACAAAGGCGACCCAAAAACTATACCCGTAAAATACCATAACATGGTAGGCGACAAATGTGGACACCATGGCTGTTTCACCAGCGGCAAAATTAAGCACTTCTGAAGTCTTGTAGATGATAACAACCGCCAACCCAAAAAGACCATAGCAGGCGCCCATGGCCAACCCATCAATTAACAACTGTCCTAACGGCATATCCTTAATTACCTCTGCTTTCCTTTTCCTATTTTTCCAGCACGCCTTTTCGTATTTAGCAAAACATCAACAAAAACATGCTTGATTTATTTTATTTTGCACAGACCTTCTTAAAAAATAATTAAAAAGGCCATGTCTTCCAATACTTCTTTATTCTTATCCACGCTCCGAATAGACCCAGCGGCTCAAAAAGCATAATGCCGATCATGACCAGACCCAGGGCGATATAATTAAAATTATCCATACCGGTGATCGTCATCCATCTTTCGGAGAAAGAGAGAAACAACGGTCCGATGAACGGCGCTTCATCGACATTTTTAAAGAGGTCATACATCAGATAAGTAATCAGCGCCGCGCCGGATATGGAACCCATGACGGAACCGAGTCCGCCGACAACAATCATGACGATGAAAATAATCGAAAGAATAAGATTAAAGGTGAACGGATCAAAGAATCCCAGAACAAAAGCGAAAAGCCCGCCGGCGATGCCCGCGTAAAAGGCGCTGACCGCAAATGAAAGAGTTTTATAAATGGTCAGGTTGATGCCTATCACCTCGGCCGCAATATCGCTGTCACGAATCGCAACAAATGCCCGGCCTGGTTTTGTCTTTAAAATATTTATCGCGAACAAAACCATCACTATCGTGAAACCCAAAACAAGATAATATTTTTGCGTAACCGTAGAGATGACAAAATTAAGACCCAGCTGCTTAATTCCCAAATCCAGTTCAGGCGCTATCAGGCCCTGGCGCCCGCCAAATATTTCGGTGTGTCCGATAACATGCATGATGGCCAGACCGAAAGCAAGCGTGGCAATGGTGAGATACGGTCCTTCCAAGCGCAACGCGGGCAGACCCAAAATAAAACCAAAAAAAGCCGCGATAAAAGCGGCGGCAATGATGGCAACAAAAAAAGGAACCTGCAGATGGGTCATCAAAAGGACTGTGGCATAAGCGCCAATGGCAAAGAACCCCGCATGTCCCAGCGAGATCTGTCCCGTGGAGCCAACCAGAATATTCAGCCCCACCGAGACGATCACATAAACCATGATCAGGCTCATGAGGTATATAGAATAATCTGATGTGTAAAGAGGGAAGGTAAAAAGAGCCAGTAAAAAAATTATCGACCAAAAAAGAATTGTTCCGCTTTTGAAGAGTTCAATGTCTTCATAATACGACCGCTTCATGTCCATGGGAATTTTGTACTCCTAAATTTTTCGGAAACTACCAGAAATGATATGTACTCCGTTTTTCAAGTTGCTGTATACAGCAGGTGCACTTTGCCAGTCAAGGTAAAGTTTTTAAAAAATTTTTACTATGTAAATATTATGAATAATATTAAGCAAATAAATAGTTTTCCTATAAAAAAATCTCAAAAAAACAGCCAGATAAATAAATGATTTGATCCATTTCATCCGGCCGTTTTTTTGCACAAAAATTATACTTAACATCTGCGGTTATTTTTCAAATCGCTTACCCCAGGGAATGATTCCCGCGGCGATCTTTGCCTTTTCTTCATATTGCTTGAGCGGTGATTCCGCCAGAATCATCATCTTCTGCGCCGCCATGGAACCTTCCGCGTGCACGGTGGTCACTTCATGAAACGCCGATTCATGCGAACATACATGACGCATCGTCTCGTGAATCATTTTCAATCTATCCAGCGTGCTGTATTTTTCCGCACCGCCCAGGTAATGTTCGAGGTAATCGTGAATATCGGGATTCTCCCAATCCTTTTTATCCGGCGCGGTCGCGATAATACCGCCGCCGATATCCTGGATGAGCTTGATGAATTCGTGATACTTGCTGGCGAAATGCAGTTTGGCCATGTTGCAGATAAGCGGACTGGGGACGGCGATATCCCCGTACATCACCGGATTAGCCGCCGCGGCGTCGGCGAGCGCGCGTAATGTTTCCACGTACGCGGCGATATCGGCGAGCTTATCGCGGATGTGGCCTACTTTATCCAGGCCGTTGTATTTGGCCATGGCCACGGCGCAGCCGGCCATCACTTCCACCGCGGGAACCTTGTAGCTGATCGCCGTGAAACGATGGAACGTAGCAAAGGTGTATGCCAGAAGCATCGAATACTGCCACTCGCCGCACATGAACACGCGCTCCCAAGGAACAAAAACATTGTCAAAAACGATCATCGCTTCGGTCAACTCACGCACCGGACGGTCCGCGTGAAATTCATGGTCAGTCCACGCACCGCGCCCGCCACGGCAAATAAAAGTGATTCCTTTGGTATTGGCCGGTATCGCGAAACTCACGGCGTAATCGGCTTCATTTTCGCGCATCTGGCGCGTGGGCACAACGAGGATTTCATTGGCCGCCGGCGCGCTGGTTATATGGATCTTGGCGCCTTTCACGACAATGCCTTCTTTATTTTTATCCACCACATGCAGATAATAATCAGGATGTTTCTGCTGCGCCGGCTCCCTGCCGCGGTCCCCCTTGACGCAGGTTACCGCGCCGCAGGTATGCAAATCGTTTTTGCGCAGATGTTCCAGAAAATTGAGCGCGTTTTCCTGATACTGCTTTTTCCCCATTTGCCCGGCAACGACAAAAGCGGCATTGAGACAATCGGTGCCGATATCCCGGCCAAAGGGCAGGCCGCCGATAACTTCGATCGAGCGTTGGATCATTTTCGTGCGGTTGGCCAAATCCTCCCTGTTGGCGGGCGTGATAAAATAACGGTTGATTGGCTCTCCTGTTTTGGGGTGCGGCGCTACAAAAAGATTGCGGATCTCAGGATCTTTCGAGGCCGTCAATTCATACCCGCCGGCAATCGTGTCCACGGTGATCCCGAGAATCCGGTGCTTGGTGATATCTTCCACTTTCTCGCCGCGGATATAAACACGCCGACCGTCGCGCAGACTTTGTTTGTATTCCTCCACGCTGCGAATAGCCATAAATCTCTCCTTCCTCTGTATTTATTTTTGCAACATTGCCTTAAGCCATTTTCCTGAGTTCCTTTTTCAGTACTTTGCCTACCAAGCTCTTCGGCAACGCATCCATGAATACTATTTCTTTAGGCGCCAAAAAATTAGTAAGCTTATTCTTGCAATATTCGATGATTTCTTCAGCGGTAGCTTTCTGTCCGGGATTCAACACGACAAAGGCCTTGATGTTTTCTCCGTAAATATCATCTTTCATTCCCACCACCGCCGCTTCCGATATTTTGGGATGCGCGAATAATACCTCTTCCACGGTGCGCGGCGATATATTTTCTCCGCCTTTGATGATTAAATCCTTTTTACGGTCGGTAATCCAGAAATAACCGTCTTCGTCTTCGTAGCCGACATCCCCGGTGTGCAGCCAGCCGTCGCGCAGGGCCTGCGCCGTTTCTTCGGGCTTGTTCCAGTAACCTTTCATAATCTGCGGTCCGCGGATGACGATTTCTCCCTGCTGACCGCGCGGCAGAAATTTACCGTCGTCATCCATAATCTTCATTTCCGTTCCCTTCATCGGAATGCCGATGGAGCCGACTTTCTTCAGGCCGTGAATCGGATTGGTGGCGTTATTCGCGCCGGCTTCCGTAAGCCCCCATCCTTCGCATATTTCGCCGCCGTAAACCTCCTTAAACTTTTTCCAGGTCTCCAGAGCCAGCGGCGCCGAACCGCATATCCAGTACTTCATGGAGCTGAGGTCATATTTTTTCGGCTCCGGATATAAAAGCAGGTAAACGTACATCGTGGGAACAGCAACCAGAATGTTGGCCTTATATTTGGCGATTGAAGAAAGAATCAATTCCAGGTCAAAGCTGTCCAGCAAGACAGTGGTGGCTGTGCGAAACATGCCGTTGTTGATTGTGGCAATGCCGAAAGAGTGGCAAAGAGGCAAAACGCTCACGTTGGTCATGCCATCCGGGAACGGCATACTCTCAAACTGCATCTTGGCGTTGGCGTAAAGCGAATGATGCGTGTGCATAACTCCTTTGGAATTGCCGGTCGTACCGGCGGTGTAAATGAGGGCGGCAAGCTCATCTTCTTTCATGTCGGCGAAGGAATGATCTTCATTTTCCGCCGCGATGAGGTCATGGTAAGCAAGTGTTCCTTCCGGAACTTCTTGGTCCACCAGGATGACCGTTTTCATCTCGGGAGCTTTGGCCTGTGCCGTACGCACCCTGGGAAGAAAAGCGACGCTGCTCACCACCAATTTGGCGCCCGAATCTTTGTAAATATAAGCTATCTCATCATCGTTCATCAGATAGTTGATTGGCACAATGACCGCGCCCATTCTCCAGCAGGCGCCAAAAGATTCCAAAACCTCCGGACAGTTCGGCGTCTGAATGATTACCCTGTCTCCCCTTTTTACGCCAAGCTTCCTGAGCGCACTGGTCAGCTTGCGTGAGTTTTTCTGCAGCTCAAAGTTCGTCATTACCCTTTCCTTGAAATAAAGGGCCACGCGTTCGCCTTCGCCCTGAACTTTTTTCTCGCGAAACTCAGCCAGATTCATAAATCCTCCTTAATATTTATTTATATCCACTAATACTGTTTTACGGTTCTTCAGAGCGCCGTAACGCCGCCATCTATAGTAACTATCGTGCCCGTAATATAACGAGCGCAATCCGAGGCAAGAAAAGCAACGAGATTGGCCACATCTGACGGCTCCCCCGGCGGCGGCTCTTTTGGCAATAAATCCTGCCAGCGTGTTTCATCATTGAATTTATTTCGCGCCAAACCTCTGAGCAAAGATTCAAGTCTGTCCGTTTTGATCAGGCCGGGATTGATTCCGACCACACGGATGCCGTCATTAAAACTGCGCGCGCCCAGCGCTCTGGTAAAAGCCATGAGCGCGGCGTTGGCCGCCCCGCCGGCGATATAATCTTTGCCGGGCCTTTCTCCCGCCGCGCCGATAATATTAATAATCACGCCGTAATGACGTTCTTTCATCTGCGGGTAACCGGCGCGGCATAAATTAATGTAGCCGAAAACTTTCAAATCCCATGCTTCACGCCAGTTTTGCTCTTCTATCTTCCATAAATCACCGCGTGGAATCGCGCCGGCATTGTTGATGAGGATATCTATCTGCGGACAGGCCAGCGCCAGTGCTCGCGCATCGGCGCCGCGGCTCAAATCAACAGGATAAATACTTACTGGCACATCGTATCTCGCCTCCAGTTGTCGCTTGGCCAGTTGCAGGCCTTCTTCCGAGCGCGCCGCCAAATGTAAAGCACAACCCTCCGCGGCAAGCGCATCGGCGCTGGCACGCCCGATCCCGCGCGATGCGCCGGTAATTAATGCTATTTTGCCCCGTAGCTTTAAATCCATATCGTTAACCTTTTTCCAGCTCGATCTGCAGCGCCTCCAGAATACGGCATACCATGCCGTAATAGGCGATGGTTGTTGTCACTTCCACCACCTCTTCCTCGCTGAAATGCTTGCGAACATTATTGAATGTCTCTTCGAGCACGCGGATATTCAGCGTTTCTTCATCGGTATAGGCCAGAAGCGCTTTTTCAATATCGTCAAACTCGTTTGATTTTTTCCAATCCGGCAAAGCGTCGATTTGCTCCTGACGCACACCCGCACGCAAAGCAATGGGCACATGCTGAGTCCACTCATACTTGGCTTTGTTGATTGAACCCACCCTTAAAATGGCCAGCTCACGCAAATGAGGAGGCAAAACACCCTGAAAAAGAATCGCGTTTCCCAATTGCAGAAATCTCCTGCCGATTTGGGGACAGCGAGCCATTATTTTAAAAAGATTTAATACGCGGCCGCCGTTTTTTTCTATGCGCTCAAATGTTTCGTTTAATTCGGGAGAAATGTTTTTTTGATCAGGAAAACTTACCCGCGCCAAAACACACCTCTTCTTTTCTCTTTTTAAAAATTAACTTTATTGCACACATTTTTTAGTCCGGCATTCCCTGCATACGCTGGGCTTCGCTGCCGGATTTCACCCCGCATACACGGGGTTTAACCTTGAGTCCCGCATTCGTGGGATTCCGCATTGCACAGCAACGCTTCCCCTTTGGTCTTCTGCCTTCAGCCTTATATCCTATCCTACCCGCGCGCTCTGACCGCCATCAACCGGCAGCAGGGCGCCGGTGATAAATTTTGCCTCATCAGAAGCCAAAAACAAAGCGGCATAAGCTGTATCCCAGCCCGTGCCCATACCGCCTTTGAGCGGCACCATGCTGCTGCGCTCTTTAATCAACTCTTTTTTATCTATTCCACGGAGGCGAGAAATTCCTTCAATCGCCATGGGAGTATTCATGAAGCCCGGCATGATCGTATTGGCGCGGATGCCCTTCGGGGCATACATAAAGGCGATCGCATGGGTAAAAGAATTAACGGCGGCTTTGGAAGTTTTATAGGCGAGCATTGGAGAGGCGCAAACGGAAGCGATGGAGGAAATATTGACGATGGCGCCGCCGCCCTGCTTTTCCATGTAGGGAATGACATGCTTGCAGGTAAGAAAAACGCTTTTCACGTTCACATTATAGATGCGTTCCCAGTCTTCCTCTTTTAGCTTGACCGGTCCCAGCGCTTCGCCGCCGGTACCGACATTGTTTACCAGAATATCAATACAGCCGTAGCGTTCGGCACATGCCTCGGCAATCTTTTGACAATCCCGCGCGCTGGTTACATCAGCTTCGAACGCAAAAGATTCGCCGCCTTCCTCAATGATCATTCTTTGGGTTTCCTGGGCGGAGGAAAGATTATGGTCAACAGCCATGACCTTCGCGCCCGCACGGGCGAACAACACGGATATGGCGCGGCCGTTGCCTATCGTGTCGCCGGGCGTCTGACCGGCGCCGGTGACAATCGCCACTTTTCCTTCCAGTCTTTTCTCCATCTTAAAACCAAACTTTATTGACAGGAGCTATTTCTTTTATGCAGAATAAATTCGCCCAGTGTCCGCAAAAACAAAGTTTGAACAAACAGTAAAGAGCAAAACCCGGAACGGTACCCTTAAGTTATTTAACCAATAAAAATTTCTAAATAGATGTTTACTATTATGTATAAAGAACGACCGTTCTTTTTCCCTTTATTTGTAGCACGCCTTAATCATCAGCGCAAGGCAATTGTTATTCATCATTATAAATCCGTCCACCTGCCTTGATGCCTGGAAGCATTTCCTTGCGAAAGTTATCGCTTTTGCAACTTAACTAATTTATACCCGCGCTGGCGCAATAAATTCAGCAAGCCCTCTTCGCCGGCAAAGTGCGCTACTCCGCCAACCACCATCGTGTTTTCCTCGCCGCCCAAAAAAGTTTCCACGATTTTTACCCATCTTTTGTTCCGGTCAGTGATGATTGTTTGATAAGCTTCCGGATAGCCTTTCAGCCTTTTCAGGTAAACGCGGTCGATCTCTTCCTCATCACCTTTCTTCCAGGCGGCGACCGTCTTCGTATAATACTCTTCGAGCATTTTGAGCTCCTCTATTGATTCCATCATTTGCCTGGCGTCGAGCGCCGCGTCCAACAAGGATAAAAATTTTATCTGCTCTTCAGCCGTTTCCAAAGCGCCAATTGTTTTGCCGTCCTGCAGAGCTTTTTCCTTGAAATAATAATCAACGCCTTTTTTCAAATCCGCTCCCAGTTTATTCATCTCAAAAACGGTAAGCGTAATCAGAAAAAATCCAGGGCGCAGATACGCCAGCCTGTTCATCGGATAATTTTTATCTTTGCAGAAAATTTCCACGCGCTCATATATTTCGGCTGGCAGATGCTCGCGCAGCGTCTTGCCATCGCTGTACACGGATGCCCGCAAATATTTTTCCATGTTTTCCGGTCTCTCCATCTCTCCGGGCATTACTTCGAAAACTATCCGGCGCGAATTATCATAAGCGCGGAAAAATTCGGCGGGCAGAGGATGATCCGCCGAGCGCAGCAAATGAACGGAGCCGGCCAGATAAACCGTGGCCTTACCGGCCCTGACCATCCAGACGGAACTTTGCGCCACGGCATCCGCCGCCATAAAGACAAAAAACGCCGGCAAAACAAAACGCCATAAACTGAATTTCATCGAATTCTCCTCGCTTCTATTAATTAAAATTATTTCATCCTGCCAAAAAGAAAGCTGCCCAGAAACAGCATCATTACCGTAAAGAAAATTATAATCAAAAAATCAACATAGAGAGGGAAGATATTCGCCTGAAGCAGCGCGCCTCTTACGCCATCCACAGTATAGGTCAGCGGATTGAGTTTTACCATACCCCGCAGCCACAGCGGAAGCTTTTCCGTAATCGGAAAAAGCGCGCCGGACAGGAAAAAAAGCGGAAAAATAAGAAACGCGGAGACCACCTGAAACCCTTCCAGGCTTTCAAAAAGCGATCCCAGCGCCAGCCCCAGCGAAACCATGCCGATCGCCGTAATCAACAGTAAAAGAAGCGCGAGCGGTATCCCCCACGGATTAACCGCCGGAAACATAAAGGAAAGGGAAAAGAGAACAAGGATTTGCAGAATAACGTCAGTGCAGCCGCCGAGAACTTTTCCCAGAAAAATACTGATGCGCGAGACCGGCGCCACAAGTATCGCCTTAAGCACGTCGAGTTTGCGGTCCCATACAATATAGAGGCCGAAATAAACAGAGCCAAACAGAACCAGCATGGAGAGAATTCCCGGATAAATATAATCACGATAGTCAAAAGAGCCGATGGTGACACTCGCACCAATGCCGCTGCCGAAAAGAAAAAGCCACATCAAGGGTTGTACGATGCTTGAAACAATCCTGCTTTTTTCACGCTGAAAAACCTTAAACTCGCGCCACCACACCGCGTAAACGCCCATTAGTTCTCTGCGGATAAATCCTTTATCCATTACATCATGACCCTCTCTGGCGGTAACGAGCTATAGAATCCACCCAGCTACCGGCATCCTCCACCGTATCATCGCGTATATCCCGGCCGGTCAGCTTGATAAAGACATCGTTGAGCGTCGGCACTCTCATTTCCACGCAGTGAACGTCTTTCATTAACGATAAAATTTTGGGCAGGTGACGGTGCGCCTCCTTGGTAATTATTTCCAGCGTGCCGTCATTTTCCCGCACTTCGGAAACGTAAGGCAGGTTACGGATTTTTTCGAGCGGTTGTTTTGCCGCTCTCACGACAACCATCTCCCCGCCCATTGTTTCTTTCAATTTTTCGGGCGTATCCAGCGCGATTATCCGGCCGTGATCGATGATGCCCACGCGGTCGCAAACCTGTTCCGCCTCTTCCATATAATGGGTGGTCAGCACAATCGTCGTCTGCTCGGCATGCGCCGTCTTCTTTATGTATTCCCAGAGGCGCGCCCTTGTCTGCGGATCAAGCCCCAGCGTCGGCTCATCCAGAAAAAGCACCGCCGGCCTATGCAAAAGCCCGCGCGCCAATTCCAGCCGGCGACGCATCCCGCCGGAATAGGTGCGCGTAATATCATCAGCGCGATGCCTCAGATCAACCAGCTCAAGCATCTGTTCGATTCTTTCTTTTCTGACGCGGGAAGAAACACTATAAAGGCGGGCGTGCAACTCCAGATTTTCCCGGCCCGTGAGCACGGTATCGAGAGTGGGATCCTGAAAGACAATGCCTACCTGCCGCCGGACACGGGACGGTTCCCGAACTACATCATAACCCGCGAGAAAAGCGCTGCCGGATGAGGGACGGATAATGGTGCAAAGCATGCCGATAGTCGTGGTTTTGCCTGCGCCATTTGGCCCCAAAAGGCCGAATATTTCTCCCTTTTGAATACTAAGATCAACCCCGGCGACAGCTTCTATCCGCCCGAAACTTTTCTTCAACGCGCTGGTCAGAATAATGGCCATACAAGAAAATAATGCCGATCTACAGATAATCAATCTGCGGCAATCGCGCCCGGCCATAGATAATAGAAACCGGCTCTGGCGTTCATTATTTCCGGCAACTCCAGATTAACGAGCGCAACAGGCAGCTTCACGCCGGAAACAGTGGCGGTGTTGTAATAATTATCTTCCGGAAATTCCGCGCGCCGATAAACGACAACCCTCGCGTCTTCGGCCAAACCAGCCAGTTTTTTTGTCTCCTTGATGGCGTCGCTGATATAACCAACTTTGTCAATCAAACCGGTTTTCAGCGCTTCTTCCGCCAGAAAAATACGCGCCGTGGAGACCTCCGCCAGCGCCGGCGCGGAGAGCTTACGATGTTTTTGCACCAGATCGATAAAACGTTTCCCAAATCCGTCCATCGCTTTCTGCAGCAATTTTTTTTCTTCATCGGCAGATTCGCGGTAAGGCGACCCCATATCCTTGTACTTTCCCGTTTTTTGCACATCTATGGCCAAGCCCACCTTATCCATCAATCCTTTTAATTTGGGCTGTAAAGAAATTACGCCGATAGAACCGGTGACAGTCGTCGGATGCGCCATGATCATCTCCGCCGGCAAGGATATATAATAGGCGCCGGAAGCGGCCACATCCATCATACAGACGGTTACTTTATTCCCTGTCTTGGCGCCGTAGGAATTAATTTCGTGGTAAAGTATATCGCTGGCGGTAATCGTGCCGCCCGGAGAATTTATTTTAAATAACACCGCCTTGATTTGCCTGTCTTTTTGCGCCTTGTTCAGCTGCACTACAATCTGTTCAACAAGACTAGGCGATTCGCTGAATAATCCTTTTTTCGGTTTGTCCGAAATCATCCCCTCCACAGCGATGAGCAAAATTTTATCCGCGCCGGCGCCTTCCAGCGTGTATTCTTTGAGAGGATCCGGCGTGTCTTTGAACAAACTTACTTTCGGCACAGAACATCCCGTAATAAAAACCGTTATTAATATTGCGAGCAAATATATTTTTTTCATTCTACGCTCCTTTATTATTTTATTATTTATAAACTTTCCATAAATGATTAGCACATTTTGAAAGGCAATGCCCTGTCTTTTTAAAAGCGGGTGACCCGAAAAAAATTTTCTTAATATCATGGCATATTTAAAGTGTTGGCGCGTATTCGCGGCTTCTGATTATTGACTTTGCGCGCCCTTTCTAGTAATAAAGTGGCGGTCTTCTGACCGCATTAACATCAGCCCGCCATAAGCAGGTTTCAAGGAGGCATTTCATCATGGCACAAGCTCAAGTTTTTGAAAACAAAGCGCCCGTTCTCGGCATTAACAGCTTGGGTAGAATCGGCAAACTAACTCTCTGGCATCATGTCCAGAGAAAGTATTTCAAGGAAATTATCATCAACCAGGGCCGCGACGTGGGCACCGGCATGGAGACAATTGCCCGGTTAATTGAAACGGACGCCACTTATGGCTTGCTCCACCGGTTTCTCTACGGCTATAAAGCTCAGCCTGTCGTAAAAATCGTGGATGAAAAAAATGGTAAATTGCTTGTTGACGGCATTCCAGTGACTGTTTTGCGCACGGAGCGAAACCCGATGAACATTCCCTGGCGTCAGTACGGCGCGGATATTGTCGTGGATTGCAGCGGTTCCTTCAAAGATCCGACCGTGCCTGTTGACGACAAAAAAGGATCGATCCGCGGACATCTCAGCGGCGGGGCCAAGGTGGTCATTCACTCCGCTCCCTTCAAGATAAAAAACAAAGCTCTGGCGATGCCGGATGACACGATTACGCTGATTTATGGCATTAACCATACCGCTTTCAATCCCAAAAAGCATGCGGTAATTTCCGCCGCGTCTTGCACCACTACTGGTCTGGCGCACATGGTCAAGCCGCTTCTGGAAAATGAGGAAACCAGCACAATTCTCACTGCTTCCATGTCTACCATCCATGCCGTGACCAACACGCAGAGTGTCCTGGACAAACTGCCGAAAGCCGGCGAAAAGGACATCCGTAAAACGCGCAGCATTCTGAACAACATTATTCTGACCTCCACCGGCGCGGCCAGCGCGCTCGCGGAAGTCATTCCAGAAGTGAAGAGCATCGGTTTCATGGGCGATTCCATTCGCGTTCCGACCAACACGCTGTCGCTCATCGTGCTCAACGCGACATTCCAGGCCAGAAGAAACGGCAAGGGTGGAGCCGCTGATATCGACACGAAAAAACTCAACAACATTTACGAGAAAACCGCTCAGGTAAATCCTCTGGTGCGGTTCACCATGCAGCAGAATGTGTCCACTGATCTGATCGGTGAGGACGCGGCGATCATCATTGAAGGGCAGTTCAACCACACGCGCACGGCGTTCATCCCGGTGAACCTTGCGCATATCCCCAATCTGCCAGCGGAACTGCTAAAGAATTTGAATGAAAAGACGCTGCAGGTTCCGGTAGTCCACGCGAAGATTTTCGGCTGGTACGACAATGAGTACGGCAGCTACACCAACCGCATGGGAGATCTGACTGTCTATCTCCATAAAAATCTTCTATAATAACTAGTTAACCAGAGAAACACGGAAAAGGCCGCGGCACACAAATAACCGCGGCCTTTCGAGCAATCGCGCCGGAAAAAAATAGCTCCGCCGGGACGAAGAATCATTAAAACTTGATGCTGCGGGAAGGAGTCAACTCATATTCGTGTTTGCCCAGGTAAACCATCCCGCTCCATCCGTCGATGCAGATAAAATCTCCGGCGCATATTTTGCAGTCATCAATGGTCGCAAAACCCTGTGTTTCGTTTACTTTCAGCTTGCCGAAACCGACAACGCCGACTTTATCCAACTGCGGAATGGTTACCGCCGCGTGCGAAGTTCCGCCGCCTTTCGCCGTGAGCAATCCCTCCACCTGCAGGAGGATTCCAACGTCATCAGGCACCGTGTCGCGGCGCAGCAGGATAAGGGGCGTTTCCGGATCTTCGCGGCGGAATCTTTTAATATCTTCTTCCGTGTAGACCGCCCGGCCGGAAAGAGCGCCGCCGCTCACGCCAACGCCGCTGCCCAGAACCGCCGCCTGCAACTGATTGGTGTCCTTGAAACGCCGGTATCTTTTCGCGGTCACCTGATCCATGTCGCGGGTCTGGAGTAAATACAATTTGTCCTTATCCGGCCCTTCAAAAGTAAATTCAATTTCCTGATGATTTAATTTTTTTTCATAAACAATTTTTTCCGCAACCCGCACCAGTTCGGCGTAAATTTCCGGAAATTTCGTCTCCAGTGAGAGTTCCGCGTCGCGTCTTTCCGTCAATCTTTGTTTTTCGGAAATAGGATACGTTTCCACCAGTCCGGAAACTATATCATCCCCCTGCACTCCGAAAATAAAATCTCCGTAAAGGGTAACCGCGGCAGATGTGCTTTTCGGTTCGCGGGTAAAAATAACGCCTGAGCCGGAACGCTCATTGAGGTTGCCGAAAACCATCGTCTGCACGATGACGGCCGTTCCCCATTTATCCGAAAGATGCATCTGGTGGCGATAAATCTGCGCCTGCTGAGAATACCACGAATCAAAAACCTTCATAATGGCGTCTCTGAGCTGTTCTGCCGGATTTTCTTTGATCACAATGTTATTTTCCACAATGCCCTGCTTATAGGCGAGCGCGATTTGTTTCATCTGGATGGGGGAAAACTGTATTTTTCTTTCCACGCTGTAGCGCTGTTTGAATCCGTCGATAATTGCGTCAAAAAAATCGCGGTTTAGCCCGTGAAACATTCCCCACGTCTGAAGGAAACGGCGATAGCAATCCCATGCCGCCCATTGAAAATCCTTTTTTCTGCTGAGATTTTCCGCGATATTTTCATTGATGCCCACATTCAGAAAAGAATTCATCATGCCGGGCAGAGAAACCGTGGCGCCGCTGCGCACCGAAAGAAGCAGCGGATTTTCCGCATCGCCGAAGCGACGCCCGGTCATCTTTTCCAACGCGTTTATTTCCTTGCCAATCCGCGCGGTCAAATCATTGAAAATGTATTTGTACCCGACCACGGCATCGTACCCCCGGAAAACTTCCGTGGTAATAATAAAACCGGGGGGCACGTTCAGGCCGTAGGAAATGAGCTCTTTGAGAAAATATCCCTTGTTGCCCAGTAGTATCTGGTTGTCCACCCTTCTGTTTTTTTTGTAAAATGAGGAAATGGCCAGTTCCGGATTATAGGACATGACTATTTTCAGAATCTGCTTATTGTCTTTGAACTTTTCTATTTCGGCGTTCAGGGTATTGATTACCGCATTCACAAAATTATCCAAGGTCTGCAAGCCAAAGGCTGTTGATATTATGCCGCGGATAAAATTTTCTGAAAGCTGATAAACAAGTTCCTCGCCGCTTTGTCCCTGTGACATCGTCCCGGCGGGCGTGTTTTTCTCCAGAACCTGCCCGATAATCACCGGCAGGTTTACGCCATGCGCATCGATGTAATAATCCCGGATAATGTCCTGAATACCTTTGGAAATAAACCGGAAAATATCGACATATTGCTCCATAGAAAACTGCTTGATCGCCAGCGCGCTGCTTACGTATTTAATCTTGGTGACCAGGCCTTCCGTGAAAACCCCATCCAGCTCCAGCGCCTTGATAAACAACCACAGATATGTATGCACCTTGACAATCGTGCGTTTGGTGACGAATTTCAGATTTAATGATTTGGTCAGCTCTTCCAGAAGCATTGTAGCCAGACTCTCCAGCCGCAACGTCAGTCCGAGCGCCTCGAATTTTTCCTCTGTGTAAGTGCCGTACATCGAAGGAATGCCCGCCGCGATATGCCGCTTATAATAAATATTTTCATACGATTCTGTTTTCCGGCCGGAAAGAATCCTTTCTTTAAGCACCGACATGAATTTCATGATTATTTCTAGGCTTTTGTAATAATGATTCATGCCGAGCGCACGCCTCAGCGAGGCAAGCTCGGCCTTCGGGAAAAGGTATACGGCTTCCAGATCGCGCAACAAATCCACGTACTGGGGAAAATATTTTTTGTATATCAGCTGATAAATACGGATCATCATCCGGGCGCGTTCCTTGTCTCTTGGATTGACTTCTTTTAAAGCGCCAACTTCTTTTTGCAGCTTTTCTTCATCCCAGGAAATAAATTCTTTTGGATTGTTCTGGGCCGCCGAAAACAGAATGATGAAAGCCTTGTGCATCCCGTCAAAATATTCTCCGGAATCGGTAACCTGCTCATAAACTTCATCTGGAAGGTGTTTTTTCAGGTACTGCTTATCCGCGCTGTGCCAGAAATAAAAAATGTTTTCCATAAATTCAACGAGCAGACTATTGCTTTCGACATGTGATTGCTTGCGCAAAAAGTTTACCAGTTTATCGTTGCGAAAGGACAACTCGTCCACTTCCGTGGTTATGTCGCGCAACTCGCCTTCCGCGCCGATTTCCCTGAAATAAACCGGGAAAACACGCAGAAGCTGTTTCACCAGGTTATACACCGGGGCGATTTCGGCGTTGAGCAAAGCGGAAATATCTTTTTGCAGAAGATCTGTGTCGCGCACAAAAATGCCGCCGATATTCAGGTTGATAATCAGCGCGGAGATCAGTTTCTTGCACCAGGCGGGCTTCATGGCGATAATTCCCAGCCAGGCTCTGATGCTTACGACATGCAGCGGGTTTACCCGAACCTGCCACTCCGTTGTCGTTCCCCTGACTTCCGGATACTGAAAACCGTAGGAAATCAGTTCATCGATAAAAATATCCGCTAGCGCCTGAGAATCACGCGCGAACACTTCTTTGGCTGTTGTGGTAATGCAATCGATTATCGTGCCGCGATATTCGTGTTGCGCGCCGCTTTTTTTAAGAAAATCGAATATTCTACGGACAAATTCTTCCAGTTTATCGTTTTTTTCCTGTTCAAAAACCAGCTTCAGGCAACGGTTTATTTCCCTCAGCGCGCTGGCATGGATATCCGAAAGTCCCGCCACGCTCATCACGCGGAAAAGAAAATTAAGCTTGACCAGATATTGCCGCCCTGCGTAAACAGGCGCTTGTTCCAGCTCATCAGCCACCAGAAGATAGCCGTTCACAATCTGGAAATAATCCGGCATCTCCATGATTTCTTTTATCCGGGCGGGCTCTGTCGCTTTTTCCTGCAACTTCAAATCATGCACTTTTTGCAGAAGTGTTTGCAGGTGTGCATGATTGAGCGGCTGAACTATATTTTCATAAGCGGTCGACGCCTTGGCATTGCGCTCCTCATCAGGAACAAGCCAGGAAGAAGGATCGGGCTGGGCTAGCCAGTACTCGTAGGTAATTCGGAAAGCTTTACCTAACGCCGGCATAATTTTCTGCGCGGGTATTTCTATATTATTATCCGCGGCAAGCCTCAAGGTTCGTTTCAGATACGAAGAACATTTCTTTAATATTTGTTCGTTTATTTGCGGAAAAGAAGCGAGAAAATCCATAATTTCATCCAGCAGAAACAAGTTCCGTGGGAGATTTTTTTCGCTTCTGGCAAGCACCGTATCGATAAAATCAAAAAGATACCGCAGCGCGCTGTCTTTTACTTCTTCGTTTACGGCGTATCTGACAATGTCAAAATATATATCCAATAAAATGGAAAGCGCTTTCGAACCATCAGCATGGCGATTATATTCGTAGAAATCGCCGATAGAAACAGACTTCAGTTCGGTCAGCACATGTTCCCAGTTCACAAAAGGATGATATAATTCAGTGAGCATTTCCCGTGTTTTCCGCTGCAGTCCGTATCGACCTTCCACTACTTTAAGCAGCGGGTCATACTTGGGAGGGATGGCAATGGCAACGGAAGTGCGTTCCAGATTGACTTTAAGCGCGGAAGAAAACCATTCCTCGCTCTTTTCGAGAACTTCATCTTTTTGTGTCATGACAATATGGATCCTTTGCTTAATGAGGCGAATTAATCAGAATTCCCGAAACATTTCAAGCACAGAACGGGCTCATCAAGAACAGGATAACCGGTCAGCTCTAGCCTGCCGTTTAATCATACGGCCAAAATATTTTGATTGACAAAAAGCATATTGGTTGTATAATACAACTATGTTGAGAGAAACGAGTATCGATTACCGTCAGCTGCTGGAAATATTCACCGGCCTGGCCCAGGCAACGCGCTTTTTACGTCAGGATGAAGCATTCTGTGAAGGAGTCACCTTTCACCAGTACCTCATTCTGGACGTAATTTTGCAGAATAAAGAACTAAAAATGGCCGATTTGCACCGGCATCTCGCCGTGGAAAAAAGCACTACCACCAGATTGCTGAATCCCCTGATCAAAAAGAAACTTTTACAGCGCCGGACAGATCCTCGGGATTTACGCGCCGCTTATTTGACTTTGACAAAAAAGGGAGAAGAAGCGCACAAAAACGTCCGGCTTTGCATCATGGATTTTTTTCATAAAACAATGGGCAATATCCCCGAAAAAAAGACAAAACATGTTTTGAATTCCGTCAATGTTTTTATCGGGGCGATAAAAGCATACGCGCGGCAAAACACGTGCTGCAGATAAACAACTAAGAGATTGGCTATGAAAAATTTAACTCTTCCGGTAATACAAAATAATTTCAACTGCTGTGTCCCGGTTCAGTCTGCACAGCCTGCCTATCCCAGTATCCGTCAGCCATTTGTGACCGGTTCACTTGAAACCACAACGGGAATCTTGCCGCGGGTATCTTCAAGCCTGACTTGGGCCGACCGCCGCGGGGCAATGAAAGCGCGCTGGGGCGTGGGGCGCATGAATTACTCCCTTGAACCCGGCCTCTACGCGCTGAATAATCCCGACGCTAATTCTCCTGTTTTAGTTACCGCCAATTATAAAATGAGCTTCGACAAGCTGCGCCAGGCGCTGCCGGGGCGAAACCTCTGGATTCTCGTTTTGGACACCAAAGGCATCAATGTCTGGTGCGCGGCAGGCAAGGGAACCTTCGGCACGCAGGAATTAATCAGTAAAATTGAAAACAGCCGCCTCAAGGAAATGGTTACTCATAGAAAAATCATCCTCCCCCAGCTGGGCGCGCCTGGTGTGGCCGCGCATGCGATAAAAAAACGCACCGGTTTTACGGTCTATTACGGTCCGATCCGGGCGCGTGATGTGGCCGCCTATCTTGACAGCGGCTACAAAGCGGATGCGAAAATGCGCACAATGACATTCCCCTTAAAAGACAGGGCGGTGTTGATTCCTATAGAACTTGTGGAAGTTATCAAACCTTTTTCCCTTTTGGCGCTGACTTTCTTGGTGCTGGGCGGCCTCGGCGGACCCGGTAACTACTGGGCAAACTTGACTAATTTCGGGCACTTTGCTGTCGTGGCGCTGGCGGCAGCCGTTTTGGCCGGCGCTGTGCTCAGTCCTTTGCTTTTGCCCTATCTTCCGGGAAGAGCATTTTCCATAAAAGGATTTTCTATCGGCATCATTACAGCGATTTTTTTACTTTACTTGCGCGGCGTGAATTTTTCCGCCTGGCCGGACAGAATAGAAGCTTTGGCCTGGCTTTTTATTATTCCGGCCATCGCCTCATTCCTGACGATGAACTTCACCGGCGCCTCAACCTATACCTCTATTTCCGGCGTAAAAAAAGAAATGCGCTTTGCCCTGCCCATACAGATTTGCGCCGCGATTGGCGGCACGTTGCTGTGGTTAACTTCGCGGGTAATATCTTAGGAGTCGGGAAATGAACAATTTGTCTTATCTGAAAAACGTCGTCACCTTAAAGCTCGATGAAAACAAATGCACAGGATGCGGTATGTGTCTGGAGGTTTGCCCGCATCAGGTTTTCAAGATGAACGGGCGGCGCGCCATCATCCGGAATCGCGATGCCTGCATGGAGTGCGGCGCCTGCCGCAAAAATTGCCCGGCAGAGGCGATTTACGTGGAATCCGGGGTGGGCTGCGCCGCGGCGGTAATTAATTCCCTGCTGGGGAAAAACGCCGCCGCCTGCTGCTGCGGGCCGCAAACTAATCCTGAAGGCAAAAACAGCGGCGTTTGCTGCTGAAAAACAAACCGGAATTTTATATGACCTTCCAGCATCCGGGATTGATTGTCGTGGCGCTATCCTACATTTTCGGCGGATTTTCTTTGCTCATCTTCGCCGTTTTTCTCTGGATGGGAAATCTTAACCTGCTTGACTTCGGATGGAGCGAAAGCGCGGCGCTTACGTTCAATGCCGGCCTATCCCTTGCTTTTTTTCTCCAGCACAGCATCATGGTACGCCAGTCATTCAAGCAGCGCTTATCCAAGCTTTTTCCTGATGCGTATCATGGAGCCGTTTATTCTATTGCCTCGGGTATTTTTTTGTTTATGGTCATTATCTTCTGGCAGGCCACGGCTTTGCTATGGGAGGCGCAAGGATTGACGCGCCTGCTTATGCGCCTGTTTTTTATTCTGCCGATTGCCGGATTTTTCTGGGGAGTTAAATCATTGGTTTTTTTTGATCCCTTCGGCATCCAGGCGGTATTTGAGCGTGAGCGTCACACAAAACATCGCCGGGCAAAATTTGTCGTCAAAGGCCCCTATCGCTGGGTGCGTCATCCTCTGTATTTCTTTCTGCTGATTATGATCTGGTCATGCCCTGATATGAGTGCGGACAGGTTATTGTTCAATATTATGTGGTCAGCTTGGATTGTCATCGGCGCATCTCTTGAGGAACGGGACCTCGCGCGGGAATTCGGCAGCGCCTATCGCGATTATCAAAAAAACGTTCCGATGCTTATCCCGTTTAAATGGCATCCCAAAGTAAAATAAAGATCGCCGGACGCTGATGCTGATACTTCTTGGCGTGAATTTTTAATTCAGATGAAAGCTACTTCCTGTGTCGCCGCGCTCAGGACATAACAGCGTTCAATATTGGAATTAGGATCGGCCGGGACAACGAAAAAACCGGGGCGCCCTGGCTGATAACCGTTGGTGGTGCCGACCATTAATTCCCCGTCTTTGAAAATAACCTTTATCTTACGGCCTACCGGCGCTTTTCCGGAATCAAACTCTTTTTTATCCTTGTAGTCGGGATTGCCTTCATATCCTTTGACAAAAAATATGGCTTTCAAATTTTTCGTGGACAGCTCCATCGGCTTGCTGCCCTGCGGCGCGTCGGCCGGCATGACATGAAAGATATCCTTATTGGGAAAAAAATCACTAGTGACGCCTTTCAATAACTGTCCATCCATATAACGCACGACTATTTTATTCTGCAGCATGGCTTTTCCCCCGGTCTTTGAAAAATTATTGCAAGGTTATTTCAACATCTTGTTATTTTTCGCGCCGTTTTTTAATTTTTTCCGCGAGCAAATACCACCTTTGCACGCCGTTTTCAAGTCGGTAATAATGAATAATGTACGCGAACGATAAAATTAGAAGAAGGACACAAAGAGCAATCGCTGCTATTGAAGTGTTTATAATAGCAAAGCCCAGGGAAAGCAACATGAAAAGGCACACAAAAAGCATGACCAAAAGATGCACCATCCTTTCATGCTGCATCCATTCAATCTGCCGCTGATGACAGGCGCCAAGCTCCTGCAACTCTTTGTCTGTCAATTTTTTCTTAAGCATCTCATTGGTATAGCGTTCGTGCTTCTTCATATATGCGATCATATCTTCTCCTTTTGAAAAAGAGTCAGGCTAAAATATGTTTCATGACCTCCGCCTCTTTTTGCGGCGGCAGAACTTCAAAAAGAGCGATAATATCCTTGGGGATGGAACGCAGTTTTCCTGTCCGGGCATTAACAAAAACCCAGTCCGTTTGTCCTTCAGCCAACACCGCTTTGTCGGACCTGCGCACGACTATATATTTGCGCAAAGAAAGCACGCGTCGCAAATTTGATACCCACGTCAGAACAACAATTTTCTCGCCGGCAAAAGCAGGTAACAAATATGTAATATGGTGCGTGCGCACCACCCAGGTCGCGCCAAGGGCTTTGATCGCGCTGGTGCACCCGAGCATTTCCGCGTGTCGCACCGCGGCATCGAGCATCCAGCGTAAGTATTCCACATTGTTCACATGGCCGTTTTCGTCGATCGTATCGTCTGTTATGGTCAGCTCATAACGAAATATCTGCTTCACGTGGACCACCGCATTCATTTACACGAAAATAAACTTATTTGCTGCTCCAGGTACCGCCGCCGCCGTAACCTTTCCATTCGCCGTTTCCCGATAAGCGTCCGCCGGAAACGCTGAGGTTGCCAACCCACTCGCCCAGCCCGGCAGAACCCTGAGCTTTTATTTCCCCGCTGGCATTTACCGTTCCGGAGATAGTGCCGGAAACAAAACCGGAAAAAGCACCCGATACATTGCCATCCGCGGAAATGCTGACAGAAAATATGCCGTTTATCGCCATGCCGTTGACTTCGCCGCTCCATTCTCCGGAAAAAGCGCCTTTATACACGCTGACATTTCCACTATCGGCCGCGGTGACAGAAACGAAAAACATAAGCACTAAGACAAACATCAAAATGACCAGCCTTATACCACCGGCGCGATATAAGCTGATAATTTCTTTACTCATCATAATTACTCCATTTTAGTAGTCGACTAGTTTTTGTCAAATATCATTAGCCGCATCATAAATCCATTATAAATAAACATGAAGTTTATCGATTCATTTTCTCGCTGCCGCGCGTTTTGCCGGATCCTGTCGGTAATATTCCTTAAGCATGCGGTAAATTTCCGGCGCGTGCTTTTCCATCAAAACCGGCTGATCGAAAAAATGCTCCGTGGCCACGGCAAAAAATTCCGCCTCGTCCGTAGCCCCGTAATCATCCAGAAATGTCGGCTTTCCCTTTTCCAAATCACTTCTGAGTTGCAGGTACTGTCGCGAAAACACTTTTATCCATTCACGATACGCGGCGCGGGCGAAAAGCGGCGGCGTGCCGTCCGCCGCGCCGTCGAGCATATCCAGTTTATGCGCGAACTCATGATAAACAACATTATATCCGAAGCCGGGATGACGTCCGCCATGTAAAACTTCATCCCACGCGAGAATCAGCGGCCCTTGCCGAAAAGCCTGACCGGCAATGGGATAGGCGGGTTCCAGCGGCTGCAACGCCGTTTCAAAAAAGGAAAGCCTGCGCTCGGGCGGCACGACTTTCGAAGGATACACAATAATCGTTTCCACATTGCGATAATAATCATGTGGCATGTTGAGGATAAGCAGGCAGGCCTGCGCGGCGATTGTGACGCGTATTTCATCGTTCATCGTCAGTCCACCCGCTCCTTCCCAATTCTTTTCCGCGATTAATACCTGAATCAGCTTTTGCAGGCGGGTTCGCTCTTTTTCGTCAAGCAGCTTATAATGCGCGACATTGCGCCGGATGATTTCCTTCCAGGCGGCGGGAAATGACTGCTGCATGAGTTTTCTGCGGCGGCGCCTGACGATACAGCCAAACATAAAAATTCCTTTAACTTGTGATAAGCCCGAATTTATCATAAAATAAAAAATAGGAACATATTTCCGTTCAAGCGAGATTGTTTTATTATTTCAAAGAGAAGATATTTCATCGAGGAGGCATTATGAAGAAAAACGGCGGGAAATTACTTCATTTATGTTTTGCCAGGCTGGTTTTTTTCACTTTGGCTCTCATGATAAATATTCCGGTTGAGGCAGCTCAGCCGGGTGACGCCGCAAAGCTAACGCAGCAATATAACGCCGCTGTTGCGCAAACGCTGCCGTTCCATGACCGTCAGGATTTTGAAGATGCCGCCCGTGGTTTAGTCGCACGGCCGCCCGCCGCTGTTATCCGCGATTCCGCAGGTCGTATCGTCTGGAATATGACTCAATACGATTTTCTCAAAAAAGACGCACCGTATGAGACAATTAATCCCAGCCTGCAGAGACAAGCGGCGCTCAACAACCTGCACGGGCTTTTTAAAGTAAATGACCGTATTTATCAGGTACGCGGTTACGATCTCGCCAACATGGGGATTATCATCAGTGACAAAGGATATATTATAATAGATCCCCTTACATCCACTGATACCGCCCGGGCGGCCATGCAACTTGTACATGATCATTTGGGGAAAAAACCGATCACTGCTGTCATCTATTCCCATAGCCATGGCGATCACTGGTCCGGAGTAAAAGGAATCATTTCTGAACAAGATGTCAAGACGGGCAAGGTTAAGGTGATTGCCCCGGCGGGTTTTATGAAAGATGCGGTGAGTGAAAATGTTTATGCCGGCAACGCGATGATGCGGCGGGCCCAGTACATGTACGGCGCGCTGCTGCCTCGGGGAGCAAAAGGACAGGTGGATGCCGGCCTGGGAAAATCTTTGCCTTCGGCTATATCCAGCAGCCTGATTCCTCCGACCGACACAGTACTAAAGAGCGGCCAGGAAATAACCGTGGATGGCATAAGAATCGTCTTCCAGCTCACCCCGAGTACCGAAGCGCCCGCAAACATGAACTTTCTTTTCCCCGAATTACGAACTCTTTTCATGGCCGATAACTGCGTGGGCACTCTTCACAACCTGCTCACCCCACGGGGTTCTCAGATACGTGACGCTAAAGCCTGGGCCGGCTTTATTTATGAAGCGATAGAATTATTCTCCGATAAATCTGATGTTGTTATCCTCGGGCATACATGGCCCCGCTGGGGAAAAGAAAAAATTGTCAATTTTCTGAACAAACAAGCCGCCGCCTATAAATATATCCATGACCAAACCCTACGCCTGGCGAACCACGGCTATACCATGGCAGAAATTGCCGAGGAAATAAAGCTTCCGGACACATTAGCCAAGGAATGGTTTAATCGCGATTATTACGCCACCGCAGGCTGGAACGCCAAAGCCGTTTATCAGCATTATCTGGGCTGGTTTGACGGCAATCCTGCTAACTTTAATCCCCTGCCTCCGGTTGAGGCGAGCAAAAAATACGTGGAATTCATGGGAGGCGCCGACCAGGTCCTCTCCAAAGCGAGGGAAGCCTATGAAAAAGGTGAATACCGCTGGGTAGCCCAGGTGGTAAACCATGTTGTCTTTGCCGATCCTGAAAACGAGACAGCCCGCCTGCTACAGGCTGATGCCCTGGAACAACTGGGCTATCAGTCCGAATCGGCTGTCTTCAGAAATTTCTACCTCTTCGGAGCACAGGAACTCAGACACGGCGTCAGGAAACCTCGGGAAAAAATGACACCACCACTGGACGTTGTACAAGCGCTTACGGTGGATATGATTTTTGACAGCATGGCGGTGCGCCTGAATGGGCCAAAAGCAGCAGGAAAAGTAATCACGATCAACTGGCATTTTACGGACACAAACGAGCGCTATCTCTTATCTCTGGAAAACTCCGTCCTGAACCACACAGCGGGAAAGCATTCAAGAAATGCCGGCTGTTCAATTGAAATCAGCAGGGACATTTTCAACAAAGTCATCGCCGGTCAAACCACTTTTTCCGCCCGGATTTTGCTGGGCCAAATAAAATATCAGGGAAGCATTAAAAAACTCAGCGAACTGATGGCGCTTTTGGATGACCCCGAACCTTTTTTCAACATTGTCGAACCGTGAATTTCATTATGAAATATAAAATAACAAAGATCATGATCCTGTCCTGCTGAAGCTTCGTCGAAATAATTAGTGTTGTTGCTCCAACCTTTTATCTTCTTGAACTATGTAAGGGTTAACTGTATATTCAACTAAAGTAATTACTCCGCCCAAACGGAAAACTCGCCTAAAGGAGAAGCCTATGGGATTTTCGCTTTTTTTAAATCTGCTGGCATGGAAATTCAAAAAAGCTTTAAAAAAGGACACAGGTTTTAAAAAATTTCTTATGGGACATGAATGCAGGATAGTCATTAAAACCAAGGACGGCAAAAAAGGAAAACGGTTCATTTTTGAAAATGGCGGCTTCACATCAGATAACGCGCTGGACGACTATGACGCGGCGATGATCTGGAGCAACGCGAAAACCGCTTTCAGAAGCATGAAAGAAGGCGAAGACGGCATCAAAAGGGCGCTGCAAAATCACCAGGTCAGCATTGACGGCAAAATCCATTCTTTTACCTGGTTTGGAGCCGCCTTGAAATTTGTCACAACAACCTGAAGCCGCTTAAACTTGCGCGTCATCCGGACACGAGCGATGGAAATGATTGCCTAAATTACAGGGAGGAAAAAGCCATGGGGTATTGGTCACACGAATATTTATTAAGAACATGGGGCGGTCCGATGGTGCAAGCCGAATTTTTAAAGGAGGCCCAGAAACCATTTTTTGTGCCGCGCATATTTTCCGGACTGAATCTTTTTCTGGATAAGGCCGGTTTTCTGCCCGATGTTGTCGACCTGGTGGCAAAAGAGTGTAAAACAAAAAAAGCCTTTTTGGTGACTGATGAATATGCGGTGCGCTTTGCCGGAAAGGTTATGTCCCCTTATGAAAAAAGGCATGGCATCCGGTTTGAAGTATGGAAAGAGGCCAGGCCGGATGCGCCAATTGAAACCGTTAAGGACTGCGCGGAAAAGATGCGGAAATTCGGCCCCGACCTCATTTTTGCTCTCGGCGGCGGATCATCGATAGACACCGCCAAGGGAGCGTGGATTCTGTATGAGCATCCGGACGTTAATGTCGAAATCCTAAGCCCCATTATTCCCCTGAATTTGCGCAATAAAGCCAAGCTGGTGGCTATTCCCACAACAAGCGGAACCGGCTCGGAGGTGTCCGGCGTTGCCGTAATATCTTTCCCCGATGGAGTAAAACTGGGTATTGGCGGGGCGTTGCCGGAGCTTGTTCCCGATTTTGCCCTGCTTGATCCGACTCTGACCGTCGGCATGCCGCCGCAGCTCACCGCGGGCACCGGCGGAGACGCTCTGGCCCATGCGATCGACGGTTTCATGGCTCCGAGATCCGATGAGCTGAATCGGGCCATTTCCCTCCAAACAATAAAAATGATTTTTGAATGGCTACCCAGGGCTTACAGAGACGGAAACGACCTCATGCCCCGAATCAAGATGCAGCAGGCGGCAATGATGGCGGGAATTCCCTTAAGCAATGTCGGCTCGGGAATTTCGCACGCGTTGGGCCATACCATCGGCGGCCTGTACCACATTCATCACGGCGCCATGGTGTTGTTGTTCATCCCCTATGAACTTCAGGTCTATTCAAAAGCGACAGACCGGCATTTGGAAATATGCGACCTGCTGGGCATCAGGGACAACAGTTCCGACAAGAAAAGTCTTTCCAATCTCATCGATAAGATTCGCGGGCTGATGTCCGAGCTTCATCTTGCCTTCAGCCTCAAAGACGCGGGTATTGCCAAAAATGATTTTGAAAAAAATCTTGATTTTATCCTTAATCAGACGCCGACGGATCCGGCCTTCTACTTCGGTTGGTTCGATTTGACGCGCGAGCAGCTAAGAGACGTGTTTATTTGCGCCTATGATGGTAAATTGCTGGATATGGATTCAGACCTGTGGAGGTGATTTTATGAAGGGCTATTTCGGTAAATTTTTGAAGGTAAATCTGACCGACAAAAAAATCGAAGATTTTCCGGTAAGCGACGATACCTTTAAAAAATATGTCGGCGGTTCAACTTTGGCCGCCAGCATTATCTACGACTATGCAAAGCCGGCGATGGACCCGCTGGCTCCGGAAAATCCGCTGGTATTTGCCACGGGGCCTTTTGTCGGCTCCAACATTCCCATGGTCAGCAGGGCGGCCATCTGCGGCATTGCCCCGGGAAACGGACTGTGGGGGGAAGCGACAACGGCGGGCAGCTTTCCGATACGCCTCAAAGGCAGCGGCTATGACGGAATAATTATTATCGGCAGAGCGCCCGCGCCCGTTTATCTGTCGATAAAAGCGGGTAAAGCGGAAATTAAAGACGCTTCTCATCTTTGGGGCAAGGATTCCTATCAGACGCAGGAAATAATCGATCAGGAAGCAGGTGAAAAAACCTCTACCGCCTGTATCGGCACAGCAGGAGAAAAATTAATAAAATATTCAGGCATAATGAACGATGAAGGAAGAACCGCCGGCAGGTGCGGTTTGGGAGCGCTGATGGGCGCAAAAAACCTCAAAGCCGTAACCGTTTCCGGAAATCTGAAAGCAGAAGTTGCCGATAGCAATGCGCTGAAATCCCTGATCGAAGAAGTTCGTGACTGTATCAGAAATTATCCCAACGCCAACGGGTATAAATTATACGGAACGAATATGTATATCGATTTAGGAATGCGCCTGGGCGATGTTCCCACAAAATATTTTACAAAAAGCGTTTTTCCCGTGGAAAAACTTTACGGTCCGGCATTCAGAAAACGCTACACCATGAAAAATTATGCGTGCACCGGCTGCCTCATCGGCTGCGGTAGAGTTATCAAAAACTTCAGCGACGATATCAAAAGAGTTGACGGACCTGAATACGAAACCGTGGCCGCCTTCGGACCACTGTGCATGAATTTTGACATTGATTCCGTGGTCCGGGCCAACCATCTATGCAATGCGCACGGAATTGATACGATATCCGCCGGCGTATCCATCGCCTTTGCTATGTATTTGTATGAAAAAGGTCTTATCACCAAAGAAAAGGCGGGCATGGAAATCAGATGGGGGGATGCGGAAGTTATTCTCAAATTATTGGACAAGATTATTAAGCAGGAAGGCATCGGTATTATATTATCCAAAGGCGTAAAAGAGATGGCGGCGGCCTTCGGAGCAGATCCCGAAGAAGCGGCTCATGTAAAAGGTCTGGAATTTCCTATGCACGATGCGCGCGCTTATCAGGGAGCCGCCCTGTCGTACGCGGTCGGCCCCAGAGGCGCCTGCCACCTGAAAGGCGCTTTTTATCATCTTGACGCGCCGGGAAATGAATCCGCCCTGGAAGTGGGAATAACATTTTCCGACAAAAACAACCCCGCGCAAAAGGGCGCGCTGACGGCAAAAGCGCTCCATTTTTGTGAACTCTACAACAGCTTCACTCTCTGTCAATTTTCACCCATGACTGCCGGAATGATCACGCGCGCGCTTGCGGCGATCACCGGTTATGATTTCGGAACTATGGACCTGCTGACTTTCGGGGAACGCTCCTTAAACCTGAAGCGGGCAATCAACAACAAACTCGGCGTTACCAGAAAAGACGACAACTTGCCGAAAATCGCCCGTCAGGCGCTGAAAGAAGGGGCGACAGCGGGAATGGAGCCGGCAATGGACCTCATGCTGAAAGAGTTTTATGATGTGAGCGGCTGGGACTGGGAAAGCGGCAAGCCAAAAAAAGAAAAACTGCTCGCGTTAGGGCTTGATAAAGCGGCCAGAGATCTTTGGTCGTAAAACAAAAATTAAGAAGCAACTGCTACGGACGATAGGGCCGCTGGTCAAACCCTTGTCGGCGCTCCACAAAGCGGTGTTATTGATTAAGCCGCAATGACTTTTTTATGCGCCAAAAGGCGCGACCAGAATTTTAATATCTTTTGTGCTTTTGCCGGCCAGAACCTCGAAACCTTCTTCCTTTATTTTTTCCAGGGGGATAATGTTTGTAACGACCCTCTCCGGTTGAATCTTGCCGGTTTCAATCCACGCCAGCGCCAGTTGCGGATTGATCGAATTGGTGCCGATCATAGTGGTTTCGCGCGTGACAAAACCCAGCATATGCACCAAAGCCCGTTCGGTAAAAATTCCCTGCACGATGACCTTGCCGCCGAATTTTACCGAAGAAAGACAATCCTTTAAAGTCGCTTCAATACCGACAGCTTCGATGGCCATGTCCACTCCTTTTCCACCCGTCAGCTCTTTAATTTTTGTTGATGTTTTTATTTCCAGAGGATTCCAGGTAAGCGTCGCGCCCAATTGCATTGCCTTGTCGCGGCGGTAATCCAAAAGATCACTCATATAGATATTTTTCACACCGGTGGCTTTGAGCCCCAGAAGAATCATCAATCCCACCGTGCCACAGCCGGCAATTAAAACTGCCTCATTACCTTTTATTTGCGCTTTATCCAGCGCGTAGGCCGCGCCGGACAGGGGCTCGACTACCGCCGCGCGTTTCCAATCCATGTCGGCGGGAATTTTGAGCACTCTTTCCACGGGGCAGTTTATAAATTCGGCAAACGAACCGGGAATAACAGAACACACGCGCTCACCGATAATAAAATCTGTCACTCCTTCTCCCAAGGCAACGATTTCCCCGCAGGCCTCATGGCCAAAAGGACTTTCCGGGAAAGGCCCATGCAGATATTCGTGCAAATCCGATCCGCAGATGCCACAGTATTTTATTTTGATCTTGACTTCTCCCCTGCCCGGATTTACTTCCGGCGCATCCACCACACTGATATCGCGAATGCCGCGGTAAACAACTTTTTTCATAGAAAATTCTTCCTGCTTTTTTTATTTTTTTCGTCCATAAAAAGTTTTTTACTTTTTATATTCAGACAAATAACGTTCCACGGCATGTTCGATGGTCGGGAAAAAATTATCCGCGCCGAACCTGCCGAAAAGACCGTAACACTTGAGCGTATCCTTCACCGGATCTTTCATTTCCGCAAAAAACAGTTCGATGCCGGCGGCATAAAGTTTTTCATCGAGATCTTCCAGCATGTCGGCGGCGGTAATATCCACGTCGGTAATCGGCTCCGCCGTAACCACCACCCACCTGGTCGGCGTCGGCGCCTGCGCCACCGCGCGCAGCACCTGATCGCGGAAAGTTTCCGCGTTGGCAAAAAACAGCGGCGCGTCCCAGCGGAAAAGAACCAGGCCATCAATGAGACGAGCTTCCGGGTAGCGGGATATGTCATGATAACTTTTCAACCCGTCCACATGACCCAGGACGGCGTTATAGGGTTTCCATGCCCGCCAGATAAAAGCAAAAAGCGCCAGCCCCACGGCGATAAAAATACCTTTGATGACGCCGAGCAGCACCACGCCCAGAAAGCAAATAACAGATAAAGCAAACTCATCGCGGCGTAATCTGTAAAGACGCGCCATGCCCTTGATCTCCACCAGTCCAACGCAGGCAAAGATAACGATGGCGCCCAGCGCGGCCTGCGGAAGATTTTTCAAAAGAGACGGGGCAAAGATCAGCAGGACAGCGATGCTTAGCGCTCCAACCAAGCCGGTAATCTGCGTTTTGGCTCCGGCAGACTGCGCCACCGGCGTGCGCGAAGCGCTGCTGGTTACGGGAAATCCCTGAAAAAATCCGGTGGCGATATTAGCCGCGCCCAAAGCGATACTTTCCTGATTACTGTCCACTTCATAGCCGGCGCGCAAGGCAAAGGCGCGCGACAGCGTGCTCATGTCGGCAAAAGCAACCAGCGCTATCGCCACCGCACCGGCAAATAGATAACCAAACTCAGAAAAAGAAATTTCCGGAATTTGAAACGAAGGCAGGCCTTGCGGCAGAGAACCGACCACCGCGATGTCCGCTTTGACGGAAAGATCAAAAAAGCCAACGATGATTGTCGCTGTTGCTACAGCAAGCAAAATACCCGGGATACGCGAAAACCAGCGACGACAAACAAAAATGATAGTCAGACAGGAAAATCCAATAGTCAGGGCCGTCCAGTTTATTTGTCCGTTTATAACACCTTGAATCAAATTCCTGGTTTCTTCCAAAAAGGAATTGCCGCTCACGGAAAATCCAAAAACTTTGGGCAGCTGTCCAATAATAACCGTCAGGGCGATGCCGTTTAGATAGCCGTAACGAATCGGCTTGGACAGAAGTTCGGTAATAAAACCGAAACGGGCCATTCCGGCCGCGACGCACAAGAAGCCCGTAAGAACAGCCAGCATTCCCGCCAGCGCCACGGCCTTGCTTTCATCACCCGCGGCCAGCGGCAAAATAGTCGCGGCAATCAACGCGGCCAGCGCTGAATCAGGCCCCAATATCATAATCCGGCTCGGCCCGAATAAAGCGTAAGCGATGAGCGGAACAATCGTGGCGTATAAACCATATATCGCCGGCAGACCCGCGGCCTGCGCATAACCCATCCCCACCGGCACCAGCATTGCCGTGAGCACCAATCCCGCGGCAATATCCCGCGGCAGCCAGGATAGTCTGTAAGCGCGCAAAACGGCGAGGAAAGGAAGCCAGCGGTATAAACCACGCGGGGGCTCTTCCCGAGAAAATGGATTAATGGTGGGCACTGGTGTATTTTCCAAAATAATCCCTAACAGATAGGATAGTGCCCCTTAATAATCGCACGTAGTTATTTTTACAACTTATTTTTGTTAAAGATATTTTAACCATTTATGGCCCGACCTCCGGCCTTCAGCCTTAAGTCTTTGGTCTTTTAAAAACTTGAACTGTCAACACATTATTAGTATATATTCTTCATAAAGGAGTACACGGGTCATGGCCAGAGTAGAATTAAACACCCCGGCGCCTGATTTCACCCTCAACGACTTTACCGGCAAAAGTATTTCTCTCGCCGATTTTCGAGGCAACAAGAATGTTCTGGTGGTTTTCAACCGTGGATTTTTCTGACCTTTCTGCCGCGCGCACATGGCGCAGTTGCGCCGCGATTTTGAAAAATTTGTGAAGCTGGACACCCAAATCATTGTGGCCGGCCCGGAAAAAGCAGACGCCTTCCGCGATTACTGGGCCAAAGAAAAACTGCCCTTCATAGGCCTGCCCGATCCCGAGCACAAGGTTTTGAAATTATACGGCCAGGAAGTTAAACTTTTTAAACTCGGCAGATTGCCTGCGCAGATGCTGATTGACAAAAAAGGATATGTCCGGTTCGTGCACTATGGTCATTCCATGTCTGACATTCCTGCAAATGAGGAACTTATCAACTTGATTGAAGCATTAGGTTAACACCAGATAATTGACATGACATTCCGTTTTAATGATAGTATAAAGGCATTAATAGAAAATTAAGTTTGCCGCGTACCCGCTTTTGTGGCGCAGGGAGGTGTTTTTATATGGAAGAAATAAAAAACGTCGTGTCCAAAGGCACCATAAAAGGAAAATTCAAGGGTTTCAAAAACAGCTATACTATTTTCGAATTCAACGACGGACAAAAATGGCGGCAAAGCGAAGTCAAATTCGTAAATTACTTTGCCGTTAATCCGGAAGTGGAAGTCTTTCAAAAAGACGGAAAATATTACTTACAGGTAAAAGGCCTGGAACAAACTGTGGAAGTCCGAAGAATAAAGTAAAAAAGGAGATAAGAATGAAGGCGGCTGTCCTGTGCGGAGAAAAAGATATCAGGGTGCAAAATATTCCCGAACCGGTTTGTCAACCGCATGGCGTAATCGTCAAGGTAAAATTTTGCGGCGTCTGCGGCTCCGATTTGCATGTTTATAAAAAAGATGAGGGTAAAGGTACAATCTTCGGGCACGAGTTCAGCGGCGATATCGTTGAAGTGGGCTCCGGCGTGAAAGATATAAAACCAGGCATGCGCGTTACCGCCGTGGGATTTTCTCCCTGCGGTAAATGCTACTGGTGTCAGCAGGGTAAATCGCACCGCTGTTCGGATATGGCCCTTCTGGGCTATCAGCTCCCCGGCGCGATGGCGGAATATGTGCACGTCCCCTTTGCCACGCTGGGACGCAATGTCTTTCCCCTACCGCAAGAACTATCTTATGAAGACGGGGCCTCGGTAGAGCCTCTTTCCATTTCCTACTTTTCCGTCAACCGCGCTCAACCCAAGGAAAACGAAATCATTGCCGTTATCGGATTGGGGGTAATCGGCCTTTACTCTATTCAAGTGCTCAAATCCATGGGCGTGGCGAAGATTTTTGCCAGCGGCAGAAGACCTTCGCGCCTGGCCGCCGCGAAAACCTACGGCGCGGATCTGGTAATAGACGCGGCAAAAGAAAACGCGGCTAAAATAATTATGGAAGCAACAGGAAATCTCGGCGTAAACACCGTTGTGGAATGCGCGGGCAAGCAGGAAACGTTCGATCAGTCCATTGCGATCACGCGCGGCGGGGGTAAAGTAATGCTCGTGGGCGTTTATGAAGAACCACTCTTATGGGATCCGATATCGGTGCTGAGCAAAAATTTGACGCTTATCGGCTGCCTGGGCGGAAATTTCCCGGCGGCGATAGAGTTGCTCAAAAGCGGCAAGGCAAAAACGAAAGATATGATTACCCACGTTTTTCCGTTGGAGGAAACCGCCGCTGCTTTTCGGGCGCAGCTTGCCGACCCGACAGCCATAAAAGTCATGATTAAACCATAGAAAAAGGATTCGTCTCCATGCAGTTTGTCTTCGCGCACAACAATATAAATGTTCTGAATCTGGAAAAAAGTCTGGATTTTTATAAAGAGGCGCTGCGGCTTACTGAAGTAAAACGTTATGAGGCGCCGGATAAAAGCTTCATTATTGTTTTTCTCTCTGACGGCAAGACGCCGCATCAACTGGAACTCACCTGGCTGGCTGACAGAAATGAACCATACAACCTGGGCGATAATGAGTTTCATCTGGCTTTCAAGGTCGATAATTTTAGCGCCGCGCACGCTCTGCACGAAAAGATGGGCTGCATCTGTTTTGAAAATAAAGCGATGGGAATCTATTTTATCAACGATCCTGACGGCTATTGGGTGGAAATCATCCCGCAAAGAAGATGAGCGATATTTTTTTTAAAAAAAATAAAAGGAGGAAAAGAAATGAAAAAATTATTTTATGCAACGGCGCTTCTGATCCTTTTGTTTGCCGCGCCAGCATCCATAGCGCAGGTAAGTGTTCGTATTAATATCCCTCTGCCCCCGCCCATTGTTTTCCCCGCGCCGCCACATGTGGTGATCATCCCGGAAACGGATGTTTATGTTGTTCCTGACATACAAGACGAAATATATTTCGTCGGCGGCTGGTGGTGGCGCCCGTGGCAGGGGCGCTGGTACCGCTCGCGGTATTATGACCGCGGCTGGGTGGTTAACAGCTTCCCCCCGCCTTTCTATAAAACAGTCCCTCCGGGCTGGAGAAATGATTATAGAGACCGCCGCTGGAGAGGATACTCCTGGCAATATGAAAAAATACCTCATGACCGGCTGCATAAAAACTGGAGGTCCTGGCACCACAATAGATATTGGGAAAGAGAAAGGTCATGGAATGTGCAGGGCATGCCGCGGAAACAATACCGCGATTCTAAACCGCAACCCAGGTCCTCTCAGCGTCCGGGTGATTACAGAGGACCCGGCAAGCAGGGCAAAAAAGGCCGCTAAAAACAGAAACCGGGAGCAGTTCACGAAAAAAGTGGCTGCATTATCTTTTCGGGGTGCGGCCACTTTACCTAACTCAAGGAGAAACCAATAATGAAAAATAAAAGAGGGCTGTCCAAATTGACCCTCCTGATACTTGTTGCTCTAATCATTGCCGCCGTTTATTTCTGGATTAAATATTTTTCCGAACCGCTGACCACGGTTGTCACCGGCGGAGCCGAACAGTCCCTGCCGGCGCTGGACACGGCCAAAAAAGTGAGCGAACAGGCAAGTAAAGCTGTGCGGACCGCAGATGAGGCAACAAAAAAACTCAATGAGGATATGGAAAAATAACTATTGATTTAATTGACGCACGCAATGACATAACTTCAAGATTATAGGCAGTAGGAGAAAGGGGATAAAAAAATGAAACGATTGCTTTTTATATTTATTATTTTCGTTTTCAGTTTATTTTCAATTACTTCATTTGCCGCCGGCCCTGCTTACAATTGGACTGGATTCTACATGGGTTTGCATGGGTTCTATGGCGCCGGCGACGACGACGAATGGGATGATTACGAAAGCGGCAATTCTGGCACTAGTTGGCGGTATGTTGGCACCCCCCTTCGCGCCGACCATGATATCGACGGCTGGATGGGCGGAGCTTTCCTCGGATATAATTATCAGTTTCCCTTTAATCTGGTCGTGGGTGTTGAGACAGATGTAAACGTAGGAAAAATCTCCGGATCAGGGCGAGCTCCGGATGATCCTACCATAACGGTAAATACCAATATGTCCTGGGTGGGCTCTACGCGCTTCCGCATCGGTTACGCTATCTATCGATTTCTACCCTACCTGGCCATGGGCGTAACCTACGGCGAGGCTGATATATACGAAAAAGTTGGCACAATAAAATATGGTGAAAAAAATACCTATTTCGGCTGGAGCCCCGCGCTTGGTCTGGAATTTATGATAATAAAAAATCTCATCGCCCGCGCTGAATTCGCATACTATTCTTTCGGCACAAACAGATCAGAGGTTGACCCTGAAGCACCAGGCACAGGAGAGGTTGACACCAAAATAAGGTTCGGCGCCTTTAAATTAGGTTTGTGCTGGAAATTTTAATTTAAAAACCGAAAATATTTTCCTTGACAAACATTTTTCGTTTGTCTATATCAGGCACAATTAAAGGACAGGTTTTTATTGATGGACAGAAAACTCAATGCGACGAACAACTTTTACGGCTATTGGTTTTATTACTATTTCGCATTGGTCTGCCCATCGCGCGAGGACTAGTTAAGGTAACATAACCAAAAACAGCCATGGGTGGATCAAAAAAAGTCGCCCATGGCTTTCTTGTTTTTAGAGGCTGTGGCGGCAAAAACGTCATGGCCTTTTTTATTTAAGGAAGGAGAATTTATGATTATCGTCATGAAAAACCAGGCAACAGACAAACAAATTGATGAAGTGATACGCTGGATTGAATCGCTCGGATTTAAGGCGCATCCCTCACGGGGCGTTGAGCGCACGATCATCGGCGTGATCGGCGACGAGCGGGAAAAAGAAGGCCTCAAACAGGCCGAATTTCTCGAAGGCGTGGAAAAAACCATTCCCATTTTGAAACCGTACAAGCTGGCCAGCCGCGAATCGCATCAGGGCAACACGGTAATTTCTGTGGGCGCGGTGAAAATAGGTGGGCCGGAATTTGTGGTGATGGCCGGACCCTGCGCGGTGGAAAGCGAAGAGCAACTGCTGGAATCCGCCTATATCGCCAAAAAAGGCGGCGCGCAGATTCTGCGCGGCGGAGCCTACAAGCCGCGCACTTCACCCTACAGCTTCCAGGGCATGGAAGAGGAAGGTCTCAAGCTGCTGGATCAGGTGCGCTTAAAAACAGGCATACCGGTGGTTACAGAAGTGGTCAACGCTGCCGATGTCGATCTCGTGGAATCCTACGCTGATATTCTTCAGATCGGCGCGCGTAACGTGCAGAACTTCCCTCTGCTTAAAGCCGTGGGGCGTTCGCGCAAGCCTGTGCTTCTTAAGCGCGGCATGATGACGACGATTGAAGAATTGCTGATGTCGGCGGAATACATTCTGGCCGCGGGCAATCCCCATGTCATGCTTTGTGAACGCGGCATCAGAACATTTGAAACAGCCACCAGAAACACTCTGGACATCAGCGCGGTGCCTGTTTTAAAAAACCTGACACATCTGCCGGTGATTGTTGACCCCAGCCACGCGGCGGGACAGTGGAAATACGTCGTCCCGCTGGCGCGCGCCGCGGTCGCCGTAGGCGCGGACGGGCTTTTGGTGGAAATGCATCCCGAACCGGAAAAAGCGGTCTGTGATGGAGCGCAGTCGCTCAAACCAGAAAAATTCTACCAAATGATGGATGAAATCAGGACGCTTTCCGCGGCCATCAGACATTGAGAAAACGGAGCAGCATCATGAGGTCAATAAAAGTCAACCTCGATAAAAAATATTCATCATCCTACGAAATCCGCATCGGGCGCGGCATCCTTGACAGAATCGCTCTTTTGATTGCCAAAAACCACAAAGCGGGCAGATATGTCATTATCACGGACGACAATGTGGCTCGTCTTCACGGCGGGAACTTTCTTGCCTTATTAAAAAATATCGGCCTTGCTGCCGACCTTATAGATTTTCCCGCGGGGGAGAGCTCCAAAAACATCGGCACTATTATCGATCTCGCGGATAAACTCCTGAAACTCGGCGCCGACAGAAGCACCTGTCTCATTGCGCTGGGGGGCGGCGTGGCAGGAGATATGGCGGGCTTTATCGCTTCCGTTTACATGCGCGGCGTTCCTTATCTGCAGATCCCGACGACGCTTGTAGCGCAGGTAGACAGCGCCATCGGCGGCAAAACAGCCATCGATTTGACCGCGGGAAAAAATCTTTTAGGAACGTTTTACCAGCCGGCCGCGGTATTCGCGGATCTGAATTTTCTGGACACCCTGCCGGCGAAGGAATTTGAAAATGGCCTGGCGGAAATCATCAAATACGCGATTATCGATGATGAAAAAATGTTTGTCCTGCTCGAAGAAAACATGGAAGCAGTGCGACAAAAAGAATCCACCCTACTCATCAAGATCGTCGAAAACTGCTGCCGGATCAAAAAATCCATTGTGGAAATAGACGAGCGTGAACAGGGGCTCAGGCGCATACTCAATTACGGGCACACGCTAGGACACGCGCTGGAGGCGGTTTCCGCTTATAAATTGACGCATGGCGCAGGCGTGGCGCTGGGCATGATCGCCGCCGCGCGTATTTCCTTCAAAATGAAATATCTCCATGAAGGAGAAGCAAAGCGCATTGAGGAACTCATCCGCCTGGCCAATCTCCCCACAAAAATACCGGCTTCTTTGCCCACGGAGGAAATCATCACGCGCCTGCAGATGGATAAGAAAAAAAGAGGTGACACAATTCACTTTGTCCTGTTAAAGAAAATCGGCATGCCGTTTATCAACGGCGGCGTCGAAAAGAAACTTATCGGCGAAGTAGTTGAGGAGATGAAAAATGACGCATGAGCGGCTGGAAACCCTGAGAACAAAAATGAAGGAGAAAGACCGGGAAATAATACGGCTCTTGAATGAACGCGCCCAGATATCAGTGGAAATAGGTAAAGTTAAGGGAGAGGACGGTATCGATGTGTATGACCCGGCGCAGGAAGCAAGGGTGCACGGCTATCTGCGGGAGTTGAACCAAGGCCCCCTGCCCGGCAAATCCGTCACCTCCATCTTCCGCGAAATAATTTCCGCCTCGCGTGGTCTGCAAAAACCGACAACCGTCGCCTTTCTGGGCCCGGAAGCATCCTTTTCCCATCTGGCCGCGCAAACTCATTTCGGCGCAACCAGCCGCTTTTTTCCACAGACCGGCATCGCGCGTGTGTTTGACGAAGTGGAAAAAGAAGCGATCGACTGGGGGGTCGTCCCCGTGGAAAACTCGCTGGAGGGTTCGGTAAATGTCACTTTGGACAGATTGATAATTACCCCTTTGAAAATTCGCGCCGAAATTTATCTGCGCATCAGCCAGTGCCTGCTAACGTCTGCGGAAAACATCGCGCAAATCAAAAAAGTGCATTCCCACCCGCACGCGCTGGCCCAGTGCCAGGTCTGGCTCAAAACCAATCTGCCTAATTGCGTGCTCACCGAGGCGGACAGCACCGCGGCAGCCGCGCAGGCGGTACGCGGTAAAAATGATGAAGCCGCGATCGGCAGCGCGCTGGCCGCGCATATTTACGGGCTGAATATACTGGCGGAAGGGATTGAAGACAACTCCTCCAACATGACGCGTTTTTTGGTAATCGGCCGGGGAAAAAGCGAACCCACCGGCATCGACAAAACATCGTTAATTTTTGCCACGCCTGATTCTCCGGGATCGCTGCACCGCGCCCTGGCCTCTTTCGCCAGCCGCAATATTAACCTGGCAAAAATCGAATCGCATCCGGTTAAGGACAGGCTCTGGGAATATCTGTTTTTTGTGGACATGATCGGGCATGTAGATGACAAACAAATAAGCGCGTGCCTCACGGAACTCAAAGACAAAACGACGCTACTCAAAATTCTAGGATCGTATCCGAAAGCCCGGGGCAGATTATGATTTGTATTCCCATTACTTCCACAACCAACAGGCAAGCCTTGCACGCCGTGCAACATGGCTGCCGCGCGGCTGACTGCCTTGAGCTGAGAATGGATTTAATCAAAGGCGGCAATCTGCACGGGTTAATCGATACCGCCCGCTGCTTCGCGCCGCGCGTAAAAATCATCGTCACCTGCCGGAAAAAAGAGGAGGCGCTGGCCGCGCGAAAAACCCCTAAAATAGGGCGCCAAAAAACAAAAACAGAAAAATTAAATATATTGCAGGAAGCCGTGAAACTGGGCGCTGATTTCATCGACATCGAACTGGCCGAAGGGAAAAAAGCCATCGATCAGCTAAAAAATTTGTGCGCGCGGCACGGCAACAAAACAAAAATAATTGTTTCATATCATGATATAAAAGGAACCCCTTCTTTGAAAAGATTAAAGGAAATCTATCACCGCTGCGCCCAAGAAAAGCCAGCAGTGATTAAAATTGTAACATTTGCCAACACGCAAGAAGACAATCTTCGGGTGCTCGCGCTCATCCCCCACGCGCGCCAACGCGCGCAAAACATAATTGCTTTATGTATGGGACAAAAAGGGCTAATCAGCAGAATTGCCGGCCCCGCTTTGGGAAATTATCTGGGCTTTGCCGCCCTCACCCCGCAGGGCAAATCCGCGCCGGGACAATTAACCGTTGCGGATATGAACTTGCTGAAAAAAATATTCGGCGAAAAAAAGGGGGCGCCGGCGGCAATATTACCATCCACCGCGCCGCAAAATTTTCTTTTGTTAGGCAACCCGGTGGCCCACAGCCTTTCCCCCCTGATGCACAACGCCGCCCTGAAAGAAATGGGCATGAATGATAATTACAGCGCCTGCGGCGTCCAGGATTTGAGCGAGGCGCTGCGCGGCATGAAAGCGATGAATATTCGCGGCGCCAGCGTTACCATCCCCTTTAAGGTTGAGGTAATGCAGCACCTTGACGAAATCAAAGATGACGCTCTTGAGATCGGCGCGGTAAATACGATCATAAACGACAAGGGGAAACTCACCGGCGCCAATACCGATTGGCTGGGTATCGTGACGGCTATTGGAGAAACTACGCCCATAAAAGGCAAAGCTTTTGTGATTGTCGGCGCGGGAGGAACGGCGCGGGCGGCTATTTATGGAATCCGGAAAGAAGGCGGACTGCCTGTTTTGGTCAACCGCACGGTGTCCAAAGCGAAAACTATCGCCCGGCAATTCGGTTGCCCTTTCTATTCGCTTGCTGAAATCGACAAGATTCAGGCTGATTGTCTGATCAATACCACATCCGTCGGTATGTATCCCGGCATTGAATCGTCACCTGTGCCGGAAAAGGTGCTAAAAAATTATAAATATGTTATGGATGTCATCTACAATCCTTTACAGACAAAATTACTAAAAGATGCCGCGGCGCGAGGCTGCCGGGTGATTTCCGGCATGGACATGTTTATCCACCAGGGAGCGGCGCAGCTTAAGCTTTGGACAAAAAAGGAACCTCCCATTGCGTTGATGAAAAAAATTGTTTTAGAAAGGCTTACGGCTATTGAGCAACAATGATACAACTATGAAAGCGCCGCCAAAAATTGTGCGCGTCCCCGGCTCCAAAAGCCTTACACAGCGCGCGCTTATCGCCGCGGCGCTGGCACGCGATAACTCCTTTATCGCCAATCCTTTAATTTCCGAGGACACAAATTATTTGCTGGAAGGGCTGCGCCTGCTGGGGGCGCAGATTGTTTCCGTCTCCGGCGGTTTTTATGTAAACGGCACGGCGGGAAAACTGGCAAATACCGGCCAGCAAATTTTTCTGGGCAACAACGGCACGGCCCTGCGTTTTCTTACGGCGTTGGTCTGCCTGGGCGAAGGCCGCTATGTTTTAACGGGCGAAAAGCGCCTCTGTGAGCGGCCGGTGGGAGCGCTGGTGGAAGCGTTGCAAAAAATGGGGGTGGAAATAACCTGTACCAATAATTGCCCACCGGTGACTGTTGATGCCCATGGTCTTGCGGGAGGCAAAATCACCCTTAAGGATGTGGAAAGCTCCCAGTATGTGTCCGCGCTGCTTCTTTGCGCGCCTTACACAAGGCAGGGCATCGAACTCACTTTACGCGGCCGTGTGTCTTCCTTGCCCTATATCGATTTGACCCTGGAGGTAATGCGGGAATTCGGCATTAAAATAGAGCGGCAAAAAAGCAAATATATCGTACAAGGCGGAAAATGCTATCAGGGACGCGAATACCGCGTGGAGGGAGACGCCTCCAGCGCCTCCTACTTTTTTCTGGCGGCGGCGCTTCTGCAACGTCCGATCCGTGTCCTGGGAATTAACCGTCTTAGCTGCCAGGGCGATATCCGCCTGCTGGAGATTCTGGAAAAACTTGGCTGCCATGTGCAGTCGCAGGAAGACTGGGTGGAAGTTACGGGAAACACTCTCGCTCAGGGTGATTTTACTTTTGATCTGAACGACATGCCGGATATGGTCCCCACGCTGGCGGTGCTAGCCGCTTTTCGCCGCGGCAAGACAACCATCACGAATGTGGAACATTTAAGGATAAAAGAAAGCAACCGCCTGGCGGCGATGGCCGCGGAATTAAACCGCGCGGGCATCAAGGCCGCTGAAACAGCCGACGGCCTGATCATCAACGGCGGCCAGATGAAGGCGGCGGATATCCGGACATATAACGACCACCGTATCGCGATGAGTTTCGCCGTCGCGTCGCTTGCCGCGCCCGGGATTGATATTGCCGACAAAAAATGCGTGGACAAGTCATTTCCTGAATTCTGGGAGGAACTGGCAAAAATATGAATGTGGTGCTGATCGGCTACCGCGCTACGGGAAAATCCACGGTGGGAAGGCATCTGGCCTTTAAGCTCAGCCTGCCGTTTTTTGACACCGACGCGCTGGTGGAAAAAAAACTGAAAATGACCATCGCGGAAATCGTGGCTGCGCATGGCTGGGATTTTTTCCGCGCCCGGGAAAAAGAAGCCGTGCAATCGCTGGAGAATCGGCCGGCGTGCGTGATTTCCACAGGCGGCGGCGTGGTGCTGGACAGTGAAAATGTTGCCTCTCTGAAAAAAAACGGGTTTCTTGTGTGGCTTAACGCGCCGCTTAATGATATCGTTGCCAGGTTAAACAACAAAAGACCGGGAACGGTAATCCGCCCGCAATTTACGGATTGGAATATCGTGGAAGAAACCATCAAGATAGTTAATGAACGGTATCCGCTTTACGAGCAGGCGGCGGATTTCACGGTGGAAACGGCAAACAAAAGCATCGTCGAGGTGGGAGAAGAAATTTATCGGCATCTGGTGGAGTCAGGCAAACTCATCGATATCATGAAGAGAAAGAAAAATGTCTGATATCCGACGCGAAAACATTTGAGGATGATTTTACAGGAGACATTATGTCCGGAAATACCATAGGCAGTGTTTTTCGGGTCACCACATGGGGGGAATCGCACGGCGCGGGACTGGGCGCTGTTGTGGACGGCTGCCCGCCAGGCGTTACGCTGGCGCAGGCGGATATTCAGGCGGCGCTCGACAGAAGACGGCCGTCAAATGTAATTTCTTCCACTAAAAGAAAAGAGACGGACAAAGTGGAGATTCTCTCCGGAGTTTTCGAAGGCAAAACCACCGGCACGCCGATCTCTCTTCTGATTAGAAACACCGATGCTGATTCGTACGCGTATCATAAGCTAAAAGACGTTTTCCGCCCCGGACAGGGTGATTTTACCTACTGGGAAAAATACGGGCGGCGCGACTGGCGCGGCGGCGGGCGGGCCTCCGGCCGGGAAACGGTCGCGCGCGTGGCCGCGGGAGCCGTCGCCCAAAAAGTTATCGCGCGTGCCGGAATGGAAGTGCTGGCCTACACTGTGGCCGTCGGCGACATCGAAATTGACCGGAAAAACATTCCCGTAGGCAGGCAACTATTGCGGCAAACACGTGCCAGCGCGCTTTTTTGCCCTGACAAAAAAGCCGCAATCGCCATGGAAGAAAAACTTGCCGCGGCGCGCAAAGGCGGCGATTCATTAGGCGGCGTGGTGGAAATCGTCGCGCGCCATGTTCCGACGGGACTGGGCGAACCGGTTTTTGATAAGATGGACGCAGATCTGGCCAAGGCGCTGATGAGCATCGGCACCGTTAAGGCCGTGGAAGTGGGCGATGGCTGCGCGGTCAGCAAAAAATCTGGTTCACAAGTCAACGACCAGATGAATAAAAAAGGGTTTCAGAGCAATCATGCCGGCGGGATTCTCGCGGGAATAACCACGGGGCAAGACATTATTTTGCGGGCTTACTGTAAACCGATACCTTCCATCTCTCAGGCGCAAAAAACGGTTGATATCCGGGGAAAAGAAAAAACCATCACGATCACCGGCCGGCATGATGTTTGTGTGATTCCCAGAATCGTGCCGGTGTGCGAAGCGATGGTCTGCATTGTGCTGGCCGATCATTTACTCAGACAAAGGGCAATCTCGAATGGATAATGTTTCGGTCGGCATCATCGGCGGCACGCGCGGTATGGGAAGCTGGCTGGCCGCTTTACTGCAGAAAGAAAATTACACGGTGCATATCTGCGGCCGCAAAACACCAATGGGCGCAAAAGACATAGCCGGACTTTGCGATGTTGTTGTCGTGGCCGTCCCGATTGCCGCCACCGAAAAAGTCATCGGGGAAGTCGGGCCCCTTTTGGATAAGAGAAAACTCCTGATGGATTTGACCTCGCTCAAAAAAGAGCCGGTGGAGTGGATGCTGGCAAGCACCAGAGCGGAAGTAGTTGGCTGCCATCCGCTTTTTGGCCCTACCATGCCGGATTTTTCCGGACAAAATATCATTTTGTGCCCGGCGCGCGGCACGAAATGGCTTGCCTGGATTAAAGATCTTTTCCAAAAAAACAGCTATCACGTTTTTGAAACTGATCCCGCGCACCATGATAAAATGATGGCCGTCGTGCAGGTACTCAATCATCTGCACACGATTTCTCTAGGCATGACTATTGCCGCGACACAAACAGCGCCGGAAGAACTGGACAGATTTTCCACACCTTTGCTACGGACAAAAATGGAAATCGTCAAAAAGGTTTTTGCCGAAAGCCCCGAGCTTTACGCCGATATCATCACGCGCAATCACGACACCGCCAAAATAATCGCGCTTTACGAAAAAACACTGGCCGATATCCGCGCGCTGGCCCAATCCGGTGACGCGGCAAAATTAAAAGAAGCGCTGGAAAAAACTGCCAAAAAATTATTTTCCTAAAAGCCTGCCAAAACATCGTCTGTAATCACTTCATATACTTTTCTACCCTCTTCTTTTTCCTTTTGCTTTTAGGCCAAGTTGATGTATTTTAGACAAAACAAAAACGTCAATCACCGAAAGGGCCATACGGAACATGGAAGTACGAATCAATAAAATCGCGGAGATGATCGTTACGTCAAAAAAAATCGTTATTTTTACCGGCGCGGGTATAAGCACAGAATCAGGCATACCGGATTTTCGCGGCCCGCAGGGCTTGTGGACAAAAGTGGATCCCGATGATTTCACCATTGATAAATTTTTGCGTTCGGAAGATACGCGCCGCCGCATGTGGCAAAACCTCAAAGACGGCGGCCTCATGTCCGATGTCCAACCCAACCGCGCGCATTACGCGGTGGCCGAGCTGGAAAAAATCGGCAAATTAAGCTGTGTGATAACACAGAACGTGGACAACCTGCATCAGAAAGCCGGCAACAGCCCACACCTGGTTTATGAATTGCACGGCAACCTGCAACGAATCGTCTGCATGCAATGCCACAAGCGTTATCCGATAGACATTGTCAAGGAACAGTCTCTTTCTTTGAATTACACATTGAGCTGCGCTTCCTGCAAGGGACTCCTCAAGCCGGATGTTGTCCTGTTCGGCGAAATGCTGCCCCAGGATGTGCTGGCGCGCGCCACGCAGGAAGCAAACAGCTGTGACTTTCTCATGGTGATCGGCTCATCTTTATTTGTTTATCCGGCAGCCTATCTTCCGCTTTACGCCAAAAGAGCCGGCGCGAAAATCGCCATCATCAACATGGGAGAAACGCAGCAGGACGGCATTGCCGATGTGCGCGTTGACGCGCCCGCGGGAGAAGTCATGTCAAAAATTTTAGAAAGGGTAAAAGCTATCAGCATGTAGGCTGTCGGGACATTTTGCTAAACGCTTCGTGTCCATGCACCTTGTCCTTCAGCCTAGAGCCTATAGCCCTCTTTTTATGTGCCTGATCATTTTCGCCTGCGATGCTCACCCCTCATACAAGCTCGTTTTGGCGGCCAACCGCGATGAATTTTACGAACGCCCCGCCGCCCCCGCTGATTTTTGGAAGGATCATCCAGAAGTGCTCGCGGGCCGTGATTTAAAAGAAAAAGGCACGTGGCTCGGCATCACCCGTCAGGGAAGATTCGCCGCCATCACCAATTACCGCGACCCGTCCTCTTTTATGTTTGACGCCAAATCCCGCGGCAAACTGGTTAAAGATTTTTTATGCGGCAAAAGAAGCGCGGAAAAATTCCTGGATAAAATCTCCGCTCAGGGCGTAAAATATAACGGCTACAATTTAATTCTTCAGGATACTGCCGGATTTTATTATTATTCCAACCGCGGCGGGAATAAACAAAAAATAGAGGCGGGGATTCACGGTCTGAGCAATCATCTGCTCGATACGCCCTGGCCCAAGGTCAGCCGGGGGAAAAAACTGATGAAGGAAGCCCTGAAATATAAGGGATCAGCGCTGGAAGATAAGCTTTTCGCGCTTTTAGCAAATCGGCGTTATCCGCCGCCGGAAAAACTCCCGGCAACCGGCGTCGGCAAGGACTGGGAAAGAGTCCTTTCGCCTGTTTTCATCAAAAGCCCGCATTACGGCACGCGCTCTTCCACCGTGTTGCTCGTTGGAAAAAACCGGCGCGTGACTTTTGTCGAAAAAGTATTTGATGGCGGAGATGAGCCGTGGCTCGTCAGCCGCTTTAATTTTACTCTGGATAAACCATGAACGAACAAAACAGTAATTCCTATCCCACCAAACCGATTATTGGTGTCGGGGCGATAGTGCAAAAAGGCGGAAAAGTATTATTGGTAAAACGCGGCGTGGAACCAAGCTTGGGGCTTTGGGCGGTCCCGGGCGGCACGCTGAAACTGGGCGAATCAATGCGCCACTGCGCCGAGCGCGAATTGTTTGAAGAAACAGGCGTTACTGCCCAGGCCGGAGAGTGTGTTTACACTTTTGATTTTGTGGAACGCGACGCGCAGGAAAAAATTAAATATCATTTTGTGGTTGTTGATTTTGCCGCCAAGTATATTTCGGGAGAGCCGCAGGGCGCTGATGACGCGCTGGAGGCGCGCTGGTTTGCGCCAGGGGAACTGAAAAATATTTCCGTTTCCAAAAATACACTGGCAGCGCTGCGTTATATAGGGTTCTTAACTTGAAATCCAAGAATTGTACCGGCTGCATGCTTACCCGTCTATACGGGGCCGGCATGACAATGATTGGAAAAAGGAGGCCTAAATGAAAGTTATTTACTCTGAAGATTTTAATGATGTTTATGCTTCCGACCCCGCCGCGGCTGCCGGCAGAATCAGAGCGGTAGAACTGGCCATTAAGGGCAGAGTAACGTTTGTCGAACCTAAGCCGGCGACAAAAGAGGATATCCTGCGCGTGCACACGCCGGAACATGTCAAATCCGTGGAGCGCGAAGGCGTCTATGAAATCGCGGCGCTGGCCGCGGGCGGCGCAATCAGGGCCGCTGAAATCGGCCTGAGCGAACCCTGCTTTGCCTTGATCCGCCCGCCCGGCCATCACGCATCAGCAAATAGCGCCTGGGGTTTTTGCTATTTTAACAATATGGCCATCGCATTGGAAAAATTAAGGCATCAGGGCAAAATTAAAAAAGCTTTCATTTTGGATTTTGACCTGCACTATGGCGATGGCAACGTCAACATTTTAGGCACCAAAGGTTATGCAACCATTTACAACCCCGCCACGCAAAACCGCAATGAATATCTGAAAAAAGTGCAAGAAGTTTTAGCGGAAACTAAGGCCGACATGATTGCCGCTTCCGCCGGATTTGACAATCACGAAGCCGACTGGGGCGGCCTTTTAAAAACAGAAGATTACACTTTTATGGGCAGGCTGATAAGAGAAACCGCCCAGCGTAACAATGGCGGCTGTTTCGGGATCCTCGAGGGCGGCTACAACCACAGCGTGTTGGGGAAAAATGTGCTGGCATTTATTAACGGATTAGAAGTTGACATATAAATCTATCTTCCTAAAATTAACGACATGGGAAAGCGACTGATGCGCGCATTCATCGGATTGCTGCGCGGCTTAACCGGAGCGGCATTTCTTGTCTTAAACACGCTATTCTGGGCTGTCCCGGTATACATAACCGCCGTATTCAAACTTCTGCTTCCATTTAAGACAACGCGGGGATTTTTTGACACCATCCTTAACTTTCTGTCCTATGCCTGGATATATTGCATCAACGCGTTTATCGAATTCATTAAAAATGTTGACTATGATATTGAGGGACTCGAGGGGCTCAAACGCGATGAGTGGTACCTTGTGATAGCGAACCACCAGACTCTGGTAGACATTATTGTGTTACAGAAAATATTTCACGGGCGCATTCCCTTTCTTAAGTATTTCCTCAAAAAAGAGCTGATCTGGATGCCGATACTGGGGCTTGCCTGGTGGGCGCTTGATTACCCTTTCATGCAGCGCTATCCTGCCGAACTTCTGAAAAAGAAGCCGCATCTGCGAGGCAAGGATATCGAAGCCACAAGAAAGGCATGCGCAAAATTCAAAGACAGGTCTGCTTCGATAATGAACTTTGTCGAAGGCACGCGCTTCACCCCCGCCAAGCACGCCGCGCAGAATTCTCCGTATGAATACCTGCTCAAACCGCGCTCGGGCGGCATCTCGTATGTTCTTTCCGCCATGGGGGAAAACATGCGCAACCTCATCGACGTAACCATCGTTTATCCGGACGGCACGGAAAACGCGTGGGGATTTATCAGCAGCGCGAATTCACGGATAATCATACGCATAGATGTTTTGCCGATTGTCACGAATCTCCGCGGGCAGGACCCCGATGATCCGGAATACAGAAACCGTTTCAATGTCTGGCTCAATGATCTCTGGGGGAAAAAGGATGCAAAAATAGCGCAACTGGTAAAAAGTAATAAGCTGTAAATGGCATCTAAGTATTTTAATAAAGTATTTTTATAGAGGCAAACAAAATAGCATCACGGCAGGCAATATTTTGGCAACATAAGAAGAAATCAGAAGAGCGTCGTGTTTTTACTCTACATGATATCCCAAAAACCTATGCCGCACTTCACAGAGCCAAGGGAGGGTTAAATAAAATAATCCGGCCGCCATGCCCACGCTGACCATAATCAGCATTATTCACATAATTTCCTGTATTGCCTGCAATGGCCAGATTCGTGTAGCGTATAATTTATTCGATTCAAATATTTTTCTTGCGCTCAAAATATTAATGCTAAGGCAATTAATCAGATACTCGCCAAATGTAACGAATATAGGCGCTTTGCCTCATATAATTTATTGTTTCTGATGATAACCGGAACGGCCGTGACCACATCCGCAGTCCGGCTTAAATTATCAACAATATTGCTCACAACACGTTGAATACCCGTATTAAAATCGGGGCGTTCAAACACAAGCGTGCGGTTAACAAAAAAATCCATCGGAAAAATCCGAAAATATTTTACTTGCCGATACAGAAATTGGAAAATATTTTATCCAGCACTTCATCGCTGGTTTTTCTGCCGGTGATTTCATCCAAATTATCAATTGCCTCGCGCAGTTCAAAAGCCGCGATTTCCGGTGAATTATCGCGCAAGATTGCCTCTGACGCCGCCATGACATTTTTCTGCGCTCTTTCCAGCGCCTGCTTATGGCGCAGGTTGGAAATCATGGCCAAGCCCGTGTCCGGCTTTGTTGACGCGCCTCCGGCATCAATTATCGCTTTTTTTAATTCCATAAGCCCCGTGCCGAACTTGGCTGAAATTTTGACAATTCTTTTCTCTGATATATCAAAGTGGTTGATTTTCTTTATATCCCAGGCAAGGGGCAAATCGCTTTTGTTGATAACAATAAGAGTGTTGGTGTTTTTATTTTTCGTCATGATTTCTTCATCTTCAGAAGAAAGCGGTATGCTGCCGTCCAAAACAACCAACGCCAGATCGGCATGAGCGAGTTTTTCCCAAACCAGCGCTATGCCCTCTTCTTCTATGGCGTCCTCAGGCCTACGGATGCCCGCGGTATCCGTCAGGCTCAAAACCGTGCCGTGCACGACAATTTCATCAACAATCAAATCGCGCGTCGTTCCGGGGATGTCGGTGACAATGGCTTTTTTTCTGCCGGTCAAGGCGTTGAGCAGACTGGATTTGCCCACGTTGGGTTTGCCGGTGATGACAACATTCAGTCCCTGTGTGATTATTTTGGCTTCCTCATAAGTGGAAAGAAGTTTCCGCAGGATACTTGTGGCTTCGTTTATTTGCGGCACTGGCGCGGGAGCTTCCTCGCCAGAGACATCCTCTGCAAAATCGATGGATGCCTCCTGCAGGGCCAGCGCTTCAATCAAAAGGCCCCGTGCCTTGTCAATTTCAGCGCTTAAATTTCCTTTTAACTGCGCCAGATTCAGGGCAAATGCCTGCGGCGTCGGTGCGGCAACCATTGCCGCCAGCGCTTCGGCCTGAGATAAATCGATCTTGTTGTTGAAAAAAGCGCGTTGGGAAAATTCGCCAGGTTCAGCCGGGCGGCAACCCAAGTTAATAAGCAGCGCGAGAATCTGCTGCATGATCACAGGACTGCCGTGGCAGTTTATTTCCACAACGTCCTCGCCGGTAAACGATTTTGGCTTTCGCATAAAAGAAACCAAAACCTCATCAAGCGTGGTCTGCCCGTCGGCGGAAACAATATCACCGTGATAAAGGAAGTGGCTTTCCCACGGACAAGTTTTACTGCTTGATTTAAAAACGCGACGTGCTATTTCCAACGCCCGCGGGCCGCTGATGCGGATGATGCCGATTCCTCCAACTCCGCAAGGCGTGGCAATGGCCGTTATGGTATCCTGGCGAAGCACAATAAGTTACTTCCCCTTAATGACATGAGAGGATATAAACTATCCCTGGTTTCGTTGCCCGTTTTGGAAAATTTTGCCTTTCTTCGCGGGAATAACAACAAGTTTCCGGTATTCGCCTTCGCCGCGGCTTTTTGTCGTCAGCGCCGCATCTTCCTGCAGGGCCATGTGGATGATGCGACGGTCATGGGCGCTCATGTGCCCCAGCGAAACCGGCTTGCGCGTTTTCTTTACTTTCTGTCTAACTTTCTCCGCCAGATCCAGAAGCGATTCTTCCCTTCTTTTGCGGTACTCTTCCGAATCCACCGTGATAATTTTTTTGCCGTTATTTGACTTGTTGACGGCCTTGTTGAGTATATACTGAAGAGCGTCCAGGTTCTGGCCGCGTTTGCCGATCAGCAGGCCGCTGTCACCGCCTTCGATATTGAGAATTATTTTTTCCGCGGTTTCGCTCACTGATACCTTGCCTTGCGTGGACATGCGCCGCAGAATTCCTTCCAGTATTTCTTTGGCTTTGATACCTGAGGCGCTCGCCTCCTGAAGCGCCGGCTCATCTGCTTTAGCAGGCTTGTCTTCTCTGGCCGGTCTTTCTCTTTTCAGCCCCTTCCTGGGATCTCTTTTGCTTTCTTTTCTGGCTTCCGGTTTTTCTGTATGGCGCGCCGGCTCTTCCGTCATGGTAAAATCCATGTCCAAGGAAAGCAGGGACGCTCTTATTTTCGCTTTTCTGGAAAGAATTCCCAGAAAACCGCCGCTTTCTTCGGAAATTATCTCAATATTTAACTTATCCCTGGTCACGCCGAACTCACGGCAGGCCTTTTCTATCGCCTCATCAATTGATTTGCCTTCTATTTCCACGGATTTCGCGTTCATCTTATAACCTCTTGTCTGTCATCAATTAGCCAGCTTTTTGTTGATATAAAACTGCTGGCCGATACTTAAAATATTATTAAACAGCCAGTAAATAACGAGCCCGGACGGGAAATTTAAAAAGAAAATCGTCAGAACCACCGGCATAAAAAGCATCATCTTGGCCATCATGGGGTCACCCATGGTCGGCGTCATCTTCTGCTGGATAAACTGCGTGATACCCATCAGAATGGGAGTAATGTAATAAGGATCTTTCGCCGACAAATCCTGAATCCAGAAAAACAACGGCGAGTGGCGCAATTCAATGGCATACAAAAGCGCATTGAACAGACCGATAAAAACCGGCAGTTGAATAAGTATCGGCAGACAACCGCTGAGCGGATTGATTTTATGCGAACGGTAAAGCGCCATCGTTTCCTGACCCAGCTTCGCCTGATCGTTTTTGTATTTTTGCCGCAGTTCATTTATCTTGGGCTGAATTTTCTGCATCTCTTTCATGGACTTGTAGCTTATATTGCCCAGCGGCCAGAAAATCAGCTTAATCAATATCGTCAACACAATGATCGCCACACCGTAATTGGGAATAAACGTGTAGAGAAAATTAAGAAACAACAGAAAGGGAATGGCCAGCCACTTAAAAATGCCGAAATCAATCGCTTTTTCCAGCCCGACGCCAAGCTCCTTCAGCTCATTGTGCTGCTTTGGTCCAAGGAAAAGTGAATAACTGACCACGGCGCTTTGACGGCCGGGAATTATTTCCTTCTGTCCGGTAATGCCCACGGAAATCAGATTATCCGCGCCGCGGTTGACAATCGCGCTCATCAGCGATGGATTTTCGGGAATGAAAGAAGCAATAAAATACTTGCTTTCAAAACCGCTCCACAAAATATTGGGGCCGAGTATTTTTTCCTTTTCCAGTTTTTTCAGTTCCAGGCGCTCGATGCTGCCGCCCACCGACATCACCGGTCCTTCTTTGTCATACCTGCCGAAATCCTTTTGCGGATCAATGGCTTGATGCCAGCTCAGCTTGGGCACCTGCACCAGCGGCGCGCCGGTTAGGTTATACATTTTAACGTCGAGTTCAATCGTGTATTTTTCCGGGTCAAATATAAAAATCTTTTCCACTTTGATCACGCCGTCATAGACACCGGAAAAGACCAGGCGCTTTTTTTCTTTGGCATTAAGCAAATTCAGGCTGGCCGCGTCGGCCTCGAACATGGCCTCGGCGGAAATTTCCACGCTTGATTCCGGAAAAGTAACCGCCAGGGGATGCGGCAGTCCTTCTTCGATACTAACCAGCTCCACCGGCGCGTCACTTTTTATGTGCGCCTGCTCTTTGGAACCAAAAATAAATCTTTTTATTGCCGGATAAATATCATCCGCGCATTTCACGCAATCCTGCTGATAATTTTTTAGTTTAAATGATTTAAGCGAGGCGCCCCGCGTGGAAAAAACCGCCGTGTAAAGGGGCGTTTCCACCTTGACATCTTGCGCCGGTTGTTGCTTCCCGGCAACGGGCTTTCTTGCGGCGGCAACTCTCTGTGGCACAATCTGCTCGGCAATCGTCTCGGTCTTCGCCGGCTCCGTGCCGGGAGCGGGCGCCTGACCCGGTTGCGGCGGTTTAACAAAAAACATCTGGTATAACAAAAGTACAGCTACTGACAGGACGATAGCAAGTAATGTCCTTTTGTCCATGGAGAACCTCCCTTGTTGGTTATTTCACTGGATCGTATCCGCCCGGATGGAAAGGATGACAGCGCAGAATTCTTTTTATGCCCATAAACGAGCCTTTCGCCGGCCCATGCAGCTTAATTGCCTGAACGGCATACTCGGAACATGAAGGATAAAAACGGCAGCACTGAACGTAAAATACCGAGGGAAAAATTATTTGATACAAACGAATGAGGGAAACGAATATATTAACCAATATTTTTCTGAACATAAATTATGTTTCAGCTTTCCGCTCGATAAGTCGCGTCAGTTCTGCGCAGATTTCCTTGTATGTAAGAGGGGGAATGTTTTTTCTGGCCATTAAAACAACGTCACACCCTGCGGGAAACAAATCTTTGTTCAGGCGGAAGTATTCTCTGAGCAGTCGTTTTATTCTGCTTCTTTTTACGGCGTTGCCCGCCTTTTTGGATACGGTGATCCCCAGCCTTTTTATTCCCTGGGTGTTGCTATATGTGACAGACGTAAAATTTTTAGAGCTTTTCCAAACCCCCTGCCGGTAAATAACCCTGTATCTGCTCGAGCTAGTTATCCTTTCCTCTTTCCGGTAAGATTGTTTTTTCATGCATACCGACCGGCCGATCCTATCAAAACTTAAAATGTTTGTTTATACGGTTAAGCGTTTTCTTCCTTTGGCTCTGCGGCGGCTTAATACCTGCCGGCCGGATTTTGACGCCATACGGACAAGAAACCCGTGGGTTCTTTTTCGTTTTAGATTCGTTTTATTAGTCAGCGTCTTTTTCATTGTTTAATCCCCTAAAAGTTATGAGGTCAGGCATAAATCACAGTCATCTTTATTTGTCAAGGCCATTTTGGCCCCGGCTTAAACAAAAACGCCTTAAATTCCTTCGTTTTTCCCGCGAAAAATCTCCACAGAACTACTGAGACAGCCTGCCCTCCTGACGCAATTTTTCCACAATCTGATTAATGGCGGGCATTGCTTCTGTGGCGGCCTTTTCGCCTTCCATGATCGCTTCATGCCTTTTGGAAAAATCGCTGGAACCGATGTGCCCCACCTTTGGTCTGATGACGATGTCGCTGTGGCGCAGATGCAAGGAGGCAATCTTGTTATACATAATGTCCACCGCTTGCATAATCGTATCTACCGTGGCTTTTGGCGGTGGGGTTTCCACACCGGACGAGATATCAACGGCAATGACCACATCCGCCCCGAAACGGCGCGCCACATCCGCGGCCAGCGGGTTGACTACTCCGCCGTCCACGTAATATTTATCCCCAATCATCACGGGATTGAAAACTCCGGGAATAGCGCAACTGGCGCGCACGGCCCTTCCGGGGTTACCGCGGCCAAAAATCATTTCTTCGCCGTTTTGAATGTTTGTGGCCACGGCATAGAAAGGAATTTTGAACTTTTCCATGGGCGTAAATTTAACCCTGGTATTGATGAAATTCTCCAGCCTTTCTCCTTTGATAAAACCATTATCCGGGATGATGTAATCGGCAATATCATCTCTTTGAATGGCCAGAGCGATTCTCTGTAAATCATAGGGGCTGTAGCCATAGGCGTAGAGACTTCCCACAAAAGAACCGACGCTTGTCCCCACAACCATATGAATAGGAACTTTATGCGATTCCAGAACTTTCAGCACACCGATATGCGCAAATCCCTTGGACGCGCCCGCGCCCAAAACAACCGCGATTTTCGCGGAACGCGAGGGCGCGATTTCACCCGGTGTTGTCGCGCAGGAAACAAAAAGAAACATGGAAACAAAACAAACAATGAAATTTATGCTTTTGCTGATTGTTTGCGGGATTTTATTTTCCATAATTTCATGCCTTTCTTTCTTTTTTAATTCTCGGGCGTGGCCTTCTTTTTTTCGCTTGTGGTTTCGCGGCGGCCGGTTCTGTTTCCACCGCCGGCGGCGCGGGCGGCGCGTGCAACGACTGCTGATAATAGTCGTCCAGCAGCATCGTGATGAGCGCCAACTGGTCTTCCGACTGTGATAAACTCCTGGCCAGCGGCGCGAAACGGCGCATTCTTTCAATCTGCAGATTGTCCCGGGCGCGCAAACGCGCCTCCAAAAGCGCGGTTATGCGCTCGGCAACAACTTTTTCCAGTTCTTCATCGCCGGGCAGCGGACGTTCCTGCATATTGATGTTGTAGTAACGGGCGATGCTCTGCAGCTTGAATTTTTCCATTTCCGCCACCAGCGAAATGGCCACGCCGCTTGCCCCCATGCGCCCGGTGCGTCCCGCGCGATGGATGTAGGCCTCTGGGTCTTCCGGCGGCTCATACTGAATAACATGAGAAAGATCGGGAATATCAATGCCGCGCGCGGCGACATCCGTGGCCACCAAAAACCGCAGGGCGCCGCGGCGCACGCGCGCCATGACCTTTTCCCGCGCGCTCTGGGCTAAATCCGAGCTCAGCTCATCCGCGTCGTAGCCGAAACGCTTCAGGACAACGGAAAGATAGTGCACCGTGTCTTTGGTGTTGCAAAAAATAATCGCCGAAGCGGGATTTTCGACTTCAATGATGCGGACCAAAGAACGGTCTTTACGCATGCCGGGAACAACATAATAAACGTGTTCTATTTCCGCGATGTGCACCTGATTGCCGCTGAGGCTCAAAAGCTGCGGCGCGCGCAGAAATTGTTCGGCCAGCCTGACCACCTGCGGCGGAAAAGTGGCGGAAAACATGCTGCTTAAAATTTCGTGACCGGGCAGATATTTGCGAATTTTGACCATATCGGGATAAAATCCCATGGAAAGCATGCGATCGGCTTCGTCAAAAATCAAAATCCGCAAATTATCCAGAGAAAGATTGTTTTTGAGCAAATGATCGAGAATTCTTCCCGGCGTACCGACAACAAGCTGCGCGCCGGAGCGAAATGCTTCCAGCTGCGCGCCGTAACCCACTCCGCCGTAAACCATGGCTGTTTTAAAATCCGTGCCTTCGGTCAGACGTTGCGCCTCTTTCGACACCTGCAGGGCCAACTCGCGCGTCGGAACAAGCACCAGCGCCTGCGCCGCCTTCTTTTGCAGATCGATCTTTTCCATAATCGGCAGGAGGTATGCGCCCGTCTTCCCGCTGCCGGTGCGCGACTGCACCATCACGTCTCTACCGGCCAGGAGATAAGGAATGGATTTCGCCTGCACCGGCGTGAGAGAGCTCCAGCCGGCACGCCCACATGCTTCACGCAGCAGAAACGATAAATTTTCCAGAGATATTTCGGAAAATTCCGCCTCTGCCGCCGCTTCGTTCTTTCCGCTTTTATCCTTCTCGCTCATAACAACCTTTCCGGATGTGATTTTAATTTTAATATCATTTAGTTTAGTGGCGCGCCGGATGCAAGGAAATATTTGCCTCCTGCGAAAATGCTCCGTTTTTTCGGCGCTTCCCCGCCTGCCGCAAAATATTCTTGACAGCGTATATTTATTAATATAATGTTTTTGCCAGTTCGAAAAAGGACTTTTTAAGTCCTGTCTTTTGGAGTGATTCACGTATTCAAAAAACAACCTGATGCTTACTAATCATCTGCAACTTTAAAAATGCGTGATTGCCTTCGTGTATTTCTGCAAAAATATCGCGGTAAAAAGTGAACATAGCATATCTCAATAATATCCCCGCAAGAATCTAAACATTAAGGAATGTATTTATGAACATCGAAGATATCAAGAGGCTGCCGATCAGCGAATTGAATAATTTGGCCCGTGAACTGAACGTTCCCGACGCCAGCGGCATGCGCCGTCAGGATCTGATTTTCGCCATCCTGCAGACGCAGGCGGAGCAAAACGGCGTCATTTCCGGCTCCGGCGTTCTGGAAATTCTACCCGATGGGTTCGGTTTTTTGCGCGCAGTGGATTATAACTATCTACCCAGCCCGGACGATATTTACATTTCCCCTTCACAGATCCGCCGCTTCAACCTGAGGACCGGTGACACGATTTCCGGCGAAGTCCGCCCCCCCAAAGAAGGAGAAAAATATTTCGCCCTATTGAAAGTGGATGAAGTCAACTTCGAAAGCCCGGAACAGGCGCGGGATAAAATACTTTTTGACAACCTGACTCCTCTTTACCCTCAGGAAAAACTCAATCTTGAATTTGATCCGGAGAATTTCTCCACGCGCATGCTTGACCTGTTCGCCCCGATCGGCAAAGGCCAGCGCGCCCTTATTGTCTCGCCGCCGCGTGCCGGTAAAACAGTGCTTCTTCAGGATATCGCGCATAGTATTACCGCCAATCACAAGGAAGTGGTTCTGATGGTCCTGCTCATTGACGAGCGCCCCGAAGAAGTCACCGACATGCAGCGCAGCGTCAAGGGAGAAGTGGTATCGTCGACGTTTGATGAACCGGCCACCCGCCATGTGCAGGTGGCGGAAATGGTGATCGAAAAAGCAAAACGCCTTGTTGAACATAAAAAAGACGTGGTGATTCTGCTGGATTCAATAACGCGCCTGGCGCGCGCCTACAACACCGTTGTGCCGCCTTCCGGCAAGGTTCTTTCCGGCGGCGTCGATTCCAACGCCCTGCACAAACCCAAGCGCTTCTTCGGCGCGGCGCGCAATATCGAAAACGGCGGCTCACTCACCATCATTTCCACCGCGCTGATCGACACCGGCAGCCGCATGGACGAAGTTATCTTTGAAGAATTCAAGGGCACAGGCAACATGGAGCTGCACCTGGACCGCCGCATCGCCGACCGCAGAATTTTCCCCGCCTTCGACCTGATCCGCTCGGGCACCAGGAAGGAAGAGCTGCTGATTCCCAAAAACAACCTCAACCGCGTCTGGATTCTCAGGCGGCTGCTGCAGGAAATGAACCCGGTTGACGCCATGGAATTCATCATCAGCAAGATCAAAAAGACCGAAACCAATCAGGAATTTCTCGATTCCATGAATTCGTAGACGCCAAATATTCACTTGAATTTTTATTTCAGATATTGTAGAGAGCGCATCTACTTTGCAAAAATAAACAGATTTCGTGGCAATAAGCCACGGATAGAAGCCTCAGGAGGGAAAAGGCTAAAATGAAAGAAGGCATTCATCCGGATTACAAAAAAACAACCATTACCTGCGTTTGCGGCAATGTAATCGAAACGCGCTCAACCAAAAAAGACATAAAAATCGAAATTTGCTCCAACTGTCACCCTTTCATGACCGGCAAGCAGAAAATCGTCGACACTGCCGGACGCGTGGAAAGATTCAAGAAGAAATACGAAGCGCAGGAAGAAAAACAGAAAACCGCCAAAGACAAAAAGAAAAAATAACCGGCTCTTCTCGCGTGGCCGGAAATTATCCGCTGATATTTTTATGATTAAAGATTATCGCCGCACTTTCCATCTGTAGCTCCCTTTTTTAAACTGCGCCTTTCGGGCGCGCGCCGTCATTTTTTTTCATCAACCACAAAATTTTTAAAATCAGATTATGGATGTTATTCTCGACAAATTGCGTGATATTGAAATTCGCCACCGGGAGCTGGAGGGTCTTTTGAGCGACCCTCAGGTAGTATCCAAGCAGGGGCTTTATCAGAAATACGCCAAGGAACACGCGGAGCTTGCCGATCTGGTAGAAACGATACGTCGCTATGAAAAAATCAGGCAACGCATCCAGGAATACAAGGAATTTATCGCGGGCAGCGACGAGGAATTGAAATCTATCGCCCGCGAGGAAATGCCGCAACTGCAGCAGGAACAGCTTGAACTGGAAGAAAAAATAAAAATACTGCTTCTGCCCAAAGACCCCAATGACGAAAAAAACGTCTTTCTGGAAATCCGCGCGGGAACCGGCGGCGATGAAGCCAGTTTATTCGCCGCGGATTTATTCCGCATGTACGCGCGCTACGCCGAAGCGCAGGGATGGCGCGTCGAAGTGGTTAGTTCCTCATCCGCTTCCGGTTTAGGCGGATATAAAGAAATTATCGCCCAGATCGAAGGCAGAGGCGCTTACAGCCGCCTGAAATACGAAAGCGGCGTGCATCGCGTGCAGCGCGTACCGGTGACCGAAGCGCAGGGACGCATTCATACATCCGCCGTCACCGTGGCGATTATGCCGGAAGCCGAAGAAGTGGAACTAAAAATTGACCCTAACGATCTGCGCATTGATGTTTACCGCTCCACCGGGCATGGTGGCCAGAGCGTTAATACCACCGATTCCGCCGTACGCATCACGCACATCCCAACCGGGCTTGTGGTCACCTGCCAGGATGAAAAATCCCAGCTTAAAAATAAAGCCAAAGCGATGAAGGTGCTGCGGGCGCGGCTTCTGGATGCCATGGTGCAAAAACAAAACGCGGAAATGGCGCAACAACGCAAAAGTCAGGTGGGATCCGGCGACCGCTCCGAACGCATCCGCACCTACAACTTTCCGCAGGGACGCGTCACCGATCACCGCATCAATCTCACCCGCTATGATCTGGACAATTTCCTCAACGGCAACATCGGCCCCATCATCGACGCGCTGACGTCACACTACCAGGCCGAATCGCTGAAAAAGCAGGGGTAATAAACTCTTGCGCCGCCTTAAAAAGGCGATTAAACTTTCTTGAATTTCAGTTCATTATCAACTATTAATTATTCAATGACTGGCAACTGCCGAGATATAAATTTAACCCTGTATTCATTAATTTATTTGCGTTGAGAAGGTAATTTATGAAGTTAGATATAAAAGATAAGGTGCTCGAAAGTGCATTTCCACCTCCGCCAATTAAAGGCAGCGAGCTGCTTGTACCGATCAAAACATGGCTGGAAATGTATCATGAAACCCAGCTAACCGGTGTCGAATTTGATGAATTCTGGTATGAAAGCGTTAATGAAGGTGCCGCCTATTTTTTTAAGTGGCTTGGCAATCCCCGCTCAACTGTATTGGTTGTCTGGGAAAAAGCAGGACCAACGCATATAGAGTGTCGAACATTTGGAGATGTGCCTGTAAGTGATAATGAGGCCAATCCAATCCGCGCCGAGATTGTAAAGTTATTTTGCAAGGCTGGATTCTGGTTAGAAGAATGGATTAATTAGTTATACAAAAGGCTAAACAAAATAATACTGTTAGGTTCAAAAAATTATGGCACAAAAATACAGCAAAGATAAAACAATTAAGAAGCTAAATGAAGAATTATATCCTATTAAATTATATAAAGCGCGGTGTATAAATTGGAAAGGTAAAGCAACTGATTGTGACAAGCCATATTCAGAAATAATTGCAGAAACACTTATAGAAAATTGCGAAAAACTGAAAACAATACCTTCTATTACACGAGAAAAAACATATTTTGGTCAAAATCATGGTAATGTAAAGACTAGCGGAAGTAATAGAAAAGAAGAAAACTTTGCAAAAGAAATTTACAAGCGGAAGCGGGAGCTAGGAACACTAGGATTAATCATAGACTATCAAATCCCGCTAAAGGATAATCTAGGGAATAAGGGGCTTGGTAAGATTGATTTAATTTCATATAATAAAAATAGCAAAAACTTGTTTCTTATAGAATTAAAATATACAGAAAATGAAGAAACACTATTAAGAGCAGTATTAGAAATTTATACTTATTACAAAATAGTCGATGAAAAAAAGTTAAAAAAAGATTTTCAGGATTTTTCAGGCTGTGTTGATCCTGATAATGAGATAACTATAATCCCAGCCGTTTTACTTGTTCCAGAATGCAATGCCTATAAAGAACTGATAGAAATGGAAGATGGTAAAAGAAAAAATTTAAAAGAGCTTTCTCAACAATTGGGCGTTAGATTCTTTACCATAAAGCCATCAGGCTTATCTGTTAATGAAAGTAAGCTGCAAAATCCATAGAGGAACAAACGAAATCGGAGGAACTTGTATTGAGCTTCAATCAAGCATAAGCAGAATTTTGCTTGATTTCGGGATGCCATTAATAGGCAAATCCGGGAAAAGTTTTAACTTTGCAGACTTTAGAAAATTATCTGTTGCAGAACTTGTAAAACAGGGAATCTTACCCAATGTTCATGGGGCTTATTCTGATAAGCCTGAAATTGACGGCGTGATAATTTCTCACCCGCATGCTGACCATTATGGGCTAATTAAATATCTGAATAAAGATATCCCGATTTGGCTTGGTGAGGCCACGCATAGAATTTTGGAGCTTAATAACATTTTTCTCCGTCAAAACAACAAGATAAATAATCCGAAATATTACGAGAGAGAAAAACCTTTTACGGCAGGTAATTTTATCATTACTCCATACTGGGCTGACCACTCTGCATTTGATTCATATTCGTTTTTAGTGGAAGCAGAAGGAAAAAGGATTTTTTATTCTGGGGATTTCAGATCACATGGGCGTAAAGCTAAAGTGTATAAATGGTTCTTGAAAAACGCCCCACAAAATATTGACTGTTTACTTATAGAAGGCACAACAATAGGTCGGAAACAAGAAGACCACCGTACCGAAGACGATATTATTGATGAGCTTATTGGACTTTTTAAAAAGTCAGTTTCGATAAATTATATATGCACATCAAGCCAAAATATTGACAGATTGGTTTCGATTTATAAAGCCTGTTTAAATTCGCATAAAACGTTTGTCGTTGATGTTTATACAGCAAATGTTCTTGAAGCGCTTTCGGATTTTGCCAGGATTCCTTCACCGCTGAAGGGATTTTCTAACTTGAAAGTTTTCTTCCCTTATCGGTTAACAACAAACTTATTCAAACGCGGACTTGGTAAAATGGCGAATAAATTTTCCAAAGCTAAAATTACAAAAGATGAAATCTCTCAGAACCCGTCAAATTTTGTAGTGCTTGTTCGTTCTTCTATGAAAAACGATTTGCTGAAAATTACAGCTGATAACGGCAGCTTAATTTATTCAATGTGGGAGGGATATAAAGAACAAGAAATGACAAAACAATTTATTGACTGGCTTAAAACTAAAAATTTTAAGATTTATAATATTCATACAAGCGGACATGCTGATATTGATACACTGAAGGAATTTGCAGATACTCTTGCCCCAAAATCAATATTGCCGATTCATACTTTCAATAAAAAAGATTATAAAAATATTTTTAGTCAAAAAGTAATAGAAATAAATGATAATGAAGTTATTAATATATAGAAAAAGTAAAGCGTTTAGAAAAAATTAGAGGTTGAATCTTTAATCTTGAGCATGACCATTCGGGAAATTTTAAATGAAGCAACGCGTGAATTGGAAGTCGCGGAAATGGAAACCGCGCGCCTCGATGCGGAAGTTCTGCTGGCTTTTTGTTTAAAGTGCGAGCGGCTGGAATTTCTTAAAAATCCGGATTTAAAAATAAACAAAAATAAACTCTCCCAATACACAAAACTCGTTGAGCGCCGATTGAAATACGAACCGGTGGCCTATATTACCGGGCGCAAGGAATTCTGGTCTTTCACGCTGGAAGTCAATAAAGACGTGCTGATTCCCCGGCCGGATACGGAAATCATCGTGGAAGAAGCCCTGGCTGTCGGTAAAGACATCATTGCCCCGCGGATTGCCGATATCGGCACCGGAAGCGGCGCCATCGCCCTGGCTTTGGCCAAAGAACTTCCCGGGGCCGAAATCACCGCCACGGATATATCCGCCGCCGCGCTCAAAATTGCTAAAAAAAACGCACGCAATCTAAAATTGGAAAAAAATATCGAATTTCTCCAAGGCGACTTATTCGCGCCGGTGAAAGGTTTATTCGATATCATTGTCTCCAATCCGCCGTATATTTCCACGGCGGAATATGAGGCGCTTCCACACGGAGTAAAAGATTTTGAGCCGCAAATCGCGCTTTTAGCCGGGCAAACAGGTGTGGAATTTTACGAAAAATTGATATATCAGTCAAAAAACCATCTGAAGAAAGACGGATGGCTGCTCATGGAAATCGGCGCGCCGCAGGCCGAAAAAATATGCACTATCATGCAAGAATGCGCGTTTTTCGAAAATATTGACGTGCGGCGCGATTACGCGGGACATGACCGCGTCATCAAGGGAAGGAAAATATAAGTGGATAAAATTATTGTTCAGGGCGGAAAAGCCCTGCACGGGGATGTGCAAATCAGCGGCGCGAAAAACGCCGCGCTGCCGGTCATGGCGGCGGCGCTTCTCACAGAAGGCACCAATACTTTCCATAACATTCCCGACCTGATGGACATCACAACAATCAAAAAACTTTTGCGCAATTTGGGCGCGCAGATCGAAGGCGAACAAACACTGCAAATAAACGTCGATAAAATTACCAGTTGCGTCGCGCCCTATGAACTGGTGAAAACCATGCGGGCATCCGTCCTGGTTCTGGGGCCGCTCGTGGCGCGTATGGGCGTGGCGCGCGTATCTCTTCCCGGCGGCTGCGCCATCGGCGCCCGTCCGGTGAACCTGCACATTAAGGCCCTGGAGGAAATGGGGGCGCAAATCGAGCTTAAAGAAGGATACATTGAAGCCAAGGCCAAGAAATTGAAGGGCGCAGAAATATATTTTGATATTTCCACGGTCACCGGCACGGAAAACGTGATGATGGCCGCGACACTCGCCCAGGGAACAACCATTCTGCGCAACGCCGCCTGCGAGCCGGAAGTCGTCAACCTGGCGCAAGTGTTAAACGGCATGGGCGCGAAAATAAGCGGCGCGGGAACCGACGTGATAAAAATCGAGGGCGTCTCTTCGCTCAAACCCACCGAAGGCACGATTATCCCGGATCGCATCGAAGCGGGAACTTTCATGATTGCCGCGGGCATGACGCACGGCGAATTAAATATTCTGGGCTGTGTTCCCGAACATCTGGAAGCGCTGATCAATAAATTGCGTGACACAGGCATGAAAATCTCGCCCATTAAAGGCGGCCTGAAAGCAACAGGCACAAAAAAAATAAACAGCGTCGATGTCAAGACACTGCCCTACCCCGGTTTTGCCACCGATTTACAGGCGCAGATGATGGCATATATGTCGATAGGCGGCGGCCTGAGCGTGATTACCGAAACAGTTTTTGAAAACCGCTTCATGCATGTCAGCGAACTGGCGCGGATGGGCGCGGATATTACCATTCAGGGCAACAACGCAATTGTGCGCGGCGTGCCCCAACTGCGCGGCGCGCCGGTTATGGCCACAGACCTGCGCGCTTCGGCTTCATTGATTCTGGCGGCGCTGGTCGCCAAGGGAACAACCGAAATCTCGCGCGTTTACCATCTCGACCGCGGTTACGAGCAAATAGAAAAAAAGTTTTCCGCCGTGGGCGCAAATATCAAAAGGGTGGCAGGATAATATGAAAATCATCAGGTCAGATTCAGCGGGATTTGATAATTTTTTCCATCAGCTTCGCCTGAGGGGCGCGGCACTAACCCCCCGGCTGCTCGCCTCCGTGACAAAAATCGTTCAGGACGTGGCCGCGAGAGGTGATAAATCATTATTTGCCTACACGGCTAAATTTGACGGCTACAAACTGACCTCGGCCACCACGGAAGTTTCCGCCCGGGAAAAAAAGGAAGCTCTGACAAAAGTCAAAAAAGAGGACTTGGAAATTATCAGGTTTGCCTTCGCGCGGATCAAAAAATATCACCGGCGGCAAAAAATGCGCGGCTGGACAATGTCCGACGCGGGCGGCGCGCAGCTGGGGCAAAAAATTGTCCCGCTGAATAAGATCGGCATTTACGCGCCGGGCGGTAAAGCCTTTTATCCATCCACGCTGCTGATGGCCGCCATACCGGCAAAGCTAGCCGGCGTGAAAGAGATAATCGTTGTCAGCCCGGCCAAAGCCGGCAAAATAAATCCTCTGGTCATCGCCGCGGCGAGGATTTGCGGTATAGACCGTATTTTCAAAATTGGCGGCGCCCAGGCTATCGCTGCTTTGGCCTACGGCACGCAAACCATCCCTCGTGTGGACAAAATCGTGGGCCCGGGCAACGCTTACGTGGCGGCGGCCAAAAAAATTGTCTTCGGCCAGGTGGGCATTGACATGATTGCCGGCCCGAGCGAAATACTGATTATCGCCGATGACACAGCGGACGCATCTTTCGTAGCAGCGGACATGCTGGGTCAGGCGGAACATGACGAAATGGCGGCATCCGTTCTTTTAACTTCTTCGGAAAATTTCGCGCGCCGGGTCTCCAAGGAAATTGACAAACAAATAAAATCAGCCGCCCGAAAAAAAATAATCCAAACATCCTTGCGGAAATACGGCGCCATCATCGTCACCAATAATATCGAGCAAGCCGTGCGTCTGGCCGATAATTTCGCCCCGGAACATCTGGAACTGATGGTGAAAAACCCGCAGGAAATCCTCCGGCAAATCAGCAGCGCCGGGTCTGTGTTTCTGGGCAGCCACACGCCGGAGGCGCTGGGAGATTATCTGGCAGGTGGAAACCACATCCTGCCCACATCCGGTACGGCGCGGTTTTCCTCGGCGCTCGGTGTCTATGACTTTGTACGCCACATGAGCGTTTCTTCCTTTACTCCCGCCGCGCTGCAAACGCTCGCCTTGCCGACAATACGCTTCGCGCAAATGGAAGGGTTGGAAGCGCACGCGGCATCTGTGCGCCTGCGCACGGGCAAAAAATAAACGGGAAAGTCAATCTATATGCCCGGCAATATTATTTATTCCGATTCTCTGGTGGAAATAAAGGACAACAGCATTCTTTTCCGACGTTACAGCTTTTTCGAACGCGACCGGATAGTTTTGATTTCCGACATCGAAAAAATCGTCGCGAAAAAAGCCACCATCTGGAACGGCAAATTCCGTTTTCACGGCACGGGCGATTTCAAAACCTGGTTTCCCAAAGATTTTCGGCGTTATAAACGCGACAGGATTTTTGTTGCTTATCTCCGCTACAAGTGGTGGCGGATTGGCTTTACCGTGGAAGATTCCGAAGCCGTGACCAGAATCCTGAGAGGGAAAGGACTGCTTAAAGAAATTTTCTAGTTTCCGCAACTACTGCCGCTTGTCTTGAATACCGCCGCAAAAATCTCATCACCCGCGGCCGGTTATGTCTCTGGCTGATGATGCAGGGAACATTGGCGCAAATGGCATAGCCAATATTAATCATCCACGCGTTAAAGGGATTCCACAAAAAAAACAATAAAGCGGGCAGCATCGCCACCCAGTGGACAAATTCGGCGCGGCAAGATTCAACCAGCCATTTTTGCGCGTAATCCCGTGCCGACGAACGGAAACGGTTGATGGAAAATATGCCGAAAAATTTACCTCCCGAAGGCAGCCAGGATTTCCAGCGGCTCACCCTGAATAATTTTTCGTAAATTTTACCGCCTTGCTCCCAATGCCACTCTTTAAAAATGGCGCTTTCCGGATTAAAATATCCACCGCTTATTTTTGCGGCAAAATATCCAACGCCAATTTGGATGGCCGCCCATGCCGCGGCATTAACCACAATCAGCCAGAATGTAGACAAATAAATAAGCGGCACGTTTCACCTCGAATCAGCTTTTAAATTCCACGACGCGATCTTTCCATTTTGTCTTCCTAAAAATCGTCTTTTGCAAAACAGACCAAAACATAACGAAAACGAAAAAAATCAGAGGCAGTGGATAAAGAAGCGCCGTCCATTTCTGAAATTTTCCGATTTGCCGCAGCATCCACATAAGCTGTCCCGCAAAAAGCAGATAGATGATCGACAGCAAACATAGTTCTTTATAATTTTTGCCCGCCAAAATCGCTTTGGCGGGCAAAATAAACGCTTCGAAACAGCCGGTAACCCACAAAATTATCAAAAGAAAAGTGATTTTACTGACAGATGCGGAGCCGGCGGCGAAACTTTTAGACCATCCCCAAAAAAGGTCTTTTAAACCATCGGGGTACATCCGAAAAGATATTGTGCTTTTGCCGCCGTAACAGCTTACCGGATGCCCCTGCGAGAGGAAGATGCCGCCTAAAACCGAATTTTCGATGACCGAATCTTTCACCGCCGCATGTCCGCCTAGGGCAAAGTAATCATCGCGCAAGCAAATGGCGCAGGGGCCGAAGCCGCCCGTCGGCTTGATCTTTTCTCCCAAAATAGTGAAGGCATTAAAGCCGGCCATGACAACTATATTAAAAAAAGCGGAAAGCTGTTCATACAGTTTTTCCGTCACATGATACGGCTGCACGCTGAGAAAACCGCCCTTTTCCCGAAATTTTCGCACAATATTTTCGAGTCCGTTTCGCGCCAGCCACGTGTCAGCGTCGAGGAATAGCAGCGCGTCACCGCCCGCCGCCCGTGCGCCCTGCCAGCAGGCCCAGGGTTTTCCCAACCAGCCGGCGGGAATTTTTTTGCTCTTGATAACTTGTACGCCACATGCTTGGGCGATAAGCGCCGTGTTATCGCTTGATTCATCATCGACCACAATTACTTCCAGCGGCGCAACTGACTGCGCCTTTAAAGATTCAAGAAGTCTGCCTATTTTTTTTGCTTCATTTCTGGCGGGAATAATCACGGAAACGCGCAAAATATTCTGCGCCGCGGAAACGGACAAATCTTCGCGGGAGAGAGGAGTTTTCACTCTCCAGAGCAGAAATAACCCGACCAGCCAAAATATTAGAGGAATTATAAATCGCAAACTTATCTTCTTTTCATGATATTTTAAAAATGCCGAACCGCTCTTATCGCTTGTTTAGAAGTTAGCAGATAATGGTCTGCTTGTCAGTTATATTTCTTCTGCGGAGCGTTTTTTAGCTTTTCTAAATTCCCACAACCCGAATGTCAGCCATCCTGTCATTAAAGCGAAACAAAAAATAAGTAGCGGGCCCGGCCCAAAGTGTAAAATCAGCGGCAATGAAGCGGCGGTGAAGAGGCCGCCTCCCACGATCGGCTCAAAAAGCAGTTGCTTGTAACCAAAACTCTCCATCGCGCCTGATTTATTTTCCGGGTCGGCCATGCGCACCAAAAGCAAACCGATAACAGTCATCCCAATTCCCTGGCCGAAATTGGCCAACCCCATCGGAAACCAGTCCTCGGGAAACATCCGTGGCGCCAAAACCAGAAAACCGAAAAGTCCCCAGGCGATACCGGCCAGAGCCAGAATCACAAATGTCCAGATATGAGTACCCACCGCGGAAAGCGACAGAGTTGCCAGCGCGGAAACAATCAATACATCCAATGCCGCGCCGGAAATACGGTTAACAAGCCGCCGATCCAGAGATTCGGCGTGCCCCAAACGCATAAGCGCCACCTGAACAAGCACGCCGCCCACCATCGCCAGCGGGAATAGAGGGATGTGCTTCATTAACGCCAGACCATTACCATCGGTATTCCAGGTGACGGATTCAATCCAAATGAGTCCCTGCAGCATCAACCAGCCGATGGCTATCGCCAATGCAAAAAAACCGAGATGGATGGACAGCGGATCGATCGAACGCGTTCGGGAAAATCTTGGGGCGAGCTCGCGCTCGTCATGATCACTAAATCTTTCCGTATCTATCTCCATGGCCGCGGCCATGCTCAAGCGACCGGTGCGCACACCCCAGTTTACGAGTATCGTGCCCAGCACCACTCCGGCTACGACCCCGACAGTAGCGAGACCCAGCGCGACATCGGCGCCTTTTTCAAATCCCAACGAACGGAAAGTTTCCGCAAGTCCCGCCGCCGTGCCGTGCCCGCCTTCAAATCCAATTTCAATCAAAGCTCCCGCCAGGGGGCTAACACCAAAAAACGGAGTGAGAACAAAAATCGTCAAAGACAAACCAATAACATACTGCCCCCAGGCCAGCGTTTGTCCGTGGGCAACCATGGGACCGGCGCGCCTCCAAATAGCGCGGGGTCCGGGGATTATTTTCCCTAAAAAAAGACCGGCGAAAACCACGCTGATCAGCAACCCCGGAAGACCCGACCAGATATCGAGGGTGCTTTGCGGAAAAATTCCCTGCGCAAGAAGCGCCTCGCTTCCGGCTATAAGAGACACCAGCCAGCCAACGCCCTGCGGGCCTAACAGCAAGCCCAGCAATCCACCTAATATAGCGCTGGGCAAAAACAGCCTGCCGAAAAGCGCCACGCGCACGCGCAGCCACTTGCCCACGAGCATGAGCAGTCCCAAAAGTATCATCGCCGTAAATAACTGATCCAGTGTCAAGAGAATCATCTTTCACGAGCTAAATTTTTTAATTTATTTATCACGCATAGGATCTTATCAGAAAACAACCAAAACGGCAAAAACACCTTGACAAACACCTACTCTTGAATAAGATTTCTCTTCACCGAGCGGGCGTAATTCAGCGGTAGAATGTCAGCTTCCCAAGCTGGACGTCGTGGGTTCGAGCCCCATCGCCCGCTCCATTTTTTCTTTTGGGCATTTCCCCTACCCTTATTATTTCCCCTTGCATTAAAAAACCCGGTATGCTAGAAAAACGCCGAACCATCGATGATTGTGTGTTGATGAGTGGGCTCTCGCCCACTTTTTTATTTTCCGGTCATTTTAAGCACTTATGAATAGTGAACTGAAGGAAGAAATACGGCGGCTGGCCGAACCGGTGATAGAAACGGAAGGAATGGAACTGATCCACGTCGAATGCGTCAAAATGCGCACGCGCTGGATTATCCGGCTTTATCTGGATAAAGAAAACGGTGTGACGCTGGACGATTGCTCCAATGTCAGCAATCAGTTGGGGGATATCTTCGACGTCCATGATTTGCTGCCCGGCTCCTACACGCTAGAGGTTTCTTCTCCGGGTTTTGACCGGCCGATATCGCGTGATACGGATTTTGTAAAATTCAAAAATGCCCGCGTGAATATCAAAACGGGCGTGAAAATTGACGGCGTGAAAAATTTCCATGGTGTTCTTTCGGACTACATAGAAGAAAACGGCGAAAAAGTGGTCTTGCTGAAAGCTGCGGGAAAAACTTATCGCATTTTGAAAAAAGATATCATCAAAGCGAATCTCGATGACAAATATAACCAGAAATAAAACCGCGGCGGGATGAAAACCGCGGCGGCGCTTAGAAGATAAAGGGAGGAATTTGTAAATGTTGTCAGAGCTGAAACGTCTCATTGAGCAGATGGGCAAGGACAGAGGTATAGAGAAAGAAACAATTACCGAAGCCCTGGAAGCGGCCATGCTCACCGCGGCGCGTAAAAAACTGGGGCAAAACGTGGATATTGAAGCTCATTACAACGATGAGGCGGGCGAAATTGAAGTTTTTCAGTTCAAAACGGTGGTGGATAAAGTTCTTGATCCGGAAACGCAGATTTCCCGGGAAGAAGCAAGAAGAACGCTGGATGAAGGCGCCGAACCGGGCGACAGCCTGGGGATGAAGATTGAAACAGCATCCTTTGGTCGCATCGCCGTGCAAATGGCCAAGCAAATCATAATTCAGCGCGTGAAAGACGCGGAACGCGACAACATTTATGAAGAATACAAAGACCGTAAAGGAGAAATCGTCACCGGCTTCGTCCAGCGCTTTGAAGGCGGCAGCATCATCGTCAATCTGGGGCGCGCCGAAGCCGTGGTACCTCCTTCCGAACAGATTCACCGCGAAACATACAAGCGCGGCGAGCGCATCCGTTCCTACATTGTCGACGTAAAGAAAAATACCAAAGGCTCGCAGATCATCCTCTCGCGCACGCATCCTTCTTTCCTGAAGGCGCTCTTTGAGGTGGAAGTGCCGGAGATTTCCGAAGGCCTAATTGAAATCGTCAGCGTCGCGCGAGAACCGGGCAAACGCGGTAAAATCGCCGTCCAGGCCAAAGACAAAGATATCGATCCCGTGGGCGCCTGTGTGGGTATGAGGGGTTCGCGCGTGCAGAGCGTGGTGCAAGAACTGCGCGGGGAAAAAATCGACATTATTCCCTATACCAACGACGCGGCAAAATATGTAAGCAGCGCCCTATCACCGGCCAAAGTTAACCGCGTGCTGATTGACGAGGATAACAAAACGATGACGGTTATCGTGCCCGATGATCAGTTGTCCCTGGCCATTGGCAAAAACGGCCAGAATGTGCGTTTAGCCGTCAAACTGACCGGTTGGAAAATTGACGTGAAGAGCGAAACAATGGCCGCGGAAAAACCAGAGGAAGGACAAACCGACCTGACAAAACTTCCCGGCGTCGGCCCGGCGATGGCGCAGAAGCTGATAGAAAAAGGCATAAAAAGCGTTGCGATGATCGCCGCGACGGAACCGGAATTTTTGTCCAACATTCCCGGCATCGGCGAAAAAACTGCTCAGCACTGGATTGAGGAAGCCGGGAGGATTTTGGAAGAAGAAGCGGCGGAAAAAAAGCCCGCTAAACAACCGAACATATAATTTAGGGAGTTTTTGCGCATGGCGAAAAAGAGGGTTCACGAATTAGCCAAAGAATTAAACCTGGAAAACAAGGACTTGATCGCGCGCCTGGAGAAAATGGGCATTACCGTCAAATCCCATTCCAGCACGCTCGAAGACAGCGAAGTGGAAAAAATTAAAGAAGCTTTGCTTTCCGGCGACTCTCGTAAAATTGTCGAGGAAAGAATAAAGTCCACAGTCATCCGCCGCCGCGCCGTGCGCGC
>DLNC01000003.1:180043-213914 GCA_002478265.1 Syntrophaceae bacterium UBA7520
GCGGCGGAAGAACCGAAGAAAAAAACAAAGGAAGAGGAATTAAGAGAAAAACCAGCGGCGCAGGAGGAAGCTCCCGAAAAAGCAGCAAAACCGACACCGGCGCCACCTAAACCGATAGTCTTTGTCAAGCACAAGATAACCAAGCCGGAAATCAAGAAAGCTCAACCACCGGAAAAACAGCCCAAACCGGGCGAAAAAGTAATTATTCCGCCGCCGGAAAAAACCGTCAAGAAAGAAGCGGAAAAAGCCAAGAAAAAAGGGAAGGCGCCGGTGGAAGTCTTCATCGAAGAAGAAAAGGTGGTGCCGCGGCGCAAAGTCTTAGAGAAGAAAAGCGAGAAGAAAGTACGCAAAGATGACGATGACCGGGAAATAATTTTCACTAAATGGCGGGACGAGAAAAAAAGCACGCCTGTCAAAATGAAGAAGACGGAAATTACCGTTCCCAAGGCGATCAAAAGACGTCTGAAAGTTGGCGATACAATATCGGTGGGCGAATTGGCCAAGAGAATGGGCGTGAAAGCCAGCGAAGTAATCAATAAACTGATCGCGATGGGAGTTATGGCGACGATCAACCAGTCAATCGATCATGATATCGCCACGATTGTCGCCGGTGAATTCAGTTTTCAGGTGGAAAAAGCAGAAGTCGAGTTTGATGAGTCGGCTCTGAAAATTGCCGCGGCGCCGGAAAATCTGAAACCGCGCGCCCCGGTTGTCACCATTATGGGACATGTCGATCACGGCAAAACGTCGCTCCTGGACGCGATCAGGCAATCCAACGTGATTGATGGAGAGGCGGGCGGAATCACGCAGGCCATCGGCGCTTATCATGTCAACATCAGGGGACGGGATATCGTCTTTCTAGACACTCCCGGTCACGAAGCTTTCACGGCCATGCGCGCGCGCGGCGCGAAGGTTACGGATATTGTTGTGCTGGTTGTCGCCGCTGATGATGGAGTTATGGAACAAACGATTGAAGCGATCAATCACTCCAAAGTCGCCGGCGTGCCGATCATTGTCGCCGTCAACAAAATCGACAAGCCGGGCGCGGAGCCGGACAAAATAAAACAGGCGCTTTCCGAACACGGCCTTTTATCGGAACAATGGGGCGGCGATACGATTTTCTGCGAAGTATCCGCCAAGAAAAAACAGGGCATCGAAGAGCTGCTCGAGATGATCCTGCTGCAGGCGGATGTAATGGAGCTTAAAGCCGACCCAACATTGCCCGCGCGCGGCATCATTATCGAATCCAAACTCGACCGGGGCCGCGGCCCGGTGGCAACAGTGCTCATTCAGGAAGGAACGCTCAGAGAAGGCGATTCTTTTGTTTCCAAAACAGAATACGGACGCGTGCGGGCAATGGTCAATGACCAGGGGCGGCGCGTGAAAGAGGCTGGTCCGGCCATGCCGGTGGAAGTCATCGGTTTTTCCAGCGTGCCGCAGGTCGGCGCGGAGTTTTTCGGCATCGCCGACGAAAAAAAAGCGAGAGAAATCGCGGAATACTGGATAAGAAAAACAAGAGAAAGGGAACTTTCCGCCTCCTCAAAGATAACGTTGGAGCAGCTCTACCAGAAAATCAAGGAAGGCGTCAAAGACTTCAATGTCATTATCAAAGCTGACGTGCGCGGTTCCATTGAAGCGATCAGCGACGCCTTGAACAAACTCTCCACTGATGATGTAAGGCTGAAAATTATTCACAGCTCCACCGGCACAATAAGCGAAACGGACGTTTTGCTTGCTTCCGCGTCCAACGCTATTATTATAGGTTTTAACGTCCGTCCGGACGCGCGCGTCACTGAAATCGCGGAGCTCGAAGGGGTGGAGATAAAACTTTATGACATTATCTACAACGTGATTGCGGATGTGCGGGCCGCCATGGAAGGGCTGCTCGAACCGGAATACAAGGAAGTGGTGCAGGGCCGCGCGGAAGTGCGCGAGCTTTTCAAGGTGCCCAAGGTGGGCACTATCGCCGGCAGTTACGTTACCGACGGGAAAATACCGCGCAGCGCCAATTTAAAACTTTTGCGCGACGGCGTGGTTGTTTTCGACGGAAAGATATTATCGTTGAAAAGATTCAAGGATGACGCCCGCGAAGTGCTGGCGGGATTTGAGTGCGGCATCGGCATCGAAGGATTCAACGATATTCACGTCGGCGATGTCATCGAGGCCTACACCAGCGAAAAAATTGAAAGAAAACTTTAAAATTGTTTTATGGTTATCGGCTACGGCATAATTAATTTGCGCCTGGCGGAATGTAACTCTTTAAAAGAGAAAAGGAGTGTTTTAAACAAGATTATCAAGCGGACACAAAATGAATTCAACGTGTCTGTGGCTCAGGTCGGCAAACTGGATCATCATAAATACGCGGAAATCGGTTTTGCCTGTGTCGGTAATGATTCCAGCTATATCAACGCAAAAGTTGACCATCTGCTTGGATTTATTGATAATATGCGCATCGCCGAAACGTTGGACAGCAAAATTGAAATTATGACTGTTTCCGGATGGGCGGAAATAAACATGGCTAACGAAATAAAATATGACGACTTTTAAAAGGGCAGACAGAGTGGCCGAACAGATCATGGCGGAAGTATCCGAAATATTTTTTTCGGAAGTGAAGGACCCGCGCGTGCATGCGTTAACCATCACCGCCGTCAAAGTAAGCGACGATCTGCGCAACGCAAAAATATTTTTTGTGGAAATGGGAAAGGATGAATGTTCCCTGGAAATGCGCGCCGGCCTGGATCATGCGACCAATTTCGTGCGCCGGGAATTAGGCAGAAGGATGCAACTGCGCTTTGTACCGCAAATCAGCTTCGTCCACGACCAATCTTTCGGCTACGGCAGCCGCATCGATAAAATACTGGCGGAAATCGCTAAAACGGAAAATTTAGAATGATTAAAGACATCATTGCCGCGATAAACAAGGGGGAAAATTTCCTGATTACCTCCCATATAAAGCTCGATGGAGACGCGCTGGGTTCGGAATTGGCTCTCTACCTGACGTTGATAGAATCGGGAAAGAAAGCCGTTGTGTATAATGAAGATCAGACACCCGGTCATTACAGTTTTTTGCCGGCGGCGGAAAAAATTTTGCATGAATTGCCTGATGTCAACGATTTCGACGTCGCTTTTATTCTGGACTGCAGCGAAATAGAACGCGTGGGCGATAAGGCGAAGGAAATTGCCAAAATTAAAAAAATCATCAATATCGACCATCACATTTCCAATAACGGCTTTTCCCCGTTAAAATTGTGGGACGGCCAGGCAAGCTCCACGGGCGAGCTGATGTTCCGCCTGTTTAAGCAAATGAATATCAGCATGACCCCGGAAATATGCACTAATTTATACGCGGCAATCCTTACCGATACGGGCGGTTTTCGCTACGCCAGCACATCAAAAGACACGCTATGGGTCGCGGGCAACCTGGTGGAAGGAGGCGCCAACCCTCAGTGGATTTCCGAAAACATTTACGAAAGTGATGCGCCGGCAAAGATCTTTTTGCTGAAAAAAACACTGGAGACGATATCATTGGATATGGAAAATCAGGTAGGTTCGCTGGTGGTCACGAAAAAAGCCCTGTCCGAAGCCGGCGCAACTTATGAACATACGGAAGGATTTGTGGATATTCTGCGTTCGGTTAAGGGAATTTCCATATCTGTTTTGTACACGCAGCTGGATGACAATTTATATAAACTTAGCCTGCGTTCAAAAGGGAAAGTGAACGTGGAAAAAATAGCAAAAATGTTCGGAGGCGGGGGACACGTCAACGCGGCCGCCTGTCGTATCCAGGGGGAAATCGAAACAATTAAAAGAGACATTCTCAAGGCTGTCAGAGAAACACGGTGATTTATGAACGGTGCGGTGATCATCGATAAACCCGCAGGAAAAACTTCCCACGATATAGTGCAGCAAGTAAAAAAAATACTTGGCGCCAAAAAAGCAGGCCATACCGGCACGCTCGACCCGATGGCCACAGGCGTTCTTCCCATCTGCCTAGATGAAGCGACTAAACTGGCCGGCTTTCTTGCGGCAAACGAAAAAGAGTACCGGGCGATAATGCTGTTGGGCGTCCAAACAAATACCTTGGATGTTACAGGCAAAATCACGGCTACTTCGAATGAAATGCCGGAGCAAAAGGCAATATACGGCGTCATAAATCAGATGAGGGGAAAAATGAAACAGGTTCCTCCCGCGTATTCGGCGGTAAAGCACCGCGGCGAACCTTTATACAAATGGGCCCGAAAAGGGATCTTCCCGGATGCCGCGCCCCGTGAGGTGGAAATTTTTGATATTGAAGTAGAAAATATTTGTTTGCCCCAGGTCACCTTCAGGATAGCCTGTTCCAAGGGAACATATGTCCGGGTATTGTGCGCGGATATCGGCGAAAAGTTGGGCTGCGGCGCGTCTTTATACAGCTTGCGAAGACTGCGCAGCGGGGCTTTTTCTGAAGAAATGGCCATATCGCCCGAGCGGATAAAAGACGAACTGTTGCGAGGTTTCGTGCCCATGGAGCAACTGCTCCCGTCGTTGAAAGCGGTTGAAGTGGAAAGCGTTTTTGCCGAGAAACTGCGCAATGGCCTCCAGCCGTCGATAGACATGATGAGGTGTTATGTTCATCCTTTTCTTGGTCAGGGAGATATGATAAAGATTATTGATAGCGAAAAGAAACTGGTTGCCCTGGCGCAGATAACGGTTACCGCAGGCATGCTCAATAAATTAGACGGGAATTTCCCCGCCGCCAGAATTATCAGGGTGTTCAGTGCCGCAAACAGATGACGTTTGCTAAAATTATTAATGGAATTAATCATTTAGGAGGATGAAGAGTGTTAGATTCTGAAAAAAGAAAATCATTGATTGAAAATTATCGTCTGCATGAAAAGGACACCGGCTCGCCGGAAGTCCAGGTAGCGCTGCTCAGCGCTAGAATAGAGTATCTGACCGAGCATTTCAAAGCGCACAAAAAGGACCATCATTCACGCCGTGGTTTGCTCAAACTCGTCGGGCAAAGAAGAAGGCTCCTTAACTACATTAAGGATAATGACGTTGAACGCTACCGTAAGCTAGTCAAAAGTCTTGGACTCAGAAAATAAAAATTATCAATGGTTTAATAATGCTGCACTCCAGATGAATAAATCGCTAACCAACGGGCGAGAGGGGTGCGGTGCGTTTATTTTTTGAACCTAATGTTGACATACGAACAGATTTTTAGGATTAGATGGAGGAAAATTAATGAGTAATGTATTCAGCACGGAATTTGCCGGGCGTAATATTTTTTTAAAAACGGATTATGTCGCCGGACAGGCCGATGGGGCGGTTCTCGTTTACTATGGTGATACGGTAGTCCTCGTAACGGCGGTTTCCACGAAAACGGCGCGTCAGGGGGTTGATTTTCTGCCGCTTACGGTCGATTATCAGGAAATGAATTTCGCCGCGGGAAAAATTCCCGGCGGCTTTTTCAAGAGAGAAGGAAGGCCTAACGAAAAGGAAATTTTGACTTCACGCATAATCGACCGGTCGATCCGCCCCTTGTTTCCCAAAGGCTATTACAGCGAAACGCAATTAGTCGCCACCGTTCTTTCGGTGGACAAAGAAAACGATTCCGACGTGACGGCGATGGTCGGCGCGTCTGCCGCACTGGAAATATCCAATATCCCCTTCAAGGGGCCGATCGGCGGCGTCCGTATCGGAAAAATAAACGGCGCTTTGGTTTGCAACGCGCCGGCAGAAAAAATGCAGGAAAGCGAACTGAACATTTTCATGGTCGGCAGGAAAGTAACGCCATCCAAATCCGGGCGTCCCTACGATGTGGAGCTGGTCATGATGGAAGGCGATGCCAAAGAAGTCGGGGAAGAAGTGATCATCGAAGCCATCAACTTTGGGCTGGAAGCGATTCGTCCGGTCATCGACCTTCAGGATAAAATGCGCGCGGCCGTGGGCAAAGCCAAAAGAACAGTGGAAGAGACAAAGCCGGACGAGGAATTAATCGCGCGCGTGAGCCGTGAGGCTTTGGAAGGGCTAAAACTCGCGTACAACCTCCCCCGCAAAATGGACCGCTACGCCAAATTGGCTGAAGTCAGAGAAAAAACCGTCAAAATTATCGGTGGAGACGACGCGGATTTATGCGCCAAAGCAGCCGGAGTCATCGAGGAGCTTGAACGGCGCATTCTGCGGGAAATGATTATCAAGGAAAAAAGAAGAATTGACGGCAGAACTTCCGCGGACATTCGCCCGATAAGCTCTGAAGTAGGAGTTTTGCCGCGCGCCCACGGCTCGGCTTTATTCAACCGCGGCGAAACGCAGGCGCTGGTCGCGCTCACGTTGGGAACGTCTTCCGATGAACAGCGCATGGATTATGTAAGCGGCGAGGAACTGCGTTCTTTTATCCTGCATTATAACTTCCCGCCTTACTGCGTCGGCGAGGCAAGGCCTCTGCGCAGCCCGGGCCGGAGAGAAATAGGTCACGGCGCGCTGGCCCGAAAATCGCTGGTTCCGATTCTGCCCTCGCCGGAAGAATTTCCTTACACCATAAGAATTGTATCGGAAATTCTTTCTTCCAACGGATCTTCTTCCATGGCCACCGTCTGCGGCGGCGCCCTTTCACTGATGGACGCGGGTGTTCCCGTAAAAAATATCGTGGCCGGCATCGCGATGGGGCTTCTGAAAGAAGGAGAAGAGGTGGTTATCCTTTCCGATATCCTCGGCGATGAAGATCACGCCGGAGACATGGATTTTAAGGTTTGCGGTACGGATAAAGGAGTAACCGCCATGCAGATGGATATCAAAATCGACGGTCTCACCGAAGAAATTTTGCGCAAGGCCCTTGAGCAGGCACGAGCGGGAAGGCTGCATATAATAGAAAAGCTGCGCCAGACCATCTCCGCGCCTCGAGCGGACATTTCCGTCTACGCGCCGCGGATCACGACAATAAAGGTCAAGGAAGATCAGGTCAGGACGGTTATCGGTTCCGGCGGCAAAAACATCAGGCAGATTATCAGTGAAACCGGCGTAACCATTGATGTCGAAGATGACGGCACAGTAACGATCGCTTCCACTGACGCGGAGGCGGCGGCACGCGCCGTTGCTATGGTCAAATGGCTTACTGAAGAGGCGGAAATCGGCAAAATTTACAATGGCACGGTGAAAAAGATTGTTGATTTCGGAGCTTTTGTGGAAATTTTGCCGGGCACGGAAGGACTGCTGCATATATCGCAGATCGCCAAAGAAAGAATCAACAAGGTCACGGACGTTTTGCAGGAAGGCGATGAGGTCATGGTAAAAGTGCTGGAAATAGACAAGCAGGGTAAAATCCGCCTCAGCCGCAAGGAAGCAATGGGCCAGCAGGTCAAATAATATCTTAAACACATCATTTTTCTTGCCGATCCTTTTTGTGATTAATTTCAGAAAATCACAAAAAGGATTTTTCTTTGATAATATTTTCTGCTAAGAACACGGAATAATTTCTGGAAAAAATTTATATGCCACAGCAAATTAAAGTCTTTGTGCAAAGAACAAGCGGAAATGACGACATTCCGCTTCCCCAATATATGACGGAACTTGCCGCCGGCATGGATATTTTTGCCGCCGTCGCCAATGATGAAATTATCAAACCGGGCGAAAGGAAAAAAATTCCCACCGGCATCAAAATAGCGCTGCCCGCGGGATATGAGGCGCAAATCAGACCGCGCAGCGGCCTGGCGCTCAATCAGGGCATAACGCTGCTTAATTCACCGGGCACAATTGACGCCGATTACCGCGGCGAAATCGCCCTGATCGTCATCAACCACGGCCATGATCCTTTTGTAATTAAAAGGGGAATGCGGCTTGCGCAGATGGTCGTACAAAAAATCTGCCGCATCCAATGGCGGGAAAGCGCCGATTTACCGAAAACACCACGGGGCAGCGGCGGGTTCGGACATACAAAAAAATGATTTTTTATTTCCGCTTCATCTTATAAATTTTGCAATTAACACAGAAGAATGATAATAAAGCCATGGCTTTAGCGGGTAAATATTTATGAAAAAATTCAAAATCAACAAAACCATCAAGGAAATAAACGAAAAAATCAAAAGCGGCAGAGCCGTTGTGGTCACCGCTGAAGAAATGATCGATATCGTGGAGAGAAACGGAGAGGTGGAAGCGGCGCGCAAAATCGACGTTGTCACCACGGGAACATTCAGCGCGATGTGCTCCTCCGGCGCCTTCCTCAATTTTGGCCATACCTCCCCGCGTATTCGCGCCTCCAAAGTGTGGCTCAACGATGTGCCCGCGTACGGGGGCATCGCCGCCGTGGATTGCTATATCGGCGCCACGGAAGTCGTGGAAGGCGATCCGCTCAATAGTGTTTATCCGGGCGAATTCAATTACGGCGGCGGTCATGTTATTGAAGATCTGGTGAGCGGCAATATCGTTAAATTGCGCGCCGAAGGATACGGCACCGACTGTTATCCCGCCCGCAAGCACGAAAAAAATATCACGCTTCAAGATTTAAACAACGCTATCCTTTTTAATCCGCGCAACGCGTATCAGAATTACAATTGCGCAGTAAATTTATCCGACACGACAATTTACACTTACATGGGAATGCTGCGTCCGCGTATGGCTAACGCCTCCTACGCGACATCGGGACAGCTCAGTCCTTTATTCAATGATCCGTATTACCGCACCATCGGAATCGGCACACGCATATTCTTGGGCGGCGCCCAGGGATTCGTCGCCTGGCCGGGCACTCAGCATAATCCGGATGTCCCGCGCGGCCCCAACGGTGTTCCCAAACAGGGAGCGGGCACAATTGCCGTGATCGGCAATCTCAAAGAAATGAACCGCGAATGGCTGGCGGGCGCGAGCATTTTGGGCTATGGGGTTTCGCTTTTCGTCGGAATCGGCATTCCTATCCCGATCCTCGATGAAGAAATGGCGCGTTTTACCGCGGTAAAAGACGAAGATATCTATACCCAGGTCTACGACTACAGCATGGACTACCCCAAGGGACAGCCCAAGCCAATTGCCGAGGTAAGCTATAAAGAATTGCGCAGCGGAAACATCATCATCGATGGCAAAAATGTTCTCACCGCTCCTTTGTCAAGTTACTACAAGGCGCAGCAAATAGCTAACATCTTGAAAGAATGGATTGAAGCGGGTAAATTTTTTATCGGTGAGCCGCAGCTTAACCTACCCTCGGTAAAAATTTAAACTACGTTTATCCAAGATATTTCCGTTAAATTATTTTCATTATAAGCAAAATATTCCGACTAACTTCAAACCCCTTTTTCTTCAGATCAGGGGTAAAAAACTTTTATCGTTGGCTAAGTGCAAGTAATTATTAGTTATATTAATTAATATTGCTTAATATTAATTAATATTAATCTTTTTTCTTGACTTTCGATGAAAATTATTGTTTTTTAGGAATCATTGTGAGGTGAAGCTTTAATTATGGTAGATAATATCAGGAAAAACAGAGTAAAAAAAATCAGGGAAGGCATTCCTCTGAGTATCGCAGAGCTGGCCAGAAAAGCCGGATTAACTCCTCAAACTATCGCCAAAATGGAAAAAGGATTATCCACAAGAAAAAACTCCGAGCTAAAAGTGGCTAAAGCCCTGCAAAAACCGTATGAGGAAGTGTTTCCTTGAAAAAGGATAGCAACAAAAAAGATATTTTTGCCCATTTCAAAACCGGAAAGGATATTAATCTGTGAAAATCGGCAGGTATCTGGTTGCTTTTCTGGTGCTAATGGCTCTTTTAATAACATTCGGCAACAGAGGGCTGGTGGACAATTACCTGATGAACCGAAAACTGGCTTCCTTGAAAAAGGAGAATTTAAAAATTGCCGCGGAAAATGAAGAGCTGAAAAGAAAAATCATGCTGCTGAAGGAAGACGCCGCCTACCTGGAATATATCGCGCGCAGCGAGTTGGGAATGGTCAGGCAAGGAGACATAATTTACCGGCTGGTAAAATAAAAAGATTTAAAAATAAATGTCCACATTTAAGGTGCGTTAATGCTTGATATTAATAATCTGTTTTCCAGAAGCAAAAAACTTGTCGGCCTGGACATCGGCTCCGGTTCTCTCAAGCTGGCTGAGGTACTCACAACTTCAAACGGTTATGTTCTTAACCGATTCATGCAGCTGCCTCTGCCGAAAGGAATTATTACAGAAGGCATGGTAAACGACTCCCGCGCGCTTTCCGCGAAAATCAAAGAGCTTTTCTGGAATTCCGGCTGCCGCGGCAAAGGCGTGGTCACCGCTCTTTCCGGCAATTCTGTCGTGGTGAAGAAGGTGACCTTCGCGCAGATGGAGGACGCGGAACTGCGCGATTTAATCCGTGACGAAGCGGGAAAATACCTTCCCTTCGATAATATGGATGATGTCAACTATGACTTTCAGATTCTAGGCGATAACGAATATAACCCCAATCAGATGGATGTTATTATCGTCGCGGCCAAAAAGGATATTGTGGATACTTATGTGGAGGCAATCACCGCCGCCGGCCTTAGCGTAGCAATAATGGATGTTGATTCTTTCGCGCTGGAAACAATGTACGAGGCCAATTACGAATACGAAGAAAACGACATTGCCGTAATCGTCCGCATCGGGGCGGATTTAACAAATATCAACGTCATTAAAGGAGGCATGTCCATATTCACCCGCGATTTCACCATGGGGGGCAACTCCATAACAGAAGGCCTGCAGGAGAGATATGGCGTTTCTTTTGAAGAAGCGGAAATCATAAAAGTCGAGGGGTTGCCGGGAAGCGAACAGGATAACGCCGACTTAAGAAACACGATTCTCGATTTCGCCGACCCGATTTGCTCCGAAATTGAAAGATCTATTGATTATTTTCGCTCTACCTTCGGCGGCGAATTTATTAAGCGCGTACTGCTCACCGGGGGCACATCCAAAATACCGGGATTAGCCGCCAATTTATCACAAAGGCTTAATGTAGATACGGAGCTGGTAAATCCTCTTTTGAAAATCGGTTTTAATAAAAGAAATATTAACCCAAAGAATTTGGAAAGCATTAAGCCCGTTGCCGCCGTGGCCATCGGCCTGGGCTTAAGGAGGATAGGCGACAAATGATTAAAATTAATCTTTTACCCTATCGCGAAAAGGAAAAGAAAGAAAATCTTTCCCGTCAGATATCAATTATTGTGGGTTCCGTTGTTGTATTTATTCTTTTGCTCGTTTTAGTGCACGTTAATATGACTTCTGCAATTAGCAATTTAGAAACAAAAAACAAAGAGGCGGAATCTTCTTTAGCCATCCTGAATAAAAAAATCGGCGATATTGAGAAATATAAACGTGACAAAGAAGAGCTGGAGCAGAAACTCGAGGTTATCGTAACGCTGGAGAAAAACCGTCTTGCCCCCGTGAAGATTCTGGATGATTTGGCCATGCTGGTTCCGACTAAAAGCATTTGGCTTACCAAAATTACCCAAAAAGATAACCGACTTAATATCGAAGGAAACGGCAGAGATAACATCGCGGTGGCTAATTTTATGAAGACCATTGAAAACTTTGAGCCAATACAATCTGTTGATTTAATATCCGCAAAAAGAGTAGAAATTGCGGGCATTACCTTTCAGAATTTCAATTTCTCCTGCGTTATGAAAAGAGGATTTTAATATGGCCATAACCGTTGAAGACATCAAAAAAATGTCTCCTCAGATGAAAGCTTTAAGCATCGCGGGCGTTTTTGTTCTTATCGTCATCTTGTATTATGTTTACTTTTTCAGCGCTATGTGGGAAAAAAAATCTTCCCTGGAAACAAAACTGGAGGCGACAAGAACTCAAATTCAACAGAAAGAAAAAATAGCGCTGCAATTGGATAAATATATTGCTGAAGTGGATGCTTTAAAAGAAAATTATAAAATAGCGCTGGAAAAACTTCCCGACCAGCGGGAAATCCCCGGCCTTTTTCATTCCGTGGCTTCTTCCGGCAAGGAAACAGGAATTGATTTTCTATTGTTCGAACCGCTTGCCGCTGTTCCGAAAGCGATGGCAACAAAGATGCCCGAAAAGGAAAAACTAAGCGACTCTCTGAAGCTATCCACCGAAAGACAAGATCAACAGAAGAAGGCCGCCAAGCCGGCAAAAGGGCAACAAGCCGCCGAAGCTCAGCCTGAACCTTTTTACGAAGAAATACCCGTTAAAGTAACGGTAATCGGCACTTATCAAAGCATATTACATTTCTTCGAAAAAGTTGCCAAATTACCGCGTATCGTTAATATTTCCGAAATTTCCATGGGGGACAGAAAGGATGTAAAAGGCCGGGGATATGTTATCACCGCAACATGTACGATCAAAACATACATGTTTGTCGATAAAAAAGAAAAAGCAGGCGGAAAAACATCATGATAAAATTGAATTTGTCGAAATTCTTAATTGTTTTACTGATCTTTTTTATGTCTGCTTTTTTATCTTTTGCACAAATTAATGAAGAAAGCACTGATGAGGCCAAGCCCTCTGTTGACACTGCAGATGCCGAGGAAACACAAGCTCAAATTCAACAAAAACTGGCTTCCATCACCCAGATGACCGATGGATCATATAGCTATAATCCGGCAGGCAAGCCCGATCCTTTCCGGCCTTTTATTGACATTGACGTATCCGCAAAAAAAGTGGAACCTAAAAAGGACGATTCTAAAAATCTGTCGTCCATTTTTCCCCTTCAGCGTGTGGCGACTGAAAATTTTCGTCTCGTTGGCATTATTGGCAATGAAACAAGGCGCTTGGCTATTGTGGAAGATTCCGCAAGAAAGTTCTATCCCCTATTTAAGGGAACACACATCGGCACGAAAAACGGCAGGGTTGTTGATATAATGTCAGACCGCGTGATCGTGGAAGAACGCGAAGAAAATAAACCCAAAAGAGTAATTTTAAAGCTACGTAAAGATTAGGCGAGGTAAATTTATGAATAAATTCATAGCAAAAATAATGAGCGCAATGATTATAATGGCAGTTGTTTTATGCGTAACTGCGGGCAAAGCACCTTCCCAGGAATCTTCTGCCGCGACCGATAAAAAAGACACGGCAACAATCGTTGTGAAAAATTTAGAAAATATTTTGTTTGAAACATTGCCGGGAAAAGAAAGAGTAGTGCTCGTTGTCTCACAGCCACCGGCTATCAAAGCAGAAGGGCAAACCAACGGAAGCCTGTTGATCAAGCTGGAGGATACAATCGCCGCAGAACCTTTACTTAAAGGTCTTGGCGAAGGACAATTGAGTAATATTTTACGTGTGACGCCATCCGGACATAAAATCAACGGCAAGCAATGGGTACATTTGTTAATTGATATAAGAAATCTGGTGCCTTATTCAATAAAACAAGAGGGAAAGAATATCTTTGTTGATTTTAATGTGGCAGGATTACCGGCAAGAAAAACTCCGATAGCCGCATCTGCGACAGGAACAGATAAGTCTTTCGTTTCCGCGCCAATAACAAAGACACAACAGAAGGCCCCAGAAGAGGCAAAAGCAAAGAAAGAGGAAATTGTATATTCATCAACAGAAACCCGCATGCTGGATAGGCGCATATCAATAGATTTTCAGGATGCGGACATTAAAAGCGTTTTAAGGCTGATGGCCGAATACGGTAATGTAAGCATTGTTTCCGGCGATGATGTCAAGGGCAACGTAACTCTGACCATGAAAAATGTGCCCTGGCAACAGGCCCTAGACACTATCCTCGATGTTAACGGACTAGCCAAAAAGGAAATGGGGTCTATTATTAGCGTGGTCACGCTGGATAGAAAAAAGAAAGATGAAGCGGCTAAAAGACAGGGGGAAGAAGATCAGGTAAAAGCGGAACAAGTGCGTAGAGAAAGGGAAAGAAAATTATTATCCGAACAGGGAAAACTAAGGCAAATAATGATTGAAGCTAAAATCGTCGAAGCTACAGAGGATTTTGCCCGCACTCTGGGCATAAATTGGGGATTTGGCGGCAAGCAAAGCATCGGTTCTTACGGCTCTGCCGTTTCTGGTGGAACAAATACCGCCCAGACCAATACCTGGAGGTATGGCTATCCGCCGGAAATTACCTTAACAGACACTCTCGGAAATCCCCTTTACATGGCGGCTTTCAATTTAGCTTCAGCCTTTGCCGGTCCAACGCTGGGACTGGTTTTCGGCAAAGGTACTTCCTTTCTGGAAGCGCAGCTGCAAGCGCTGGAAAAGACAACCTCAGGAAAAATCATCTCTTCGCCTAAAGTAGTCACCATGGATGATGTAAAGGCCGTCATAAAACAGGGCGATGAAATACCATATATCATTGAAAGCGTTTCGGGTGGCGTAATAACCAGAACGGTCGCCTTCAAAGAAGCTCTGCTTAGGCTGGAGGTAAAACCAAAAATAACCGAAGAGGGAAAAATATCAATGGAGATTAAGGCGACAAACGATAGGGCTGATTATACAAGAGTGGTTTTGTTGAATCCGCCTATTCGCAAAAACGAAGTGGAATCTACCGTGGTGATAGATAATGGCGATACTGTTGTTATCGGCGGCGTGAACATAGACTCCGATGAAAAAGTTGATGAAGGAGTACCCTGGCTTCTGAGACTTCCAATTCTGGGATATTTGTTTAAGACGCAAGAAGTAACCAAGAGCAGGAAGCAACTTCTGGTGTTTATCACGCCGAAGATTTTGCAGGGCAGTGACTTCGCGGCGAGCACGGAGAAGGTAATCAATTAAGATTTGACAAAATCATAAAACACAAGCCGCCCCTGAAAAATAAATTAAAGAGATGGCTTGTATAAATCTAAATTATTTTTTGGGTTTTTATGAAAAAAGCAGAAAAATTAATTTCTTTGTGTATCTTAGTCTTTTTGGCTTCATGCGCTCCAACCGCTTTACAAAAAGAACAATCAGAAGCTTTTTTGCATAAGGGTATTTCTTTTATTGAACTTCAGCAATATCCTAACGCCCTTAAAGAATTAATGGAAGCGGAAAAATATAATTCTCAGGATGAAAGAATATATTATCATATGGGGATTGTCTATCACGCAATGAACATGAAAGAAAAGGCATTCGAAAGTTTTCTGCGCGCGATATCCATAAAAAATGATTATTCCGAAGCACATAATTTTGTCGGCACGCTTTATAATATGGATAGAAAATGGGATGAGGCCATAGATCATTTTAATAAAGCTGTGGCCAACCCTCTGTACACCACGCCCGCATTGCCTTTATATAACGCTGGATGGGCCTATTATTCAAAGAAAGATTATAACAAAGCTCTGGATAGTTACACCCGTGCGCTGCAACGAGAACCCGAAACTGTCCTGCGTCCGCAAATTCAAAAATTCATGGGCATAATTTATTTTGACCAAGCAGATTATTCCAGCGCGATTAAGCACTTAAAGCAAGCGGTGACTCTTGATCCCAATCTTTTTGACGCTTATTTTTTCTTGGGCGAGAGCTATCTTAAGATCATGGATAAAACTAGCGCCAAAAAAGCTTTTCAATCCGTAATTGACCTGGCGCCAAAGTCATCCTTTGGGAAAAAAGCCAGCGACTACCTTAATTCACTGAAGTAATTTCGCTCTGTTTTTTTATTAAATCTTTTGACAGTTGACACTACCATCTTTCTGTGTCATTTTTTTGTTGATTTCATTTCATATCTAAGCTTTGGAATGATTATGGGAAACACCATTGATGAAGATCGCTTTTTATTTCTATCCGAGGCGGAAATATTTCTTCAGCAGAAAAATTATCCAAACGCCTTAGAAATCGCCCAAGCTAGGCTAAAGATTTTGCCTCTGGATTTAGACGCGCGCGTTGTCGCGGCCAAGGCCCTTATCGGCCTGGGCAAAGCTAAAGAAATAACAAATCTTATACAAGAAGCGGAAATACTTCTTACTGATTTCTCCCTGGTCTATCTTCGCCTGGGTGATGTCTACCGCGAAAACAGTTTCTATCGCGAAGCGGTCTCCTGCTATAAAAAATACATAGCGCTGAATCCGGATGCCCAAAGAACAAAAGAAGCCATTGAAAATATTGTCCTGCTGGAACGGGAAGATCCATTGCTGGCAGAAGCGGAAGAAAAAGATGAAGAAGCGGACAGCGGACCTGAATTTCAAACAATTACTCTTGCGGATTTATATATACGCCAGGGTCATTTCTCCATGGCGGCGGATATTTTACAAAAGATTGTTCAGCGTGAACCGGATAATAAATTGGCCCAGGCAAAACTCGACACGGTAAATACGGCCATATCGCTTCAGGCATCGGCAAAAAATAATTCCGCCCAAACCGATATTTTGATTGACACAATGACGCGCTGGCTGGAAAATATCAACAGGTTAAAAAGATAATGAACCCGCCGGCACATAACGTTTTTTCTTCGCGCCGGGCACGGCTCCGCCGCAAATTTTCTGGGCACAAAATTGATGCGCTATTGTTGTTCAATCTCAGCAACGTTTTTTATTTAACCGGTTTTAACGGCTCGGATGGCGCGCTTCTTTTAACGTCTTCCTTTACGAAGCTTTTTGTGGATGGCCGCTACACTGAGCAGGCCAACCGGCAGGCCAGAAATATAAAAGTTACGGAATATAAGGATAAAATTCAGGGAATTGCTTGCGCCATCAGGCAAAGCCGTTTCAAGCGGATAGGGTTTGACGCGGATTATCTGACATTTGAAACATATAAAAAAATAGCCGCTCGTCTCGATAAAATAATATTGACGCCTTTATCCGACGAGTTACAATTACTACGCGCCTGCAAAGACAAAACGGAAATTAACTTAATGAAAAAAGCGGCCCAAATAGCTTCCGGCGCCATTTTTTCTCTGCTTGGCGAAATAAAGCAAGGTGTTTCGGAAAGAGATCTGGCGCTGCAACTCGAATTTAACGCGCGAAAATTAGGCGCCGACAAAGCGGCTTTCGAACCAATCATCGCTTCAGGAAAAAACGCTGCTTTTCCTCATGCGCATCCGACAAATAAAAAGATCAGAAGTGGCGATTTCATCGTTATAGATTTCGGCGTTAAGTATAAAGAGTACTGCTCGGACGAAACCTGCACAGTCGCTTTCGGCAAATTGACAAACAAACAAAAACATGCTTATCAGGCGGTCAAAGACGCTCATGACCGGGCTATCGCCGCGGTAAAATCAAAGATTGAAGCAAGCGCGGTTGACGGCTGCGCGAGAAACGCTTTCAGCGAAAAATATCGTCCCTACTTTGTGCATGGCACAGGACACGGTATCGGCCTGGAGGTTCATGAAGCGCCGCGCCTCGCGCCTAATTCACATGACATCCTGGATAGCCAGATGGTGGTAACTGTAGAGCCGGGATTGTATTTCCCCGGGCAATGGGGCATCCGGATCGAAGACACTGTTTTGATAAAAGAAAATGGTTGCGAAAAACTTACAAAAATGGATAAAGGGCTCATTATCTTAGAATAAACACAGGGGTTAAGTTATTATGAAGTTGTTTCCGGAAGATCTGCTTTATAGCCGTGAGCACGTTTGGGTGCGCGTTGACGGTTATATGGCCACAATAGGCATTACTGATTTCGCCCAGGAAAGCCTGGGAGAAATCTTATCCGTGGAATTTACGGATATAGACGATTACGTCGAGCGCGACGAGCCTTTTGGATCGATTGAATCCGCCAAGGCGGTTGTTGATTTGATCTCCCCGGTTAGCGGCACGGTGATCAGCATCAATGAAGATATCAACGATGACATCGGGATAATAAACAGCGATCCGCACGACACCGGCTGGCTGATTGTGGTGGAAATGGACGACCTGGAGCAGCTTGACGATTTGCTTGTCGCCTCCGCTTATCATGATTTCATATCCCAGGAAATGCACGGCCTCTGATTATTTATATCATCAATATAAATCTTTTCTGAAACAGACATTTTTTATCGGTAGAAAGCTCAGGATTATGGCCTGGAGATTAATTCAGTACGGTGTCCATAGTATTTTTGAAAGCATGGCCATTGATGAGGCCATTTTTCTGCATACGATAAAAAATAACGCCTCCCCTACCCTCAGATTTTACAGCACAAGTCCGGAAGCTGTTTCTCTTGGCTATTTTCAGGATGCGGGAAAGGAAATTAACTTGGAGAAATGCCAGCAGGAGGGCGTTGATGTCGTAAGAAGAATAACAGGAGGCAAGGCCGTTTTTCATTTTCAGGAAATAACCTATTGCGTGACTGCGGCTTCCGGAGAACCAATGTTCCCTAAAAATATCGCCGGAACATATAACATCATCAGCGCGTGCCTTGCCCGTGGGTTGGGCTATCTGGGAATTGAGGCTTTTCTGGCCGAGGGAAAAAGAAAGGCAGCTGACGGTGATTTTGAATCTTTTTGCTTCGCCTCCCCATCGCAAAATGAACTTCTTGTTGAGGGAAGAAAAATCTGCGGCAGCGCTCAGATGAGAAAACACGGAGGATTTCTACAGCACGGCAGTTTGCTTACTTCTTTTGACGCGCAAAAAACCGCGTCCTTGCTGCTGCCGGATTGCGGCAAGGAAAAAGCGGCAACGATAAAAAAATCCGTAACGGCTCTTGACGAACACCTCAAAGAATCGTTGGCAACAAGCGAGATTTGTGCGATATTGAAAAAAGGATTCGCAGATCAACTGGGCATAGAATTGAAGGAAGGCAGGTTGACCGCGGAAGAAGAAAAATTAAAGAATATTTTGATAAAAAAATATGTCAGCACGGAATGGAATATGAAAATAATATCAATGTTCCGGCCTGATTTTAACCAGGAAGAGAATAAATGATTATAAAAAATATCATAAATAAAAATATTCTGCGGCAAAGCGGCTATCTGGCTCCCCAGGAAACAGGCGCGGTAAAATTAGACGCCAATGAAAATCCTTTTCCCCTCCAGGAGCCGCTGAAAAAGAAGCTTTTGAAAGAAATGGGCGGGGTAATTTTCAACCGCTATCCGGAAGCCGGCGCACCAATGCTGCGCGAAAAGTTCGCCCGATATTTCGGCGTAAAGAAAGACATGGTGCTTTTGGGAAATGGCTCCGATGAATTGATACAGCTTCTTTGCCTGACGCTGAAAGGCAAAATCAGTGGCGTGATGGTGCCCGTGCCAACTTTCTCCATGTATAAAATAATCTCCATTAATACGGGCAACAAAATAATGGAAATTCCTCTGGATAAAGATTTCGATCTTGATTTCGACGCTATGCGGAGGAAAATTAAGCCTACCTTTCCCGCCCTGATTTTTTTGAGTTATCCGAACAGCCCCACCGGCAATCTTTTCAACCGCGGGAAAATTGAAGCGCTGATTAAAAAAACTCCGGGCGTCGTGGTCATCGACGAAGCATATGCGGATTTTTCTGGCCAAAGTCTTTTACCGCTGCTTAAAAAATATAAAAACCTGATTTTTTTAAAAACACTGTCCAAAGCGGGACTGGCTTCGATGCGTCTTGGCTTTCTTATCGGCAATAAAGAAATTGTCGCCCAGCTGGATAAAGTAAGGTTGCCCTATAATATAAACTGCCTTTCGCAGATAGCGGCGGATTTCTTCCTTGAAAACCGGCAGGAATTCCGGGCGCAGAGCGCAAAAATCATTAAAAACCGCGAGATTCTTTACCGGAAAATGAAGAAAATCAACAGCATAACGCCATATCCCTCGCGCGCGAACTTCATTTTTTTTAGTTGCGCTTTTGATTCAGATAGAATATACGAAAAGCTCGCTGCCGCCGGAATTCTTGTCAAAAATTTAAACTCCGGACTTACGCGAAATTGCATGCGGGTCACAGTGGGAACCCGCAAAGAAAACGAGGCTTTTTTAAATAATTTGGAAAAAGCGATATCCGAGTTAGGAGCGTGATTTAAAATCAGTTGAAATAGTCTAAGGGTGGTTTACGGCGGAATTTTATTATGGCATCTGTCGTACTGCCCTTTTTTTGTTTTTTAAATTTAAAAAGGAGGATATGCATTGGAAGTAAAAGTAATTGACAACGACGTGGAGAAAGCTTTAAAAATTTTAAAAAACAAACTGTCCAAAAGCGGTTTGTTTAAGGAGCTGAAGGTCCGCCGCGCTTACGAAAAACCTTCGGTGAAAAAGAAAAGGAAAACCATCGAGGCCAGGCGCAGACTGGCTAAAGTCCAAAGACGCAGAAGCAGTTAAATTATTTTTCGTCTATAATCATTAATTTTCTGTCGGAGGATTCCGCATGGAAGAAAAACAATTTCTGATTGATTCATTTTCTATTGAAGAATCTTGGCGCATCTTCCGTATCATGGCGGAATTTGTCGAATCCATTGAAGCCCTTTCTAAAATCCGCAATGCCGTGACGATCTTCGGCTCCGCCCGGCTTAAACCCGAAGACAAGTATTATCAGATGGCGGAATCGCTGGGGAGAGTTCTCGCACAAAGCGGCTTCAGCGTCATTACCGGCGGCGGCCCCGGCATCATGGAAGCGGCCAACAAGGGGGCCGCGGAGGCGGGCGGCAAATCGGTGGGCATGAATATCCGTCTCCCTTTCGAGCAAAAACCAAACCCCTATGCCAATCTGCAGATAGAGTATAAATACTTTTTCATCCGCAAGGTAATGTTTGTCAAATACGCGTTGGCTTATGTTATCTTGCCGGGCGGCTACGGCACGATGGATGAGCTTTTTGAAGCGCTTACCCTGATTCAGACAAAGAGAGTGAAGAGTTTTCCGCTTATTCTGATGGGCAGCGAATACTGGCAAGGCCTCCTGGAATGGCTTAAAAACAGCATGCTGCATAAAGACATGATCCTGCCCGCCGATTTCGAAATGATCCAAATCATAGACGATCCGGAACAGGTTGTCAGGCATATTAAAAAATATGTGATTGTTTAATTCCGCCTTTTTATCTTAAAGGTTTAGCCTTGGAAAAAATTATTGCCAACCTCAATCAGGGCAAAGTATCGCCTTGCTACCTCCTGTATGGTGACGAAGAGTATCTCATTGCCGAAAGTGTCGATAGAATAATTGATAAGCTTGTGCCGGAGACGGATCGTGATTTCAGTCTTTTTTTTCTGGACGGAGAAGACGCAGAAACAGAGGATTTGCTGAAACTGATCGAGACCCCGTCGCTGCTGGGAAACCGTAAGGTGGTCGTGGTGAAAAACTCTGCGTTTTTTTCCTCACGTCACAACACCGCAGACATCATCCAAAAAATAATCTCCAATATTGACGACCATCCTGACAAGGCGGCAAAATATTTCCATGTTTTTTTGAAAATTTCCGGAATGTCGCTAGAAGACCTGCAAAATAACGGCTGGAAAAAAATAAGCGACGAGCAATGGCGCGAAATCCTTGAGGGTGGAAATGGCGGACAAGAGCTCGAAAAATGGCTGCCCCGCATACTGGAAATTTACGACAATACCGTCTTTAAAACCAGGGCACCCGAAGGGGGAGAGGACGACGCGGAAAGAATCATGATGCTCGCGACCGCAACTGGTAATTGCGTCATTTTTACCACACCGCTAGTCGACAAGAGAAAAAAACTTTTCAAGATGATTGCCGAAAGTGGCGCGGCCGTGTATTGCGGCAAGCTTTCATCCGCTGCCGCGCAAAAAGATAATTTAATCAAAGAAGCGCAGCATCTTCTTCAAAAATACGGCAAAAAAATGTCGCCTGCCGCCTGGACGGAACTGGGTAAAAAAACGGGGTGGGACCTGAGGCGTTCGCTTGCCGAACTGGAAAAACTGATATTTTTCACTGGTGAACGCGAGATTATCGAGCAAAACGATGTCCTAGAACTTGTAGGCAAAACAAAGGAGGACTCCGTCTTCGATCTAACCTCCGCGCTGGGTCAGAAAAATATCGCGGCGGCGCTTTCCGCCTTAAAAGCTCTTTTGGAACAGGGGATGCATCCTTTGATGATTTTAACGATGCTCGCCAGAGAATTGCGGCTGCTTATTCAGGCCGGAATACTTTTGGATAAAAAAATATTGCCGCCCTGTAAAACCAACGCGGAATATGGTTGGTTTCAAAAAAATGTTTATCCTTTAATTGCCGACCGAAAAGAAAAAAGCAACATCACGGCTGATTTGATTTTCAGCCAACACCCTTTTGTCATCTATAACGCCTGGAAAAATTGCGGCAACTTTTCTCTCTCCAAATTGACTGACCTTCTCCATGATTTGCTCGAGATAGATTTAGCGCTAAAATCTTCGGGTGCTGATCCGCGGATTTTATTGGAAAAATTCCTCGTTTGCGCCTGCGCGGCATATGACGGCAAAAAAACGCTTAATCAATAACATCCGAAGCTGAGCTAAAGCCTCTTCATTATTTTTTGCCTGCTTTTTTGCGCTCTGGACAATCTCCGGGACGGGCCCACTTTTTTTCTTTCTCTTTCCTGATTATCTGCGGCGGCGTATTGTTTCGTTGTTGACGAATGGAGAGCTTTGTTCATCAGCGCTTCAAACTCCGCGGACGACAAAGCTGTTTTTCCGTAATTTTCGGCAAAGGAAATTATTTCGCGGTCGGAAGATACAACGATTGTTTCCTCTTCGGCATTTTCGATCATTCTTTTGATCACATCGTCGGCGTAATCGCCATAACCGGAATAGATAATATCCACATCGTAGTAGCGGTCGCGCTCTTCATATCGCTCTTCGCCCTGCCAGCCGTCAAAAACGACGGTGATTCTGTGTTCTTTTATTTTCTGGTAATCGCTCAAGAGTGAAAAAAGCGCGGCGCGCCCCGCCTCCAGGCTTTTTACCTCATAGCGACGCAGCGTTTTGGATTGGCGGATTAAATTATAACCATCAATAATAATAAACATGTTTGAATATTGGCACATAAAAGCGCCTTCTTCAACTGATTAATATTCCTTGTTTTTCCTTGACTTTGCCTGGTTTTCGCTGTTAGCTAGCCACATTTTATTGATGAAATTTTAGTTATTTATTAACAAATAAAGTTTGGAGGCACCTATGGATTACAACAAAATTTGCGTCTTGGGAGCAGGGCTTATGGGCAGCGGCATCGCTCAGATTTGCGCGCAGGCGGGCATGAAAGTAACCCTGAGAGACATTGAACAAAAATTCATCGACGGCGGGATGAATACAATTAAAAAAAACCTGAGTCGGGATGTGGAAAAGGGAAAAATAACAAAAGAACAGATGGATGCAGTTCTTTCGCGCATAAAACCAACTTTAGATTTGAAAGAAGCAGCGGCGGAGGCTGATATTGTCGTGGAAGTTGTGATTGAGGTAATGGAGGTAAAGAAGAAAGTTTACGCCGAACTCGAAGATATCGTGCCGAAACATTGCCTGTTTTTTACCAACACGTCCGGCTTGAGCATTACCGAAATGGCTTCGATTACCAGAAGGCCGGAGCGTTTTATCGGCACTCATTTTTTCAATCCCGTGCCGGTGATGCGCCTGTTGGAAATAATCCGCGGCCTTCAGACTTCCGATGAAACGCTGGAAATCGCCAAAGCCTGGGGCAAAAAAATCGGCAAAGAAATTATTATCGTTAAGGAAGCGCCGGCATTTGTCGTTAACAGAGTCCTCTGCAGCATGATCAATGAAGCCTTCTTCGCTCTGGATGAAGGACTGGCTTCGGCGGAAGACATCGACAAGGGCATGATGCTGGGTTGCAACCACCCCATAGGCCCTCTGGCCCTGGCCGACCTTATCGGAAATGATACCTTGCTGCGCGTCATGGAAGGTCTGCACCGGGAACTGGGCGATAAATACCGTCCCGCGCAGTATTTAAGAAAGCTGGTGCGCGCCGGTCACTTCGGACGCAAAACGGGGCGTGGCGTCTACGATTACAGCAAAAAATAGACGGTCCGGCAATCAAGATAATTGACCAGTTGTAACAAAACGAAATTGGCGGATCAGCCGTTAGGCCGCCGCTGGTCTTTTTTGCGGCGCTATTAATCAGCGCGCGGCCTATAAATTAATCAGGAGACTTTTATGAAAACGAGAATTACAGAACTTTTCGGCATTAAATACCCGATTATCTTATCAGGAATGAGCTGGATCAGCGTGCCGAAAATGGTGGCCGCTGTTTCCAATGCCGGCGGCCTGGGAATTTTGGCCACCGGTCCTTACAACGCGCAGCAGACACGCGAAGCTATCAGAGAAATCCGCGCTCTCACCGATAAACCTTTTGGGGCAAATGCCACGCTTCTTTTCCCGGGCGCGTCTGAAAACGCCCGCGTGTTACTGGAAGAAAAAGTGCCGGTGATTAATTTTTCCTTAGGCAAGGGTGATTGGCTGGTCAAAGAAGCTCATGCCTACGGTGGAAAAGTCATTGCCACGGTTGTTAACGTCCACCATGCCAAGCGCGCCGCGGATTACGGCACGGACGCCATAATCGCCACCGGCCACGAAGCGGCGGCGCACGGAGATTTTGTGACTTCCCTTGTGCTGATTCCCCGCCTTGCTGACGCCGTGAACATTCCCATAATTGCCGCCGGCGGCTTTGCCGACGGCCGGGGACTGGCGGCGGCGCTGGCGCTGGGCGCCGAGGGAATCGCCATGGGCACACGCTTTATGACAACAAAAGAAAGCCCGCTGCATGCGGTTTACAAGAATCTTTCCATCGAAAAAGATATCTCCGACACGCTGTACTCCGACCGTTTTGACGGTCTGTTCTGCCGCGTTTTGGACACACCCGCGGCGCAAAAAGCCATTAAGCGCGGCTTGAATTTACCGGCGGCTTTTTTTAACGCACGGCTTATCGCCGAACAGCTGGGTTTGCCCTTCGGCAAGTTATTCCTTGGCGTTCTTCTCTCCGGCTGGAAAAACGCGCGCCAGCTGGCTTTCATGGCCAACGGCTTCAAGGCAATTAAAATTGCCACGGAGGATGGAGATACAAAAAAAGGCGTTCTTCCCGTGGGACAGTCCACCGGCCTGATTCATGAAGAGCCCACCGTTGCCGAACTTATCGAAAAGATGGTAAGAGAGGCAAAAAAGCGCGGACAAATACTCAACTCACAATTATCCTGAAATACCGCCTGGAGAGAATAATTTTGTACCAGAACAAAAAAATTGTGGTTGTTATGCCGGCATATAATGCCGAAAAAACTCTCATCAAAACCTATGAAGAAGTCATGCAGCAAGGTGTTGTGGATCTGGTTATTTTTGTTGATGATGCCAGCGCCGATAATACGGCTAAGATTGCCTCTGGACTTGCGCAAAGCAAGCTTTTCGTTCACGAAAAAAACCTGGGTTACGGCGGAAACCAAAAAACATGTTACCGCCTGGCCCTGGAAGAGGGAGCGGATATTATTATCATGGTTCACCCGGATTATCAGTATACGCCGAAGCTGATCCCGCCATGGCTTCCTTAATAGCCAGCGGCTTGTATCACTGTGTGCTGGGCTCCCGGATTCTGGGTGGCTACGCGCTGAAAGGCGGCATGCCTATATGGAAATATATAGCCAATCGTTTTCTGACGCTTGTGGAAAATATTTTAATCGGGGCAAAGCTTTCCGAATACCACACCGGATACAGGGCTTTTTCACGCGAGCTCCTGCTCAAATTGCCGCTGCAAAACAATTCGGATGATTTTGTTTTTGACAATCAGATGCTTGCGCAAATCGTCTGGCTTGGTTATACGATTGCGGAGGTAAGCTGCCCGACCAGTTATTTTGCCGAAGCATCATCGATCAATTTTATCCGCAGCGTAAAATATGGCTTTGGTTGCCTTAAAACAGCTTTCGCTTTTCGCCTGGCAAAATTAAATTTATTAAATTCGCCGTTTTTCCCTAAAGCCACATGAACAAACATCATAGATATCTGGTTATCATTTTTTTAGTTTTAATCACCATAATCTCCTTTGGCCACATTCTGAATAATGATTTTATTAATTTTGACGACAATCTCTACATCACTGAAAATCATCAAATTAAATCCGGCATCAATGTTCAAACCATCAAATGGGCGTTTACCGCAGTAGTCGCCAGCAACTGGCACCCTTTAACTTTACTCTCCCACACCCTGGACTGGAGCTTATTCGGTACCTGGGCGGGCGGCCATCATCTCGTGAGTCTTCTCTTTCACATCGGCGCGGTTTTATTCCTGTTCCTGTTTCTGAGCAAAACAACCAAGCAGCTTTGGCCCTCGGCCATCGTTGCGGCCTTATTTGCCGTGCACCCTTTGCGGGTGGAATCCGTCGCCTGGGCATCAGAAAGAAAAGACGTCCTGAGCATGTTTTTTGGCATGGCGACGCTTTATGCCTACACCTTTTATGTGGAAGACAAAAAAATATCCAAATATCTGCTCTGCTTCTTCCTGTTTGTTTTAGCGCTCATGTCCAAACCCATGATGGTCACCCTGCCATTCGTCCTCTTATTGATCGATTACTGGCCGCTGCAAAGATGGCAAAAAGTCCCTAGTCCGGAGCCTCACAAAACACAGGTTGTCGCACAACAACAAAAAAACAAGAAAAAGAAAAAAAGAAAAAGTGCCGAAATCCATGCCGAACATGCAAAAAAGCCAATAATAGTTCAAAACACCAAACAGCTAACCATACAACTCATCAAAGAAAAAATACCGCTCTTCGCACTCAGCGTTATTTCTTCTCTGGTCACTGTCTGGGCACAAGATAAAGGCAGGTCTATTGCCTCTCTTGATATACTTCCGTTTTCCGACCGGCTAGCCAACGCGCTAGTATCTTACGCGGTGTATTTGGGAAAAACATTCTGGCCGGTCAACCTGTCAATTTTCTATCCGCATCAATTGTTATCCGGTTGGCAGATATTGGGGGCAATTTTACTTTTAGCTATTACTACAACAGGAGTTTTGTTTTTTGTCAGAAAAGCGCCATTTTTAATTACAGGATGGCTCTGGTATTTAGGAACTCTGGTTCCCGTAATCGGCTTGGTGCAGGTGGGCAACCAGGCGATGGCAGACCGTTATACTTACCTTCCTTCGGTCGGAATATTAATCATGCTTGTCTGGGGCTTGCTGTATCTTGTGCCAAAAGAAAAAAAGCGCAAATCAGTTTTGACGCCTCTATCAGTAGTTGCCATTCTGGTAATGATGCTTCTTTCCTGGCAATATTGCAGATCCTGGAAAAACAGCGTGGCAATTTTTAGCCACGCCCTAAAAACAACCAGAAACAACCATCTGGCGCATAATAATCTGGGCGTGGCCTTTGATGAAGCGGGTAAGCGCCAAGAAGCTATTTACCATTACCGCGCCGCGCTGGAAATTCATCCCGAATACGACAGCGCCTTAGTCAATCTCGGCGCGGCGCTGGCGGCCGTCGGCAAGAGCGATGAAGCGGTCGTTTTTTATCGGCAAGCCATCCGAAAAAATCCCATGAGCGCCCACGCGCATATCAATCTGGGTGTTGCGCTGGCAGCGGCCGGAAACAAGCAAGAAGCTATCCGTCATTATTACGAAGCGATCAAAATCGATCCAAACCTCGCCGAGGCGCACTACAATCTGGGAAATTTGTTTGCCGCGGAGGGGAAAAACAGCGAGGCGGAATCCTGCTACCGACAGGCCGTCAGAACAAACCCTGGGCACAGCAAGGCGTACTATAACCTTGCCGAGGTCTTGTTAAAGAGCGGCAAGATAAACGAGGCAATCGAGCATTTCGAAAAATCTGTTGAACTCGACCCTTTATCTTTCAAAGCGCTCAATAACCTGGGAGTTCTATTGGAAAAACAGGCACGCCACGATGAGGCCATTTCTTATTACCAAAAGGCGATGCAGTTAGAGCCGGAAAACGCCGGATTGCATTTCAACCTTGGCGTGGCTCTGGGCAACAAGGGTGACTTAGAAAAGGCAGTCAAACATTTCGAAAAGGCTCTCGAGATCAATCCCAAACTCACCCAGGCGCGCCAGGCGCTGAACATGGCGAAGGAAATGCAAAAACAGAACTAACTTTTGTTTGCGGCTGCTTTGAGCTCAGCGATTGTTTTTTTGTAATCTTTGGTGCTGAAAACCGCCGCACCCGCTACCAGAACATCCGCGCCCGCACGGGCGATGTCGCCGATATTTTCAAGATTTACGCCCCCATCCACTTCCAGAAGCGGCTTGCGCGGCAGCTTCGCGATTATCTCCGCGGCGCGTTTTATTTTAGACAAGGAACTTGGAATAAACTGCTGTCCGCCGAAACCCGGGTTAACCGACATCACCAGCAGCAGATCGATCTCAGGCAGAATTTCTTCCACCGTATTGAGCGGCGTGGCCGGATTAAGAGAAACGCCGGATTTTTTGCCTGTATTTTTTATCAATTCAATCGTCCGGTGCAGATGACTGGCCGCCTCCACATGCACGGTGATATAATCGGCTCCCGCTTCCGCGAAAGATTTTATATAAGCTTCCGGGTTTTTAATCATCAGGTGCACGTCAAAAGGCAGTTTGGTGGTTTTGCGCAGGTTTTTAATAATGGCCGGTCCCATGGTGATATTGGGAACAAAGCGCCCGTCCATGACATCGACATGGATCCAGTCCGCGCCGGCTTTATCCACGGCCGCAATTTCTTCTCCTAGCCGGGAGGCATCGGCAGACAAAATCGAAGGGGCAATCAGCTTCATTTAGATATTTTCTCCTGATATTTTCGTTTTAATATACCAATGTTTAGGTCCTGTCAATAAAAGCGCAAGACATATTGGCTGAAGGCTAAAGGCTGAAGACCATTAGCTTGTGTCTCCAGCATCTATCCTTTGCTCTAAAAACTTAGGCCTTAAGCCTTCCGCCCTCCACCTTTCGTTTTTCTCCTTTAACCTTTCCCCTATTTTTTCCATTGACATAGCCACCGCAAAATTTTAAAAAATATAATGCTTATTATTTATAATATTTTGCTTTTTCTCGCCGCGGCAATCATCGCTCCTTATTACTTATTCATCATTATTTTCCGGGGAAAATACCGTAAAAGCATCATTCCGAAACTCGGCGGTAAGCAGGCAGATATTTTTGGTGGTTTGCAAGGCGACAAACGCCTCTGGATACATGCTGTCTCGGTGGGTGAAGTAACGGCGGCGGCCCCCATAGTCACAGCTTTAAAGCAAAAAAGACCGGATGTCGAAATCATCCTTTCCACCTCGACGGAAACCGGCCAGCACATGGCCCGCCAGATTGTCACCTCCGCGGATGCTTTTGTCTATTTTCCTTTGGATTTCCCCTGCGTCGTGCGTAAAGCCGTCCGGCAGGCGCAGCCTGTTGTTTTCGCGCTGATGGAAACCGAACTCTGGCCCAATTTTCTTAATACCTGCAGAAAACACGGCGTAAAAATACTCATGATTAACGGGCGCATTTCGCCCCGTTCCTTTGGCAAATACTTCCTGACCAGATTCTTCTGGCGGCGGATTTTTCATTATTTTTCTGGTGCCGCCATGATTTCCGATCTGGACGCGCAACGGATAATAAAAATGGGCATGCCCCAAGATAGAATCCATATTCTCGGCAACGCGAAGTACGACGCGCTGGCCGCCCGCGCATTCGATCAGGTACGGCAGGAGATTTCACGCCGCCTGAATGTGCGACCCGCAGAAAGTTTCCTGGTTGCCGGCAGCACTCACCCGGGTGAAGAAGAAATTATCATAGACGCCTACCAGCAAATACTCGCGGCTCATCCGGAATTTAAGCTGATTATCGTGCCGCGCCATATTGAAAGGACGCCGTCAATTCTGGAACTGTTGCGTCAAAGGGGATTGACGGATATTATTACCATGACGGAAATAAATAAAGACAAGAGACGCGGTGAGGAAAAAATCATATTGGGTGATGTTATCGGCGAGCTCTTTAAAATCTATTCGGTGGCCACAGTTGTTTACTGCGGCGGCTCTCTGGTGCCCAAAGGGGGACAAAATATTCTGGAGGCGGCCGCCTGGGGCAAAGTTGTTTTTTACGGCCCTTCGATGGATGATTTCCGGGAAGAAAAAGCGTTGCTTGAGTCCGCAGGCTGCGGTATTATGGCGAAAAATGCTCAGGATTTGACGCGGAAGCTTCTTCAGGAACTGGAAAATCCGGCCGCGCTTGAGCAAAAAGGCGCGGCGGGAAAAGCAGCGGTCGCCGCGAATAGGGGCGCGGCCGCCAGGTATGCGCAGATGATAGAAAGGTTTTTAGGTTAACGACTGAAGGCGAAGCGCAAAGCGCGGAATCACGCTTATCCGGCATGTGGGACTGTGTCGCAATCATCATTTGTCATTGCGAGCTCCCGCAGGGAGCAGCTTGCCCGGCGAATGCGGGGTGGCAATCCCTATAATATCGAATAAACAAGAGATTGCTTCGGTCGTTACACTTCCTCGCAAAGACATTATGACACAGCATCATGCGTCGGAGTTCCTGCGGGAAGAATGCTAAAGTTTTGATTAGACGGGAGGCTTTTATGCTGAAAAAATACGAGGCGCTGAGCGAACAGGTCAATCCGACAAAGGCATTGATGGCCAAGGCCGTCATTAATAAATACCTGAACAAAACAAGTCTTATCCACTATTCGGAGCTTTCCCGCCTGATCGGCGGCGAGGCTTTTGTCAAGCATGAAAACCATAATCCTACCGGCTCTTTTAAAATTCGGGGCGCGCTTAATTTTTTCCATTACATGTCCAAAGAAGAACTGGAAGGCGGAATTCTGGTGGCCACGCGCGGCAATCACGGACTGGCCATGGCCTGGGCAGGCCAGTGGTTTCACGTGCCCTGCACGGTGGTCGTGCCGGAAAACAACAACCCGGAAATCAACAGAATCATCGAAAGCTACGGAGCGGAACTTATCGTGCACGGCGAAGATTTTTATGATGCCCAATCATACTGCGAAGAGCTGGTGGACAGCGCGGGCTATTATTATGTCCAGCAGGGCAACGAACCGGAGATCCTCAACGGGTTGGCCACCATGGGACTGGAAATTATGGAGGATTTGCCCGATGTCGACGTCATCATCTGTCCCATCGGCGGCGGCGCGGGCTGCGCCTCGCTGATAAAAACCGTGCGCGCCTTCAATCCCGCGATTGAAATAATCGGCGTGGAGCCGCAAAACGCTCCGTCCTTTTACAATTCATGGAAAAAAGGAGACATCGTTATTCTTGACGACGCCAACACCGTGGCTGACGGCCTGGCCGCCCGGAGTGTTTTCCAGCTTCCCTATGTGATACTCAAAGACAGCGTCACCGATGTTGTGCTTCTGACCGAGGAGGAAATTCTCGAAGGAATCCGCCTCGCTCTCTTCAGCACACATAATCTTGCGGAAGCGGCGGGCTCGGTTTCTTTGGTAGCCGCCTGTAAAATAAAAGAGCGGCTTATGGGGAAAAAAGTGGTAATGATTATGTCCGGCGGCAATCTCAGCCTGGAAGTGCTGAAAACAGCGATAGGGTGCTGAGATACGGCGGTAATCATTACCGTACATTTTTGTGCAAATCAATTTTTCAAGCCTCTTGATATATTCCTTTGAATATTATACCGTCCCTGCGTGATTTTTGGAGATACCTATAGGAGTTTTTTATGGCTCAACCCTTGTCATCCACTTCCAGCGATTTTATCCGCGACATAATCGATGAAGATTTGCGCGCCGGCAAAAATGACGGCCGCGTGGCTACCCGTTTCCCGCCGGAACCCAACGGCTATATTCATATAGGCCATGCCAAATCCGTATGCCTGAATTTCGGCCTCGCTCTGCAATACCAGGGAACCTGCAACCTGAGAATGGATGATACGGACCCGGTCGGCGAATCCATGGAATATGTCGAATCCATCATCCGCGATATCCGCTGGCTGGGCTTTGACTGGCAGGATCGCCTGTTTTACGCCTCCGATTATTTTGAAAAACTTTATCAGTTTGCCGTTTTGCTGATTAAGAGAGGCGACGCTTATGTATGTTCTCTGAACGCGGACGAGATCCGTGAATACCGCGGCACGTTTACCCAGCCGGGAAAAAACAGCCCCTACCGCAACCGCTCGGTCCAAGATAATCTGGATTTGTTCGCCCGGATGCGCGCCGGCGAATTTCCGGACGGCGCGCACACTCTGCGCGCGAAAATCGACATGGCCGCGCCGAATATCGTCATGCGCGATCCCATTTTATACCGCATCAAGCGCGAGCCCCATTACCGGACAGGCAACAAATGGGTGATTTACCCCATGTATGATTTCGCCCATTGCCTCTCCGACGCGCTGGAAAACATCACGCATTCCATCTGCACGCTGGAATTCGAAAATAACCGTCCGTTGTACGATTGGATAGTTGAGCGCTTGATCGAAAAAAACCGCCCCCGACAAATCGAATTCGCCCGTCTCAATTTAAGCTACACGGTGCTGAGCAAGCGGCGGCTTATTGAACTGGTCGAGAAAAAATATGTGGCCGGCTGGGATGACCCACGCATGCCTACGGTGAGCGGCCTGCGCCGGCGCGGCTACACGCCGGAATCCATTCGTCAATTCTGCGCGGCCATCGGCGTGGCCAAAAACGACAATCTTATTGACGTGGCTTTGCTGGAGCATTGCGTGCGTGAAGATTTAAATGAAAACGCGCCGCGCGCGATGTGCGTTTTGCGCCCGCTGAAAGTCATCATCGATAATTATCCCGAAGGAAAAGTGCAGCAGTTAACTTGCGCCAATCATCCGCAACGACCGGAAATGGGAACAAGGCAGGTTCCCTTCTGCCGCGAAATTTATATTGAACGCGAAGACTTTATGGAAGACCCGCCGAAAAAATATAACCGCCTTGCTCCGGGCCGGGAAGTGCGCCTGCGTAACGCTTACGTCATCAAATTTGAAAGCATGGTCAAGGATGAAAAAAGCGGGGAGATCACTGAATTGCACTGCACTTACGCGCCGGAAACGCTTGACGGCCCGCCCGCTGACGGGCGCAAGGTGCAAGGCGTGATTCACTGGGTTTCCGCCGAGCACAGCGTGCCTGTGGAAGTCCGGCTCTACGACCGGCTCTTCACCATATCCGACCCGGGAGCCGAAGAGGATTTTTTAAAGTTTTTAAATCCGGCTTCTCTGGAAATTCTGCAAAATTGCCGGGCGGAAAAAAACCTGGCCGATGCCCGGCCGCTCACTCGCTATCAATTTGAACGCCAGGGGTATTTTTGCGCCGACGAAAAAGACACCAAACCCGGCAAACCGGTTTTCAACCGCGTTGTGCCGCTTCGGGATTCATGGGCGAAGATCGCCGCTGTTTCCTGAAAAAAGATTTTTTCTTCATACCGGCGCAGGCTGTTATCAAGATGCCGTCATGACCATCGTTTACTTCAAAAGATCGCTTTGGATTTCATCATCGCGATGACAATCATCTGTCATTGCAGTGAGCCAAAGCCGCGAGCGCGGCGCGGCGGGCAGCGAAGCGCCAATCCCGGGCATGCGGGACAATCTCTTAAATCGCCACAAGACCCGCCCTCGCGATGACCACTCTTTTGTCATTGCGAGCCCCGCGTCAGCGGGGTGAAGCAATCTCTTTTTTTATGCTTTTTTCGGAAAGTAAAAAATGGCTGGGGAACAAGGATTCGAACCTTGATTCACGGAGTCAGAGTCCGGTGTCCTACCATTGAACGATTCCCCAGCAAAGAAAGACGCCGCGCCTCCGTAAAGTTTCCCCATTACCCGGCGGGCGCGGTTTATATAATGCTCTTGACGCTCTATGTCAACAGATTTTCGCCTATTCTTAAATAACCCGCTTTCGCGCGGCAAAACAGGCGAGCCGTTATTCTTCCTTACGATAATATCCTTCCCATTTTGCGTCAATCTGCCGCTGGATCTCCGCGATTTGCTCGTCGGATAAAATCCGGAAGCGGGATTGCGCGCGGAAGTATTCGCGCACCGGCACCAGTTTGCGTTTTTCCACCAGCTTTTCGGAGGCGGCCGTCAGTTTAAATTCGCCTTCCACTATTTCGTAAAGATCGTAATAACCGCTTTCGACGGCCAGGCGGCCGATTTTGATGCCGTAACGAGGGTCATAACCCCAGCCCGGCGGACAGGGAATGTGAATATGAAAATATTTTGTGCCGGGCAGGTGCAGGCAGTTTTTGATTTT
>DLNC01000013.1 GCA_002478265.1 Syntrophaceae bacterium UBA7520
TAGTTTCCGGGGGGAAGGTCAAACGCGCATTAGCAATTATTTTTCTTACCCAAAACATCAATAAATATAAAGCAGGAACCAATATAGATGTGGATGACAAAATAAAGCTACTTTTGAATGAACCGACCATACGCTATGAATTTGACGCAGTTGCATGGTGTTTCCCTAAAATAATGAAAAACAAGGATTTTCCCGGGGTCATTTTGTCTGTTAAATGTGTCAGTTCTTGCTTAAGTTAATCTTATTTTAAAATTAGCATTTAATAGTTTACAAAATAGAGTTAAATATTATTGGGATGTAAACAATGCACGTCACCCAATCAATAGAAAGTAACGTTAATATCCTGGCGAGTTCTCCTTTGAAAGAGAATATAGTATCTGCTCTTACGGATATGCCTTTCAGCTTGTATATTTGCGAGGATATTTCCGATGCCTTCATGATCCCCTGCTTTATTTTAATCCTGGATGGTGCTTTAATCACAAAAGATAATAAGATTATTGATACATGGGAATGCTGTTTGTGTGACTGGTCGGGCAAAAGAAAAAAATGCCTTAAATGCCGTAAACAACCGGAATGCGCTAAAGAAATCCCCCCGGAAGACGAGTATTTATTTTCATGGCCTCAATATAAGGAACCAGCCATACTTTTCAACGCGGATAAAAGAGAAAGAGATGTAGAAGGGCTTGTGTCTTTGATTCCGCCAATTCCTGTAACCGAGCCGTTTTCTCAAGAGCTGGAAGAATGGATAAAATCAACCTGTCTGCAAAGGCAAAAGAAAGCATTAAAATGGCGCGACGAATTTGAAAAATGGCATGTTATTCAAAGGGAAAAAGATGCGGCAAAGCCAAAAACCTTTGCACAAATAGCAGAACAGAGATGGAGGCCAAAGGAGATGACTTTTGAATTTCCGTCTCCGGAATTTGAGGACGATAAGTGAAAGCATTTTTATCCGTTTCTAATATTCTCCAATAAATGTCAACAGCCCCAAATTATCCTTTAACACAAAACATATTTATGATAATTTAACAGTTAGCGAACACATAAAATATCAGAAAGGAGCTTGCATTATGGCAAAAATTTACGTTGTAGACCACGAACACCAAGCAACAGTGAAAACATTTAAAGTTTCTCAAGATTATCAAGCCGATATTTGCGTATTTGTAGTTGATCAGGAATATAGAGCTAATGATGACTTTTTATGGTATTATGTAAATCATGAACATCAGGCCACAACTAAAATCTATTGGGTGTCACAAGAACATCAGGCAGATCTAAAAATATTTTTCGTCGATCAGGAACACCGTGCTAAGTGGAATAGAGGGCATGCTCTGCAAAAAAGGATTTAACAAAAAAATAATTTTTATTAGTACAACTTGAAAATACTACGAGCATAACACTTAATTTACCTTTTTCATTTCCCCAAAATCAATCCAATTATTTTTGGCACGATTTCCTTAGCGGTTTTGCCTACTTCCAGCGTTGGACCCACGCAGGAAGGGCAGCCGTAAGCGCAGGGGCATTTTTCAATTAAAGATCGCGCCGCGTTTAACAAATTTGCGTGTTCCCGGTAAAGCAGTTCGGAAAAGCCGATGCCGCCGGGGTAGGCCACATTAAAGATTGAACGCAATCAAATCGCTTCTTTTTTAGATCATCCTTCGGGATGGTTTCCGCTTTACTCGTCCTGCAATTTTATGCCGCAAAGAACCTTGCCTTGAAACTTCTTAAATGTGCTTTACAAGGTCATGCTGCCACGGTGTGGACACTTGACGGAAGCCCGTTGAGAATCAATTCTTTTAATTGTATTTTTTTACTGGCGTTATCAATGTCGATTCCAACTAGATTGCCTTCGGCATCGTAATCCAAAACAACACCTTCGGAAATTTCTTTGCTTTCCGCGCTTTTATTTTCGGATAAGTCAATATAGAGAGAATCTGTTTCTGGATAATAGTTAAGTCTCATTTTTTATACCCCCTATCGGGAAAGGCATTATGAATGGTTTTTTTATCATTGAGTGTAACTACCCGCAAGATACGGTTTTCAAGCGCTTCAACAATACCCCAAAACCGGTAACGATTATTATCTTGAGGTTCAACTTTCAGCGGATTCTCAATAACATTAATGCACCATTCTTTTTTTAAATATGGCCGCTTTCTTAATACTTCCTTTTCAAAATACTCAGTGAAAGTGTATTTTTCCATTTATTTTTTTATAACACATTTTGTGTTCTTTAAAAAGATTTTAAAATCCGGCTCCTGGGCATGCGCCAGCGCGATTCCGCAATGCCGGAGATATAAAACTTAAGTCACCTTTTCATTTTCCCAAAATCAATTCGATAATTTTCGGCACCATTTCTTTAGCGGTTTTGCCGACTTCCAGCGTGGGGCCGACGCACGAGGGGCAGCCGTAGGCGCACGGGCATTTTTCAATTAAAGAACGCGCCGCGGTTAATAGATTCGCGTGTTCCCGGTAAAGCAGTTCGGAAAAGCCGATGCCGCCGGGGTAGGCGTCAAAAACAAAGATCGTCGGATCGAATTCGTCAATCCGCGCGCCGGATTTTTCGCTGAAATTATCGGGACGCCCTTCGGAAAAGGAAGTTATCACGCGCCCCGCTTTTCCCTGGCTCACAAACCACTCGCCCGATTTGTCGCCCAGCGCGCGGTCGATATCATGGGTATCGGCCATCAAAAACATCGCGGATAAATGATGCAGCGTGTAGGCGAGACCCGAAAGCCCGTCAATAATTTCCGCGGGAGAAAAATTAAGTTTGCGCAGACGATCGCGCGGGATGGTAAACCAGTAACTGGTGGTGTGCATGTCTTTTTCCGGCAGATTCACATCGCCGTAACCCAGATTTTCGGATGTGTAGAATTTGATTTTTTTAAAGCCCACAACCTTGCGTACGACCTGCACTTCGCCGTGTTCCACAATCGCGCCTTCATCCTTGTGTTTATCAAACGCGTCAATCACGCGCACGTTGGTGTAGGTCATGGCATCAGTGTAATAATCGGAATCCACCTTGCGCACATAAGCTTTTTTGCCTTCCAGATCGAGCTTGTCCACGTGATACTGCTCTGAGGCCATCATATAAATCGCCTCGTCATGCAGGGCGGTAAAGGCGCTGTCCCAATCCACCTCGGCGATGACTTTGTGTTTGCCTGCTTCTGTTGTATCCACGACAACAACGTTTTCCGGATTAATCGCGCGCAAGCTGATTTCATCCGCAGGATAACTTTCCGCCGCCCAGTGCCAGCGATCGTCGGTCTGGTGCAGGACGCCTTTTTCTTCCAGGTATTGCAGAAATTCCTCCAGGTTTTCTTCGCCAAATTTTTCTCCTTTTTCAAATGGCAATTCAAAAGCCGCGCTCTTTATGTGATGCAGTAAAATCAGGAGATTATCCGGATTGATGCGGCAATGCTCCGGCGATAAGGAAAAAAAGTAGTCAGGATTTTCCATGATGAACTGATCCAGCGGATTGCTGCGCGCGATAAGCATGGCCAGGCTGTGTCCGCTCCGTCTTCCGGCGCGGCCCGCCTGCTGCCAGGTGCTGGCAATCGAGCCGGGATAACCGACCATGACGCACGCTTCCAGATCGCCGATATCGATGCCCAGCTCCAGCGCGTTGGTGCTGATCACGCCCATAACTTCGCGCGTGCGCAGGCCTTTTTCGATTTCGCGTCGCAGGTTCGGCAGATACCCGCCGCGGTAGCCGGTGACAAAATGGTCGTCCAGCGGCTTGGTTTTCACAAATTTATCTTTGAGATATTTGGTCAGCACCTCAACATTGAGACGACTGGTGGCAAAAATTATCGTCTGAATATCGTTGCCGATAAGATCGGAGGCGATTTTGCGCGCGGGCGTCATCGCGCTTTGCCGGATTCCCAGTTCGCGGTTGATGATGGGCGGATTGAAAAGAATAAAAGTCTTGGCCGCGGTAGGCGCGCCGCTTTTGTCGATAAGAGCCACTTCGCGCTCCAGTATTTTTTCGGCATGCTCTCTGGGGTTGGCCACCGTGGCCGAACAACAGATGAAAACGGGATTGGCGCCGTAAAAACGGCAGATGCGCACGAGCCGGCGGATGACATTGGCAAAGTGCGAGCCGAAGATGCCGCGGTAAATATGCAGTTCGTCAATAACCACGTATTTTAAATTGGCGAAAAGCTTCTGCCATTTGGTGTGATGCGGCAGGATTCCCGCGTGCAGCATGTCGGGATTGGTAACCACAACATGACCCAGCTTACGGATGGCCTGGCGCGCGTCATCGGGCGTATCGCCGTCGTAGGTGTAGGTTTTTATATCGGCCTGAAGATCGGTGATCAGAGAGTGAATCTCGTGCATCTGATCCTGCGCCAGAGCTTTCGTTGGGAAAAGGTACAAAGCGCGTGTTTCCGGCTGCTCCAGAATGCTTTGGAGCACCGGCAGATTGTAGCAGAGCGTCTTGCCGCTGGCGGTCGGCGTGACGAGTACAACATCTTTGCCGTTGCGGATAAAACGGATGGCCTGCGCCTGATGCCGGTAAAGTTTTTCCATGCCGCGTTTTTTGAGGACATCGAGCAGGCGCGGAGTCACCCAGGCGGGATAGTCTTCAAAATCGCCAGGTTTGGCGGGAATTTCCACCACCGCGGCGGCGTTGGCATGGAAGCTTTTATTCTTTTTCAGGCGGGCAACCCATTCTTCGAGTGTAAGTTTGGCCATAAAATTTCTTTCTGCAGGCGTATTATAATCAAATCGCGCGATATGACAACAGGCAGTTTTCCGACGTAAACAGAAATCAATATTGCTTCAGTAACTTAAAGTAAGCTGAAGAGGAAAGAATAGTGTTAATATGCCTGAATTTATGATAAATATTTACCATGCGAATGAACAGAAACATTGTCAAGAAAACCAGAATTGACGATCCGCAATTGGTCAAAGATGAAGTCCTCTACTGGCTGAGCCGCCCGTCTCAGGAGCGGATCGCGGCAGTGGATTATTTACGGAAAGTAAATTATGGAAGTACAGCAAGACTTCAAAGAGTTGCTCGCGTTATTCAACGCCCACAAAGTTGAATACATCATTGTCGGAGCTTACGCGCTCGCCTTTCACGGTGCGCCTCGTTTTACCGGCGATATTGATATATTGGTGCGGCCTCTGCAGGAAAACGCAAAAAAAATATTATCCGCGTTGGAAGATTTTGGGTTCGGCTCCGTTAACCTGACCATTGACGATTTTCAAAAATCTGATCACGTGGTTCAGCTAGGTCATCCGCCGGTGCGCGTTGATATTGTTACTTCCATAACCGGAGTTACCTGGGAAGAGGCGGATCAGGGAAAGCAGACGGGTTTGTACGGAGATGTTCCCGTATTTTTTCTGGGCAAAGAGCAATACATTGCCAACAAGCGCGCCACGGGCAGGCTGAAGGACAGGGCGGATTTGGAAGCGCTTGGCGAAAAGTAATTTCATGCTGCCGTGAAAATGCTGCCGTTGTTTTTATCAAGGAAAAATTAAATGAAAAAGGTAAAAATATTTTTACTGATAGCGGCTTTGGCGATGCTCACGGGTTGCCCCGTTGTTTCCAAAAATATCGTCGGCCTGGAAGATTATAAAATCGACGCGCAAAAGCTCGACGGCACATGGATAAACCAGGACGGCGCCATACTGATAAAAACTCTGGATGCCGAAAAAGGCATCATAAAAATTATTTTTCTGGAAGACAAAGACGATATCGAAAAAGCCACGATAAAAATTATGAAAGGCAAGGCGTGGTTGTATTTCAATATGCTGCCCGAAGATAGCGATAAAGAGCCGGAATATCTCTGGGGCAGGTTTGCTTGGGAAGAAGGCCGGATTATTTTCTGGCACGCCGCCAATGACGCTTTTGCCGAGGCGGTAAAAAAGCGCAAAATCAAGGGAACGATAGACAAAAAGAAAGATATCAGCGGCAAACTCTCATGGGAAACATCCACGGTCATTCTCACCGACAGCGCGAAGAATATCATCAACCTGGTGGAATCTTCCGATAAGAATTATTTTGTCTGGGATGATCCTACCATATTTATCAAGTTGGCAAAATAAATTGAGGTTTAATCTCAGAAAGATTTTTTATGTTCTGCCCCAAATGTAAAGGCGAATACCGGGAAGGCTTTTATAAGTGCGCTGATTGCGATGTTTATCTGGTCGGCGAATTGCCGCAAGCTTCCACTCGTGAAAGCGACGATGAATTTGTGGAGGTATTTTCCACCTATAACCAGGGCGAAATTGCTTTTATCAAATCCGTCCTGGACGGCGAGGGGATAACCTATTTTTTTCAGGGTGAAGGCACAACAATGCTCATCGCCGCCGGCGCCTACGCTAGGCTTCTGGTCAAGGCCGACGAGGCAAAAACAGCCAGAGAAATTCTGCGGGACTTGGGGTTTTTGTAGCAGTTACTGTATCAATTTAATATCTATGGAACTGCTGTAAAATTAAAAGCGGTATTTCAGCCCAGTTTATGTCTATGCTGAAAAAATACAAGATCAAATAAACAACAGGAATATATGCGCAGCCCGGTTAAAAAGGCCAGGCTGCGTTTGGATTAAAAGTCAAATTTACTTTTTGTTCGATTGTCGCCAGATTTTCATTTTTTCCGCTTCTTTTATCAGATCGTCCCGGAAATCAGGATGCGCGATGCTGATTATCTTTTCGGCGCGCATCCAGGTGGGGCAGGCGGTAAGTTTTACCGCGCCGTATTCCGTGACGATGTAATCCACCATCTGTCTGGGAATGGTCACGATAGAACCAAGCGGTAACTGGGGCGTAATGCGCGACTTTGTTTCGCCTTTGCTGTCGGTATGGGTCGAGGCCAGACAGATGAAGCTCTTGCCTTTTTTCGACCATTGGGCGCCTAATACAAAATCCCACATTCCGCCGTTTCCCGAAACCTGTCCCATACCGCTGCTTTCCGCGTTGACCTGCGAAAAAAGATCGACTTCTATCGCGTTGTTAATGCTTACCATATTGTCAATTTGAGCGATTATCCTGGGATCATTGGTGTAGTTTACCGGATAGGAGGCAAGAGCGGGATTATTATGCATGAAATCATACATGCGCTTTGATCCGATGGCGAAGGTATAGGAACATTTGAAGCGGTCGATGTTCTTTTTTGATCCGTTCATTCTTCCCGATTCAATCATGTCCACGTACGCGTCGACAAACATTTCCGTATGCCCCCCCAGGTTTTTGAGATCTGAAGCGGCAATCAGTTTTCCCACCATATTCGGCATGCCGCCGATGCCCAGCTGGATGCAGCATCCGTCGTAGATGTATTTCATGACATGCGCGGCGATTTGCTGTTCCACTTTCGAGGGCTCCACCTGCGGCGCGTCATAAAGCAACTGGTCCGGCGGCGCTTCCACGATGTAGTCCACGCGTGAAATATGTACGGATTCTTCATTCCCGCCCAGGCAGGTAGGCGTGTTGGGATTTACCTCGACGATAACAATATCGGCGGACTGAATTTTTGCCGATGTTTCGGAATTCTGGGGACCAAGATTGAAATAACCCGCCTCGTTCATGGGGCCGACCTGCATCATGGCAATCCATTTGGCTTTCCCTTTTTTGGCAGGATCATTATAGTAGACCGAACGGTAATCACGGGTCAGGTTTTCATTGGGGTCCTGAGTCAGCAGCTCCCGGTAGTAAAACGGGCCGCGGTGATAAAGGATAGGGCAGTAATATGTCGGCTGTACAAACGCGTGGAGCATCCGCGTCAGCTTGCTCCATTGCCAGTCGATATAAGTAAAGCTCTCTGGATGATTGACAACTTCCGGCACGGGAGGAACCGTAACCGCGGTGAAAACCTCGACGTCACGGAGTTCGCCGGCGCGGGCGGCCAGCGCCTTGTCCAGGATTATGGGTTTGCCGTTAAAAAATCCATAATCAACAATGTCGCCGGAATTTACGATCTTTACGGCTTTTTCCGGCGATACCAGTTTGGTTTTGTAATCTTGAGTGTAACTCATAACTTGCCTCCATATCTCTTTGTATTGGAATAAACATAAAAAGGCCTTAAGCGACCTTTTTTATTTTTAATTAAGGTTAAAAGATGATTTTTTAATACAAGCGGACTTGGTGTTGCGGTGTTTCTAGCGCCGATATTTGCAGCTGTGGAACATCAGTGACTGCCAGGTGGGCTGTGTATAAATTATTTAATCTCCTTGTGATAACTTTGCAATGACTTGGCCCGGCCGTGCCCCTGACGAAACGCGGCAATGCCCTTCACGGCGGCTACGGCGGCGGCCACGGTGGTTATATACGGAATCTTGTATTTGATGGCCGCCTTGCGGATGTAGGAATCATCGTATTTGGAAAGCCTGCCCGCGGGCGTGTTGATGACCAGCTGTATCTCGCCGTTTTTAATCGCGTCGACGATGTTGGGGCGTCCTTCATGCATTTTAAAGATGGACTCCGATGCTATTCCTTTAGCGGCCAAAATTTTATGCGTCCCTTCGGTCGCCCTTATTTTGAAGCCGATTTTTTCAAACGCGTGCGCCACTTCCAGCATGCCGCTTTTGTCCGCGTCCGCCACGGTAACGAGCACCACGCCCTCGCCGGGCAGGCTCTGCCCGGTGGCCTCCTGCGCCTTGAAATAGGCCAGACCAAATGAATCAGCCAGGCCTAAAACTTCGCCGGTGGAGCGCATTTCCGGCCCCAAAATTGGGTCGACTTCCTGATACATATTAAAGGGGAAAACCGCTTCTTTCACGCCAAAATGGCGCAAGACGCTGTTTTTCAAATTCAAGTCTTTGAGTCTTTTGCCCAGCATAACCTGCGCGGCAACGCGCGCCATGGAAATGTTGCACACTTTGGAGACGAGCGGCACGGTACGCGAGGCGCGTGGATTCGCCTCCAGAATGTAGACGATATCGTTGGCGATGGCGTATTGAATATTCATGAGTCCGACCACGCCGAATTCCACGGCAATTTTTTTAGTGTAGTCGTTGATTGTCTCGATGTGGCGCGCCGGAATGCTGATCGGTGGAATGACGCAAGCCGAATCACCGGAATGCACGCCGGCAAGTTCGATGTGTTCCATCACTGCCGGAACAAACGCGTCTGTGCCGTCGGAAATAGCGTCCGCTTCGGCTTCGATGGCGTTTTCCAGGAATTTGTCGATAAGAATAGGACGCTCCGGCGTCACGCCCACGGCGGCGGCCACGTAGCGCTTGAGCATTTCTTCGTCATGGACAACTTCCATGCCGCGCCCGCCCAAAACATAGGAGGGGCGCACCATCAGCGGATAGCCGATTTTTGCAGCGACATTCAGCGCCTGCTCCAGATTGCTGGCCATGCCGGAAGGCGGCATGGGAATGCCCAGCTTTTCCATCATGGCGCGGAAGCGGTCGCGGTCTTCGGCCAGATCTATTGTTTCCGGTGAGGTGCCGATTATTTTTACTCCGGCCTTGGCCAGATCCGCGGCGATATTTAGAGGCGTCTGCCCGCCGAACTGGCAGATCACGCCTTCGGGTTTTTCCTTTTCGTAGATGCTTAAAACGTCTTCCACGGTGAGCGGCTCGAAATAAAGTTTATCGGATGTATCATAATCGGTCGAGACTGTTTCCGGGTTGCAGTTGACCATGATGGATTCGTATCCTTCATCACGCAGCGCGAAGGCCGCGTGGACGCAGCAGTAGTCGAATTCAATGCCCTGGCCGATGCGGTTGGGCCCGCCGCCCAGCACCATGATTTTGCGGCGGTTATCCACCGCGACTTTGTCCGGCGCGTTGTAGGTGGAATAATAATAAGCCGCGTTTTCCACGCCGCTTACCGGCACGGCATCCCACGCTTCAGCAAGCCCCGCGGCCAGGCGCTGCTTGCGTAGTTCTTCCTCTTTTTTACCTAAAATCTGCGCGAGATACCTGTCGGCAAATCCGTCTTTTTTAGCCTGAATCAATATATCATCGGGAAGTAATTTGCCTTTATACGTAAGAATTTTTTCTTCCAGCTCCACCAGTTCCTTCATCTGCTGGATGAACCATTTTTTGATGTAGGTTTTGGCATGCAGCGCGTCCACCGTCGCGCCCTTGCGCAGAGCTTCGTACATGATGAACTGACGCTCGCTGGACGGCTCGGCCAGCATTTCCATCAGATCATCCAGAGATTTTTTATTGAAGTCTTTGGCAAAACCCAGACCATAGCGGCCTTTTTCCAAGGAACGAATGGATTTCTGAAAAGCTTCTTTGTAATTTTTGCCGATGCTCATCACTTCGCCCACGGCGCGCATCTGCGTGCCCAGTTTATCCTGAGCGCCGGGGAATTTTTCAAAATCCCAACGGGCGAATTTAACGACAACATAATCGCCGGAGGGCGTGTATTTATCCAATGTGCCTTCGCGCCAATAAGGAATTTCATCCAGAGTTAAACCAGCAGCCAACATCGAGGAAATGAGCGCGATGGGGAAGCCTGTGGCCTTGGAAGCCAGCGCCGAGGAGCGCGACGTGCGCGGATTTATTTCAATGACCACTACACGGTCTGTTTTGGGATCGTGCGCGAACTGCACGTTGGTGCCGCCGATAACCTGAATCGCCTCCACGATTTTATAAGAATAGTCCTGTAGGCGTTTTTGCAGCTCTTCCGAAATGGTCAGCATCGGCGCGGTGCAGTAGGAATCGCCGGTGTGCACACCCATGGCGTCAACATTTTCAATAAAGCAGACGGTGATCATCTTGCCTTTAGCGTCGCGGACAACCTCCAGTTCCAGTTCCTCCCAGCCGATGACTGATTCTTCAATAAGTATCTGGCCGATTAAACTTGCCGAAATACCCCGGCTGGCAATAACGCGCAGTTCCTCGAGATTGTAAACCAGTCCGCCGCCCGTGCCGCCCATGGTGTAGGCCGGGCGGACGACGACGGGATAGCCGAGCTTGGCGGCTATTTTTTCCGCTTCTTCCACGGATGTGGCCGGTTCGCTTTTGGGCATTTCAATGCCCAGCTTGTTCATGGTTTCTTTAAAGGCAATGCGGTCTTCGCCGCGTTCGATGGCGTCCACCTGTACACCGATTACTTTTACATTGTGCTTTTTTAATATCCCTTTTTTGTGCAACTCCGATGTCAGATTAAGGCCGGTCTGGCCTCCCAGGTTGGGCAGGATGGCATCAGGTTTTTCATTTTCGATAATTTCGGTGAGAGCCTGCACATTGAGCGGTTCGATATAAGTTACATCGGCCATGCCCGGGTCGGTCATGATTGTCGCTGGGTTCGAATTGACCAGCACGATTTCATAGCCGAGTTTGCGCAGCGCCTTGCAGGCCTGGGTTCCGGAGTAGTCGAATTCGCAGGCCTGCCCGATGACGATGGGGCCGGAGCCGATAATCAGCACTTTTTTAATGTCGTCGCGTTTTCCCATGCTTGTTTTCAATCCTTGATTAAGTATTTATTCCCGTAAAATTTTATTTTTTGTATTCGGCGTCAACTGTTATACCGATGCCGCCGCGCACAGCAAATTGCGCGCTTACCTTGCACCAGCGCGGCTTTAGCGCGGCCACCAGGTCATCCAGAATGATATTAGTCACATGCTCGTGAAAAACACCCTCGTTGCGGAAAGACCACAGATAAAGCTTGAGCGATTTTGATTCGAGGATTTTTTTATCGGGGATATACTCGATTTTTATTTTGGCAAAATCCGGCTGGCCGGTCATCGGGCAGATACAGGTGAATTCATCACTTGTCAATGTGACCGTATAGTCACGCCGGTGGTGATTGGGAAAAGTCTCCAGTTTTCGTGATGGTTTTGCCTTTTTGCCCGAGCCCAGCAGGGTGAGGCCGGTCAGATCGTTTTTATTGGTGCTATTTGCCACGATTTTCCCCTGGATTCCAAAGAGTGCAATTGTTTACCGGAAGTTGGCGTTTATTTCAAGATATTTGTCGGACAAAAAAGTATCGCTTTGCGCGCGGTTTTTGTGCTAAATTTACAGACAAATTCAGAGGAGGAAAATATGGCCGAAAATAAAACGCCCGTTCCCGAAAATACCTGGAAGTGCTCAAACTGCGGCAACACCGTGGTGGAAATCAAACCGCCGGAGGTTTGCCCCGCCTGCAAGCAGAAATGCGAATTCTTAAACGTGACCTGTTATCAGCCCGACTGCGGCTTTACGGGAATGGATAAGCGGCTGAAATAGGTCATTTTTTATTTATTGAAAAAGTTTTATTAAACGGTAAAAAACTTAAAGAAAAAAGCATCTGTTTCACCATGTGAGTCAATAATTTTCTGACAGGTTATTTACCGGATGTGATTAATTTAAATTATTGTCACAAAAACATGTGCCGATTATAATCAATAAAAAAATATAGGGATACATCGCAGGAGGAGATTTCTATGTCAGAGTTCTTGGACAAAGTTAAACAGGGAATAAGCAAAGGTGTAACAACGGCGAGAGTTAAATCAAAAGAGCTTATCGATGTGACCAGGCTCAAAAACCAAATATCAATACTGGAGAAGAAAAAACAGGATTTAATAGAAGAATTAGGCGGCATTGTTTACGCGATGTTTTTGAAAAATAATATTGATGTAAATACAATTCAGGAAAAGGGGAGTTTCATAAAAAAAATAGACGGTCAAATGGATGCCCTGCGGCTTGAGATTGCAGATGTTCAGAAAAAAGCAAAAGAATCATTAAGCGAAAGCATATCCCTGGAGAAGGTGCCCGCATCGGATAAACCGGTAAATGCCGCTGCAGATGGAAGCTTCTGCGGGCAGTGCCATGAAGAGCTGGAAGCCGGGGCCAAGTTCTGCGCCAATTGCGGCGAAAAAGTATAATAAAAAGCAATCCTTTTTTCAGGTGAATTGCTGAATTCTCCACAGATGGTAAATAACGACAAAAACATTCATCTTCCATAAACAGGCTATAATTACAGACACTTTTTAATGAAGATGGGCTTGACATAGCAGAATGCCTTTTTTATAATTCTAAATACTTGAAAGCGTTAAAGGAAGATAATTGTCCCCTATCCGGTTTTATTCTTTAGCAGAGAGTGTCCGTAATCAATTCAACCTCTCCCCGATTCCTTTTCCTGTGAGCTCAGGGCGTGAAAACGAAATATTCACCCCCCAAGGTGTGTGTTTGGATCTTTTGCTCGACGAGCTGGAAGATTATCTGAGAGCGCATCCCGAAGAAAAGTTTTTCTATAAAGAGGCGGGCTCAAAGCTCGCCGCCCTGGAAGGCATCCGTCAGGGTGAAGACGGCTTCCACGAACAGGCCGCGCACTATTTTGAACTGGGGCTCGCGCTGGATCCCGAAAACCTCGCACTGCGGTGCAACTACGCCCTCGCGCTTCAAAGCTCCGGCCGAAACGATGAGGCCATGCGGCAATACCGGTTTTTAATTGGTCAGCCTGCCGTATCCGGTCAATTCCTCGTTTTGATTCCGGCGGCAAAACTTTTTCTGGATTGCGGCGACCCGGTCACGGCGCATCAGATTCTCAAGCACTGCGCTTCTTTCATGCCGGTGGATAACGAGTTCTGGGAGCTTTATGCCGAAGCCAGGCAACGCTGTGGAATCAAACCGTGGACAGCACCCGGACAAAAAAAATATCTTAGCGCGGCAAACCCTGCTGTAATACCAGAGCCGCAGGAGAAAGAAAAAGTTTCTGCGAAGAAAAATTTCTGCCCCGCCTGCGGGAATCGCCTCAAGCCCGAAGCCAGATTCTGCGGAGGGTGCGGCCGTGCGCTGTAGATTCAAAATAAATTTCATGACCCTGACGGTGCTGATCCTTGCACAGGTTTCACATGCTGAACCTCCGCCTTCTCCGGCTCAGCTAAATATTAAACCCGTTTATGAGCACCTGCTGCTGCCGGACTCATATGTTCCGAAAGAATTTCGCATCGACAGTCCATCCGTTGCCACTAATCCTTACGATCCGCCACGTAAATACGCTTCTTTTCAGTATTTCCTTATTGAGGTTCCTCATCCGAGTATGGGTGGCAAGATTAGCGTGGACTCCAATGTCGATGATTGGATCAGGGTGACCTTATCCATAAAGAGAGTTTATCCGCTTATACAGGACGCCAAAAGCTATTTTGCCTATACAACCTATTCTAGCTCTTTTACCAGAAAAGTGGATATTGGAGATGAAGCATTGTTTAGACCATGGCTCGAACAACCGTGGACACCGAATAAACAGATGTTGGACAAAAAGACACACCAATGGGATTATAGAAGCACTGAAGGCATTGTCAGGATTGGAAGAGTTATTTTTTACATTGGCGTAAGAGGAAATCTTGAAATAGATCGCGTTGACGCTGATACAGGAAAGGGATTTGAAAGCTTTCAAGGGTTTGTTACCTTAAAGGACTGCCCGACCCGTGAAGAACTTGATGATAAAATGAGAAAGGTTGTTGGTGGCGTCAAATCCTATGCCAGCTCTATGGGTTGGTTGAAAGATGATCCCGAAGCGAAAATAAAAAAATCTGATACCGGTTCGGCCCCAAAAGAAGCGAACGCACAATCACGTAAAAATGATTCATCCACCATTCCTCCTGAAACAGTGCTCTTGGCTGTGGCCGCCGGTTCGATCGTCATGACGCTCGGGGCGTTTTTGCAGCTCTTCGGCATGGGTGGTTTACAGAGCCTGCAAGATATTCGCGGTACTCTCGAAGGTCTTTTTAATTTCTCCGGCGCCGATATTACAGGCACAGAGCCTGATATACAGGAGACTCAGACCGTACAGGAAGTAGAGGTGGTGCCCAAAGAACCGCCCACTCTCGCTCTGCCCGATCCTATCCCATCGGGCTTTGAGTACCAGGGAAAAGTCTGGTATCGTCCTCCGTGGGACAAGGGTGGTCCATACTGGATGGATAAATCTGATTACGATGCCATGCGCTCCATGATGCGGCAGGGCAAGGAGTGGTCGGACCGCTGGGGCTGGGTAGATCCGGCGGAAGGCAAAGCCATGGAGGCGCAAAACGCCGAGGCCTGGAACAAATACAAATCGAATACGGATGACGATATCAAAGCCCTGACCGACCGTATCAAAGAATCCCAGGAAAAACTCGCCCAGATCCGCGAAAAACAGGCCGAACTGGAAAGAATCGAACAGTTAAGAGAGCGCCTCGCCGAACTGGAAAAACAGCGGGTGCTGGATAATTCTTTTGCAACCTATCTTAAAGATACATGGAGTAATTACGAACAGGGTGTCAACCGGGATTTAGACGCGCTTCCCGGAGAGCTGAAGAACATGGCGCTTGCCGCCGCCCGCGAGGTGAGAGACACAACCGGGGCGCTCATTACGGCCGCACGGGACACGGCCAACGATATTTACCGGGAAGTAACCGATCCGGACAATTACAAAGCCGTCGCTAAGGCGGCGGTGGATACGGCCGAAGAGCTCATTCTTCATCCGGTGGATTCTTCGGTTAAGGTAGGTAATACCGTAAAAAGCGCCGGGCGCACGGTTATAAACGCTACGAGCACCGCGGCAACTGTTGCGGTAGCCATTGCCTCAGATCCGGTCGGTTTTGCCGAAGCCGCCCTGGGCGTCGATAACTGGCGCAAAGTCCTTGATCCGAACGTGCCGGTGGGAGAACGTGTATGCCGCGCATTATATGGAGTCATAGATACAACTCTTAATTTTGCATCGGGGGGAACCAAGGTTGCGGTAAAGGGAGTGGAAGCCGGAATCGACGGAGTCAGGGTAATTAAAGCAGCAGACGCGGCAACCGACGCGACCAAAGCCATGAAGGGAATTGAAGCCGGTCTCGATGCAGCCAAGACAGCGGATGCGGCATCGGATGCGGCAAAAGCCGCCAAGGCGACGGACACGGCGGCAGACACAGTGCGCATCACCGCCAAGATCGATGACCCGGCGCGCGTGCAGGCCTGGGAAGCGGGCCGACTGTCGGGGCAGCAGAAAGCGGATAAACTGGCGGAGGCATTGAAGAGCGGCGATGCCGGTGAAATCAAGAAGGCACTGGTGGAGTGCCAGAAAGACAAACACGCCATCGGGGCGCTCAATAAAGGTGATGATTCCGTAAAGCTTGCCTATAATCAGAAGATGAAACAGTTTATTACCGATGACGTTGATAAGGCAGTAAAGGAAAAAATCGCTCAACGCTACGGACTGGATCCCAAAGATGTGGAAATCGTCAAGCCCACGAATCCTACCGCCAAACCGAAAATAGGCAGCGATCTTGATTTTACGGTCAAAGTAAAAGCAAAGCCCGGTGAGATTGTGCCCGATCCGAACAACCCCGGCAAATTCGTCAAGGTCGAACCGGGAGATGTTCTCTACAAAGATGTTCCGGCAAAAGACGCCCAGCAAATCTATAACAGGGAACTTTATAGCAAGGTAACAAGCGAGCCGATTCCGACCGACCCGGAGAAATTCAAGGCGTTCCAGGCCCATGCCGACAAGTTGGCCCACGACATGGACCACGTGGCGGGACACCGCGTGGGAGCGGAATCCTACGGCGCTTCCAAGCAGGATTTAGAGGTGATTCTGCAGAAATCCGGCGGCCGGTTTACCGATCCCGAGCAGGCGGGAATGGTGGCCTCCTACAAGTCCACGCATCTTTACCAGCAGGCGGAAAATATCGCCAAAGTGGATCCCGGCAAAGCCGAAGCGCTCATTGCCGATGGCATGAGGCAGACGACCAAACAATACGATAATCTGATTACCACCAGGGTAAGCGCGCTTCAAAGCCAGGGCATTGAAGCCGCAGTGGATCAGCGCCTGACGAAGGCGGTGGACATTCTCAAACAGGTGGAAAACGGCGGCATCGCTCCGGCAAAAGCCGAAGCGTTATTGCGGAGTCAGCTGAATATGTCCAAGGACGATGTGGCCAATATGCTCGGTGGGCAACTTGCTAAACTGCATCACATGAAAGGATAAATGACCATGCTGGCTGTTTTTTTAAAAATCATATCCTATTTTTTCCTCGTCCTTTTTGTGCTGGGCGTGGTGCTGATGCTTCTGACCTGGCGCAAGGAGAAGTTCGTCAAACCGAAATGGATTATTTTCGGGCAGGTCGTCGCGCTTGTCGCGCTTGTAGTGTTTACCGCCTTGTCCCATAATCCGCTGGGCAAATGGGTATGGTTGCTGATTTTTGCCGGAGGGATTGTTGGCGGTTATTTTTACGGCCGGACGGTGCGTGTGAAACAATCCGAACGCGGCATCATGATGAACTACACACTGCCTTATGTTATTACATGGGGCGCGCTGTTGTTTATTACGCAATTTCTGACCATCAGCACGGGGCGCGTCCCCGTCATCGTGCTGGGCCTGTGCGTGCTCAATACGGGATTAAACCTGGCGATGAACAGCAGCGTCATAGTAAATTATAACAGTTTAAAGAAAATCAAATGAGATTAAGGTGGCTCAAATGGTAGATGAATTAAAAAAGTGTCCCGCTTGCGGGGAAAAAATGGAGCCGGAAGATGTATTCTGCACAAATTGTGGAAAGCCCTATGCCGAAAAGCAACCTAACCTGAAACAGTGTCCGGCCTGTGGTAAGGACGTGAAGCTTGATGCCGCGTTCTGCACACATTGCGGGAATTCTTTTGGAGAAAAAAGACAACAAACGAACACGGGCGTTTCACCATTCTCCGCGCAAATTTTGAATTTGGCCAACGATTTTCTTTTGGTGCGGGAGACAGCCCCCGGACGGTTTGAGTTTTCTTCAGAAACGGGCGCGCGATCACCTGTGCAAAAGGTGAAGATAAAATATGAAGCCGTGGCGCAGATGGATGAACAAAAAAAACAAATAGTTTTTTGGGAAAAGATGGTGGAAAGCTCCGCAGGCATGACGGCGGGTGTTTTTGCCGAGAAAAAAGTCCAAAAGGGAATCGAGGTTGGAAAAGCAATTCACGGACAACTTTTGTTCGGCGGAAAATACGGTTTTGAATACGGCAAGCTGCGCGCTGTACTAAAAGCGATTGCCGCTGAGCATAACTGGAACTTTAAAACAGCCATATTAAAGCCGCAGCAAAACACAGGGATAAATAAGGCAAATAATGCAAGTTCAAAGAAAAGTTTTCCCTTGGTAAAAATTGGCGCGCCGGTTCTCGGCTTTCTGTTATTGGTGTTAATTGTTTATTTTTGCAGTTCGGGTGTTTCAACTCTGGGGACCCGAAGCTTTCAGGAGCAAGGCACAGTGGCCCAAGGCAAACCATTTGTTGAAACAGATAAGAATACATATAATTACGGTGACACGATCCAGGTGTTTTTCTACAACGCGCCAGGTAGCTCCGGTGACTGGATCTGCATAATACCCGCGGGCTCACCTGATACGGGCGCCGGAAACTATAAATATCTGCCCGCCAAAAAACGCGGAGTGGTGACTTTTAAAACTCCTCAGCCCGGCAAATATGAAGTGCGCGCCTATTATAATTACAGCTCCGGCAGATATTTGGTATCAGCACGTTCTGGTTTTTCTGTTAAGTAACGCGAATGGCGGCTTTACGGGAATGGACAACCGGCTGAAACCGACAAAATAAAAATCTATCTCAGCTCAAACTCGAAGGTGCTTACCACTCTAATCTTTTTGACGGGCGTGCTGGTCGGGCTGTAATACGCTGATTCGTCATTGCCGTCAGTGCCGAAAATCTGAATGTTTCCCTGATTGGCCGAACGAATCTTACCCACTTTTACATCGGAATCGGAAGCAAATTGCTGCGCGGTGAGCCGCGCGTTTTTTGTTGCTTCCGCCAGAAGCTGAGGTCTCAGCTCGTTGAAGGTGGTGATAGAATAACGGGGATTGGCCATTCCTTCCATCTGGCCGTCGAGCAGGACGCCGGATTTGAGCAGCTTTTCTGTTTCGCCCAGGGTTTTTATCACCAGATCGACATTCTTGGTTGTCACACGCACGGAATTAGTTACAACGTATCTGTAGCGTTCGTTGGCCTGGCCGGAATCGTAATCGCGCGCCAGCTTATCGACGATTTTTACAGGCTGGATGCTTATTTCATTTTCCTGGAAACCCTGATTTTTAAGAAAGGCGATGGTCGCTTCCCTGTCGCTGCTTATTCTGGCGTGAGCGTCTTTCAGGTTTTCGCTCGCCCGCCTAAAAGACAATGTCCATACGGCCTGATCGGCTTTTACTTCTTTTTCCACCAATCCCTTGACGGTTACCGTCCGGACGTCTGCTTTGAAGCGCGCCCCGGCCTTGCCGATAAAATATCCTCCCGCAGACAGGCCGATTAAAAAACATACGCCCACTATTATTGCTGAAACAATAATTGTTTGTTTTTCATCCAATGACATTGTCCGCTCCTTTTAATTTATATAAATTTTATAAATATTCTTTTGCCATGCGCTTGCCTTCCTCCACATCGACGCGGGCCAGCAGAAAAGCCCCGATAATGAAGAGCACGATAACAGAAAGAATACCATAGCGCACATTGCCGGTAATAAGCGTGATCGTGCCCATCAGCACCGGGCCGAAAACAACCGCGAACTTACCCAGCATATTGAAGAAACCGAAAAACTGCGCCGATTTGTTCGCGGGGATAATCAGCGCGAAAAGACTTCTGCTGAGCGCCTGAATGCCGCCCTGGAAAAGACCAATGCAGGCGGCGAGCGCGAAAAAATGCCATTTTTGCGTCATGAAGAAAGCCAGCACGGTTATCAGCGCGTAGGCGCAGATGGCAATCATGATGGCTTTTTTTGTGCCGATACGCATGGAGAACAAACCGTATAATATCGCGGCGGGAAAGGCGATAAACTGCACCATCAGCAACGCGGCAATCAACGCGCCGCTGTCAAAACCGAGCGATTTGCCGTAATCCACCGCCATGCGGATAATCGTATCCACGCCGTCGATATAAAACCAATAAGCCAGCAGAAAAAGCCCCACCACTTTCAGATGCCTTATGTCGCGCAAGGTGGCAACAAGCTGCTGCCAACCCAGAATAACGGCCTGCGATAGGGGCGCGCCTTTTTCAGCTTTCGGTTCCTTGACAAAAAGAAAAAGAGGAATAGAAAAAACCGCCCACCAGATGGCGACGGATAAAAACGAAAGTTTTATTGCCATAACTTTGCTGGGTATGCCGAAAAACGCGGGAAATTGAAACATCAGCACGTTGAGCAAAAAAAGCAACCCGCCGCCGATGTAGCCCAGTCCGTAACCGAGTGTGGAGGTGAAATCCATTTTCTTTTCGGAGGATACGCCGGTGATGAGAGAATCATAAAAAATATTGCCGCCGGAAAAACCAACGGTGGCAGCCACATAAAAAATGACCGCCTGCATCCAGTGCCCCTGCGCCACCATGAATAGCGAACCGGTCATCACCACGCCTAAAAAAGCAAAAAAGAACAGAAATTTCTTTTTGGCGGAGCCGCGGTCGGCCACCGCGCCCAGAAAAGGCGCCAGCGCCGCGACGATGATGGAAGCAAGGGAATTGGCCAGCCCGAGATAAAAGGTGCTTTGCTGTGGCAGGTTGGGATCGGCCCAATACTCTTTGAAAAAGATGGGGAAAAACCCGGCCATCACCGTGGTGGCAAAAGCCGAATTCGCCCAGTCATACATCGCCCACGATATCACAGTTTTCTTTTTATCCAGCATGCTGCCTCCCTGGGAATAAGGAAGTTTAAGGAATGATGATGTTTCGTGCCATATTTAGCGGCAAAAAACAACCAGGATTGTCTGAAGAAGATCGAACGGAAAAAAGAAAAATATGTTTAGCTTTTTTCCATGGTTTTGTGGAACTTAATTTTTGGCCATTCTTCCATGATATGTGAGAGGCGCCACTCGCTTGCCGCCAGGTAGACCAGGTTTCCTTCCGTATCCACGGCGAGGTTAGGCTGATGCTTTTTTTGAAAGTCTTCCATAAGTCTGGCGTCGTCGCAGGTAACCCAGCGCGCCGCGGCGTAATCCGCTTTTTCATAGTCGGCGTATACGCTGTATTCGTCTTTGAGGCGCGCCATGGTCACGTCAAACTGCAGCGAGCCCACCGCGCCCAGAATATTATCCGAACCCCACAGGGGACGAAATACCTGGATGGCTCCCTCTTCGGAAAGCTGCAGCAATCCTTTCTGCAGATGCTTCATGCGCAGCGGGTCCTTGAGCCGCACGCGGCAAAAATGTTCCGGCGCGAAATGCGGAATGCCGGTGAATTTTAAAAATTCTTTCTGCGTGAAAGTATCGCCGACTTTTATCGTGCCGTGATTGTGCAGGCCGATGATATCGCCCGGATAGGCCTCTTCAACATTGGTGCGGTCCTGCGCCATAAAGATTGTAGCGTTCGCCAGAGAGACTTCCTTGCCGATGCGGTGATGCATGACGCGCATGCCGCGCTGAAATTTTCCCGAGCAGATGCGCAAAAAAGCGATGCGATCACGGTGCGCCGGATCCATGTTGGCTTGAATTTTAAAAACAAAACCGGAAAATTCGTCTTCATCGGGATTAACCACGCGCGAGGTGGTGGGACGCGCGACCGGCGGCGGGGCGATTTCCACAAAAGCGTCCAAAAGTTCCTTGACGCCGAAATTGTTGATGGCGCTGCCGAAAAAAACCGGTGTTTGGCTGGCTTTGAGATATTCTTTGATGTCAAAAGGATTGGCCGCGCCTTCCAGAAGAGCAATTTCTTCGCGCAGTTCCTGGGCCTGGCTCTCGAGAAGCTCGTCGAGCAGCGGATCGGATAAATCGTTGATAACGATGCCTTCTTCAGAACGCCTGTCTTTTCCCGGAGTAAACAGGTGCAGAGTCTTGGTGTAAAGGTTGTAGACACCCTTGAAGCGTTTGCCCATGCCTATCGGCCAGGATAGAGGCGAGCATTCAATCTGCAGTTTATCTTCGATATCGGCCAGTATTTCCAGTGGCGGCAGGCAGTCGCGGTCGAGCTTGTTGATAAAAGTGATGATCGGAGTGTTGCGCAGGCGGCAGACTTCCATAAGTTTCTGTGTTTGCGTCTCCACGCCCTTGGCGCCGTCAATGACCATTAAGGCGCTATCCACGGCGGTGAGCACGCGGTAGGTGTCTTCGGAAAAATCCTGGTGGCCGGGCGTGTCCAGAAGATTGATATCGCAATCGGCGTATTCAAACTTCATCACCGATGAGGTGACAGAAATGCCGCGCTCCTTTTCAATGGACATCCAATCGGAAAGCGCGTGTTTGGAGGCCTTGCGGGCTTTGACCGCGCCGGCCATCTGTATCGCGCCGCCGAAAAGCAGCAGCTTTTCCGTAAGCGTAGTTTTGCCCGCGTCGGGATGGCTGATAATCCCGAAAGTGCGGCGGCGCTCAATTTCTTTTAGTAGTAGTTTGCTCACGCCAATCCCATCTTATAAAGCCGCATAGACAAAAACATTGCCTTCCATATTTTCTGATATTGCTCCTTCGGCTTTGAGATCCTGCAGATATACGAATGTTTCGTTAAGCGCCAGAAATTTTTCAAAATCGGGCAAATCTTCGCCGAATATTTTTTGGGCCAAAGCGCGCGCGGTTTTAGGCGCGTTGTTTAAAAATCTGGAAAAATAATTTTTGCGCTGTTCGTGATGCGCCCGTATCTCGGCAATTCGTTCATTTACGGAGGATAATGAATTGCCGTGCCCGGGGTGAATTTCCGCGCAGTTCAGATTTTCAATCTTGCCCAGCGATTTCAGATAAGTTGTGAGCGGCCGGTAATCCTCGTCAAATATATTGGGAGTGAGGCTCGGCGCGATATAAGGCAGGATGTGATCTCCCGCCAGTAGAAATTTTTCCCGGGGAAAGAAAAAACAGAGATGGCCGCCCGCGTGCCCCGGCGTGGAAATTACTTCAAATTGTGTAGAGCCGAATTTGCAGACCTGCTTATCTTCTAAAAGCTCGTCAGCGTCGAACTCCGTGATGATGCCGCGAATATCTTCAAATTCATCAATAATTGCGTCAATTTCCAAAGGCGTCATACCGTGGCGCGCGTAAAAACTTCTGGCTTGCTTCACCGCCTCATCGGCCTTGCGGTAATGGCGATATTCTTCGAAGGCTTGCGCGGAGAGTGAAACTTTCGCGCCGGTCATTTTCTGCAAAAGCCCCGCCATGCTGCAATGATCGGTATGCACGTGCGTCAGATAAATCTGCCGGATGTTTCGGATGTTGAGGCCGACGCTTTGCAAATCAACTTCCAGCGCCGCCAATGCGCCATCCGTATTCAGGCCAGTATCGAAAAGCGCGAGGTTTTTATCCTGCGCCAAAAGATAAGCGTGCACGTGCCGTAGACGGTAAGGCATGCGTGAGGTTATGCGGTAAAAATTACTGCTAATCTGTGTGATCATTTTTCTTTATCTATTATGTCCATAATGTTTAATCAGCAAACCTTGTTTTTTAAACTCTGATGTTACCATGTCATTGCGAAAGAATAGAACGAGCGAAGCAATCTCGTGAATGGCGGTTAATATTTTGATTGCCACGTCCGCCACGGTGGACTCGCAATGACAAAACATGATCAAATCATATTTTCTTACCGATAGGGCAAAAATAATATTAATCGTCCTTGCGGCTTTTCATCTGGCGTTTTGTCGCGTCTAGCTCCATTTTTCTGAGGCGCACGCTTTTCGGGGTTACTTCCACAAGTTCATCTTCAGCGATAAATTCGATGGCCTGATCAAGTGACAAAATGCGCGGCGGCCTTAGAATTACTGTCGCATCGGAGCCGGACGCTCTCATATTGGTGAGTTTCTTTTCTTTGACGATGTTGACCGTTAAATCCTGCGGTCGATTGCGTTCGCCCACAACCATTCCTGCATAAACCTCTGTGCCGACATCCACAATCATTTCGCCTCGGTCTTCCATCGCGTAGCTGGCGTAGGCCGTTACGCGCCCGGCACGATCGGCGACCAGCGCTCCTGTCATGCGCTGCGGTATCGCGCCGAACCAGGGACCGTAATCTTCCAAAAGAGAATTCATCACGCCGCCGCCTTTGGTATCGGTCAGAAACTGACTGCGAAAGCCGATCAGGCCGCGCGAGGGAATCAGAAATTCCATGCTGACCCTGCCCGATCCTTTATTAACAAGGCTCTCCATGCGGCCTTTTCGGATGGAAAGTTTTTCGGTAATTTTCCCCACAAATTCTTCCGGGATATCCAAGAAGAGCCTTTCGACCGGTTCACAAGTCACGCCGTTTTGCCGGCGGGTGATTACCTGCGGACGGGAAACCATTAATTCATAACCCTCGCGGCGCATTGTTTCCACCAGCACCGCCATCTGCAACTCGCCTCGCCCGCACACTTCAAACGCGTCTGCCCGTTCCAGTTTTTTAATGCGTATGGCGACATTGCGCAGCGCTTCCCGCTCCAGCCGCTCCAGCAAATGGCGCGAAGTAAGGTATTTCCCTTCTTTGCCGGCAAAAGGACTGTTGTTGACATAAAAAATCATGGACACCGTTGGTTCATCCACCAGCAGGCGCGGTAGCGCCTGTGGATCAGTCAGAGATGATATGGTATCGCCGATACTCACATTTTCCACGCCGGATAGAGCGATAATATCGCCGGCTTCCACGCTCTCCACCGGTTTTTTGGTCAGTCCGTAAAAAGTATAAAGCGCGGAGAATTTAATGCCGGGAATAATTTTTTCCTGTGTGCAAAGGCTGTAGCTCGCGTTCATTTCCAGTTTTCCGCTTATAAGCCTGCCCACGGCGATTTGCCCTACGTAAGAATCATAATCCAGATTGGTAACTAGAAACTGCGGGATGTCATCATCATTGGCTCGCGGCGCGGGAATATAATCAATGATGGTCTGCAAAAGCGCTTCAAGGTTATCGCAATCATCGCCTAGTTTTTTGTGGCTGACGCCTTTTTTGGCGTTGGTATAAAGAATGGGAAATTCGATTTGTTTTTCTTCCGCGCCCAGATCGATAAACAGATCGTATGTTTCGCTGATAACCTCTTCCACGCGCGCGTCGGAGCGATCAATCTTGTTGATAACCAGAATGATAGGCAAGTGCAGGCCGAGCGCTTTTTTTAAAACGAAACGGGTCTGCGGCAGGGGGCCTTCGCTGGCGTCAACCAAAAGAATCGCGCCGTCAACCATGTTGAGGCTTCTTTCCACTTCGCCTCCGAAGTCGGCGTGCCCTGGCGTATCCACGATGTTTATTTTGACGCCGTTGTAATCAACGGCCGTGTTTTTTGCCATGATGGTAATGCCGCGCTCCTTTTCCAGATCCAGCGAATCCATCACGCGGTCCTCAACGGCCTGGTTGACACGAAATATTCCGGCCTGCTTCAGCATGGCGTTGAGCAATGTGGTTTTGCCATGATCGACATGGGAAATTATCGCAATATTTCTGATATGATCTTTTCTCATCATTTTATCTTTCAGCTCATCTTTTACTGGTTTTTTAACGGAAACCGGCGTGAATATAACCAATTAAAGTTCTGGGATGGCCTGATCTTTCTCAATTCGGACTGGCTTCCATAGCAAAAAGACAATTTTTTAGCCAGCTATTTATTTTCTATCTATTTGATGATTAAAGACAAATCATGAAAGAAGGTCTTTACAAACAGGAAGCCGCGCACTATATTTTAAGTGCGGCCCGAGAATAATTATCAACCTAAATAGGTGAAAACAATGAATTTTATCAAAATTAAATTCGGCAGTAATTTTGAAGACGAGTTTCAGAAAGCGGTTCACGAAGTTTTTCATCTGGTAAGCCCGATTTTTAAGTATCACGAAAATTTCTGGCGTCCCGGCATCGATGTGTACGAATCAGCCCAGGAAATTATCATCCTGGCGGATGTCGCCGGCATGAACAAGGAGGAGCTGCACATCGAGATCGATCACCGGGTATTGAAAATTTCCGGAGTGCGCAAAGCGATTGCCGAAGAGCGGGCAATCCGCTATCGCCTGGCGGAAATTCCCCGCGGCTATTTTGAAAGAAGCATCACCCTGCCGGATATGGTGGATGCCGAATCGGCCGTGGCCTCTTACGCGGACGGTGTGCTGATGATCCGTGTGAACAGATTGCCGGCAAGCAGGGCGCAGCGCATTACCGTGACAACCGACGAATAATAATCTGAGCAGATATTCTTAAATCTAGGCTGGAGGATTTTAATGGCCGAACAAATTAAACCGGAAGAAGGTAAAAAATTCAATATCCCGGAAGTGATTCCTATCCTTCCGCTGTATAATGTCTTGGTGTTTCCAAAAATGATGATTCCTCTGGAGGTATCAGGCGGCAGCCACGCGCAGCTTATTGATGAGGCCATGACCAAAGACCGCCTCATCGGCCTCATCATGCCCAAACGGGAACTCGTCGGTGAAAACGACCGCTACAAACTGGAAGATTTGCATGATGCCGGAACTGCTTCTGTCATTCTGCGCATGGCCAAGACGGCGGAAAACCGCACGCAAATGCTTTTGCAGGGCATCAGCCGTTTTCAGGTAGTGGAACTGGTGGAAGGCAAACCCTACCAGCAGGCGCGCATCAAGGTTATTGAAGACGCGGAAGCAAAGGATATCGAAACAGAAGCTTTGGTGGCCAATCTGCTGGTTTTGTTCGACCGCATTCTGAAGCTTTCGCCTTTCCTGCCGCCGGAATTCGGGCCCATGGCCAAATCCATCACCGAGGCGGGCACGCTGGCGGATTTGATTGCTTCCATTATCAACGCGCCGATTGAGGAAAAACAGAAGATACTCGACAGCATCGATGTCAAAACGCGCCTAAAGGAACTGACGCGCATGGTCAATCACCAGATGGAAGTGCTGGAGCTAGGCAATAAGATTCAGACCAAAGTCAAGGACGATATCGACAAAAGCCAGCGTGAATATTATCTGCGTCAGCAGCTCAAGGCCATCAAACAGGAGCTGGGCGAGGCGGATGAAAACGCGGTCGAGACGGAAGAATACCGCAAAAAAATCGAAGAGAAAAATCTTCCCGAAGAGGCCAAGAAGGAAGCGCTGCGCGAACTGGAGAGGCTCTCCCGCATGCATCCTTCCTCTGCGGAATATACGGTATCGTCCACTTATCTGGATTGGATTACCGCTCTGCCGTGGAATGAATCCACGCCGGATAATCTGGATATCAAAAAAGCGCGCGAGGTGCTCGACGAAGACCATTATGGTCTGGCGAAAGCGAAAAAGCGCATTATCGAATATCTTTCCGTGCGCAAGTTAAAGCCGGATTCCAAAGGGCCGATTCTCTGCTTTGTCGGACCTCCGGGCACGGGTAAAACATCACTGGGCACATCGATCGCGCGCGCTCTCGAGCGCAAGTTTGTGCGCATATCGCTGGGTGGTGTGCGCGACGAGGCGGAAATCCGCGGCCACCGCCGCACCTACATCGGAGCGTTGCCGGGTCGCATCATTCAGGGGCTCAGGCGCGCGGAATCGAACAATCCTGTTTTTATGCTTGATGAAATAGATAAGGTCGGTTCAGATTTCCGCGGCGATCCTTCTTCCGCATTGCTCGAGGTGCTCGATCCCCAGCAGAATAATTCTTTTTCCGATCATTACCTGGATGTGCCGTTTGATTTGTCGCACGTGATGTTTATCACCACGGCTAATATCCTCGACACAATTCCTCCCGCGCTCTTGGACCGTCTCGAAGTGATCGAGCTTACCGGCTACACACAGGAGGAAAAAGTTAAAATCGCCGAGCGCTATCTGATTCCCCGGCAGTTGAAGGAGAACGGCCTTACTGCGGAACAGCTTAAAATTACCACCGCCGCGCTCAACAGCGTTATTTGCGGCTACACCAGGGAAGCGGGCGTGAGAAATCTCGAGCGCGAAATCGCCAACATCTGCCGCGGCGTGGCGGCGGAAATCGCCGAAGGCAAAATAACATCTAAAACAATAACGCCCAAAGATCTGCACAAGTACCTGGGCCCAATACGCATCATGACGGATTTTGACGCGCGCATTGCCAAGCCGGGTATTGCCATCGGCCTGGCCTGGACGCCCGTGGGCGGCGATCTGCTCTTTATCGAAGCCACGGCCATGAAAGGGAAAAAGAGCCTGACCTTAACCGGCCAGTTGGGCGACGTGATGAAAGAATCCGCCGCCGCGGCTTTAAGCTTTATCCGCGCCAACGCCAAAGCGCTGGGCGTGCCGGCGAATTTCTTTGAGGATCTGGATATTCACATCCATATTCCGGCGGGCGCGATTCCCAAGGACGGCCCCTCGGCGGGCGTGACTATGCTTACCGCGCTGACCTCACTTTTGACCAACCGCAAAATTAAAAAGGATTTGGCGATGACGGGTGAAATCACCCTGCGCGGCGCCGTGCTTCCCGTAGGCGGCATCAAGGAAAAGGTGCTGGCTGCTTACCGCGCGGGCATCAAAACGATAATTTTGCCTGCCTGGAACAAAAAGGATTTGGAAGATATTCCTGCCAGCATTCAGAAAAGTATCAAGTTCCATTTTGTCAATGACATGATGGAAGTCCTGAAACTGGCGCTGGAGGGCAAGGGCAAGAAAAAAGCGTAATCTTATTGACTATGTTTTTCAACAACAACTATTCAAACTAGTATGTTTTGAAAGCTTATGACAAAGGATCGTTTTGAGACAAGATTAAAAACCGAAGCGCTTGATCCAATGGCCTGGTTAGAATCAGCAAATCGGTTGATAGTGTCAGCAGAAAAGCTAGAACATTATTTTGAAGAATTTTGGAATACATTAAAAATTGAAAAAATATTTGATGATTCTAAAGTATCTATTCTTTTCATGATTTACTCATAAGCTATAGAAAATCTATTAAAAGCCATAATTGTTATTTGGGACAAACAAAATTTATCAAGTCAAAGTTGGGAAAAATTACCTAACAGCTTGCAATGGCACAACCTGTACCAACTCTGCAAAAAATCAGGTTTGGATAATTTAGCGCGAGAGTATGAATCAATTCTTAAAAGATTATCAAGAAGCGTAGAATGGTATGGTAGATACCCGACACCCATTAGAGCTTCGGATTATGAAAATATGAGATTTTCAGAAAATGAACCTAACGAATTAAGCCTAACGCAGTATATATCTGGTGATTTAAAAGACATTAATAAATTAATTAATGAGTTAAAAGAACACTTGAAAAGTTCTGTATAATAGAATCAACCATATAAAATAATATTATAAAGGGGATAAGACAATGAAACAAAATAAAGATCAAGGTCAATGCCCTCAAAGCGAGTGGAACAAGTTTTTTTGTGGTTAATTGTTGCTTTTGCAGTTTATTTAACTGTTCTGAACTATACTTGAGTTGACAGTGGTTAGCATCCGATATTTCTAAGCCGCGGATTGTGAGCGTTGCGACCAAGATGACCGGTTGGCATTCTGGAAGGAACGCTGCTTTGGTTTTCTTCCGGTTTGCGCCGGGCGGGTAAATGATCTTCTTCTCTTTTCCGATTTCATATCAGGCGCGCTTTTCTTAGATGAACCAGTCTTTATTTCGGAAGTTAATCCAGCAACATTTTGATATTGCAGCTTTTCTCCGAGTATTCTTTTCAGAGAATGCGCGAGAGCCAGGTCGTCTCCGGTTACAAAAGTAAAGGCGTCGCCGGTTTTCGAGGCGCGTCCCGTTCTGCCGATGCGATGCGTATAAGCATCCGCGGTGGAAGGCATATCATAATTAATGACATGGGATATCCTGGTCACGTCAATGCCGCGGGCGGCAATATCTGTCGCCACCATGATTTCATAACGGCCGTCACGAAAACCATCCAGCGCTTGTTTGCGCTTTTGCTGGGTAAGATTTCCATGCAGTGAGATAACCTTGTGTCCCGATTTATCCAGTTGCTGAGCCAGACTTTTTGCCCTTGATTTTGTCCGCGTAAAAACCAGAACCGATTCCATTTGGGTCTTTTCCAGAATATCTTTCAACAACGCCGTTTTAATACCCATCTGGACAGGATAAAATCTATGCTCCACCGTCATCACCGGCGCGGTGTGGCCGATTTGAATAGTGACGGGATTGCGCAGAAGATCCATAGCCAGACTTTTTACATCGGCGGGCATGGTTGCGGAAAAAAGAAGCGTTTGACGCTTTTGGGGCAGATGCTTGACGATTCTCCGGACATCCGGCAGAAAGCCCATGTCGAACATGTGATCCGCCTCATCGAGCACCAGTACCTCAACATGGGATAAATCAATGGTGTCGCGCTGGATGTGATCAAGTAAGCGGCCGGGGCACGCGGAAACTATCTCCACATTGCCGCGCAGTCTGTTTATCTGGTTAAGAATGCTTACTCCGCCGTAAACAGCCGCGCTGCGCAGCTTTGTTTTACGGCCCAGCTGTTTGATTGCTTCGTTGGTTTGTTCGCTCAACTCGCGCGTCGGCGCTATAATCAGGGCGCGGATACGGCCCAGCGGCTTTTCCATGAAACGCTGTAAAATCGGCAGCACAAAGGCCGCGGTTTTTCCTGTGCCGGTCTGGGCCAGCCCCATGAGATCGCGGCCTTCCATGACGGGGGGGATTGCCTGTAATTGAATCGGTGTCGGCTTTTCGTAACCAAGCATGCGCACACCGGCAAGTATTTTTTCGTGTAACTCAAATTTCTGAAAACTCATTTTTATTCCTTTATTTTTAGTATTTACCAGCTATCGGTATATTTGAACCCATCTCAAACCGTTGGGGCTGGTAAAGGCACAGCATTTCGCACGCTTGTTTGCGCCGAAAGTGCAGGCCACGAACACGGCATTAAATTTGGATTCTGTTAGATTAGCGGAATTTTCCTACGCAAGTTTCTAAAAAGAAATGTGGGAAGGCAAATATCTGTCGCTATCAGTTGTGCGCTCTTGTACACGCATAAGAACTTAATAGCAAGGAATATCTTTATGCTAAATCCGGGCTGTGATTGAGTTGAGAAAAACAGTTAACGCTAACTGTCATTAATACAGTCGGCATTAAAAGCAAGGTGCGTTTTTTCATTCTTCATGAAGATTACCTTGACATATAAGATAACTTCTGCGTTACATGTCTCTTATTGATAACTTAATCCACATATAAATCATTATCTTTATTATTCCGACTGATAAAAAGGGTAACGTAAGGGGGAAAAATGAGAGAGCTCAACATTGGAGGTCTAATTGCAAAAGTGCCTATTATTCAGGGCGGCATGGCTGTAGGCATCTCCAAAAACAGATTGGCCTCCGCCGTGGCAAATGCCGGAGGCATTGGCGTGATTGCCACAGCCGGAATCGGTCATCTGGCAAAAGATTTGTATTCAAACTTTATCGGCGCGAACAACAGAGTTTTTGCCGAAGAAATAAGAAAAGCCAAATCCTTTACCAAGGGGATCGTTGGCGTGAATATCATGGCAGCACTTTCCAATTATGCCTCGCTGGCAAAAGTGGCCATTAAAGAGAAGGCGGACATTATTTTTTCCGGCGCCGGGCTGCCCTTGAGTCTTCCATCTTTTCTGCCGGAAGGAAATATCGGCACAAAACTTGTGCCTATCGTTTCTTCCGCAAAAGCGCTGATGCTGATCGCTCGCCGCTGGATCGGAAAATTCAACTACATTCCGGACGGCGTGGTTATTGAAGGGCCTTTGGCCGGTGGGCATTTAGGTTTCAGAAAAGAAGATATTTTCAAGGAAGAAAATGCGCTGGAAAAGCTTGTTCCCGAAGTTGTGGCGCAGGCAAAGGAATTGGAAGATAAGCACGGCAAACCCGTTCCGGTAATTGCCGCAGGCGGCATTTTTTCCGGCGCGGATATTCATAAATTTATCAAGATGGGCGCGTCGGGCGTGCAGATGGCCACGCGCTTTGTGGCCACTTATGAGTGTGACGCCTCCGACGAAATAAAAAACGCCTTCGTCAACGCTAAAAAAGAAGACATTGTCATTATTGAAAGCCCGGTGGGAATGCCCGGCAGAGCTATTCGAAATAACTTTCTGGACGATGTGGCGACGGGCGGCAAAAAACCTTTTAAGTGTCCTTTTCACTGCATCATCACCTGCAACATGAAAAACGCGCCTTATTGCATTGCCAATGCCCTATGCAATGCCACCGAAGGAAAGCTTGCGGAAGGTTTTGCCTTTGCCGGCCAGAATGTCTGGAGAGTTGATAAAATTCTTCATGTGAGCGAGCTCATGCAGTCGCTGCAAAATGAATATGCGGAAGCGGAAAAGCAGAATTAAAAATTACCGCTGATCATAAGCTGGCATTGAAAGTATCGCACGCCTGGAAATTTCCCTGTTCAAAGCCGCGTTTAAACCAGCTTACCCGCTGGGCGGAACTGCCGTGCGTAAAGGCGTCGGGCACCACATAACCTTGTGTTTTTTTCTGGATGCGATCATCGCCTACGGCGCTCGCGGCATTGAGCGCTTCCTCAATATCGCCTTCTTCCAGAATATCGCGTTTTTTCTGGGCCTGATGCGCCCACATGCCCGCCAGACAATCAGCCTGGAGCTCCAGCATCACGTTCAGCTTGTTTTTTTCGGCGGCTCCGGAACGCGCCTGCAGCTGAGATACTTTTTGAATAATTCCCAGTTGCGTCTGCACATGGTGGCCGACTTCGTGGGCGATGATATATGCCTGGGCAAAATCGCCGGAAGCGCCGAAACGCGAATGCAACTCGTTGAAAAACGCGAGATCTAGATAAACTTTATGATCCGCCGGGCAATAAAATGGTCCCATGGCCGATTGGGCAAAACCGCAGGCGGAATCCACCGCGCCGGAAAACAAAACCAGCTTAGGCTCCTGGTAGCTGCGTCCGGCTCTGGTGAATTGTTCATTCCAGACATCTTCCGTTTCCGCCAGTACCACGGCCACAAAATTGCGCATATCATCGTTGGCGGCAGGCTGCGCGCTTTCTTCGATGGTAGTGGAGGAAGGCAGATTTTGGCCGACCTGCTGTAGGATCATGGTGGGATCTACGCCCAAAAGGAGACTCACCACAACAATCGCCACCAGCCCCAGGCCGCTGATTCCTCCGACTTTCGCGCCGCGGGAAACTCGCACTCCCCGGCGGTCTTCCACGTTATCGCTTTGCCTTTCGCCTCTCCAGCGCATATCCTTTCCTCCTCATTTTTGGGAATTCTTTTAAAAATACTTTGCGATTCTATGCCAAGCTTCTTAAACCTGCAACAGGTAATTGCGGAAATATAACGGCCTTGAATTATTGTTGTTTTATAAAGAAATCTTCAATTGCCTGGAAGCAGGCCTTTGGCGCGGCCTGTAAAATAAAATGCGGCGCGTTGATCTTTATAATTTCCACAAAAGGCGCGGATTTTTTGATTTCTTCAGCGCAGGATGCAGGCACCACGCGGTCATAAGCGGCCTGAAGATACAGGCAGGGAATTTTTATTTGGGCAAGCCACGCGGCAACATCAAGATCATTGATAAGTTTGAGCCGATGCTGCATGACGCGCGCGGGGACGCGCGCGTGAATTTTTTTCCACAGCGGCAAAAGTTCGGCAATCAGCCGATCATCGCCGATGACGAACCGGAAAAAACGCTTGGGCATATCCGGTTTGATAAGCAGGGGCAGGCGCAAAAAATGCATGACGCGCCAGATGACAGGGCGTGGGGATTTGGCAAAGGTCGCGCACAAAATGAGCGCCCGGGCTTTGATACGGCCTGTGCCGATCATTTTTATGGCCACCGGGCCGGAAAAAGATTCGGCAATAACAATCGGCGGGTCGCCCGGAGGAATCTGCGCCGCCGCGCATTCAACGGTTTCATCAAACGAAAGAAGCTTATCGGCAGGATAGCGAACGACGGTAATTTTTGCGCTGTCCAGCAAGAGCGGCAGCACCGGCTCAAATGATAAACCGGTTCCGTCCATGCCGGGCATAAAAACCAGATGCTCATTGCGCAAAACCGTCATTTGTTTTAACGCCTGAATAGATTTATCAGGACGGTGATAATGATGCTCAGCAAAATCATGGAAACGACGGGAATAAATATTTTGCTGTGCCCGGTTTCGATGCGGATATCGCCCGGGAGTTTGCCGAACCAGCTAATCAGCCACGGGGCAAAGTGAAAGACCAGCCCCGTGGCAGTCAGGATAATTCCCGCGATGATCAGCCAGCGCGCCATTTTGTGCCTTAAATTTATTCGTTCATTGCGTATTCGCCGTTTAAGGCAAAAACATACTTTTTCCAGACACGGTTGTACTGGTCGTCATCACCCTGCGCTTTAATCAGCATAATCTCTTTGCAGTAGGCGCGCTGTTCGTCTTTGGTGTTGTGCATTCCGTAAATGGCCAGCGCGAAGCGCGCGAAGTCGCGCACCATGAAATCGAATATCTGATTGATGATGTCGTCATCCACCTTATCGAATTTCGCCTGTTCCAGAATCAGCTGGCCGTAAACAACAATCGAGAACATTTCGCCCAGTGGCAAGGAAAACGATGGATCCATATCCTGCGCCTGGTCGGGTCCGGCTTTTTCCAGCAGCTCCCTGAATATGTTCATCTGCTTGATGAAAATCGCCACGTTTGGCAGTTTGCTGTAGGACGCGAATACCGGCTTATAATCATGGAACTGGACGCTGCCCAGGCCTTTGGTCGGCCCCTGGTTGAACAGGAACAAGTCATCCTTGGTGGATAAATCAGGAGCTACCGGCGCGTATTCCCTGGGATTGAAGAAATAATTTTTCATGAACTTGCGGATGAGCTGAATGTTGACATGCACCGTTCCCTCTAGCTTGGAAGGCCCGCGCACGTCGGCGGCGGCCAATGAAAAATAAGTGTCTTTTTCAAAGCCTTTGGCGGCGATTACTTCCCACAGAAGATTGACCACTTCCTCGGCCTGCAGGGTCACCTTCATTTTGCTGGTGGGATTATAAAGAAGGTAACGGCGGTCGTTAGCGTTAGCGTTGCGGAAATAATCCGTGGCGCGGCGCTGATAAAGCTTCATGCCGATGATGCGCAGCCATGCTTCCATGAAGTTTTTCCGCACATGCGGCATATTGGTTACCGGCATGCCGTAAAGAATGCGGTTGGCCGCGTGTGTTATCGATTCGTAAAAGCAGTGTTCGGTAATCCCGATGGATCCCGGGCCGATGTTGAATTTGCCGATGTTTACCGTGTTGAGCGAGGAATCCCAGGCGTGTGGCCCGCGCGAAAGAATATCTTCCTCCGTAATCGGATAATCATGCAGCGCGAACTGGGAAACATACTGCTGGTGGGAAACAACGTTTCTTTTTAGTTCGTACGCTTTATGGCGGAAATTGGTGACAAAGAAAACAAAATCGTCTGTGCCATCTTTTACCTTGCCGAGCGTGGAGACCATCTCCGCCTCGTTGCCGTTGCCGATGTAGTATTTTTCGCCATTGGCCACCCACGTGCCGTCACCTTTGGGCGTGAGTGTGGTTTCAGTGGAATAAATATCCGCACCGTGCGCGCGCTCGGAAAGGCCGAAGGCGAAGATCGCGCCTTTCTTGAGTAACTCGGCCGCTTTCTTTTTTGCTTTCTCGTTGGGGCTCATCCAGATGGGACCAAGCCCGAGAATGCTTACCTGAAAACAGTACCAGTAACCAAGGCCGTAAAAGGCCAGGATTTCGGAAAACTCGCTGTTGCGCGCCGTGTCCCAGCGGCAATCCGGGTCGCCGCCGCCGTATTGGCTGGGCGTGAGCAACTTGGCAAAGATTTGTTCCTTGGCGATGAAATCGACGAATTCGCGGTACCAGACTTTTTTATTGAAGTCTTCCGTGATTTTGGTTTTGCCCATCTTTTCGAAGAAGGAAATTGTTTTTTCCATGATGGCTTTTGAGCCAGCATCAGACATCAAACTTTTAAATTTTTTCGGCTGCAATAAATAATTCATGTTTTGATCCTCTTTTTCAATTTTTTGGTTTTAGATATCATTCGCGGCAAAAACGTCCGATGAAAAAAAGCCGGAGAAATGAGAAATTTTCTTTCGGTTTCATGCTGCTGACTGGGAGTATAGCGAATCACAGAAAAATCGACAATCATTTTTAGCTATTATTTTTTATATCAACCCCCACGATAAAAATCCGCTTGACTTTATGGGCAAAATATTTAACTATATGGTTAAACCGATTGGTTGAATAATTGAGGTTGACGCTTGTTTAGAAGGAAAATTGACATCAGCAATCCGGGCAAAACCGCGCAAAAAATTTTAATCGCGGCGCGCAAAACTTTTGCCCGGCACGGTTACAGCGGCACGTCAGTGGACGAAATCGCACGTCGCGCCGGCGTCAACAAGGCCACTCTTTATTACCAGATCGGAGATAAGGACACACTCTACGCCAATGTTATTCATCAGGTGCTGGGCAATATCGCGCAGAGTGTCGCGCAGGCAGTAGCAACGGGTAAAACGCCCGAAGAAAAATTAAGAGCTTATATATTATTTGTAGCGGACGCGGTGGATAAAAACCCTGAGTTGCCGCCGATTATGATGCGCGAGGTCGCGTCCGGCGGCGCGCATTTGCCGCGGGTAGCCGCGGAAGATATGGCGTCCGTTTTAACGGTCCTTTTGGGCATTTTAGAAGAAGGAAAAGAAAAAGGTGTTTTTAACGATGTCGTGCCGTTTCTGGTGCACGCGATGATTATCGGATCCATTCTGATTTTTAAATTGGGCGCGCCGATTAAAGACAGCCAGATATGGCTGCCCGAGGATCTTAAGGCGCGCGATAAAAAGCTGCCTGGAACTCTGGGGGAAGAAGTGGCCGATATGGTGCTCAAGGCGGTGAAAAAATATGATCGCTAAACAAGTATCTTTTATTTTGGTTGTATTTTTATTTTTGAGTTTTGT
>DLNC01000016.1:0-37985 GCA_002478265.1 Syntrophaceae bacterium UBA7520
CACAACTTTTGTTTATATCTCAGATAGTATGAAACAAAACCACAATGACATTTCTCCCGAGATGCCATATAAACTAATAAACAGTATCCTGCAATTTAGCCCAACGCCAGTTTCAGTTTTTGACTTACAAGGGCGCTTTTTAATAGTCAGTGATTCCTATGCTATCGCGCTTGGAAAAACGAAAGATGAAATCATCGGCAAAACCTTCGCGGATTTGTTTACGCCAGAATTGGTTGCGAACTTCACACAAAGATTAGAGCGGTTGCGCCAGACTCAGTCTGTGATGAACGTTGAGGATGTCATACTCATTGAGAATACCCCGCACACGTTCATGACCACACTTTTTCCACTATTTAATGCCAGCCGCCAACACTTCGCCAATTGTGGCATAGCCGTAGACATCACCGAGCGCAAGTGGGCAGAAAGAGAATTACAAAATCAACTGAAACGCCTTGAAGCCCTGAGAGAAATAGATATTGCCATTGTTGGCACAACCAACTTATCATTAACGCTCAAAACCGTCCTTGAACAAGTCATAAATACTCTTTCAGTGGACGCGGCAGATATACTTTTGTTGAATCCACATTCAAATGTCTTGGAGTTTGCGGCAGGGCGCGGTTTTCGAAACACGAAAATAGAAAAAACCCAACTGCGTCTTGGTCAGGGATATGCGGGACGCGCTGCACTGGAGCAAAAAGCGGTTTTGATACCAGACTTGACGAACCTGCAAGAGCCATTTCTTCGGGCATCTCTCATAGAAGGTGAAAATTTTATATTTTTCTGCGCTGTCCCATTGATTGCGCAAGGAAATTTGATTGGCACACTTGAAATTTTTCACCGTGCGCCGCTTAATCCCAACCAGAATTGGATGGATTTTCTTGATTCTCTTGCTGGACAAGCCTCTATTGCTATTGAAAACTCTCGTCTTTTCAACGACCTGAAACGCTCAAATATGAACCTGCTCTTTGCTTATGACACAACCATTGAAGGCTGGTCAAAGGCTTTGGATTTACGCGACAAAGAAACTGAAGGGCACACTTTGCGGGTGACCGAAATGACCGTTACGCTTGCTCGAAATGCAGGCATATCAGAGAGCGAAATTGTGCATATCAGGCGGGGAGCGTTATTGCACGATATTGGAAAAATGGGCGTGCCTGACGCGATTCTACTCAAGCCAGATAAATTAACAGACGAAGAATGGCTTATCATGCGCAAGCACCCTACTTTTGCTTACGAGTTGCTTTATCCAATTGAGTATCTCAGACCCGCCCTTTCAATTCCATACTCGCATCACGAAAAATGGGATGGGACGGGCTATCCACAAGGGCTAAAGGGTGAACAAATTCCTCTGCCTGCTCGTTTGTTTGCGGTTGTAGATGTCTGGGACGCGCTATCGAATGACCGCCCGTATCGAAAAGCGTGGTCGCAGGAATTGGTCGCTAAGCATATCCACGAACAATCAGGAACGCACTTCGACCCGCAAGCCGTAGAGTTATTTCTGCAAGTATTGAGTCGTGATGAACCAAAAGCGGGCTAACAAAGCGTGCAGCGGACGTGTGGGATTCCGCCGCATTTTCAAGCATTTTTCTGTCTTCGGGCTTTTTCTACTCTTGGAGTTTTATCTCGTCCCACCCACACGCCGCTAACGCAAACCGTTAGGCGTTTCGTGGCACAATAAGAAAACGCACTTGACTAAATGAGTAAATCGGTGTATCTTCTTTGTAGATACGGAAAGGAGAATTCCTATGCTCACAAAAGTGCAGAAATGGGGCAATAGCCTTGCTTTACGAATACCTAGGGCTTTTGCTCAGGATGCTCAGTTAGAAAACGACTCGTTAGTCGAAATTAGCCTGGTTGAAGGTCAGATTATCGTTACGCCTGTCGAAGCTCCAAGTTGGACCCTGGAGGAATTATTAGCCGGTATCAATAAAAAGAATATTCATCGCGAAGTCGATACTGGTTCTGCAGTTGGAAACGAAGTCTGGTGATCTGTGGCTTATATTCCTCAAAGTGGTGACATCGTCTGGATTACCTTCAATCCACAAGCAGGGCACGAGCAGGCGGGTCGTCGCCCTGCTTTAGTTTTATCCCCCGCTGTCTATAATGGAAAGGTTGGTTTAGCGATCCTTTGTCCGATTACCAGTCAGATCAAAGGATATCCTTTTGAAGTCGTAATTCCGGACGGCTTGGAAATCAGTGGAGCAATACTATCTGACCAAGTGAAGAGTCTGGATTGGAAAGCCAGGAAAGCAGAATTTAGCTGTAAGTTGCCTTCTCAAACTTTTAATGATGTTGTACAAAAGCTAAGCACACTAATCCGCCAGCAGATTCAAAATGGGTAGTCTTGCAAATGCAAAAACGCCCAACATTACTTCCAGCCGACCGCCTTACACACAGGTTTTTCAAGGTGCTTTCCAGAACGGCGGCGGCTGAAGCTAGCGTTTATGCTTAAAAGAATGGATGGATAATGGCTTTTAGTGAGATCGAACTGAAGAGAATCGAGAAAGAAGTTGGTGGCTTCTGCGAAAAACGGAGTCCTATTGAAATTAGAGATAAACTAAGTTTTGCGTATCGCATTAAAGCACATGACATCATTATTTATACACTGCGTCCGCGATGGGATAATCCGAAAGAATGGATAGAAAGTGACATGGCCAAAATAAGGTACGTGCGCACTTCTAATATATGGCAGTTACTTTGGCAGCGGGCCAATGGAAAATGGGTTAGCTATGAACCCTTTCCATTAAGCAAAAATCTCAAGTCAATTATTGAAGAGATTGAAGCAGATCAATACGGTTGCTTCTTTGGATAATAAAATCCGCATAACCCGGCGCTACAGCCGATCGCCGCGCCAGCGGCGCTGCTCCCGGTGAGTTTTTCGTTGTGCATAAATATTCATTCAAGAATCTATTGACAAAGTGTAGCCATTAGGCTACAGTACTACCATGATTGAAATTCGTAAAACCGAAATATTTGCTACCTGGATTGACAGCCTAGAAGATATTAGAGGTCGTGCTCGCATACAGGCAAGAATTGAAAGACTGGCTATGGGCAATCCCGGAGATGTCAAGCCAGTTGGTGAAGGTGTTTCGGAAATGCGTATTGATCATGGTCCCGGCTATCGGGTTTATTACATCAAGCGTGAGCGTACGGTAATAATCCTGCTGGCGGGTGGAGACAAAAAGTCACAGGTAAAAGACATTAAAACCGCACTTCGCTTGGCAAGAAATTTGTAGGAGTTAATTATGGCAAGAACAGTTACAACAAAATATGATGTATCCGAGCACCTTCGCACACCTCAGGAAATGGCAGCTTATCTGGAAATGTGCATTGAGGAATCAAAAGGTGATGCGGCCTTTATTGCAAAGGCGTTAGGAGACATTGCAAAAGCTAAAGGCATGTCTCAGGTTGCGCGTGATGCCGGATTATCACGTGAGAGTTTATATAAAGCCCTGTCCGGTGAAAGAAGTCCGGGATTCGATACTATTCTTAAAGTAATTAGCGCTCTGGGGATAACGCTTCATGCAGAGCCCGCCCGCTCAACAAAATTAACAGCCCAACAAAAGCAATCCACCCGATCGCTGCGCTCCGGCTGATTTCTTCGTTGGGCGGGAACATATAAATGAATAAAGGCAATAATAAATGTTCCCGCCGCGTTAACTATTCGAATGGATTTTCCCGGTTGAAATCCGGCGTCAGTTTATGTTCGTTTACTTCCTGAATGAAAAGATTCTTAAATCCAAGCTTTAAGGCAAAGTCCAGAACCTGCCGGTATTCCTCTTTAGTAATGCGCCGGGAGAGAAGCGGATTGTGACGCACGAGAGGTGTTGGTGAATACTGCGACATTAAACTGATCGGTATATTCAAAGATATCTCTTTCTTAATGAGCCGGAAAACTTCCCGCGAATTTTCAATTTGCCCCGGCAGCACCAGATGCCGCACAATCACGCCTCTTTTGGCCACGCCTTTTTCTATCTCCAGCTCATCTCCCACCTGGCGCACCATTTCTTTTAACGAATCCAGCGCGAATACTGGATAACCGGGCGCGGTGGAATATTCCACAGCCACATTCTCCAGACCGTATTTGAAATCCGGCAGATAAATTTCCACCATGCCAGCGAGCAGTTTGATCACTTCCGGATCTTCGTAGCCGCCGCAGTTATAGACAAAAGGCACTTTCAATCCCCTGGCTCGCGCCAAAGAAAGCGCTTCCATAATCAGCGGCGTCTGCGGCGTGGGCGTTACCGGCTCGACGTTATGACAGCCGCGTTTCTGCAAATCCAGCATGGCGTCCGCCAGTTGTTCCACCGTGAAGGTCTGGCCCATGGAGGTTTGCGAAATCTGATAATTTTGACAATAAATACAGCCCAGATTGCAGGAGACATGAAAAATCGTGCCCGCCCCGCAACGGCCGGACAAAGGCGGTTCCTCTCCATGGTGCGCCAGCGCGCAATCAATAATGATTTTCGCAGGGAGTTTACAATATCCCAATTCCCCACGCGTGCGATCGACTTTGCAGGCGCGCGGACACAACACGCAGTTTTCATACATTTCTTTGAGTTTGATGATTTTTTCTTCTGCGGACAGCAATGATTTTCCGTCCAAAAGATTTTTATTTATAATTTTTTTACCATGCTCTTGATTTTTCCCGATTCCACCAGTTCCAGAAATTCTTCGCCCAGCGGCGCGGCCAACTCCACCGCTTTGCGCCAGTTCTGAATTCTGGTTTCCTGATCATCAATAAAGGTGAGAAAATCTTCACGCTCGGGAATTTTTTCATTAGGAAGTTTTTCGATGAAGCTTTCCGATGGGTAAACCATCAACACGTTGCCCAGCGTTTCGGCATCGGGCATGCGCTTTTTCAGGCACTTGTCCAACCAGCCGGGAATAATTCTTTCCTGATGATGGAAAAACAAAACCGTTTCGTTCGGCTGCGCGGCAAACTGATGCGCCAGATGATAATCGATCAAACCGCCGTCTCGGTAGGTGCCGCGGCGCGCGCCGTAAATATTTTTCACTCCGGCCACAACCAGAGGAATGGCGCCGGAGGCCATCACCGCGTGTTTAAAATTTATCTGATTGAGGCGCACATAAGAACCACGGTATCCCGGCGCAAGGCAGAAAAAAGGCGGCTTGGAGCCGTCATAAAAAACGACCCGCTCGGCAAAAAGATAGATATTGTTGCGGCTCAGTAAGTTGAACAGGAAACAAGCGGCCAGGCCGATTCTTTGGATAAACTTGGTGTCAAACGCGACCAGATGGCGCGCGCGGGCGGTAATGATCGCCAGGCGGTATTTTTTATTATTCAGCGCGAAGGGCAGAGCGTCGTCTTCCAGATAATCGTCAATCAGATCACGGAATTTTTCCAGCACGCTTTGCGGCGTATCTTTGCGCGAATATCTTGTGTTAACATAACCATCCAAAAGCCGCTGGTAGCTTTGCAGCGCCTGCGGCTGTGTCCACGCGGCAAAACGCCAGGCGCCGGCGGAAGCGCCGATAAGACTCACGGCGCGTGATCTTCCCAGATATCCGCCTTTGAGCATGGCCTGGTCAAAACCGCTGGCCAACAGCCAGCGCGGGCCTGTCGCCGCTCCGAAATAGGTGGAGATCGAATTTAAATTAAAGCTTCCGTCCTTGATTGCTTTATAAACATGTTTTCCGGCCTTAACTTTTAGCTGGCTCATCTTGTCCTTCTTTCACGGGTAAAGTCCTTGACACGCTATTTTTTGTCCTGTAAATAAAAATCACCTTTAGCCGAACGTCGGTGAAACATTCTTCTTGAAGCAACAAGCCGCGACAAAGGAAGCGGCTTTTATCAATAAGCGAAAATAATGCAGGTAATTACATTTTTTCAGCGGCAAGGATATACTCCATGGATATAAAAAATTCAATAAAACAAATCGCCCAAAAAGCGCAGATGGCATCGCGTCAGCTTTCCCGCATATCGACAGGCATCAAAAACGACGTCTTGCTCAAAATGGCCGAAGCTTTGCTGGAAAAAAGTGATTTCCTGATAAAAGAAAACGTCAAGGATCTGACGCGCGCCAGAGAGACGGGGCTTTCCGCGGCGATGATGGACCGTCTAACCATTAAGGAAGCAACCATTGGCGCGATGGCGCAGGGATTGCGCGAAGTCGCCGCGCTGCCGGATCCGGTGGGCAAAGTGACCTCCATGTGGCGCCGTCCCAACGGCCTTATGGTCGGCCGCATGCGCATTCCGCTGGGCGTAATCGGCATTATTTATGAGTCACGCCCCAATGTTACGGTGGACGCCTCCGCTTTATGCCTGAAGGCGGGCAACGCGGTGATTCTGCGCGGCGGCTCGGAAGCGATAAATTCCAACCTGGCGATTGCTTCCATCCTGCAGCAAGTATTAAGCGAAAGCCCCTTGCCCGCGGAGGCGGTGCAGGTTATTCCTTTCACCGACCGCGCGGGTGTTTCTGCCCTGCTGCAGATGGATGAATATATCGACCTGATTATTCCCCGCGGCGGTGAAGAGCTTATCCGAACGGTGGTCGCCCAATCCAAAATTCCGGTAATCAAGCACTACAAAGGCGTCTGCCATATATTCGTGGATAAAGATGCGGATTTGGATATGGCGATGAACATCACTTTCAACGCCAAGGTCCAGCGCCCCGGTGTCTGCAACGCGCTGGAAACCCTGCTGGCGCACAAAGACATTGCCGACGAATTTCTGCCCCGCGCCGCGGAAAAACTGCAGAAAGCCGGCGTCACCATCAGAGGATGTGAACAAACAAGAAAAATCCTTAAAAACATCGAAGCGGCAACAGAGGATGACTGGTACGCGGAATATCTTGATCTGATTCTGGCCGTAAAAATTGTGGATGATATCGGCGCCGCGATCGCGCATATCGAAAAATACGGCTCCTTGCACACGGAATCGATTATCACCAGAGATTACGCCAACGCGCAGCGATTTTTAAATGAAGTAAATTCTTCCACCGTGGCGGTCAACGCCTCGACCCGTTTCAGCGACGGTTTCGAGTTGGGATTGGGCGCGGAAATCGGCATATCTACGACGAAACTGCACGCTTTCGGGCCGATGGGACTGGAAGAACTGACGACAACCAAATTTATCATCTACGGCAACGGCCAGGTGCGCGCATGAAATGGGGACTGCTTGGCGGCACATTTGATCCGATTCATTTCGGACACTTGCGCGGCGCGGAAGAGATAATGGAAATGTTCGGCCTGAACCGGATAATCTTCGTTCCTTCCTCAAGGCCGCCGCACAAACTGGAAGCCAATATCACTTCATTTTATCATCGCGAGCAGATGATAAAACTGGCTATTGAAGGCAATGTTAATTTTTCTTTTTCCAACGTGGAAAATCAGCGCGCCGGAAAATCATACTCCGTGGAAACTGTCGAATATTTTTTAAATAATTATATCGAAGATATGGAATTATACTTTATCGTGGGTCAGGACGCTTTCCAGGCGATAACCACCTGGAAAAACTGGGAAAAACTTTTGCTGATGTGCAACTTTGCCGTAATGACCAGGCCAGGCTACGACGAGCTGAAACCGGACAAGATTCTCCCGCCGGATTTCGCGGCGCGGTTCATCCATAATGAAAAAATTGACGGTTTTCGGGGGCCGGAAGGTTACGCCATTTATTTCCGCCGTGTCAGCTTCTTGGATATATCTTCTTCGCGCATCAGGGCCATGGTCAAGGATAATAAATCTGTCCGGTATCTTCTGCCCGACGCGGTGCGCCAATACATTTTCAAAAACGGCCTGTACAAAGCTTGAAATAATTAACCGCTTAGTCACGCCCGGTTTAAAATTCCGGTTATTCAAACTTCGCGAAATCCGGCTTGCGCTTTTCAAAAAAGGCGCCGAACGCCTCTTTGGCCTCCGGCGAGAGAAGCATCGCGCTGAAATATTTATTTTCTTCCATCATTTTTTCTCTGATTTTATCCGCCTGCGCTGCCTTCATCAGAAATTTGGTCGTGCGCAAAGAAGATGCGGGCAATCCGGCAAGCTTTGCCGCCTGCGCGTAAGCGTAAGGATGAAGTTCATTGACGGGAAGCACTTTATTGATCAGTCCCATTTCATAGGCCTCCTGAGCGGAAAAAAATTCGCCGATTAGCAATTTTTCCGCGGCGCGTGGAAAGCCGATAACCTGCGGCAGGAGCATGCTGGAGGCAAATTCCGGACAAAGACCCAGTTGCGCGAAGGGCATGGAAAAACGGGCATTTTCCGCCGCGTAAACCATATCGCAGTGCAAAAGCATCGTGGTGCCGATGCCGATAGCCGCGCCGGCAACCGCCGCGATCACCGGTTTTTTGGCCTCAACCATTTGCAGCATAAAGTGAGCCACCGGACGGTCCGCGAGATCGCCGCCGGGCGGCGTATTCATAAAATCTTCCAGATCGTTGCCCGCGGTGAAAATATCCGGCTTGCCGCAAATAAGAATAACGCGCACTTCTTTGTCCTGGCCAGCGTCTCTGAGCGCGTCAGCCATTACCTGATACATGGCCGCCGTGATCGAATTTTTCTTTTGTGGGCGGTTGAATTCGATGGCGAGAATTCCGTTCTTTTTATTTGTCACGATATCCATCATTATTCCCCTTGTAAGATTGGACTGAGGGCAAAACTGAATTTCAAAAATTCGGCCTTTTACGCCGGTATTTTCCGCCGACATAAAAGGCCGATTATTAACAAGCGCTAACCTGTTACTTATTTTTGTAAATTCTCGATAACCGTGGCCACACCCAGACCGCCGCCACAGCAGGAGCCAAAAATACCATATCTACCGCCCCGACGAATAAGTTCTCTCATTGTGAACATGCAAATGCGGGCTCCGGAAGCGCCGTTGGGATGACCAAACGCGATCGCTCCGCCGTTGGGATTCCATTTTTTGTCCATGTCTATTTTCTCACCGGTCTGCTTTTCGATTTCTTTGATTACCGCCAGGTTCTGCACGGCAAAGGCCTCGTTGCATTCCATAACGTCCATGTCGGAAAGCTTTAAACCGGCGCGCTTAATCGCCATCGGCATGGCGTAAGCAGGAGCGATACCCATGATTTTAGGATCACAGCCGTAGTCGGCGCCGGCCAGCCATCTGGCCATCGGTTTGTAACCGAGCTCTTTGGCTTTTTCGGCCGTCATCATCAAAACAAAGGCGGAGCCGTCGTTGCGGCCGGAGGCGTTGCCCGCCGTCACCGTCCCATCCTTGGTAAATGCGGGGGGCAGAGCGGCCAGCGCTTCCATAGAAGTCATGCGCGGATGCTCGTCAACCTTAAACTCCAATGGCGGCTGCTTTTTGCCCTGCGGGACCATAACCGGGATAATTTCATCAACAAAATATCCCGCGTCCATGGCTTTCTTCGCCAGCACCTGTGAACGTAAGGCGAATTCATCCGACGCCTGGCGGGGAATGTTATACATCTTCTGCAGATTCTCCGCGGTTATTCCCATACCGATACATTCTTCGGGAACAGGGGAAAGTTCCGGCGCCATCGGCATCGGCGGAATAAGCCGATAAGGAGGAGTGCTCATGGAAAACTTCGCGGGAATGTTGCTGTATGATTCCATGCCGCCGGCGATGACAACGTCCGCCTGATCGGCCAGAATTTTCCAGGCCGCGTGGTTGATGCTGTCGATGGCCGAGCCGCACTGCATTTCAATGTAGCTCGCCGATGTCTCATAGGGAAGACCGGCATAGAGCAGCGCCCAGCGGGCGGGATTCATGGCGCGGGAACAATGCGCCGCCGACCCCAGGAAAACGCTGTCCACTTTGCCTTTTTCCTTAATTTTTGTTTTCTCCACCAATCCCTTGATGCCGATGCCGGCCAGTTGCTCGGCCGTGAATTCGCGCAATGTGCCGCCCATTCTGCCAAACGCTGTCCGCGTGCCGTCAACAAATACAACTTCTCTTTTACTCATAGATCACCTCTTTATTTTTAAATTTTACTTCTTATTTCAACCTTATAGACTTAAAAAATTTAAGATAATAAAGTCTCAGAAAAGGAATAAGGACAGGTTTTTTCTGCCCTTATTCCTGATGGCTTTTCCAAATCTATTTTTTATCTTTCTTCGTGTAATCGTACCAGCCCTTGCCCGTCTTTTCGCCGTACTCGCCTTTCACGTAATGCGCCACAACGCTGGGAGTGGGCAGGTCAGCCGGATCACCCGATTTTCTGAACGCTTCCATCGAAGCGATATAGGTCAGATCAATGCCGGTAAGATCCATAAGGCGGAAGGGGCCCATCGGATGGCCGGCGCCGTAAACGCAGGCCTTGTCGATATCTTCCATCGAGGCCACGCCCATTTCCAGCATCCACTGCGCTTCTCTGCCGATGACGCGGAAAATTCTGTTGAGCAAAAATCCATCAACCTCTTTTTTGATGAAAACAGGAACCTTTTCTATCTTTTTGCAAAGTTCCATAGTGATGTTCGCGGTTTCCTCGGAGACATGGGGTCCTTTGACCACTTCCACCAGCTTCATGACCAGCGCCGGATTGAAAAAGTGCATATTCAGAACCTTTTCCGGTCTTTTGGTGGCATCCGCGATGCGGGAGCTGACAATATAGGAGCTGTTCGTCGCCAGAATGGCGTGCGCGGGAGCAATTTTATCCAGATCGGCAAAAATCTTTCTTTTCAGATCCAGAACTTCCGTGGCCGCCTCAATGACAAAGTCCGCGTCACCTGCCGCTTCTTTCATATCGGAGGTAAAAGAAATATTTTTACGCGCAGCTTCAGCCTGTTCTTTAGTCATTTTACCTTTTTCGACCCTGCCGGGCAGATAGGTGTTGACAAAGTTATCCGCCTTTTTGAGAATCTCCGGCACGACGTCAGAGCACTTGACTTTGTAGCCGTAAATCGCGCAAAGAAGCGAAATCTGATGCCCCATGTTCCCGGCACCAACCACACATACATTTTTTACATCTTCCAGTTTCATTTTTCCCATCCTTTCTAAAATAAATTTTAAATAATCATTCCCCCTCCAAAATAATTCCGGATAATCTCGCCCTTATCGCCCCCCAAACGCTGCTTCAGGCACATCGCGGAATTATTTTAAGAGCAGTTTTATGAGCTTGAAAAAATTACCAAAGGAAGAACGATTTACGCGTACACCAAAAAGACTTCTCGATAAAAATATTTCCTCATTTTTTAACCAATCTAAATCATTCGTTCCCAGCGTCATTCACCCTACCAAAAATGCAGATTGAATTCAATTTTTTTTGACCGGTGGTTAGACACATGTCGCCCCGGAAAAGAAAAAAAGCCGCCCCCAAACCCAACATCTTGATTTTACAGGGCAATCAAAAATATCTACCCCAGAGGCACAAGGATATTCATTGGACAAAACGGTAAATTTAGAATATTGGATGACTCGATTGGCGAAAGATTAAAATCCACCAAGGAGGATGTATGAAATATAAATTTATTGAACTGGAAATCAAAAACCACATCGCCGAAGTTGGCCTGGCGCGCACCGCCAGCCTCAACGCGATTAGTCTGGAATTCGCCTCGGAAATCGCCGATGTCTTCAGGAAATTAGGCCGAATGGATGATGTAAGAGCGATAATTTTGGCCAGCAAAGCGCGGATTTTCTGCGCCGGGCTGGACTTAAAAGAAGCAGGCGGCCACTTCAAGCCCACAGCCAAAGGCGTGATTGATTCCATAGAAAAGTCACAACCTTTGTTTGACTGCTGCAACGCGATCGAGGATTGCCCCAAACCGGTTATCGCCGCGGTGCACAGCCGCTGCATCGGTGGCGGGCTGGATATGATCTCTGCCTGCGATATCCGTTTGTGCACAGAAGACGCTACTTTCTGCCTCAAGGAAGCGGCTATTGGTTTTGTCGCGGATATGGGCGTCCTACAGCGCCTACCGCACATCATCGGGGAAGGATTCACCCGCCAGATGGCCTATACCGCCGCCGAATATCCCGCGCGGGTTGTGGAAAAAATGGGGCTCGTCAACGAAATATACAAAGACCAGGACGCGCTCATGAACGCGGCGCGGAAGATGGCCGCCGAAATCGCGCAAAACGCGCCGCTGGGCGTGCGCGCCACCAAAGAAGTTTTAAACTACAGCCGCTATGTCAATGTCAAAGACGGCATGGCGATGGCTATCCAGAAAAACATGGTGCTGACAACATCAGAGGACCTCAAAGAGGCTATAACCGCTTTTATCGAAAGAAGGCCGCCTAATTTCAAGGGCCAATAAAAACAAAAAAAGGGCGGGTGATGCGCCCGCCCTTTTGCCAATTTTTTCAGCTTATCTTCTAACTAGAATTAGAATCTTACCGACAAGCCGCCGCCGACCAGCCAGTTGACCTTGTCTAATTTCATCTGCAATAAATCGTCGTCGTAGGTTCCGTCACCTTTTACTTTGTATTTTACATAGCCGGCATTGAGGAAAGGCTCCAGGCTGACTTTATTGAGCTTTACAGTGGCGCCCATAGAAGCATTCACGCCCATGTTATATCCGCTCAGGGATATGGCCAGGGGATAATACGGCCAGCCATACTCGATGGCTGCAGATGTGTAATCGCTTTTTACCCAGCCATAAAATGCGCTCAATCCACCACGCAGAACAAAAACCGGCGTCAATTCTTTTTCCGCCAGCATTTTGAGTGTCAGGCGATGTTGCGTGTTTTTCGGATAATCAGAATAAGTGTAATGATAGTCTGGGTTGTAAGTATCATCTTCTAAATAATCCCAGTCAAAGTAGGCATTTTCTTTTGCGGATAGATAAGCATAGTAAAGTCCCGCCGCCAGCCTTGTGCCTTTGGCCGGCGTGAAATCAATGCCACCGCCCAACTCGACAAAAAGATTTTTCACTTCATGCCCATATGTATCAACAGACGTTGCGCTCCACCAATAATCGCCGTCTCTCTTAATCTGACGATAACCGGCGCTAACAACAAAAGGTAAAGCAACCGCGTTAGAGAGGGGAATTCTCAGCCAGAAATCACCGCCAACATTGAAACCTTTTACTTTACCCTCCCAATTCATGATACCATCCTCATCATCCCCTCCGATATATTCGTTGTCCGATGCAAAAGGAAGTCCTCCTTTTAAGGTAAACGCATATTTTGCGGCACCAATCATACCGGCAGCAGATACTTTACCCTGCGCTTCCCAGTAGTTTGATTTATAATGTAAAAAACTTTAACCTACATATCAAAGATTGCCAGTCTACGTCAAATGTAAATATTATAATATTCTCGGCATTTTTATTATTTATAATATTGGAATTTATATGATAATAATTAAAGCGCCATGAAAAAAACTGCCCTGATCTTTTTTACCTTATTGAGCATATTTCTTTTTTCCTGCTCAGGCGTTCAGCAATTTATTGATCGCACCGTCAAGCCACCAGCCCAATGTCTGCCTAGTTTTCCGGACAAAGACGGCTGGTACGGCGCTGACGCGGCTTATTCCATAAAACTCGATAACGAACGAACCTTGTGGCTTTTCGGCGATACCTTTGCCACGCCGGAAGAAGGCCGCACGGATCGCATCGGCATGGATGTAATACTTGGCGCCACGCTGGCCATCTCCACCTGCGCGGAAGAAGGCAAATTTAATATTAAATATTTCATAAAAAATAAAAACGGAAAGTTCGTATCCTTTTTCGGCGAAAAAGAATGGCTCTGGCCGCAGGATCCATTCCTTGTCGATAACGCGCTTTATATCCCCCTGCTTGTCGTTGAAGCGCTGCCCAAAAAATACGCCCCCTTTAATTTCAGGGTGACCGGTCACAAGATAGCCCTCATCAAAGATTTTACCGGCGCCGATCCGCGTAATTGGCATGTTGATTATCTGGATATAACGAAACACATCCCGCAGGAAATCACCGCCTGGGCTACAACTACAGTGGTCTATGACGGTTATTTATATTTTTACCCTCTATTCAAGAGCAGGGATATAACCGGAAACATCCTGGCGCGTCTCAAGATAAGCGATTTAAAAAACCGGAAATGGGATATGGAATTTTACCATCAGGACGGAAAATGGGATAAAAAGCTTGACACACGGCGCGTTCAAGTGATTTTTTCGGAAGCCCTCTCGGAACTTTCCGTGCGTCCCCGCTATGACAACAACGGCTGGATGGCCATTTATCTTTCCCCCGCTGACGGGGGCAAAAGACTCCTGCGCCGGGAAGCGCCGCGGCCGGAAGGCCCGTGGTCGGAGGGAAAAACGCTAATCGAAAAAATTCCGGAGATGGATGAACAAAGCCCGCTTTATGACAAAAACACTTTTTGTTACGCGGGCAAGGAACATGTTCAGTATTCCCGCCCGCGCCGTATTGTGGCCACTTACGTGTGCAACTCATTGGAAGAGGACACGGAAACCAGCTTCCTCCGCAGAAATCTTTTTTTGTACCGCCCCGTGGTTGTAAATATCAGTTACTGATTCGTATATGGAGACATAGCTTGCATGGTTGTTTTCTTTCATCGCGAGGAGCGTAAGCGACGCGGCGATCTATTTAAATAGCGGCTACTCTTGAGATTGCTTCGTCCCAAAAAATCGGGCCTCGCAATGACCATCTGTTTTTGGTCATCACGAACACGTTTATCTGATGAAGCGACATCATACGCTAGCCACAAAAGCCTGAGATGCTCGCGGCGACTGCGTCGGATTGCCTTTCACGATGACACTTCCCCCGTCATTGCGAGAAACGAAGTAACGAAGCAATCTTACAAATTCTGAGATTGCCGCGCTCCCTTTGGGAGCTCGCAAAGACAAACGATTATCGCCCCATCCGAAATACTCCGGGCGCGCTACCGTTTACGCTCTCCTGGTCATTGCGAACCCCGCGACTGCGAGGGTGAAGCAATCTCTTTTTAACGCATGAGATCGCTTCGCTTTACGCGTGATGACAAAAACAAACTACGCTTTAAACAACCGCGCCGCGCGTTCAAGCTCTTTTCCCGCTTCCTTTACCATCCGCTCGATAACTTCTTTGCAGGTAGGAATATCTTTTATCAGGCCTACCGACTGCCCCATCATCATGGGCGCCGCATCGACATTGCCCGTTTCCCAAGCCTCTTTTACTCTCTGGCCGGAAATAAGCGGGATCAGATCTTCCAGCCCGCAGCCCTTGGCTTCGCGCGCCAACACCTCTTCCACAACTTTATTCTTAATGGCGCGGCCCTGCAGGCCAATAGTTTTACAAATCAATGTTGTTTCAAATTCCTGCCGCCGCACTATTTCCTGCTTGATATTTTCGTGAACCTCGCATTCCTTGGTCGCCACAAAGCGCGTGGCCATCATCACGCCCTCGGCGCCCAGTGTCAGCGCCGCGGCCATCGTGCGCCCATCGGCAATGCCGCCCACCGTCACCACCGGAATTTTCACGGCCTCGGCAATGCGTGGCGTTAAAAGCATGGTGGTGACATCATCATTGAGCGGGTGTCCGCCTTCTTCAATGCCCGCGGCATAGATGCCGTCGTAGCCGATTTTTTCCGCGTGCACCGCGTGGCGCACCGAGCCGACCTTGTGAAACATTTTCACGCCGGCTTTTTTCAGCTTTTCGATAAATTCCATGCCGGCCGCTTTGTCCAGAGGCGTGCCGGAAATTTCCAGGCCCGCGACTTTCTCTTCGGCGCATACCCGCAGGTACATTTTGTGATGTTCCGGCGTGATATGGACGGAGGGAAGAATCGTCACATTGACCATAAAGGGTTTGTCGGTGAGCTTTCTGGTTTCTTGGATCGCCGCGCGGAATTCTTCCTCGTTTGAGTAATTGCCGGCGGTAAGATTGCCCATGCCACCCGCGTTGGATACCGCCGCGCAGAGCTTCGGCTTGCAAAGCCACATCATCGCGCCGCAAATTATCGGATACTTAATGCCGAACATTTCCGTGATTGCTGTTTTCATTTTACACTCCTGATAATTATTTAACCTTTTTAATCGTCTATGGTCAGAGAAAATGCGCCGCCGGATACAAATTCATCGGGCGCTTCCAGAATTTCAACAATATCTTTATGCAGGCGTCTCTTCAGCTCGCCGAATATGCCTCGTTTCTTCTTGAAAGTTTTGGCAAAAGCCAGCGCCTGCGCCATGAGATCAGCCTGGTCCTCGCACGCTTTTAAAATTACGTGGTGCGTTTCCAGTTCCTTCGCCGTATAACGGTTGCCGGTAAACTGCATTTCCGCAAGCTTATACATGGGAACGGCTTTCTTGATAAACGCGTTCATGCCGGGGCGAAAGGGAATGCCCAGATTCACTTCCGGAAAACAGAAAAATCCCTTGTCCGCGCGCATAAAGCGAAAATCGCACGCGCAGGATAGAATCGATCCGTTACCGTAGGCGTGCCCGTTTATGGCGGCAATCACCGGCACGGGATAGGTGACCAATTTTTTAAAAACCACATCCATCCCGCGGATGAAATCGATCACCGGCTGGTAGTCCTTTTTCTGCGCCTTATCCAAAATCCACACCACGTCGATGCCCTGCGAGAAATTCTTTTCGTCATTGGAAGTGATAACCAGCGCCGTGATTGTTTTGTCGGCGATTATTTCGTCAAGCATTTTGTTGAGCGTGTCGGAAAAAACGAGGTTTTGCCTGTTCTCGCCGTTGGTCATGGTGAGAATCGCCACTGTTTCGTCTTTTTCCCATTTCATGATTTCCATATTATTCCATCCTTAGCGCATTTTTGGTTTTCCTGTCATATTTGCGTTGCTCTTTGAGGTCAAGCAATAAAAATCAAAGGGGCGATTAAAAACTCATTGCCTGCCTCGTGAAATGAACAAATCCTTTAATTTACAAAAACTTATAATAAAATCCTGACTACGCTCACGACAGCAACGAAATACGCATGACCCGCCTTAAAAAGCAAATTCCTATTGACTCTTATGATTCATCTGGCAAAATGGGCAGCAACTTTTACCTCAAGGAATGGCATGATTGCGCAAAAAAACACAAAAGCCAAACCCGGCATGATCGCCTGGGAAGTCACGCGCAGTTGCAATCTCAACTGCGTGCACTGCCGCGCCGCGTCCAGCTGCGGGCCTTATCAGGGTGAACTGGAGACCGCGCAATGCCTGCGGCTCATTGATGATATAGCGCTGTCTGCCCGGCCCGTGATTATTCTTACCGGCGGCGAACCGCTTTTGCGGCCGGATATTTTTGAAATCGCCTCCTATGGCACAAAAAAAGGACTGCGCATGGTCATGGCAACAAACGGCACAATGGTGAATGATCAAATCGCCAAACAGATGATTGGCAGCGGCATCCAGCGTGTCAGCATCAGCATTGACGGCAAAAACGCCCAAAGCCATGACGCCTTCCGCGCCGAACAAGGCGCCTTCGAAGGAGCAATGCGCGGCATTGAGGCGCTCAAATCTGTCGGCATGGAATTTCAAATCAATACAACGATTACCTCGGCAAATCTGCGGGAGATTGAAGAAATCCAGAATCTGGCCGTAAGTTTGGGGGCCGCCGCCCATCATATTTTCCTGCTTGTGCCCACCGGCCGGGGCAGAGATCTCGCCGGCCAGGCTATCACCGCCGCGGACTATGAAGAGACGCTGCTTTGGTTTCATCGTCAAAGCATGACCTGTCCCATTGGGCTCAAAGCCACCTGCGCGCCTCATTATTTCCGCATCACGCGCCAGCACAAAAACAAAACGGCAAAGCCTGCGCCCAAACCGGGCGGGCATTTTCATGAATCAACCAGAGGATGTCTGGGTGGAATTACCTTTTGTTTCATCTCCCACACCGGCCAGGTGCAGCCCTGCGGCTATCTGGAACTGGACTGCGGCAACGTCTCAAAAAATAGTTTTGCTGAAATCTGGGAAAAATCAGAGGTGTTTAATAATCTGCGCGATTACAGCAAATACAAAGGCAAGTGCGGCCACTGCGAATTTATAAAAGTATGTGGCGGCTGCCGCGCGCGCGCTTATGAAGCCACCGGCGATTATCTGGCCGAGGAGCCTTTGTGTTTGTATGAGCCGAAAAAAATGTAGTATTTTTTACGTCATTCCGGCGAAGGCCGGAATCCAAAAGTCGTTTTGATAAAAGTCGGGAACCATAAATAAAATATATGATTAAGCAACCGGCCGTATATATTCTGGCAAGCAGGAAAAACGGCACTCTTTACACGGGAGTCACTTTCGATCTGATAAAAAGAATATGGGAACATAAAAATGATTTAGCTCACGGATTCACAAAAAGATATAAGGTGCATAATCTGGTATGGTATGAACTGCATGGCAACATGGATACTGCTATTGAACGGGAAAAAAGCATTAAAGAATGGAAGAGAGTCTGGAAAGTTAAGCTTATTGGAAAAGATAATCCGGATTGGAATGATTTATATAATTCGATTTTATAACTGGATACCGGCCTACTCCGGTATGACAAAATTGTGATAATACATGGATGAAATAGACAAAAAGATACTCAACATTCTGCAGAAGGAATTTCCCTTGACGGCACAGCCCTTCCTCGTGGTGGCGGAAAAATGCGGCATCAGCGAAGAAGAAACGCTTAAACGAGTGCAAAAAATGAAAGATGAAGGCATCATCCGCCGCATCGGCGCGGTTTTCGATGGCGCAAAACTGGGCCGCGTCAGCACACTTTGCGCGGCGCGCGTGCCGGAGGATAAAATAGATAATTTTGTCAAGGTAGTTAACGCCCATAAAGGCGTCACGCACAATTACCGGCGCGACCATGATTACAATATCTGGTTCACCGTCAGCGCAGCAAACGCCGATGAACTGGCGGCTTTTCTGAATAACCTAAAGGAAAAAACCGGCGTGACCGACATTCTGGATATGCGCGCCGTAAAAACCTTCAAAATCAACGCTTCCTTTGACATTTAACGGTCAATATCACTTTACCTTTAAGGACAACTCACTTGTTTCATCAATCCCGAAAACAACATATTGACGCCAAAGCTAATTCGTGAGAAATACCCTCCATAATTACAAAATTATTTCTTATAAGGAGGAAGGGGATCATGGAAGTAAAAGAAATTGATTTTGCCGTCATTCCGCAAAAGGCCTTAAGTATCCTGACAAAACCCGTGGATTTCTTTAAAACCATGCACAAAACCGGCGGATTCCTCGAGCCGCTCATCTTTGCTCTGATTATGGGTATCATCGCGGGCATCCTGCACGCGATCATCAGCCTTGTCGGCCTGGGCTATTACAGCAGAGGCCTCATGGACAGCCTGGGCATGATTATCATCATTCCTGTTGCTGTTATCGTTGGCTCCTTCATCGGCGCCGCGATCATGTACGTCATCTGGAAACTGCTTGGCTCGCCGGAGAATTATGAAGTTTCATACCGCTGCGTGGCCTACATTATGGTTTTGGCCCCCATTGCGGCAATTCTCGGGTTAATTCCTTACGCCGGAGCAATCCTCAATGCCGCCCTGAGCCTTATTTTCATTGTCCTCGCGAGCATCTATGTGCATAGCATCCCGGCGAAAAAAGCCTTGCTTGTTTTCGGAATAATTTTTGCCGTTATACTCATCTTTCAACTCAGAGCGGAATATAAGATACGCAACTTCGCGCATTCCGCCGATGAAGTGAGAAAAAAGATGGAAGAGCTAAACCGGCAATACAAGCAGCAACTGGAAAAACAACTTGAAGAAGCCAGAAAGGAAGCCCAGCGTTACCGCTGAGGCAAAGTGATTTTATCATCAGCCCATCTTTTTGATACCCCGCTATCATAGGATGGGCTTTATTTTTATAATTACGGCAAATGACAAAAAAAAATAATACGCCGCTTGTCGCCCTCGTGGACGGCAGCAACTACCTTTACCGCGCCTTTTACGCAATTCCGGCGTTGACCAATTCCAAGGGCTTTCCCACCAACGCCATTTACGGCTTCACCAACATGCTTCTGAAACTGCTGCGGGAGATCAATCCGGACTATGTCGCAGTGGTATTTGACGTCAAGGGGCCGACAACACGCCATGAGGAATTTACCGATTACAAAGCCACACGCAAACCTATGCCGGATGATTTGAGCCCCCAGATACCTTTTATTAAACAAATCATCCGCGGCTTTTCCATCCCCGTGCTGGAAAAGCAAGGCACGGAAGCTGATGACATCATCGGCGCGCTGGCTGATGAAGCCACAAAAAGAGGATGGCGCACGGTGATCGTCTCTGGCGACAAGGATTTGCTGCAGCTCATCAATGAAAACGTCACGATGGTCGATACCATGAAGGATAAAACCTATGACATGGCGGCGGTGAAAGAACGCTTCGGCGTGGGGCCGGATAAAGTGGTGGAAATTTTAGGACTCATGGGCGACGCATCCGATAACATTCCCGGCGTGCCGGGCGTGGGCCCTAAAACCGCGCAACGGCTGATTGAAGAATACGGCTCGCTGGAAGAGGTCATTGCCAACACGGACAATTTGCGCAACGTAAAACTGCGGGAGAACTTTAAAAAATACGCCGAGCAGGCGCGGCTCAGCCGCCAGCTGGCGTTGATTCGCAAAGATGTGGAAATTGACTTTGATTTAAAAGATGCCGCACGCCAGGAAGCGGATAATGAACTCCTCGCCAGACTTTTCAGCGAATTTGAATTTACCTCTCTGCTGCAGGAAATCAAAAAAGGGAGGCCCGCTCCGGCGCATAATTGCGTCATTATCACCGGCGAACAAAAGCTCGGCGAACTGACCGGGATGCTGCTTGAAAACCGCGCCTTTGCCTGCGAATTTATATGGGAAATTAACGAACCGTCCAAACCGGCAGGCATTGCCCTGTCCGTGAAAGAGAAATCTTTTTATGTGCCCACCGGCCATGCCAACCTTAAAGAGCAGCTAAATTGGCGACAAGTTATCGACACATTAACTCCTGTTTTGTCTGATAAAAAAATCAAAAAATATTTTCATGATTTAAAGACTACGCTCGTTTTGCTCAATGATTTGTCTGTTGAGGCCGCGGATGACACCGCGCTCATGGCTTACCTGCTCAATCCCGCCAGGCATTCTTACGAGCTTGCGGAAACCGCCTGGGAATATCTGCATGAACAATTACCTTCCGCACAGGAGATTACCGGCGGCAAAAACAGCCTTCTATCCACCGCGGATATTGATAAAGTTTCCGCCTTCGCGGGTCACCGCGCCGCAGCCGTGGAAAAGCTCGGCGCGCTTCTGTCCGGCAAGCTCAAGGAAACGGCCGCAGACGAGCTTTATAATAAAGTGGAAATGCCCCTCTTGCACGTGCTGGCCGCGATGGAAAAGAAAGGCGTGCTCATCGACACAAAAATTTTAAACCAGATGTCAGACGAACTGGGGCAGTTATTATCGATTTCCGAAGACAAAATTTACAAACTGGCCGGCGAAAAATTCAACATCAATTCGCCCAAACAACTGCAGACAATTCTGTTTGAAAAACTCAAACTCCCCACGGGACGCAAAACAAAGGAGGGCTTCTCCACGGATGTGGAAGTGCTTACCTTGCTGGCCCAAAGCCATGAACTGCCGGCAGAGATTTTATCATACCGCTCTTTGGCTAAACTAAAATCCACTTACGTGGACGCGCTCCCCGCGCTGATTGACGAACAAAGCGGCCGTATTCACACATCCTACAATCAGATGGCCACAGCCACCGGCAGACTGTCAAGCTCCAACCCCAATTTACAAAATATTCCCATCCGCACGCTGGAAGGAAAAAGAATCCGCCAGGCATTTATCGCCGCGCCGGAATGTGTTCTCGTCTCCGCTGATTACTCCCAGATAGAGCTGAGGGTACTCGCCCATCTTTCCGGAGACCAAACGCTCATCGACGCTTTTAAATCCGACGAAGATATTCACGCGCGCACGGCGGCCGATGTTTTCGGCGTCTTCCCGCAAATGATAAACGCCGATATGCGACGCCAGGCCAAGGTTATCAACTTCGGCATTCTCTATGGCATGAGCGCTTTTGGCCTGGCCAAAGAACTGGGCGTGGCGCAGAAAACCGCGCAGGCTTACATTGACGGCTACTTTGCGCGTTACAAAAAGGTGCGCGAATATCTTGATAACATTCTCGAAGGCGCGAAACGCGACGGCTACGTCTGCACTCTTTTGAACCGGCGCCGTTACCTGCCGGAACTCAAAAGCAAGATTCCTTCCGTGCGGCAATTCGCCGAACGCATGGCGATCAACACACCCATTCAGGGCACGGCGGCGGATCTGATAAAGATCGCCATGGTCAACATCGCCCATCTGCTGAAAACCAAAAAACTGGCCGCGCAACTAATTATGCAGGTGCATGACGAACTGGTTCTGGAAACGCCGGAAACGGAAAAAGAAACAGTAATGAAGCTAGTCAAAAAAGAAATGGAGGAAGTGATAAAATTGAAAGTGCCGCTGAAAGTGGAAATCGCCGCGGGCAAAAACTGGGATGAGGCGCACTGATGGCTGTTGAAAAAACAAAAACGACGACGATAATTCTGTTTGCCCTTAAGTTAATTCCGAGATTTGTGCGCAAAGCGATATTCATAAGTTTATTCATGATATTTTATCGCCTTGATTCACGTCGTCGCCTGATCGCCTTGCACAATCTGCAAAGGTCTTTCCCGGAAAAAGATTATAAAGAAATTATCAAAATAGCAAAGGCATCATACCGGCATTTCGCTGTTGTGGGGGCGGAATTTGCCGATATGCCGCATATTACCAAAGACAATGTCGGGAAATGGTTGGACGTTGATGGCTATGAAAATTACCTGACGGCCAACGCCAAGGGCAAGGGCATCCTTTCCATTGTCGCGCATTTCGGCAACTGGGAGCTGTTACCGGTGGCCATCCCGATTTATGCCAGGCCGATTCATATCGTCTACCGGCCCCTGGATAACAAGATTATCGACAACGTCGTCGAGTATGTGCGAACAATGCGCGGCAACAGTCTGATTCCCAAAGGCGGCTCGGGTAGGCAAATTATGGAGTTATTGAAAGATAATCAGATTATCGGCATTCTCAGCGACCAGAATGTGAACACCAGCGAAGGAGTCTTTGTTGATTTCTTCGGACGACCCGCCTGCACGGGCGTCGGCCTTACGGTAATGGCCATGCGCTCCGGCGCGCCGATAATCGCGATTTTTCCCGCCCGACAAAAATCCGGAAGGTATAAAGTCATCGTCAGGCCTCCCCTTGAAGCCGTCTCCACGGGAAATTACAAAGCAGACCTGGTTTACAACACGCAACGTTTCACAAAAATCATCGAAGAAGTCGTGCGCGAGTACCCGGAGCAATGGTTCTGGTTCCACCAACGCTGGAAAACAAAAAAGCACCAAATAAAGTAACTTAACACCGAAAAAAACTCAAATAGCCGCCGCTTTGCCGCCCAATTCAAGCGCTTGTTTTCTGGCGTTATCGTCTTTAGCGATTTCACCTTTTTCCGTTGCCGAAGCCATGACGGCGCCCAGCCAGTTTAATCTGGTCATCTCCGCTGTCGATTTAAAACTGTGTACAATGGGGTCGGCTGTATGCGGATTCGGATCGCCGCAAACAGTGATGAGCCCAATGCGCTTGCCTTTCATTTTCGGATAATACTGTTTTTGCCAGCGCCATTCAGCGTCAAACAAGGCGCACCATCTGTCGAGATACGCCTTCATCTGCGCCGTCATCGACCAGAAATATACCGGCACGCTGTGGATGATGGCGGCGGCATCAAGTATCTTTTTGTGAATTTCGGGCATATCGTCTTTAATCACGCAGATGCCGGTTTCGTTGCATTTTTTGCAATCATGGCAGCCGGAAATTTTCAGTTTATTCAGTATAATTTTTTCCACGTCCGCGCCGGCATTTTTTGCCCCGGCCAGAGCATCATCCAAAAGAATATCGCTGTTACCGCCCACGCGAGGGCTGCCCATAATTCCCAATACTTTCATTTTGCCCCTCCTGTTAAGCATATTTGTGAATTGTTAAGTAAAAGTAACTTTTCTCCAGAGTTTTGTAAATGGTAAAAAAATAAAGACCTCTGCCGTCAAATATGCTAATAATATCGCTTAAAAATCAGCCGGTAAAATACCGGTAAAAACCAAAAGGATTTATCGTGCATATTCTTGAGGGCATTAAAGTAATCGACGTCACGCAGTTTATCTCCGGCTCCCGTTGCACGCAGCTACTTGCCGATATGGGCGCGGAAGTCGTTAAAGTGGAGCCTCCCGAAGGCGACACGCTGAGAATTAATTTTCAGCTCATGCCCGGCGCGGAGCGCTGTTACTCTGTTCTTAACCGCAACAAATACGGCATCGCCGTCAACTGGCAGGAAAAAGAAGGACAGGAAGTAATGCGCCGGCTCGCGGCAGGCGCGGATATTTTTGTGCAAAACCTGATTCCCGGCGCGCTGGAGAGAAACGGCCTGGGTTATGATGATTTAAAAAAAATAAAAAAGGACATAATCTACACGCAGATTTCCGGCTTCGGCGCCACGGGTGTCAATCCGGAAAGGGCCGCTTTTGACATCATCGCGCAGGCAACCGGCGGCCAATTTTGGAATGACCAGGACACTTATCTGATGCCTGCCAACTACTGGGGGGATTTGATGGCCGGCGCCTATGCCGCCAACGCCACCTTGCTTGCCCTCATTCACAAAATGAAAACGGGGCAAGGGCAATATATTGACCTTTCCATGCAGGACGTCATGTATTTCAATAATTACCGCGCCCTCATGGATAAAGCCCTGGGCAACGTGGCAAAAGATATCGAAAAAAGACTGGGCAGAAAACCGGAAGAAGTCATGAACTCCTCCGACCGGATGCCATTCTACGGATTTTTTAAATCAAAAGACGGGAAAGTAGCCATAGTTTCCGTTACCGCGCGCCAGTGGAAAGCACTCGCGGAAGTGATTGGACGGCAGGAGATGATCACCGATCCAAAATTCAACAATCTCATTTCACAAATCCATAATCACGAAGAAGCCGTCGCGCTTATCGAAGAGTGGACCTCACGGCATACGTCGCAGGAAATAATAAAAACTCTCGAAGCCAAAAAAATCCCCTGCGGTATTGCCTACAGTAACGAGCAGGTAAATCGGGATGAAAACCTGAAAGCGCGCGGCATGTTCCAGAAAGTTCACCACCGGCAGTTCGGCGATATCGATATTCCCGGTTTTCCCTACAAATTTTCGCAAGCCCAAGGAAGCATCCGCCTGCCCGCGCCCGCGCTCGGCGAACACAGCAGATTCATTTTAGAAAAATGGCTCGGCTATACCGCTCAGGAAGTTGAAAACCTGTTTGCGGCTAAAGTGATAATTTAGCCGTACCCGTCAATAATTTATTTGGCCTAAGAAAGGGGAAGCGATGAAAAAATTGAGTGCAAAAAAAATAGTTATCAGCCTAGCGCTAATAATATTTGTCGCCGCGGCGGCTATGGGGATTTATAAAAACAGGGAATATGTGCAGCAGGTGCCGCTGGGCTGCGCTTTCAAAGCCAAGGCGCTTTGCGCGGCGATTTTCGTTTCCGGTCGCGACGCTGAAACAGTCGCGCGTGAAGACATGGGATTTAATCCTCTTTTCAAACTGTTCACACCAAAAATAAACACGCACAGAAAAACGGTGAGCTGTTCTCTATTGGGAACGGGAATGTTCAAAAGGAAAGCGCTGCATGTGGAAGGACTGGGGCCGGTGCTGCTTTCAGGAATCAACGAAAATACTATCCGCGAGTGGCGCCCGGAAATTATTCCCGCCCAACCGGCCCATCCGGAAAAAATTCCCTGGCCGCAAGGTGATTTGCTGCCCGCCGGAAACCCCAAAAACATCAACATGGCAAGAATCGATAAAGCTGTCGCAAAACTTTTTTCCGAGGAAAATCCCCAGAAGAAACTATATACCCGCGCCGTCATTGTCGTGCACAAAGGACGCATTATTGCCGAGCGTTACGGTGAAGGCATAACTAAGGACACGCCGCTTCTGAGCTGGTCGGTCGCCAAAAGCATGGTTAATGCCCTGATCGGCATTATGGTCTTACAGGGAAAAATCGATATCAGAAAACCTGCCCCCGTAGCCGAATGGCAAAGCAAAGATGATCCGCGCCGCGCCATTACGCTAGATCAAATGCTCAGGATGAGTTCCGGGCTGGACTGGGTTGAAGCTTACGCGGAGAAGCCCATTTCTGACGTAAACATGATGCTCTTTTTACAGCCGGACATGGCGGCTTTCGCCGCGGCCAAACCGCTAATTGCGCCGCCGGACAAAGAATGGCGCTATTCTTCGGGCACCACAAACATTATCTGCAGGATTATTAAAGAACAAACCGGCAATCTAAATAATTACTGGAATTTTCCGCGCCGGGAACTTTTCAATAAAATCGGCATGAGAAGCGCTGTATGGTCCACGGACGCCTCGGGGACATTTATCGGTTCATCTTTTGTTTACGCCACCGCCCGCGATTATGCCCGCTTCGGGCTGCTTTATCTCAACGACGGCGTGTGGCAGGGCAAAAGGATTCTGCCGGCAGGCTGGGTAAAATATTCCACTAAGCCTGCTCCTGCCGCCCCCCAGGGTCAGTACGGCGCGCATTTCTGGCTTAACGGGGGCGCTGGTGTCTCCTCCGCAGAGCGTCCTTACCCAAAACTCCCCGCGGATGCTTACTTCGCGCGCGGTTACCAGGGACAGGTTATCGCCGTGATTCCGTCCCATAAACTTGTAGTGGTGCGGCTGGGAATGACGTACGATAACGAATGGGGCATGGAAGATTTTATCGCCGGCATCATTGAGGCCGTCCGTTAACAGAAATTTTCGGCAGAAAATACTATTCAGTGAAACTCTTTCTCTAAGATCTCGCTGAATTTGCGGAAAACGAGGCGATCGCTTAGTATGGTATCATGATTGCAATCGAAGCCGAAATTATCCTTGGCGCGCAGTAAGACGCGGTCATCCAGAGCGCGGCCGGCGGATACATCATCTTCTTTTCCGTAAAAAAGGTAATAGCTGATTGTTCCGGGCAACTTGGCATTCAGCGTGCGCCTAATGAAAACGCTCTGCGTTCCAATATCCATCCAGCTGGGCAGGCTTTTGTGCTTTCTGCGCTGGGAGACATCCGCCATTTCAAAACCGGACCAGGGCGTGGCCAGAGTTACATATACCTTTACAAAATTATCCTTAAACTTATAGCGCGTGAGCAGAGATCGCGTCACCAGTCCGCCGATGCTGTGCGCGACGATGCACATTTTTTTAAACCCGTATTGCGCGTGCAATTCCATCAATTCATCATAAAGAAGATGCGACGCCAGCGAAAGATGAATGCCGGAAGGATAATAGAAAAACCACGGCTGATAGCGCCGATGGTCAAGGCGCATAAAAAAGTAAACCCAGTTTTGCGGGCTGCCCTCCGCCCCGTGCACAAAAAGCACCGGGATTTTTTCCGGATCATACTCCTGAGTAAAATAAATCCGCGCGCCAAAGGCGCGCATAAAAACCGACGGATTCCACCAGCCCGCCGACGCGTTTTCCAGGGAAAATCTCTCGTCATAAATTTTGGTTACCTGGCCGCTGTACGTCAGCTGGCTTATCGCCTGTCTCTCGTCAATATTCAGCGGCTGGGGAAAACTGATTTTTTTGGAGTTTTCCCTGGAAGTATTAATGACAATGCCCTTGACCAGATCCTCTTTGCGCAGCGATATTTCCCTGGGAGCGGAAGGAAAACCGAAATAGCCGGATACCTCTTTTTCCGTGTAAACGCCGTCATTGTTAAAATCCGTTATCGCGTATAGATGATAGCGGCCTTCAGACAAATAAAGCATGAAGGGGCTGGTGCTGTTGAGCACGACATAATCCGACAGAGAGCTGTCGTCGCCGGTAAGCGGATAGGCGACAAGAAGAGTGGGGTTTTTGACGACATCAGAGCTCACCACCCTGCCTTTGACGACGGCGCAGTTGTAGACCAACATTCTTTCCTTGCCCTTCGAGAGAGCTACCGTGTCATCTTCAGGAGTAATGCTTAAGTAGCGGCAGCCACTGATAAAAGTCGCCGTGAAGAGACATAAAAAAAGAATTTTGTATTTGGCTCTATTCACTTTTTGCCCATTCTTCTTTGCAGGTAGGCAACTACCTCGCGGTGATTATTATCCTGAGCGGCGCCAAGCGCCGTTTTTCCCTGATGATTTTTAATAAACAAGTTTGTCCCCTTAACAACCAACAGCTCCACGGCTGCTTTATCGCCGCGCGCTGCTGCAAGCATCAACGGCGTATTCCCCTGCTTATCTTTAATGTTAGGATTCGCGCCTCTGGACAGAAGCAGAGACAATGTGTCATAATAATTCAAGCTGGCGGCCAGATGCAGCGCTGTTTCGCCTTCGTAATTTTGAATATCGATTCCCCTGCCCGCGGCGGCCAGCAAAATAAGGCAATCCCAGTAATTGCCGTAAACCGACCAGTGCAGCGCCGTATAGCCGTATAAATCCTGAATGGCGGCATCCGCTCCCATTTCCAGCAGATATTTGACCACCCTTGCCTGGCCGACGCTGGCGGCGATGATCAGCGCGGTCTGGCCTTTTTCCTCACGCGCGTTGATATCGATTTTTTTTGTGAGAAAATATTCGATCAGCCCGTCGTGCCCGCCACGCGCCGCATACATCCATGACGTCCAGCCGTAGCGATCGCGCACATTGACATCAACAATCTTCTCCTCGACCAGACGCATCGCGAGGATAATATCTCCTTTGCTCGCGGCGTCAAAGAAAAGACCTTCCGTATTGTCAAACGAAGCAATAACGCCGGTATTGAATTTCTGAACCTGCGCCGGCGCGCAGGCAAGAAAAACCGCCGTGCAGAGCAATAAAAAAATATTCCTGACAAAAATACTTACAGCCAAGAAATATCCTCTTTACACTGTGTTTTGTGATAGATAAATAGCACCAGTTTTTTGTGAATTCAACAAGATAATCGTTAACACTTCACTTTCCAGAATCAAGATTTCTCAGCTCCCGGCGCAATATTTTACCCACCGCGCTTTTAGGAAGAGCATCCATGAACTGTATCGCTTTGGGCCTTTTATACGCGGGCAGCTTTTCCTGGCAAAAATTCATCAGCTCTTCACACGTCGCCCTGGCCTGCGCCTTGAGAACAATAAAGGCCTTGACTGATTCGCCATAAACTTCGTCCGGAATTCCGACAACGCCCGCCTCCAGCACCGCCGGATGCTGGTGGAGAACATTTTCTATTTCCTTGGGATATATGTTTTCCCCGCCGCGGATAATCAGATCTTTCTTCCGGTCCGTTATATAAAAATATCCGTCCTCATCCATGTAGCCAACGTCACCGGTGTGCAGCCAGCCGTCTTTAAGAACAGCGGCGGTTTCTTGAGGCTTGTTCCAGTAGCCCTTCATCACGCACGGCCCCTTGATGACTATTTCGCCCGTTTGCCCGGCGGAAAGTTCTTTCCCCTCATCATCGAAAATTTTTATCGTATTGCACTTCTGATAACACGTGCCGATAGATCCGTATTTGGGCGGCCTTCGCTGCGCGATATTGCCGCAGTTAACGGTCGTGGCCTCGCTCAGTCCGTATCCTTCCCAGATATCAATGCCGTATTTTTCCCTCCACTGACGCGCCACCTCCAAAGGCAGCGGCGCGGAGCCGCAAATACATGTCTGCAGAGAACTCAAATCATATTTATCCGCTTGAGGATGATTAAGCAGATGGATATACATCGTGGGCACGCCGCGGAATTCGGTAATTTTATATTTTTCAATGCGCTGCATAGCCTCCAGGGCGTCCCAGCGCGTCATCAAGACCAGCTGCCCGCCGGTTAAAAACTCCAGATTCAGGGCAAAAACACCGTAGCCGTGAAAAAGCGGCAGCGTAATCAGAGACACCCGTCTGCGGCGGACACCGAACACTTCGGCTTTTTCCGTAGCCGGTTTTTCATGGACATCAGCGCGCTTTCTGATGCTTCCCCTGACCGCCAGACCCCAGGCATCGAGCAAAACCCTCTCGTAATATCCGGTCACATGTGTATACCAGTTATAATGAGTCAGCATCACCCCTTTGGGACTCCCGGTGGTTCCGGCCGTGTAGATCATCACCGCCGTATCATCATTATCAGTTTCCTCAATAGCCAGTTCGCCGAATGATTGCTTGACGAGCCGGTCATAGGAAACCGCGCTGCGGGGAATTCTCTTCCCGGTGAGGATAACGTGTATCAACTGCGGGGCGCTGTGGCGCGCTTCGGCAATCGACGCAAAATATTCAACTGAGCTGATGAGAATTTTCAGTCCGGCGTCCTGATAAAGATATTCCAAATCCAGCACGCGCAACGATGGATTTATCGGCACAAGCACCGCGCCGATTTTAAAGATGGCGAAAAACGCCTGCAAAAGCTCCGGGCAGTTGAGCAGCTGCACGCCTACCCTGTCGCCTTTTTGCACGCCCAAGGATCTAAGCGCGTTCCCCAAACGGTTGGACGCATTGTTCATCTGCACATTAGTATGCCAGCGCCCTTCGTAATTGACAAATTTGTATTCACCAAAGCGCTGAATATTATCTTCCGACAGCCTGCCGATATTCATATTTTAATGGCTTCCTTCAAAAACAAATGCCGTGCGCGACGCTGATATTTTTTTAAGAAAATTCAACCGCAAAGTTAAAAGATATTACATGTAACCCGCTTAAATATCAATTAGCCAATTAATGTTCACCTGCTAAAAACCATGATAGCACTTCCGTGAAAAGCTTTCCCAGATATTAAATATTCATAATTATTAAATAGATAAGTTTCCGCAGCCAATAAATTACAAGATTTTCTTGATTTTTTTACCGACAATGCTGTATTGTTTCTGACTGGTAGTTCAGTAATTTTTAAATTGCCGGATTTTTGTGACCTCTTGCCTGCCGGACCAAAATCTAATTCAGGCAGTGTATCAAACAGGGCAATAATTCCGCATAAAAAATAACTTGAGGAGTGTGTTATGGCATTAAATCCGTTGATTGATTCAAGAGATGTAAGGTTTGTGCTTTTTGAAATGCTGGAAGCGGACAAATTAAGCAAATACGAGAAGTTTTCCAGCTTCGATCGGGACACTTATGAAGCAACGCTGGAGTTGGCCGAGCAACTGGCTGTGGAACAGGTCTATCCGGCCAATGCCGAAGCCGATAAGACCGGAGCAAAATATGACGCGCAAACCAAGACGGTTTCCGTTCCTGTGGGCTATAAATCCGCGATGGACCTATACAAGGAATCAGGCTTTCCCGGTTTGGGAAACGACCCCCAGTGGGGCGGCACCGGAATGCCTGAGGTCATTTGCCGCGCTGTCGCTGATTATTTTTCCGCTGCCGCTGTCGCTTTTATTGTTTATGATACTTTAAGGGGCGGCGCATCAAGGTTAATCGAAAATTTTGGCACGGAAGAACTCAAAAAAACATACCTAGAAAAAATGTCGACAGGGCAATGGGGCGGCACGATGTGCCTGACCGAACCGAGCGCGGGTTCCGATGTCGGCGCTTTAAAAACAAAAGCGGTCAAACAGAAAGACGGCACCTATCTTCTAACCGGCCAGAAGATATTCATCACCGCCGGCGACAATGATATGTATGAGAATATCATCCATCCGGTTCTGGCGCGCATTGAAGGCGATCCTCCCGGCACGCCCGGCATATCAATCTTCATCGTTCCTAAATATCACGTCAATCCTGACGGCACCCTGGGTGAAAGAAACGACATCATCACCACGGGAATCGAGCACAAAATGGGCATCAAAGGTTCTGCCACCTGTTCTTTAAGCTTAGGCGAAAACGGCAAGTGCGTGGGCTGGCTTTTGGGTCAAGAGCGCCAGGGCATGAAAATCATGTTCCAGATGATGAACGAAGCGCGTCTGGACGTCGCCAACCAGGCCGCCGGATGCTCGAGCGCCGCCTATATGCACGCGGTAACCTACGCAAAAAACAGAATCCAGGGCTCCGATCCGGCGGCAAAAGGAGGGGCTCCCGCTCTGATTATCAAACATCCCGATGTCAAAAGAATGCTTTTGTGGATGAAATCACAGGTCGAGGCAATGCGCATGCTGACGCTTTTGGCCGCCATTTCCGGCGATGTAGCCCATGCGGATAAAGGCGAAAAAGCCAAAGAAGCGCAAGCGCTGGTGGATTTCCTGATTCCTCTTTGCAAGGCGGGCAACTCGGACTTGGCATGGCTCGTAACCTCAGAAGCGATGCAGGTCTACGGCGGCTATGGATTCTGCTCGGAATACCCGGTGGAGCAATTTGCCCGCGATTCAAAAATCTTGGCTATCTACGAAGGAACAAACGGCATTCAGTCCATGGATTTAACCATGCGCAAACTTTTGATGAATCCGGAAATGTTTAATTATGGTGTTTTCAAGAAAAGAATAGCCGAAACCCTGGAAAAGGCAAAAGGAATAGTTGATGAAAAATATGTGGCCGCCGTGCGTGACGGCGTGACCAAAATGGACGCCACGGTCAAGAAACTCGCGGAACTGCGCGATCAGAAAAAAATGCTCGACATTTTGGCTGTCGCCACGCCGCTGCAGCAGGCCATGCGCATGCTGGCGCACGCCTGGATGCACCTGTGGGCGCTGACCTTAACCATCCCGAAGCTGAAAGCAATCGCGGGTGACATTACCGGGGAAAAAGTGGTTAACATGGTCAAAGATAACGCGGAAGCCGCTTACTACTACGGCAGAATTCTTTCCGCCCGTTTCTATCTTGGCTCCGAGTTCAAGCATTTTCAGGGTTATCTGGACTACATAACATCGGGCGAACAGGCGGTAATCGAGGCGTTTGACGAAATATTCACCGGCGCGCTGCCGCAATAAATTGAATAGTTTTACCGCGTAAAAAAGCCCCCGGATGTTTTTTCCCGGGGGCTTTTTATTTTCCTTTAATTCTGCAAAAGAAATTGCTGAAAAACAGGGTCGGCGAGCATCTGGGCAACAGTCAAATCAATCATGTCATAGGCGCGCAGCCTTAGCGAAACGGGATCACGCGTCACGGCAGGAGGCATGCGCACAAGAATTTCCTTTTCGTAGACAGATTCCCTGTTTTTCAGAATGTTCATTTTCAGGCGCAAATCATCGTCATCAAGCTCCTGAAAGATTATCCACAGCTCCGGCGTATTTTCGCTCGCGCAGCGGTGCGAAACTTCAATCCCCGCGTGGCGGAAGGCTTTTTCGTAGGCATACCAGAAATAGCTCTGCACAAACATTATGTGCGTGTTGGGCTTATTGGATAATTCGTATCGCACCTTTAAATCCTTGCTGTAAAAAGAAAAATTTGTCGTGTTTTGCGCGTCATTGCGAATACCGGACATGCACATGCCCTTTCCTTTTAAATGCCGGTAGCTGTCCGCGTCAAACTTCGGCGCATAGTCATATAAATAAAGTGGCACGAGATAACTTTGCGGATCAGAATGAACGGCGGTAGTTGTCTGGCAGGCGGCAAACAACAAAATGTTAAATGATGAAATTAATAAGCATTTTGCAAACGTCATCATTTTTTTCATGATATACATGCCTCCATTTTTATTTTTCCAAAAAAGGCAGCGGTTTATCCAGCCGATAAACCATGGCCTGGCATATGGCCAACAGCTTGCCTTCCTCATCTAGCGCGCGAATATCATACGCTGCCGTTTTATTTGTCCGGTTGATTTCCTTCGCTTCGGCTGTAATTTTGACCCCCTTGGCGGGAGAAGCCAGATAATTGATGTTCATATTCAAAGCCACGGCCATCGTACCGTGCGAATTAGAAGCCACTTCAAAAGCCGCGTCGATGAGCGAAAAAACTGCGCCGCCGTGCGCCATACCGAACATATTTTCCAGGTCGTCAGCAAAAACCATTTCCACTTGGGCGTATCCTTCATCAACTTTAATAAGTTTCAGGCCTATTTTATTAGCAAAAGGCTCCTGCGCAACTTTGCGCAAAATGGCTTTCCTGATTTTTTCATCCATCGGTATCTGCCCGTTTCATTTTCTGGCGATGTTTCAGCTGATTATCACCAGCGCGACATAAGGGACCAGATTGAGCATGAGCACGAGTATTTTCATGGCGCCGAAAAAACCATATAGTATCGCATCGAAAGATTTCCGGGGAATTTTAAACCACCGGCTATGCATTTTATACACCCAGTTTCCCGCGTACCCACAGACTAAAAACGAGAAGATGAGTAAGCTTCCGTTGATAATCGTGCACCACATAAAAAAATCACGCAGCATTGTTATATCCATGACCATGCTCCTTTCTTAGGATTAGCACCCAAAATATAATCATTTAAGTGGTTACAATATTACACTTTTTGATTTATTTTAAAAGGCGTATTAATACGGCAAATAAGTATCACCATAAGTTTTCTAGAAAGAAATCTTATGGTGATAAGCGTAATTTATCTTTGGCTAAAGATATATGCGAGAAATAATTAAAGCACGCGGACGTTGATCACGCCTTCAATTGCCTGGATTTTCTTGACCAGGGTATCGCCCACATCGCCTTCCAGATCGATAATATTGTAGGCCAGATTTCCTTTGCTCTTGTTGATCATATTCGCCACGTTGAGCTTGTTGTCGGCCAGTAGGCCTGTGATCTTTTCAATCATCCCCGGCGTGTTCTGGTTGGAAATCGTTATCCTTTTTTTGCCGTTTCTGTCGAGATTGCACTCAGGGAAGTTCACCGAGTTTTTGATGTTCCCGTTTTCCAAAAAGTCCATCAGCTGCATGGCCGCCATGACGGCGCAGTTTTCCTCCGATTCCTCCGTGGAAGCTCCCAGGTGCGGAATAGGGATTACCTTTTCTGTTTTAATGACTTCTTCATCCGGGAAATCGGTCACATAGCAGCCGACGATGCCGTCCGCGACCGCTTTTTTCAAAGAACCCGTGTCCACAAGACCGCCCCGGGCGAAATTCAAGAGCACGACGCCTTTTTTCATGATCGCAAATTTTCCGGAGTTAATGAAACCCTTTGTATCCTTGTTTTGCGGAACATGCAGCGAGATATAATCGGATTCCGCCAGAAGCCGCTCCAAATTCGGTGCTTTCTTGATGTTGCGCGACAGCTTCCACGCCGCTTCAATCGACAGGAAGGGATCATAGCCCATGACTTCCATTCCCAAGGCCTCAGCGGCATTGGCGACCAGAGTGCCGATCGCGCCCAGTCCTACCACTCCCAGAGTCTTGCCCTGGATTTCAGTGCCGACAAATTTGGATTTCCCTTTTTCGATCAAATCGGGCACTTTATCTCCCTCACCCAAAAGACTCTTTGCCCACACAATGCCGTCGGCGACATGACGCGCCGCCATAATCATGCCTAAAATGACCAACTCTTTAACGCCATTGGCGTTCGCACCCGGCGTATTAAAAACAACGATTCCCTTTTCGGAACATTTGTCGACCGGAATATTGTTGACACCGGCGCCGGCGCGGGCAATAGCTTTCACGCTGGCGGGCAGTGTCATATCTTTCATTTCCTTGCTTCTCACCATGATTCCGTCCGGATCTGGTATATCGGCGCGATACTCATATTTATCGGTAAAAATACTTAAACCTTTTTCCGAAATCTTGTTCAACAAATCAATCCGATACATAAAATACCTCCTGTTCCTTTCCCTGCATGTTTTATTAGAGAGTATTGCGATAAAATCGAATACTTACTTTTCCCGTATTTAACCCAAAACAAATCGTTCTATTGGCTTGAAATAAGAACTTTCGTTTTGCGTCAGGAAGTATAAAGTGACCCCTGGCACGTGTCAAGAAAATCTTGGAATTTCCGAACACGAAATATGCAGTAAAAACAGGCGCTTTCCTGACGTCAAGGGCGAAGGACAAAAAGAGGAAAGAAAAAAGACGCCAGCCGCGTTCTCTCGCTTTTTCCGGCAGGCTGTGCGCGAATTTAGCATACAGCCAGTGAATAAAGATTATTAAAGCAAAAAAGGCCTTTTTTTCATTCTTTTAGAACTCAAAAATTAGCAGATTAATGTGTTTGCCTTACTTTGTTTTAAGCACGGGAAAAACCAGTTTTCCGCCATGCTCCCCGATAATGGATACCAATGGCAGGCAAAGGAAAATAAGGGCTGGAATAAGCATTTCCCAGCCGGAAGGATTTTGCAGAATCGCCGGCTTTACAACAAGCGCTACGATAATAATGACATCAAAAATCAGCAGAAAAATGGAAAAAATCGACTTACGGATAATCAGGGGATTGGCTTTGCCTGAATAATTGACCAGCCAGGAAAGAATTCCCGTGCCGATGGCTGCCGGTAAAGATAAAGTTCCCAAAATATAAAGATAGAAAACAGCGTCAAGCAGCCCCTGGGCCGGGTTGACCAGATAGTACCAGCACAAAAAAACCGGCGCGATAATAAAAATCGCCATGGGAAAATGAACGACCATAGGATGCGGGTGCCGTTTGAAAAACGGGTAGGCATCCAGAAAATTTATCAGCCATAGAGAAAGAAACGGCGGTTTATCTTCCGCATCTTTTGCCAGCGTGCCCCTTATTTGTATTTTTTTCAGAACATCCATACCGTGCGGCGAGGCGGCAATGGCCTCCGTAAGATCAACTCCTGCCTGGTGCCTGTTCATATGTGTTCCGTTTTTCCACAGACGGTTTCCCGTGACATCATACACTTTTCCATCCACCGCCACCAAGGCCTGCCTTCCCTCCTGGCCATCGTGTTTAGCTAAACTTTCACGGTCAAATTCCATATTGTCCTCCTCTGTTTGTCATGTTTTGTTATTTTACTACATTAAAAATCGCACGTCCGCATTTTTTATCATCGCTTTTAAAAAACACCTCGACGGCAGCCGGAAGATAAAAAACTGTCAAAATAATCACGGCAAACATGGCAGGCTGATAGCTCTGATTATTTTTTATGCCCTGTATCAGAAAAGCAAATATCAAAAAAATCCCCGTCAGATTATGCACGCGGATAGTCAGCAGATTTGCCGGCGCCAAAGCAGCTGGTTTTCGGATATTTTTTTTCAGGATTGTCCATGCCTGCAAGGCCCAGGGCAAGGGCAGAAGAGCCAAATAAAGCCAAAAACTCGTCATCTTCAATAGCGGCAGAAAAAAAATAACTGCATATGCCGTGAACAAAGCCGCCGCATAGAGCCAGGCGGCTTTTTGTGCGCCGAGGAGCACGACAAGGTTGTTTTTCCCCGCCGCCGCGTCATCTTTCCTGTCCGGTATTTCATTAATAATAATCATCGCGAACATCATCAGTCCCAAAGGCGATAAAACCAATAAAGCTTCCCATGACAATGAAACGGCCTGCACCACATAAGCGCCCAGGCCGATGGTAAAACTGAAATTGATGAGTTGAGAAATTTCTCCCCAGCCCCGGTAGCCGTAACGGATGGGCGGCGCCGTGTAGTAATAAGAACTTGCTATTCCGAACAGGCCAAAGGCAAGCACCCACCAGGTCTGCGCCACGCACAAATACAAACCGATAACAATAGTCAGCAGATAGAAAGACGAGAAAACGCGGCGCATATCCGCGGGTCTGATTTTCCCAGAAGTAAGCATCCTGCTGCCGCCCGCGTAGGGATTTATTCTTTTTTTATCTTTTTGGTCCACGGCGGCTAGATAATCAAAATAATCGTCAGTCATATTCAGCGCGATATGGTTGATTGTGACGCCCAGCACAACTAAAAAGAAAAACCATTTATTCATCGTCCCGGTCTGTGTCCAGGCTAAAATACCGCCCAGAATAGCCGGCAGAAAACTGGAAGGAACAAAATGATAGCGGAAAGCCCGCCACCAGACCCGCGGCGCTATCATCCCCGTCATTGATTCCGGGCACTTATTATCCTTTGCCGCGTGCCTGGGCGGCTGTTTTTTTGTCTGCATTGTTTTTATGTTTACGGTTGCTTGTTAGCACGAATATATTTTTTATGCCAAAAGAGATTTACCGTTCAGGCGTTATGGATGACGTTCGTTAATCTATCTGTAATATAAACAGATACTGCGGCTAAATAATGTTTACGTTTGATTTTATTTATTTTTGGTTATGGTAGATGAATAGTATTTTCAATCGGCTGTAAAAAAGCGAAAAGTTGCACCTTAATGCAAGTGCAACTTCTCTGTTTTTCTGGTGTGTCTTTACAACGCC
>DLNC01000016.1:38223-47584 GCA_002478265.1 Syntrophaceae bacterium UBA7520
CGGCGGCGAAAAATTTTTGCGGCATTACGCTTTTCCTTGCCCCTCCCACCCTGCGCGGAAAAGGTTAAGGAGCTCCCTTTGATTAAAATTTGTGAATTTGATAACATTGTAGTAGAAAGAGATAACTATTTAGATTATATTCTATATACCATAATGTTATATAATAACTATGTCTGCGTCAAATAGCAAAATTGCGGATAACTTAAAACGGCTTCGGGACAAAAAGGGCTATTCCCTTGAAAAAGTGGCTCGGCTTTCGGATTTGTCTTTGAATACAATTGTTAAAATTGAAAACGGCGTAAACCAAAACCCGACCATTGAAACGCTTATCAAGATAGCCAAAGCGATGGAGGTAGAGGTTGACGATTTAATCAAATGAGTATGACAAACGGAAACGGCAGACAATTCAAATTTATAGACCTGTTCGCGGGCATCGGCGGCATCCGCATCGCTTTCGAGCGTGTCGGCGGCAAGTGCGTTTTCACTTCCGAATGGGACAAGCCATGCCAAATAATGTATGAAGCGAATTTTGGTGAAAAGCCGTTTGGGGATATCACAAAAATCGCCGCCGAAGATGTGCCGGATCATGACATTCTGACCGGCGGCTTTCCATGCCAAGCATTCAGCATTATTGGCAACAAACTGGGGTTTGCCGACACGCGAGGCACTTTATTTTTTGATGTGGAGCGGATTTTGAAAGTAAAACAACCGAAAGCGTTTTTGTTGGAAAATGTAAAACAACTCACAACGCACGACAGAGGGCGCACATTCAAAGTCATTTTGGAGCATTTGGAAAAATTGGGTTATTTTGTGCATTACAAAGTTCTCAATGGACTTGATTTTGGCGTTCCGCAAAAGAGAGAACGAATAATTATTGTCGGTTTCAAACAAAATTACCCGTTTGAATTTCCAAAGCGCGGCACGGAAACAAAAACGCTTTCGGATATTCTGGAGCCCGAAGATAAAATTGATAAAAAACATTTCTTGAGCGATTACTTCCGCAAGAAAATCCAGCGAAAACTAAAAGAACAAGGCAAGAAAATTACCACGCGTCCTGTCGTGATTCACGAAAACAAAGGCGGGAATTTAGGTATACATCATTTTTCAACCGCCTTGCGTGCCAACGGCTCATATAATTATGTGACTGTGAACGGCGAGCGGCGTCTCACGCCGAGAGAGATGTTGCGTTTGCAGGGTTTCCCGGACACTTTCAAAATAGTTGTGCCGGACACGCAAGTTCGCAAACAAGCCGGGAACAGCGTCGTTATTCCAAAGATTGAAGCCGTGGCGCGCGCAATGGTGCAAGCCATGTCTCAAAAACCGCAGAGAAAACCCGTTCAGACCGATTTATTCAATGAGCAAAAATTAGAAAGAATATATGCCCACAAATAACAACAATTTATCAAAGAAAGCTTTGGATTTGGTGATTCGCAAATCGCGCGTCCATTTGTATAAGCCAATTCAAATCGCCGAAATTCTTTATCATCATCGAACGGAGCGAGGTTGGAATTTGAGCGATTTGGAATCTTATCGCAATGTTTCCAAACGTTGGCGTGATGATGTGTCTTTGCTTTTGGTTGGACGGCGAAGCACTTCAAGTCAGAAATATCAGGACAATGTTTTTGAAGCTAATGCCATGCCGCCGGAATTGCTGGCAAAACTTGGCGCGATAAACAAGAAGGGCAAGGGCTTTGTCGAGGCGTATATTTATAAAGCGTTGGAGGCGCGCCTTTCGTCCGTTCGGGAAGTTGAGGACTATATCAGGAAATCAACGCCTGATGCTTTTGATTTGAAAAAACTGGTCGCTATCTTTCAAACAACGCCCGGACTTCGTCGGAGCGTGGACAAAATGTATGAAATTTTGGTTTACGCTCTTTTTGCCACAATCGTTCGCGCGCTGAAAGCCCAAGTAACTCTGGAAATTGGGAACAAGGACGCGGAGATTCTGAAAGATTTTGAACGATTTATAAAAATGGTTCTCGGCATTGACGGAAAACAAACACGCCTTGTTTTGCCAGCGGCACTTTATCGCGTTGGTGTTACCAACGCGGCGGACAGAGGTTTAGACATTTGGGCGAACTTCGGTCCAGCAATCCAAGTTAAACACCTGACACTTACGCCCGAACTTGTTGAGGACATAGCGGACGATATTACAGCCGATAAAATCGTGATTGTGTGCCTTGACACTGAACGCGAAGCGATTGAGGCATTGCTGAAACAGGTCGGTTGGAGCGGACGAATACAAGGAATTATCACAATCAACGATCTTGATGATTGGTACAAACTTTGTTTGAGCAAAAAATACCGAGTAAATCTTGGCGCAAAATTGCTTCAAGATGTTGGCCGAGAATTTACCGCAGAATTTCCATCGAGCAAGGAAATTGGGCCGTTTCTAGCCAAACGCGGATACGACAAAATTGTTCTGCCGAGCGACTGGCAAATTTAGCGTATGTATGGACACTGTCTCAAAACAAAAGCGAAGCGAAATAATGTCTCGGATAAAAAGCCGAGATAGCAAAATTGAGACATTATTTCGCAAAGAACTTTGGAAACGCGGGTTTCGTTATCGTAAAAATTCCGGTCAGTATTTTGGCAAACCGGATATTGTTTTGAAACAACATAAAACTGTTATTTTTATTGATTCCTGTTTTTGGCACGGTTGCAAAAAGCATTGCCGGATTCCCACCGCTCGCAAAACTTACTGGATGAATAAGATTGAGCGGAATAAAACAAGGGATAAAGTGGTTTCCAAACATTATAAAAATCAAGGCTGGAAAATCATAAGGGTTTGGGAGCATGATTTACCGCGAAGAATGGAGAAAATAATCGCAAGAATATGAAAATCAACAAAATTACAATTGATAACTATAAGAGCATCAAGCATCTCGAATTCGAGCCATCGCCCGGCTTGAATGCTTTTATAGGCGCGAACAGCACCGGTAAAAGCAACATCTTTGACGCTATCAATTGGCTCTTGGGGCCAGTTTATCCCTCTTTCAATTCAACAAAAAAGGAGGATCGATTTTTGGGCGACGAGAAAAATAAAATAGCCATCCGTTTGGATTTTGACGACAATAATTATTTGGAACTAACGGAAGAATGGACAGATAGTTATGGACGGACTAAATCAGGGCTGAACTATAACGGAAGTTATTGTTCAAGCGAAAATCGCGAGAGATATTGTTGCGCGTACTTAGGAGTTGAAAGAGAAATCCTCGATTATTTGCCGTCCAATAAATGGTCTCTTGTCGGCCGTATTCTCCAAGAAATCAATAAAAAATTTCTTGGTGAATCAATGCAATACAACAATCAAACAAAAGCCAAAAAAGAATGGCTGAAGGAATGGCTAACTTTTATCAGGGACAAACTGCTTTTTTCAGTAAAAGACGAAAGCGGCCAAGAGGTCATGAAAAAATTTATGTCTATTTTGCAGGAAGAAAGCGCAAGACAGCTAAACAGGCCACAGTCGGATTTTATTGTTGATTTAAGCTTGTATGATCCCTGGAATTTTTACCGGACGCTACAACTGATAGTCAAAGAGCAAGATATGGGGCTTGAGTTTCAAGCGTCCAATCTTGGAATGGGCGTGCAGGCATCAATATCAATCGCGATATTAAAAGCATATTCGGAATTAAACTTGGCGAACAAAAGCCCCATTTTTATTGATGAACCCGAACTATATCTGCACCCTCAAGCCCAAAGAAATTTCTATAAAATTTTGCGCGACTTATCGGAGAATAAGCATGATGTAAACGGAAACCTCGTTAGAGAAGGCACACAAGTTTTTTATACTACCCATTCGCCAAATTTTCTTTCGGCGGGTAATTTTAATGAAATTTTTATAGTTAGAAAAACTAAAGAGGACGGAACTTTCTTGCGTTGCGCAAAATTAACCGATTTTATTCAGGATTTAAGGATACGGAAAAATATTGAATCCTCCGAAGAAGATTTATTGCTTCATTATAAAAATGCTTACGAGAATACAGGCGATACGCAAAAGGCCAACGAAGGATTTTTTGCGAAGAAAATAATTTTAGTTGAGGGGCAAAGCGAGACGCTTTTATTGCCATACTTCTTTGATTTAGTCGGTTTTGATTTTGTCAAAGAGTGCGTCTCTATTGTTCGTTGCGGGAGCAAAAGCGAAATAGATCGCTTCTATCGCCTGTATTCAGAATTTGGCGTGCCTTGCTATGTGATTTTTGATGGCGACAAACAGCTTGAAGGCACAGCAGAAGAACAGAACAATATCGAAAAGAACAAAGCAATTTTGGAACTTTTTGGCGAGACCGGAATAAATTACCCTGACGGCACGCCAAAAGATAAATATTTGGGATTTGAAAAAGAATTTGAAAACAGTTTGGGGTTCAACACATCAAAAAGTGGGCTGGAATTGTTTATAGAAGTTAAGAAAAAGGTTGCCGAAAACTCAATTGGCGTGCCGTCATGGGTTGAAATTGTGAAGGAAAAAATTAACGCTTTACCAGAAAACGTAGTTGAGAGCGTTTTGAAAAGGAGTTGATTTTTTTCAGCCGCAAAAATTTTTCGCCGCCGAAGCGAGGGCGCGGCGGAAGGGGGGTGCGGGGGGAATTCCGCCGCGCCCGAGCCGGAAGCGAAGCCCCGCCGCTCTGCCCGAAAGGTTGAGGGCAGAGCCGAGCGGAAAAATTGCCTTTTCCTTTTAGGAGAATTTTTTGGCGGCGCGCGCGAATCAAAATCCGTAAAGACAATTTTTCCGCGAGGCGTGCCGTCTCACGGCACTGCGGCGGGGCGGAGCGGCTGGTTTCGGTCAGGAATTTCGGATAAAATGAGTTCGAGCGGCGTTGTAAAGACACACCAGAATCTGACTTTCGGAAAATTGACCGATTTTTTCGTTGGCGGCGCGAAGCGCCGCCCATGCGTTTTGCCCCGACAAATCCTCTGCGCTCGGCGCGGCAAGCCGCGCCTCGCGCCCGCCCAAACTGAGGTTCGCCTCCCGCGCGATTTTGAAATTCTGTCTCGGATTTGCTTTGCACTATTATTAACTAATCAAAATATATGAGCATGAACAATAACAAATATTTTCTTTACGCACGCAAGTCCACCGATGTGGAGGACAAGCAGGTTTTGAGTATTGAAGCGCAGATCGCAGAATTGCGCGCCTTCGCGAGGCGGGAAAAATTGGAAATCGTTGAGGAATTTATCGAGAAGCAGTCCGCCAAAATTCCAGGCCGCCCCATTTTTAACGATATGCTCTCGCGGATAGAACGCGGCGAGGCGAACGGAATTTTGGCGTGGCATCCCGACAGATTGGCGCGCAATTCTGTTGACGGAGGAAAGATAATTTACCTTTTGGACGGCAGTGGACTTGCGACCCTCAAATTCCCTCAATTTTGGTACGAAAATACCGCGCAAGGAAAGTTCATGCTCAATATCGCCTTTGGGCAAAGCAAATACTATGTGGATTCGCTTGCCGAAAATACAAAGAGAGGATTGCGCCAAAAAGTGAGGCGCGGCGAGTATCCGGCGTTAGCTCCAGTGGGATATTTGAACGACCCAAGAACGAAAACCGTTGTCGTGGACAGAAAGAAATCGGTTGTCATTCGCCGCGCCTTTGAGTTGTATGCCAAAAACAGAAGCCGACTTGAAGATATATCAAACTTTTTGGCGCAACACGGAATACAATCAAGGAACGGCAAGCGACTCCACCGAGACAGAATTTCATTTATCCTTTCCAATCCCTTCTACATTGGACTATTCCGCTATGCTGGCGAAATTCACGAAGGCAAGCACCAGCCAGTTGTCTCAAAGAAAATTTTTGACCAGGCGCAGGAAGTGTTGAAAGAGCGAAGCCGTCCGCAATACAAGCGAAAGAACGACCCGCAACCATTTTGTGGACTGCTCTCCTGCGCCTCGTGCGGAATGGCGATCACCGGCGAATACAAGGTTAAGAAACAAAAGAACGGCAATGTTCACGAATATGTCTATTACCACTGCACCAAGAAAAACAAGGCGGTGAAGTGTCCCGAACCTTGTGTTCGCCAAGAGGAATTGGACAAACAAATTTCCGCACTTCTTCAAAAATTTTCTTTGAGACCGGATTGGGCGGCGGAATTAAAGAAAAAGTTGGAAGCGGAGAAAACAGAAGCCGCCCAATCCGCAACCGCTTTTGTTCAAGAGGCCGAAATCAAAATCCGCGCCATACAAACGAAGCTCCAGCGACTTCTCGATGGATATTTGGAGCAAGACATTGAGCGCGAAGCGTATCGTGCAGAAAAAGCAAAGCTACTCTCCGAAAAGAAGTCGCTGGAAGAACAAATGGCGCGGATTGAGCAAAAGCGAACTGGCTGGCTCGAACCTATGGCGGAATGGATAAACGAGGCAGAAAATCTGCCTCAAATCGCGCGGGAGGGCAACCTTTTTGCAAAAAAGGTTGCGGCCAAAGAAATCTTTGGCTCGAACCTCAGTTTGGGCGGGCGCGAGGCGCGGCTTGCCGCGCCGAGCGCAGAGGATTTGTCGGGGCAAAACGCATGGGCGGCGCTTCGCGCCGCCAACGAAAAAATCGGTCAATTTTCCGAAAGTCAGATTCTGGTGGGCCGTGCGGGGATTGAACCCGCGGCCAACGGATTAAAAGTCCGCTGCTCTACCGCTGAGCTAACGGCCCACTGGTGCGGTTATTTTAGGACGTGCCCTATTAACAGCAAGTCCGGCGGGTGTCAAGGGCAAACTGAAGTAATTTCAACCCGAAAAAGGATCTTGCAGCAAGATTGTTTCCTCGCGGCCGGAACCCACGGAAACCAAGGCCATCTTTGCCTCGGCCAGCTCTTCCAGACGTTGCAGATATTTCTGCGCGTTGGGCGGAAGATCCTTCATCTTGCGCGCCGGCAGTATATCCTCCTGCCATCCATCGAATTCTTCATATACGGGCCGGCACCGGGCAAGAACGCTCAGATCAGCCGGCACTGAATCAGTAAATTCCGCGCCGTCTGTTTTATAACCGACACATATTTTAATTTTTTTCAGGCCGGTCAATACATCCAGCTTGGTAATCGCCAGCGCACTGATTCCGGAAACGCGCACCGCCTGTCTTACCAGCACCATATCCAGCCAGCCGCAGCGGCGCTTTCTGCCGGTGGTCGCGCCGAATTCCTGTCCGACTTTCTGCATATGCTCCCCGATTTCGTCATTCAGTTCCGTAGGAAACGGCCCTTCACCCACGCGGGTAGTGTATGCCTTGCAGATACCCACCACTTTATTTACGGCGCTCGCTCCCACGCCACTGCCGCAAGAGGCGTTGCCCGCCGTGGTATTGGAAGAAGTGACGTAAGGATACGTTCCATAATCAACGTCAAGCTGGGAGCCCTGCGCCCCTTCAAAAAGGATTTTCTTTCCCGCGCGGTTCGCTTTATCTAAAACCAATGAAGTATCGGCAACGTACGGCTTGAGCTTTTTGGCAAAATTGAGATATTGCAGCGCAATTTCTTTTTCGTCGAGAGGCTTCTGCCCAAATAATCCTTTAAGTAAAAAGTTTTTTTCTTCCAAGGCGCGAAGCAGCTTCTCCCAGAAAATTTCCTCATTATAAAGATCAATCACGCGAATGCCGGTGCGCGCGACTTTATCTTCATAAGCCGGGCCAATGCCGCGGCCGGTGGTGCCGATTTTCTTACCGGAGGCGTGCGCCTCGCGCGCCAAATCAATGCTGCGATGATAAGGCATAATCAGGTGGGCTCTTTCGCTGACAAACAGTTTGGTCCCCGCCGGAAAAAGAGAGCCCTTGTTCAGTTCATCAATTTCCTTGAGCAAAACTTCCGGATCAACGACAACGCCGTTGCCAATAATACAGATTTTATTATCATGCAGAATACCCGAAGGAATGAGATGCAGGATCGTTTTTCTGCCGCCAACCACCAGAGTGTGCCCGGCGTTGTTTCCACCGTGAAAACGCGCGATCACATCCGCTTTTTCGGCGTAAAGATCGACGACTTTACCCTTGCCCTCATCTCCCCACTGAGTGCCGACAACCGCAACATTAGCCATGCGTATATTCTTTCCTGTATTTTAATAGAAACGGGAATTACGCCCGGTAATTCCCGTAATTTTGCCTTGCATTTCCCCCGAATTAAAGGGCCTTGACCTTTTCGTTAAAGACTTTTTCCAGTTCCGCCAGCGCCGTCTTCAGATCCGACTCTTCGATGGTCGGGCCGCACCAGAAACGATAACCGGCGGGCGCGTCCTTATAGGAATTGATATCGTGCGCGATATTTTTCTTGCTGAGTTCGGAAGCGATGCTTTTAAGAAACTTGCTTTTCGTGTCTGCGTCGAGCGACGCAACTTTCGGGTGAGTCACCGAAAGACAAACGGAGGTGTTGGAACGCACTTTCGGATCATCAGCCAAAAATTCAATCCAGTCGGTTTTGGCTACCCACTCTTCAACAACTTTCAAATTGGCGCGGCTTCTTTTGAACAAACCATCAAGGCCGATTTTGGCAGCCCAATCCAGCGCGTCCAGATAATCTTCCACGCACAGCATCGAAGGCGTGTTGATGACGTCGCCGTCAAATATGGCCTTATTGATCTTGTCGCCTTTTTTCAGGCGAAAAATTTTGGGCATCGGCCAGGGCGGCGTGTAGGACTCCAAACGGGCGACGGCTTTCGGGCTCATGATCATCATGCCATGCGCCGCTTCGCCGCCCAGACATTTCTGCCAGGAAAAGGTAAGGACGTCAATTTTGCTCCAGTCAATTTCGTTGGCAAACGCGTAACTTGTCGCGTCGCACAAAGACAGGCCCTCGCGGTCGGCGGGAATCCAGTTCCAATCAGGGATGCGCACACCGCTAGTGGTACCGTTGGCCACAAAAACAACATCCGTTTTCCAGTCCACTTTCGTCAGATCGGGAATTTTCCCGTAATCGGCTTTGAGGATGGCAGGATTGAGCTTAAGCTGTTTATTCACATCTGTTGCCCATCCTTCGGAAAAACTTTCCCAAACCAAAACGGTAACCGGCCTGGGACCCAGAAGCGACCACATGGCGCACTCAAAAGCGCCGGTGTCCGAGGCAGGCAGAATGCCGACAAGATAATCTGAAGGGATTTTCAAAATTTTTCTTGTTTCATTAATGGCTTTAACCAGCCTTTCCTTGCCCAGCGCGGAACGGTGCGAACGTCCCACGGGCGCGTCCTTTAAAACATCCAACTGCCATTGCGGCCTCTTGCTACAGGGACCTGAACTGAAATTTGGGTTTTGCATACTCCACATCCTTAAAAATAAATTTCAAAAGCGCTTATTCATATCAGTATTGAATTTTTTACTCAAGAAAATTCAAAATGACCCCTGGCCTTTATTTTTCTTAAATAAAATCATCATATTGACCTTCCCCCCGGAAACTAA
>DLNC01000020.1 GCA_002478265.1 Syntrophaceae bacterium UBA7520
GGTAGAGTGCTACCTTGCCAAGGTAGACGTCGACGGTTCAAATCCGTTCGCCCGCTCCATTTTTTTTGGCGGCATAGCCAAGTGGCTAAGGCAGCGGTCTGCAAAACCGTTATTCTCCGGTTCAAATCCGGATGCCGCCTCCAAAAAACACTAAAGGGGCTGGGTCATTTTGCCTGATTCAGCCCCCTTTTTTTTGAAAATTTTAAAATTATTTAAACTCAATCAAAGTCATTTAAAATTAATTAAAATTAATTAATGATAATTTATATGGTGCTTTGAATGAATATTACTGTAATTTATTAATAAAAACAAATATTAACGTAATTCTAAAAAATGATGAATAATCAACAAAATTTGTTGTTTTTAAGTAAATTAATTGATAAAATTAACGAAATTTTTTTGTTTGACTCATAATTTAAAGTATAGCTTTAAGGAGTAGCATTGGCGCGTAAAAAAGATGACATAAATTCGACAGAAAAGCTGTTGAACGTTATCCGAGGTAAAAGTCAGGAAAAACCGGGTATAGAAAAGCTGACAGCAGCCAAGCCTGGAAAAAAGACGGCAAAAATTCTGGATATTTCCAGCGCGAAACATGCCGCTGATAAAAAACGCTATACGGTTGGAGTTGATTATGGTCAGGGATTTATCGCTCTGGCCAAAACGATCAAAGCCGCCGATGGCCGGCCGATGCTGCTTGATCATAAGGTGATTAAATATGATCATTTGACCACCAAAAATACACCGGAATTCAACAATATTTTAAAATCCGCCCTGGTTTCCTTCTGCGGCTCTTTTGCCAACTGCAGCATCTGGACAATGATGCCCGCCGGCGAGGTGAACGTCCATTATTTAAAAATCCCGCAAGTGCCAAAGAAGCAACTGGAAAATGTTGTTTACTGGACAGCAAAAAAAGAAACATCATTTGACGAAAAAGAATCATTATTTGATTTCGAAATACAAGCGGAGATAACTGATCAGGGCCTGCCGAAATATCTGGCGATGGCCTACACGGCGCCGAAAGCCGAAGTGGAAAAAATTAAGCGCCTGTTTTCCGGGATTGGCGTGCCCCTCGCCGGCATAACGATCGCTCCTTTTGCCATTCAGAATATTTTCCGTTCCGGCTGGCTTACGCAGGAAGAGGAAAATTACGCCAGTCTGTTTATCGGCAATGATTTTTCCCGCATTGATATTTACAGCCGGCAAAATCTGGTCATGACCCGCGGCATAAAAACGGGTACCAGCAGCATGGTAGAAGCCATTGTTGATTCCTTTGCCGAAAGAAAGGGCAATATCAGGCTGGATTTTTTAGAAGCAAAAAAAATTCTTATGAGCCTTGGCCCCGATGGAGAAAAATTATCCAGAACCGATCCCGGTTTTACTCTGCGTGAAGACGAAATTTTGGAAATGATTTTTCCCGTGTGGGAAAGACTGGCGCGGCAGGTAGAGAGAACGCTGCAATATTACGCTTCTTCCGTTGGCTACCAGAAAGTAGAAAAAATATTTATTGCCTCCAGCATGATCGCCTACAACCCTATCCTTATCTATATGAACGATCAGTTAGGCGTAAAGACGGAATTTTTTGATCCTTTTGCCGGTCATGCGTCGTATTCGGGAGCGCAGTCGCTGACTTTATCGGAGAGAACCTGGATAGTGCCGATTCTGGGACTTTCCCTATCCGATAATAAAAGAACCCCCAACGCTATTTTTACGTATCTGGAAAAAAACAAGGAAATACGCGTGGCGCGCATCAACCGGGGAATTTTTGCCGCTTTTGCCGCGGCTTTGGCTGTTTGTGTAGGCGCGATTATCTATCAGGCAGTGGAAATGAGTTCCTTCGCGGCAAAACGCGGCCAGCTACAGAACCAGCTATCCGCGTATAATCCGGTATTATCTACCGAGCAGATATCCCAAATGGCTGATGATGTAAAAAAATACCGGCGGGGAACCCGTCAATACGCGCAGAGGTATTTGGCCGCGGCGGCCATTGGGGAAATCTCTTCGGTAACTCCGGCCAATATAAAGCTGATTAATTTTAAAATAGCACCGCCCGCTTCTAATCCGGCTCCGGATAAAGCCGCGCAGGAGAAAAATCGGGATATTGCCATTGAAGGCGTGATTTTTGGCGAGAGGGACATGCTTGAATCGCTGCTGGCTCAATATGTAATGAAACTGGAAAACTCACCTATCTTTGGTGAAGTCAAAATAAAGAAAAGCTCCATTAATAATTTCCGCAAAAGTGAGATCCTTCATTTTACACTTGAAGGCAAGGTAGGGTAGTTCCGATGAAGAAATTTAATTTCGATGTCCCGGAAAAAAGTATTTGGTATTTGCTTGTCTGCGGCGGGATTATTCTAGTTATTATTTTGGTGGGAGTATTACCGCTTTATAAGATAAACGCCAATACTTCCCGTGAACTGAAAAAAATGGAAAATCAGCTTGCGGCGCAGAAAGACTTAGCCCCCATTTATCTGACTTTGACGAAGGCAATAAAAGAAAAAAAAGATCCGGCTTTGCCCAATCCGGCGCGCAAGCCTGTGTCGCGCGAAGAAGCTGGTAAATTCCCCGATGTTTTTAAGGGCATGGCGGAAAAATCCGGGTTGCGTTCTGCTTCCATCACGCCTGATTTAAGTAAGCTGAACAGTAACCCTCCTTTTTTGCTGTATACCGCCGTGGTGCGGGGTGATTTCGCCAATTTTCGAAATTTACTGCTTCAGCTAGGAGAAATTACCTATCTGGAAAAAATTGAGGAAGTATCTCTGGAACAGCTTACTTATACAATGGAAATGAGAATTAAAATCTGGCTGGCGGTAGGCGCGTAGGAAATTGATTTATGGCTAAATTAAACAAGAGGCAGGTTATCATATTATCTATCGCGGCGCTTTTTGTTTTGTACGCGATATACGAGCTTGTAATTGCGGGGCCGGCGGCAAAAAAAGCTAAAACTGCCGCCGAGCCTGTGAAAATCGAGGCGTTTGTCAGCGATCTGCAAAGTGATCTGATTAAGGATATCGTTGCCGGCGTTGACGTGCATATCATCAATAAAGCCGAAGCCAACTGGGAAAGAAATCCTTTCTGGGAAAGACAGGTTTTCAAAGAATGGGCGGCAAAAGATGGCACGGGTCGCGCAGGGGCGAAAATAGTTTATTCCGGATACGTCGATTCCGGTAAAAAAAGACTGGCCGTAATCAACGGTTATGAATATCGCGAAGGAGAGCAATTGGAAATGGAGGGATTTTTTCTCAAAAGCATCAGTCCTTCCCGCGTTCTGATTGTCAATAAAAATACCGGGAACGAACTTGAGATTCCCATACAGGAATAACATCAGCAGGGGAGGTTTTTATCTTGAAACGCTTTGTCTTTAAAAAAAGGTTGATTATGGCGGCGGCCGCAGTTGCTGCCCTGGCCTTTTTGTGCGGTTGTGCCACAAGCAATAAAAAAGATCCGTTCTTCGAAAAGTGGTCGACAATGGCGGATACTTCACAGGGCCGTTCTCCTGCCGCGGAAACGCGCAAACTTGATGTTGACAGCATTGCTCCCAAAACGGAATCATCCGCGGCGTTGAGCCAGGCGGGAATTCGCAGGTTGCCCACCAAGCCGATTAATCTGACCATGCGCCAGGCGGAGTTGCGTTCCGTATTGCGCGCCATGGCCAAGTCGGTCGATCTGAACATCCTGGTGAAAAATGATCTGCAGGGAGAAATCAGCGTTGATTTCCGCGGCGTGCCGTGGGATCAGGCTTTTACCGGCCTTTTGCGCACGCACGCTCTTACTTACGTCTGGGAAGGCGAAGTTCTGCTGGTCAAGACCGTAGATGATATTGAAAAGGATTTAAAAAGAAAAGTTCAGCTGCGCGATATCAGCTGGGTGGAGCCGCTCTTGCAGCCCGTGGTGATAAAAGTTAATTTTGCCAACGCGAAAAAGCTGACGGAAACGCTGCAGGAGTTTTTGACCAAGGATAAAGACGGAAAACCGCGTGGTTCAGTCAGACTTGATGAGCACTCCAACTCGCTGGTTATCTCCGCCATTCATGAAGATCTGGTGCGCATGCTCGGGATTATTGAGCAGATTGATAAGCCGACACCGCAGATTTTAATCAAAGCCAATATCGTGGAAACCACTAAAAATGTCGCGCGCGATCTGGGAATTCTCTGGGGCGGTATGTATAAAAAAGGTGAATTGTACGTGACGCCGGGCGGCTCACAGGGCACGGGTGATCCGCTTACCGGCGCTTACACGCCTACCCAGGGCGCAGGCGCAAAAGGCATAGGCGGGCAGGGATTTGCCGGCAGTTTTCCTATCGCCAATATCGCGCAGGCCGCCGGTGCCGGTTCTTTGGGCCTGATTATCGGCAAGATAGGCGGCAATTTACTCGAAATTCAGCTCCAGGCGCTGCAGAAAGACAACAAGCTGAATATTCTTTCTAGCCCGTCGATTACCACGCTGGATAATCAAAAGGCCTATACCGAAAACGGCGAAAGAGTTCCTTATGTCACCAGAGAAATCGATTCCAGCGGCCGAGAAACCAGAACGGTGAAATTTGAAGATGTTGTCTTGCGTCTGGAAATTACGCCGCATGTCATTGACGGCAAGAATTTAAAAATGACGATTCTGGTGAAAAAAGACGAAGTCGATCCGCTGCGCAACGTTGAGGGCAATCCGTTCATCATAAAAAAACAGACCGAAACGGTTTTGATTGTGGAAGACGGAGAAACAATCGTCATTTCCGGCTTGACCAAACAGCGTATCGCGGACGGAGACGCCGGTTGGCCGTTATTTAAGGATATTCCCGTGCTGGGCTATCTCTTCAAAGCGGACAGCAAAAGCGAGGCGATGGAAGAAGTACTGATTTTTATTACGCCGCACATTCTGCAAGCCGCGCTGAAAACGGGAGAGGCGGCTCCTGTGTCAATCGATGCGAATAAGGCTCCCACGCCGCAGAATAATGCTGCCCCATCCGAACAGGCGCAACCGGGAAACAAGCCGGCGCAATAAAATAAAATGAGAACAAAAGCATTTATACAAGATGGAATATTACAATATTCTCAACTTTAAAAAAGAGCCGTTTTCCAATTCGCCGGAGCCGGAATTTCTTTTTTCTTCGCCGCAGCACACGGAATGCCTGCAGAAGCTGGAGCTTTCGGTAAGGCTGCGCCGCGGACTCAATGTGATCATCGGCGATATCGGCACGGGAAAAACTACCCTTTGCCGGAAACTGCTCCAGAACCTGTCGCCTACGGCTGCTGAGCCCACGGAAATTGAAACGCATCTTTTGCTTGATCCGTCCTTTGATAGCGCTGTTGAATTTTTACAGACGATTTGCGCGATGCTGGGCATTGAAGACGCGCAAAGCGAACAAAGTGAATGGCAGCTCAAAGAAAAGATTAAAAATTATCTTTTTATCAAGGGCGTGGATGAAGATAAAATCGTCGTTTTGGTAATTGATGAAGGACAAAAAATCTCCGGAGATTGTCTTGAGATACTGCGAGAATTTCTCAATTATGAAACCAACGATTTTAAGCTCCTGCAGATAATCATTTTCGCGCAAAAGGAATTGCAGACAATTCTTGCCAAGCGGCCTAATCTAGCCGACCGGATTAACGTTTTTTATTATTTGAAACCGCTTAATTTCAAGCAGATGCAGGCGATGATTAAGTACCGCCTGGCTGTTGCCCGCAATTTCGAAATCGCGCCTCCTATTTTCAGCTATGCGGCTTATGCGGCGATATACCTGGCCACCGGCGGCTATCCGAGAAAGGTCGTGACGCTTTGTCATGATGTAATCCTTAAAATGATTATCCGCAATCGGCATAAGGCGGGTTGGTTCTTGGTGCGCAGTTGCGTCAACGATATGGCCGCGCCATTTTTTAGAAAGCTGAAATGGTCGGCGTTGAGTTTAATTTTGGTTTTGGCGCTGATTTTACCCGTAAAGGCGATTATTTCCGAATATAAAAATGAGCCTTTAGGCACGGGAAAAATAGCACTCCCGGCTGACGTTGTCGAAAATAATCAACCCAGTGCGTCAATTCTTCAGGGAAAAAATGAAGTTTCCGCTTCGCAAAATATACCGCCTGCGTCGGAAATTCAAGAGCCACCGGAACCAAAAATGCCGGCCTATCTGGGAGTGCTGAAAATAAAGAAAGGAATGAATCTCTGGTGGACGCTGTATAATATTTACGGTGAAACCGGCTACGAAATAATCGATGAAGTAGTTAGGGTTAATCCGCAGATAAGGCACCGCGACAAAATTGAAGAGGGCTATTTCATCACTTTGCCGTCAATACCCGCGGAAAAAAGCCCGTTTGAAGAGGGAAAGTTTGTATTGGTTTTTGCCGAGGGGGCCAATATTGAAACAATCTACGATTTTTATCTGGAGCATCGCTATCAGAACGCCCCTTATCTGATGTTTTCCCCCTATTGGGATAAGAGAGAAAACAAAGTAAAATTTTCCGTAGTCATGGATAGAAATTTCAATACGGAAGAGGAAGCGCAGGCGACGCTAAATAAATTGCCCAAGCAATTAGCTCAAAAAGCAAAGATCGTTTCACCTGGTGTTTCAGACGTTGTTTATTTCAGTCGTAGAGCTATGCGCAGTTGATCCTGATTACCCGGGAGGTTAAATGAGAATCAAAAAACGGTTGGGTGAGATGCTGGTGGAAGCCGGTCTTTTATCTGAAGAAAAGCTCAAGCAGTCTTTAATCGAGCAGAAAAAAGCCGGGTTGAAGCTCGGCCAGTACCTGACCCGCATGGGCGTGGTAAACGAGCAGCAGATAATCGATCTTTTAAGCCAGCAGCTGGGTATCCCCAAGTATCATCCCGATAACTATCCGCTGGATGTTTCTCTTGCCAATTTCATTCCTATAGAAATGGCGCAGAAATTTCAGGTTGCTCCATTGAAGAAGAAGGGACGACTGCTGAGCGTCGCCATTGTTGACCCGCTGGATATCAACACGCTTGATTCAATCGAAGTGACGGCCAACGCCGAAGTGGAGCCGGTGATTTGCACGGAAAGAGAAGTAAACCAAATTATCAACAGTCTTTACGGCATGCAATCCAGCCTGGGTGGCCTGATGGAGACGATGGAAATAGGCGAAGGAGGCATTGCCGAAGAGGAACAACCTAAAGAGGAGGTGCAGATATCAACGCTGCAGGATATGGCGGGAGAGGCGCCGGTAATTAGGCTAGTTAATTCGATATTCGCCCAGGCCATCCGCGACGGCGCCAGTGACATTCATATCAGCCCGCAGCAAAACACGGTGCAACTTCGCTTTCGCATAGACGGCAAGCTGATGGATGTTCCATCTCCACCGAAATCGCTTTTCCTGCCGATTATCGCTCGGATAAAAATCCTGGCGAACATGGATATCACGATTTCCCGCGTTCCGCAGGACGGACGCTTTACGTTGAAACTTGAAAAAAAAGAAATCAACGTCAGAGTTTCTTCCATTCCCACCATTTACGGCGAGAATCTGGTTTTGCGCCTCCTCGATATGAGCGGCGGCATTTATACATTGGATCGTCTGGGCATGGTCGCCGAGGATATGGCCAAAATTGAAACCATGAGCATGAAACCCTACGGCCTGATTCTCAGCACGGGGCCCACGGGCAGCGGCAAGAGCACCAGTCTTTACGCGATTTTGAATTTAATAAACAAACCGGATATCAACATCATTACATTGGAAGATCCGGTGGAATACCGCGTCAACAATATACGCCAGGCGCAGCTTAACCGCAAAGCCGGAATGACTTTTGCCAGCGGACTTCGTTCTATTTTGCGGCAGGACCCGGACGTCATCATGGTGGGAGAGATCCGTGACGCGGAAACAGCGGCCATTGCTGTGCAGGCGGCGCAGACGGGACACAGGGTTTTGAGCACCGTGCACACCAACGACGCCGCCGGCGCGATCACCAGATTTATTGATATGGGCATTGAACCGTTTCTGATTTCTTCCGTAATGCTGGTTTCTTTTGCGCAGAGATTGGTGCGCACTGTTTGTCCGTATTGTAAAGAACCTTACAGCCCGCCAGAAAAGGCGCTTGCCTCCTTCGGCATATCAACCGCGGAAGCTAAAGTGGCGGTTTTTCAGCGTGGCAAGGGCTGCTACCAGTGCAAAAATACCGGGTATAAGGGAAGAACCGGTCTTTTTGAAGTGCTGGTCAACGATGACCTGGTGCAGGATATGATTCTGAAACGCAAATCCAGCCAGGAAATAACGCGTACCGCGATGGAATCAGGACGGCTGCGCACCCTCAGGGAAGACGCGGCGCATAAAGTAATGCATGGCATAACCACGCTGGAAGAAGCGGCATCAGCCGTGATGACGTAACCGAAAGGGGTCATAAATGCCAAAGTTTAGTTACAAGGCTATCAATGAAAACGGCAATAAAATAAGCGGGGTAGTGGATGCCACGACAATTGAGGAAGCGACTTCCCTGTTGGTGGCGCGAGGGCTAATTCCGGAAAAAATTAGTTCGCAGGGTGAAGTGTCATCCGGCGGCGTTTTCTCCGGCCTAATGGCGCTCTTTAGCAAAATTAAAGTCAACGATCTGATAATATTTACCAAACAATTCCGCTCGATGATGAGCGCCGGTGTGCCGATAATCAGGCTTTTACAGGTGTTGGAAGTGCAGACGGAAAATCGAGTGCTCAAAAGAGCTATTGCCGAAATCGTCGCGGATATCCGGCAGGGCTCGACTCTTTCGGAAGCGATGCAGAAATTTCCGAACATCTTTTCGCCGCTTTACTGCGCGATGATCCGCGCGGGAGAAATGAGCGGCAGCATCATAAGTGTGCTGGATAGATTGATTTATATTATCGAGCATGAGCATAAGGTTAAATCGGATATTAAATCAGCGTTGCGTTATCCCGTAATCGTTGTCATAGCGCTAAGCATCGCCTTTATTATTCTTTTAACGGTTGTTGTTCCCCAATTTGTATCTCTTTTCAGCAGATCAGGCCTTACTTTGCCGTGGCCGACACAGATTGCCGTAATGCTCCATAAATTTTTAGTTAATTATTGGTATATAATTTTAGGATTCATCATAATAGTTGTTGCCGCGCTGGCCGCTTACTTTAAAACACCGCAGGGCAGGTTTGTCCGCGATTCTTTTTATCTGGAAATTCCTATTCTGGGACCGGTTTTTAAAAAAGCGGCGCTTTCCCGCTTTGCCAGCATCTTTGCTATTTTGCAAACCAGCGGCGTTCCCGTTATGCAATCCCTCACAATTTTGTCGGAAACAATAGGCAACGAAGCAATAGCGCGCGCTTTTGAGCATCTGCGCGAGCGGATCGAAGAAGGAGAGGGAATATCCGCGCCGCTGAAATCTTCACGTTATTTTACGCCGATGGTCGTGGACATGATTGCGATCGGCGAGGAATCGGGAAATCTCGATGAAATGCTGCGTGAAATTACCAAGCATTATGATGATGAGGTTGAATACGCGGTAAAAGGTCTTTCCGACGCGATTGGCCCAATTTTAATTGTCGCTCTCGCGGCCGTAGTCGGTTTTTTTGCCTTGGCGATATTCATGCCGATGTGGGATCTCACGAAGCTGGCGACAAAACATTAAAATGAAAAATAAAAAACATTACATAAGCCTGAAAATTTTAATTCCGCTAATTTATTCAGGGATATCTCTTCTTGGCCTTGTTTTAGCCTGTCAGTTATCAGCGAATTTTTATCGCAATAATCCCACGGGTAATTTTAATTATGCCGGTCTTTTCTTATTGATTGGGTTACTTACTTTTTTGATAAGTTTATTCATGATTAATTTATTTTTGAGACCAATAGAAAAATTTCTTAAAAAAACAAAAGATTTGCCGGCCATGCAAAATATTCTTCCGGAAAATCCCGCAAAAATAATAGATGATATTAGCAGAATAGAGAAGGCATTTGATAATGTCGCCAATATCTTGAGCTATGTAGAAAGCAAGGAGTTATTCCCTCAAATTATCGCCACCAGCCCTGAAATGCGGCAGATATTTACACAAATAACAAAAGTTGCCCCTACTGATTCCACGGTGCTCATTTCCGGTGAAAGCGGCACGGGAAAAGAACTGGTCGCGCAAAGTATTTATGAGCATAGTTTGAGAAAAAATAAGCCGTTTATCAAAGTAAATTGTGTGGCTATCCCGGAAGGATTGCTGGAAAGTGAATTTTTCGGTCATGAAAAAGGAGCTTTTACCGGAGCGGTGGCGCAGAAAAAAGGCAAATTTGAATTGGCGCACGGAGGCACGATATTTTTGGATGAAATAGGCGATATGCCGCTCGCAACGCAGGCAAAAATTCTGCGTGTTTTGCAGGAGAAGGAATTTGAAAGAGTAGGAGGATCTCATACTATTAGCGTTGATGTCAGAATAATCGCCGCAACAAACAAAGATCTTTCTGATTTAATTAAGAAAGGCGCCTTTAGGGAAGATTTGTATTTTCGTCTTAATGTTTTTTCCATAACTTTGCCCCCGTTGAGGGAAAGAATAGAAGACATACCACTTCTGGCAAATTATTTTTTGGCTCAACAAGATAAGCAAGTTGCCTTATCCCCTGATGTTCTTAAAATGTTTATGGGCTATAAATGGCCGGGTAATGTGCGAGAATTAAGAAATGTTTTGGAACAGGCGGCCGTTTTGACGGATAAAGATTTGATTGAGCCGCAACATCTGCCGGAAAATATCAGAGCGAAATATCTAATTCTGTCTGGTCATTTAGATAATGGAAACAAAAAAATTAATCTTGATGAGAGATTGCTGATAATGGAAAGGGAATTAATTATAGAGGCATTAAAAGCATCCGGCGGCGTACAGGTTAAGGCGGCATCACTGCTGGGAATTAATCAGAGAAGCTTATGGCATCGCGTTAAAAAATTAAATATAGATATTGAAGAGTTAAAGCAACTACAATAATTGTAGATGCTTCAACATATTTTGTATATATAATTATCAATAAAAAGAAATTTTAAAAGCTCTTCTAGATAAAACAAATAGTAATTTCAATGCTTTATCTTTAAAAAAAGAAAGGAGGCGATCAATTAATTAAAACTGGTATGTAATTTGCTGTACTCAATGGTGAATAATTGGCATGAATTGCCGAAAAATTAACTTTAAAATAAAGGAGAAAGAAAAATGAGAAATCAGAAAGGTTTTACACTAATCGAAATCATCGCTGTGCTGGTAATTTTGGGCATTCTGGCGGCAGTGGCCATCCCAAGATATATTGACCTTCAGGATGAAGCAAGATTGGCAGCCGCGCAGGGAGGTGTTGCCGCTGCTCAGTCGGCTATTTCTATGAACTATGCTCGTTATCTGTTGAATCCGACAGGTGCGCTGGCAGGACCTGCTGCAGCATGTGCTACAGTTACCACAGACGCTCCAGCTGGTGTAAATTTTACAGTCACGTGTGACGGTGATGACTGGACTGTCGCTTCTAGCACAATTACCTCAACATACGGTGGGCAAGTAGCAACAGGCACATGGACTAGACCTTAAATATTTTGTAAAAACTATTAATTTATTCTAAATTAACACGTTTAGTTTGAGTGCCGGAAGGCTTGCGATAGCTTTCCGGCATTTTTATAAAAAGAATTTACAATCGTTATTACATTAAATGCTTCAATTTTTTTGTAGATTAATAAAATTGAAGCATGTATTAAAAATATTAGGTAGAAATTATAAATATAGAATTTAGAATCTGTATGGTATGAAGAAAAACCTTTTTAATGAAGGTGATATTAGGATAATGATCAATTAGAATAAATATTTAAGCAAACATCAATAAATGGATAATTTATTTGAGGTGATAAATGGTAAAAAATCACAAAGGATTTACTCTAATTGAAATTATTGCCGTTCTGGTTATTTTAGGCATACTTGCTGTAATAGCCATTCCCAGATTTGTTGATCTTCAAAATGATGCCAATAGAGCTGCTGCGCAGGGCGGTGTTGCGGCTGCTCAGTCCGCAATTTCAATAGCTTATGCTTCTCATTTATTAGGCAATAATACCGTTTCTGGACCTGCGGCTGCATGCGCTGGAATTGTGATTGATATTCCGACGGGTGCATCATTTAACATAGTTTGCACGGGAAATTCCTGGAATGAACATAGTTTAATTACATCGACCTATAACGGTGCTGTGGCGACAGGCAATTGGATTAATCCATCACTGTAAAAAGAAAAGATGGAACAAAAAGAGGCGGCAAAAATCATTGACCGCGTATTGCAAGGAGATAGACAAGCTTACGCTCTTTTAGTAAAGGAATATAAATCACCCATATATAATTTGGCCTATCGCATGACCGGCAACCTTGAAGATGCCGCCGATTTGACGCAGGATATTTTTATTCGCGCTTATATTCATCTTTGGCGCTACAATCCCGAAAAAAAATTCTTTACCTGGCTTTATACCATAGCGCTGAACACTATTAAAAATTTCATCAAAAAAAACAAAATCACGCAAACTTCAGACTTAAAAGAGAATCAATCTTTGGCAGAGCAAAATTCATCTGCGGCGCAAGATATGGATATTTACCTCTCGGCGCTCGACGTGCAAACGCGCGCGTTTATACTTATGAAGTATGTCCAAGAACTCTCTTTTGAAGAAATATCCGAAATTTCCGGTAAGTCTATCAGCGCGGTAAAAATGCGCGTATACAGGGGGCTAGAGAGCTTAAGATCAAAGATAAAATGATTAATATTATTAACAATTCGACTGACAAAACAGATGCATAGAAGTATTTTATAAATGATATATCAAATTGATTAACTGCCGATTTAGCGGTATATTATAAATCAGAAATTTGAGAAGCGGTTATTAAATTTCACTGCACGCAGGGCTTAAAGGGCTTCTTTGTGGATAAGCGGTTTTTAAAAAGCAAATTCAATATCGACAAAGAGCTTGTTAATATTTTATTGCTTATTGCTATTGCCTGTTTTATATATTTTTTCATTATTAACCAGCGGGCTTTTCTGAATGTTTTTTATCTCCCCGTTTTAATCGGCGCTTATTTTTTCGGCAAGAAATACGCGGTAATTTCATCCGTATTTTCCGTGTCTATAATTTATTTAATGGCTTATTTTTCGCCCCACAGTTTTACCCCGCAGGAAGCAGGCAGTGCGGAATTTTTCAAATGGTTTGATCTTCTTACGTGGGGAGTCATTCTTGTCATTACCGGATACTGCATGGGAATTCTTTATGATAAAAAGGAAAAAAGCAAAAAAGAGCTGCAAAGAACATATAGCGGCATAATAGAAATGTTGTCGCTGGTCATTGCGTCCGCAGATAATTATACGCAAAGCCATTCACACAGGGTTTCGGTCATTGCACAAATGATTGCCAAACAGATGAAGCTCGATCCGATAGAGGTTGAGAATATTCGCGTTGCCGCTCTGCTTCATGATTTGGGAAAGGTGGGCGTTAGCGAAGCGATTTTGCAGAAAGTAACCGCGCTAAATGATACCGAAAAAGTAATTGTTAAAAAACATACGTGGATGGCTATAAATCTGCTGGAGCCTTTGGGGGAAACTGTTACGGATATATTACCGATGATTTTACATCATCATGAAAAATATAACGGCACCGGTTACAATGAGGCTCAAAAAGATGAAATACCTCGCGGGGCAAAGATTATCGCCGTGGCCGATGTCTATGACGCGCTGACGACCGATCGTCCCTATCGCAAAGCATTCAGCCCGCTTCAGGCAAAACAGGAAATTCTTGCCAATGCGGGAATTGATTTTGACCCAAAAGTTGTGGAAGCATTTAATCAGATATTTCCTTATATCGAAGCGGATAGATTTCTCTCCAATTCCGCGTAATTGTTTTAATCTTTTTGTGACTATTTAACTTCAAATATTGTATATAGTTATATAATTGGAAAACTAAAATTTTGTTATCGCGATACGTAGCTAGGCCACCGTGGAGATTTTTTTAATGGTCATAAATCATAAGATTGCCTGGCTTTGTTCGCAATGACATAGAACGGGAAACAATGGGAAATCATAATGATATTATAGATATAATAAGAAAGCGGAAAACAATAACCCCGCCGGATGATATTATACAAAAGGTCATGGAAGAAGCGAAGAAATCTGAAGACAGCCTTGTATATAGATTATACCGTTTGCTTTTTCAGCGCCGCCGGCTAAGTTCTGATGCCGAGAGCATTCTTTCCGGCAAAATAGTTTCGCCGGCACAGTGCTTCTTTTTATTGTTTATCGTTGGACTCTTTTATCTGCTTCTGGGGCTGTTTGTAATTTTGGGCATGAAGGATTTATTGGCAAATACAAACATAAATCAATGGTTGCGTTTTCAGCCATACCTGGCGGCAATCAGCGGTCTCCTCATTATCTGGCTGGCTTTACTTATAAAGAAAAAACCGCAGACAATCATTTTTGTCAAATACGGAATAGTGGCGCACAGCATTTTTATCGTAATTAACGCATTAATTTTAGAATTCGTGCTGATTTTCCCGATGGCCTTTGTTTTTTTGCTCTTGCTGACGGCGCTGGTTTTTTTGCTGAATGCTTTAATGATCAGCTCTCTGAGAAATATTATTGGTAACGGCTTGCGGAAAACAGGCGTGGAGATCGCGGATAATGCTTAAAGAATCATCAAAAGGATTTACTCTTTTAGAGCTGATTGCCTTGTTCGTTGTGATCGGCATTCTGGCTGCCGTAGCCGTTTCCCGTGTAACAAATACAGATGTGGAAGTAATTACCGGCGCGGATACGCTTAAGATGCACCTGCGTTACGCGCAGACCATGGCGATGAACTCCAACCCCAACGCGCCCGGTGACGCGACTGTCTGGGGAATAAGCTGCAGCGGCACAAGCTACTGGCTCTTCAACGGCGCCAACCCCGGAGCTAATATTATCCTCCTGCCGGAGGATGACCAATATATCAATCCGGACAGAACGATAAATCTGACAAAAAAGAAAATCAATATAAGCAGTTTTACGGTGTATTTCGATAATCGGGGCATTCCTTATTCCACGTATCCCGCCACGCAGTGGGTGGGAACGCCCATAAGCGTGGCCCCGGCAAGCGGCGGCGGCTCAACGGTAACTGTTAACATTACTCCCTTTACAGGATATGTCCCATGAAAAGAAACAGCGGGTTCACGCTTATTGAAATCATCATCACCATCACTCTTATCGCGGTGGCCGCGGCGCTTTTTGTGGCTTATATCGGCACATCTTTCACGCAAAGCCCGGTTTCTTCAGGAATGGTGGCCAAACAATATGCGCTGATTCAGCAGATGGAATTAATAACCAGCCAATATCGCCAGGAAATAAATAACGGCACTTTAAACCTTAACAATTTCAAAACCTATGTTGATGCCAACCCGTATATTGACTCCTCTAATTTTACCACGCTGAGCAGTGGTTCGTATACAACACAGCAGGTTTTGGTTGTCGCGCTTAAAGACGGAGACCAGACGATTATGAGTATTTTTACGCAGTAGGCTTAATATGAAAGTTAATAGTAATAATAAACAATCCGGATTCACGCTTGTGGAAGTCATTGTTGTTCTGGTGCTTTTGGGCATCGTCGCGGCGGGCTTGAGCGGCGCGATTATTTACGGCGCGCAGCATTTTATTTTCGCCCGGGAGGCAAATCAGTTGTCCCAAAAAGCGCAACTCGCTATGGCGAGGATGAAACGCGAATTGGTAGATGTGAAAAGTATCGCCACGGCCAATGCCAATACTATTCAATACACTCTGGCGACAGGCGGCGAATATGCCATCCAATTATCAGGCGCAGCCATTAATATGCAGGGAATAAACCCGGTCATTGCCGCGCAGCCGCTGATTAACGGACTGGCTGAGGCAAACGGCGGCCAGACTTTTCTGACCTACAGAAAAGCCGACAACAGCGCCTGGACAACCGCCGATTCCATAAATGATCTGGCGCAGATTCAGGCAGTGATCGTTCTGGCCATGCCGGGGCAGCCGAATTTGACTTTTCAGACAACAATTAATCCGCGGCGAACGGCGATTCCTTCCGTGCCGCGATTAAATTAAATGAAGAAGAAGCAATGAAAATATCCGTATTCCTAATGAAAAAAATAATAAAAAAACAATCCGGCGCCACGCTGATTGCTATTATCGTTACCATGCTTGTTCTGGCGGTTATCGGCGCGGCTATATATTCTCTGACTTACACGGCTTCTTTAAATCAGGTAGTAGCCCAAAGGGCGGCGAAAGCATTTTATATCGCCGAATCATGCGTGCGTGTCGCCGCCAGCGAATATAAAGCAGCAGCCAATAAAAACACTACCCTGATTAGCCTGCATAATCAAACTTTTCCCATGCCCGGCAATCAGGGCAGTTGCACGGTATTAATTTATCCCTACTGGTTTTATGCAAGAGCGGCTTATGCGGCAGGAACATCGTCGATAACGCTTTATCTGCCGGGCGATGTGCCAAAGGTGGATGAAGACGGATCCGCGGCGATAAGTTTATTTGCCGGCGGCAATCTGAAAATCAAAGGAGCGTCAGGCGCGGTGGCCGTGTTCAGCAATGCGTCTATTGGAACATTTAACGGTTCAACCGGCACGCCGGTGACTTTCACTCTAAGCGCGCCCTTCAGTGTGGCCATTGCTGTAAATGACGAATTTTATATAGGTTATAACTATACTTCCTCGGCTCCGGCGCCCAATCCCGGAGGGAATTTGATTTTGAATATAAGCGTATCGGATACTAATGATGATATGGCAAAAATATTTCCACCGTCGAAAGGAAGCATTTTTGTGGACAGCGGCGGCGCTATTTCCCAGTATGTTTATGAGGAAAGAATTATTAACACAGCGTCGAATCCGCATACGGTCACGTTAACCAACATTCAGGCGGTGCCAGGCGCGCCCGCGCCGGTCTGGCCGGTGGCGATAAATGATACGCCGATATATATGGGCAGAAGTTTGGGCCTACGTTCAACTTCCACTTATGGAGATTAATAAAATTATGAAACAACAATCAATTATCTTAGCGATAGTTATTTTTCTAGCATCGGCCGCTATTGTCTGGGCGGCGCAAAAGACGCTGACCAGCTACACATGGGACCGCGATATTCAGGTAGCAGCATCAACAGGTGGAGGTTTTGGTGGCGGCTCCGAAGGATCAAGTTTCCCCCCGGTAGTAAATGACCCGCCTAACCCTGCCATCACTGTTGATCCGGGAACCGGTGTAATAAGCTTAGGCAACAACATAAATAGGGGTTCTGGCGCTATCTGGTATGGCGGCACGACTGCCGGATGCAATCCATGTAATTCCGGCGTATGCACTTTTGGCGTTGGTTTTCGCGCTTATTTTGAATTCAGATTCACCACGGCAGACAGCTCGACAAACAGCACTACCTATGGTGATGGTTTTAATTTTATCATCGCTAATTCTTCCAACAATGATATTACCAAAAGAGGCGGTTCACCTAATGCGGCCGTAGATATGGGAGAATTAATTGGCTATGCCGGTTCGGGTAATACTTCCCCCACTTCCTCAGAGCCAAGGGCAACACCGCCGCTTGATGGCTTAGGCATTGAGCCTCCCAAAATCGGCATTGAGTTTGATACTTATCCCAATACCGGCACCATGACATATAATGGTTGCAGCGGGGGCCGGCAGGACAATGGCAGCAATAACTATGTAGCATTAATGTTTTGGGGCCAAAATCTGGCGGGCAATTGTAATGCAGCCTCTACCGCGGGCAATACTTTTCCGCAGGCCAGCTTTGATGACAACATACATCAAGCGGGCGCGGGGACCACGTCCAATCCCTATAATTCCGCGGCCAGCGGTAATGGCTCCGGATTAGGCGGCTATTACGAAAGAGCGCGATCAACTTACAACTGGCTGGAAGATAACCAGTGGCATCGTGCCCGCGTTGAAGTCGTCAGAACGCCGTCATCGGCAACATACCAGGTCAAAGCATGGATTGATTGCGAAGGGTATAATTCGCCCTATACTGCTTGTCCCTCAGGCGAGCTTGTTTATTTTCAGGATGTTCTTAGGCCTTATGATAATAGCAGTTATTTGCCCAAAATCAACAGGACACAGCAGCTTGATGGCACGCTCAATACAATGTTTAATAATATTATTTTTGGTTTTACCGTTGCCACCGGAGGAGCAACGCAAAATATTCTGATTAATAATTTTGCTATTCATTTTCCCACTGTTTCTATCAATCCGACAAGCAGGTCTCATACATACTCCGCGGCCAGCGGGCAGACCATCAGTGTAACTGCGGCAGCCGGTTCTTGCGGCTGGACGGCAGTAAGTAATGACGATTGGATTACAATTACCGGTGGAGCCAGCGGTACAGGTAATGGCACGGTTACCTACAGCATTACCGCCAACACAGGTGCAGCAAGGACAGGCACGATAACAATCGGAGGTCAGACATTTACAGTTAGTCAGGCCGAAGCTCCTTGTCCGACACTTTCCATTACTACCCCATCGCCAGATAATGGAGTCATTAATCAGTATTATTCAACAACTGTATCGGCAAGTGGGGGAAGCGGAACATTAACATACTATATTACCGCAGGAACGTTGCCGAACGGATTAACCCTCAATCCAAGTACCGGTGTTATTAGCGGTACGCCAACGGTAGCGGGAATATGGAATAATATTAGAGTAACTGTCACGGATACTTGCTGGTCAGGCGGGCAGACAGCCCAAACGGGAAATTTCAGCATAAGAATTCGTTATAACCCTTATAGGGTTTATGCCGGGACAACAATGTATTATCAAAGTGGTGGATGTCAAACTTTAAGCAGTGGCAGTTACTACAATCTCTATTACGATGACTCTGTCACTTTCTATCGTTATGCAGGTTGCACAGGCAGCACCAGAACGGTAACATATTCAGAAGCCGCGACAACGGATGCTGATAATGACGGGATGATAACAGTTAACAGATCTGGAAACACGTGGAGTTTGGCAGATCGTTAAAGAGCGGTGAGCTGAATTATATACAGGGATGAATGTTGATATTTTAATAAACGGCAATGACACGGCAACTGACCGCTAAATAATTGAAAGGGTTTCGGTATTCTCCATATCCGGCAAATAAGAGGCGGAGAAGAAAATGAAAAAAACCAGCATTGTTTGGGCGGCTTCTTTCTTCCTGATTATCGCACTGTCAGCATGGGGCGCCCAAAGGACATTCACCACTTATACATGGGATGGTGAAGTCGATGTCGCGCCCGCAGACGCAGAGGGGCAGTTTGAAATAAATCCGCAAAATATTTCCGTTCCGCGAAACCCCGGAAGCTCAGGAACTTTTAGTGTGATTATGTCCGGCAGTTGTGCCGCAGACACGTGGACGGCGTCAAGCAATGCGTCTTGGTTGACAATTTCTTCAGGGATGAGCGGTGCAGGAAACGGGGTAGTTACATATCATTATACTACAAATAGCGGCGGGCCGGGCACGCCGCTAAGAATAGGCAATATAATGGTTACCGCGGCGTCTTGCGGGCAAAAGATTTTCAGTCTGTGCCAGAACGGGTTTTCAGAAATTTGTCCTTGATATAGTAAAACTCCTCTTTTTATTGACGAGTTGATTTAAATAGGTTATGCGTCAAACACTGGAAGAAAAAAAGTAATTTCTAGCAGTAATAATGACCCCGCTGACGGAAAAAATAAAAAACGACAATGTTTTGCATTCGCAGTTTCTGGATATCCGCGATAAAAATCCGGTCATCAAGGAAATAAAGCATACCGTATCTCTGATTAATCCGCAGTTTGATTTTCTTCACTTTGATCGGGCTTTTCGCGATGTGGAAAAGCTATTCCACGGCCGCTACCCCGGTTTCCGCGGCTGCAACACGGATTATCATGATTTCAAGCATACGCTGGCGGTTGTTCTGGCGATGGCGCGTCTCATCCACGGCGCGGCGGTAGAAGGGATGCTTTTTTCGGATAAAGATATCAGTCTGGGATTGATCGCCGCCTTGATGCACGATACCGGTTATATTCAGGAAGTTGGCGATATGGAAGGAACGGGCGCTAAATACACACTGATGCATATTAAAAGGGGCATTCAGTTTATCCAAAATTATTATGCCGATGATCCCTACTTCCAAAACGATCTCGAAAATTTCAACGATATCATAAGCTGCACCGGCATGAGTATTAATATCAGCGCCATAAAATTTGCCTCATCCAATATGGAATTGCTAGGCAAGATGCTCGGCACGGCGGATTTGTTGGGGCAGATGTCCGACAGGTTTTATTTGGAAAAGCTGATGCCTCTTTTCCGTGAATTTGAGGAAGGCAAGGTGCCAGGATTTGCCAGCGAATATGATTTGCTGAAAAAAACTTCCAACTTCTACCACATAACGAAGAGCCGGATGGAAAAAGAGCTGGGTAACGTCAGCCGTTTCATGGTCGCGCATTTCAGCAAAAGGTGGCGTATCGAAAGAAACATTTACCAGGAAGCCATCGATAAAAACATCAATTATCTGCGTTTTGTTCTCAAGCACAATGAAAAAAGCGTCAGTATTTTTCTGCGCCGCAACAGCGTAACCATCCAATAAATATTTTCCCTTCACATGCAATACATTGACTTTTTTGAGGCTTATGCTATCTTCGGCATGTCCCAATTGAAAGGAAGAAGGGAGATACTGTCTTGAAAATTAATGTAAAAAAAGGGAATCTAACTGATGCAAAAAGCGAGGCGCTGATATTGGCTTTGTTTGAAGAAGATAAAAAACTTTTTGGCCTGGCTTATGATGTAGATGCGAAAAGCGACGGCCTGATCAGCGATATAATAAAAAGCCGGGATTTTGAAGCAAAACACGCTCAGGTTATGGTAATTTATACCAGAGGTCTCCTGCCGGCAAAAAGAATTTCGCTGGTCGGTTTGGGAAAGAAAAATGAATTCAAACTCGAAAAACTGCGCGCCGCTTATGCCAAAGCAATGCAACATCTGCGCTCCCTTAATATAACCGAAGCGGCGACGGAGTTTGATTTTAACGTCTTGTCCGGAAGAAAGGAAGAAGTGGTGCGAGCCGCTGTTGAAGGCGCTGTATTGGGGCTTTATCAGTACACTCCTTTTAAAACAGTTGACCGCGCCGAAATTAAACAGATGAAGCAGTTGGAAATATTCGCAACCGGTCAGGATTATGCTTTGATTGCTGAAGAAGTCAGAAAAGCGCGCATCATTACCGATGCCGTCTGTTTTGTCCGGGACCTAGTTTCCGCTCCGGCCAATGAAATGACGCCGACGGTTATGGCGCAAAAAGCGCGGGAAGTCGCCCGCCGGAAAAAAGTCGCCTGCAAAGTTCTGGAAAAATCAGCCATGAAAAAATTGGGGATGAACGCTCTTTTGGGAGTTGCCTCCGGCAGTTGCCAGGAGCCGAAATTCATTATTTTGGAATACAGCGGCGGGAAAAAGGGCAGCGCGCCGATAGTTCTGGTCGGCAAAGGCCTCACTTTTGACAGCGGCGGCATCAGCATTAAGCCATCAGAAAAAATGGATGAAATGAAAACAGATATGTCCGGAGGCGCCGCGGTGATGGGCGCGATTATGGCCGCGGCCGATTTGCAGCTGTCGGTTAACATCGTCGGCCTGATTCCCGCCACGGAAAACATGCCTAGCGGCTGCGCGCTCAAACCCGGCGATATTTTAAAGTCCTACTCGGGAAAAACAATCGAAATTGTCAACACCGACGCGGAAGGGCGGCTTATCCTGGCCGATGCCCTAGCTTACGCTTCCAAATATAAACCGGCGGCGATCATTGATATCGCCACGCTCACCGGCGCCTGTGTCATTGCGTTGGGCGATGAGGTTATCGGCATGATGGGCACGGATGAAAAACTCAAAGCGGAAATTAACGACGCTGCGCAGGCGACGGGCGAACTGGTTTGGGAACTGCCGCTTTGGGACATTTATTCCGAGCAGATAAAAAGCGATATCGCTGATTACAAAAACAGCGGCGGACGTGCCGCAGGCACCATCACTGCCGCGGCTTTTTTGGGCAAATTTGTCGGCGATTACCCCTGGGTGCATCTGGATATCGCGGGACCCGCCTGGTTTGACAAAGATAAACCATACATTCCTAAAGGTGCGTCGGGTGTGCCGGTGCGGCTGCTGGTACATTTTTTAATGAAACAAGTCGAAAAATAAAACCACCGCATTTTCCACGCAGCTTCGACGCGTTAGATTCGCGTTTATTGTATCCATGAGCAGGTTGGCACGAAGATGGCGCTTCTTGAAATAAAAGATTTGGTAACCGTGTTTGATACCGCTCAAGGGACAATCAGGGCGGTTGACCATGTATCTTTAAGCGTGGCAAACAGTGAAACGGTGGGCGTTGTCGGAGAATCCGGATGCGGCAAAACAATGCTGGCTCTTTCCGTTATGCGTCTTTTGCCGGGGCGGGGTAAAATAAGCCACGGTGAGATTATTTTCTCCAATAAGAATTTATTGACCCTTTCGAATGAGGAGATACGTGCCATCCGCGGCAGTCAAATATCCATGATTTTTCAGGAACCGATGACTTCGCTCAATCCGGTGTTTCGCGTGGGAGAACAAATTGCCGAAGCTATCCGTCTGCACAGAAACGTTTCGGCGAAAGAGGCGGTGCTGATGTCTGTGGAACAATTGCGTGAGGTAGGAATTCCCGATCCGGATAAAAGAGCGCGCGATTACCCACATCAGCTCAGCGGCGGCATGCGTCAGCGCGTGATGATTGCCATGGCGATGTCCTGTCATCCGCAACTTCTTTTGGCGGATGAACCTACCACCGCTTTGGACGTGACCATTCAGGCGCAGGTTATCGAGCTGATTGATGAACTGAAAAACAAGAATCAAATGGCCGTGTTGTTTATCACGCATGACCTGGGTCTTATCGCGCGGCACGCGCAGAGAATCGCGGTAATGTACGCCGGGAAAATAGTGGAAAACGCGCCGGCTGATAAAATATTTGTAAATCCCGCTCATCCTTATACTCAAGGACTTATTGATTCACTGCCCGGTAGGAGTATTGCCGCCGGCTCAACAGCGCCAGAATATCTCAAAACTATCCCCGGCACGGTTCCCAGTTTGTATGATCTTTCGCCCGGCTGTCGTTTTTATGAGCGTTGTTCCTATGGGGATGGCTACTGCGCGGAAAACGAACCGCCACTGACGGTAATAGATAAAACTCACCTGGCTGCCTGCTGGAAAACAGAAAAAGTGCTAAAGAGGATTAAATAAAAACTCACAAATGCAGAAAGTATTGCTGGAAGTAAAAAATTTAAGCAAAATTTATGAAACTGTTGCGGCGCTGGCCGGGGCTAAGAAAAGATTAATTCCCGCCCTCAGCAATGTTGATTTACAGATATACAAGGGAGAAACACTGGGGCTCGTCGGTGAATCCGGCTGTGGAAAATCGACGCTGGCAAAGCTTATCACGTTGCTGGAAAAGCCCTCCTCGGGCTCTATCCTCCATGAAGGACAGAATATCTTTAGCTACGGCAAAAAGGATCTGAAAAGCTATCGTCGACGCGTACAACTTGTTTTTCAGGATCCTTACTCATCGCTCAACGCGCGCCGCTCGGCGGCAGCCATTATTGAAGAGCCGCTGATTATTCAAGGTCAGAGGGATAAACAGAAAAGAAAACAAGATGTGCTTAAATTAATGGAACAGGTTGGCTTAACCCGTCAACAGGCAAATCGCTATCCTCATGAATTCAGCGGCGGGCAGAGGCAGCGCATCGGCATCGCGCGCGCGCTGATCTTGCGGCCGGAACTTATTGTGGCTGACGAGCCGGTGTCCGCGCTGGATGTATCAATTCAGGCGCAGATTCTTAATCTCCTCAAGAGGCTGAAAAACGATTTCGGACTAACTTACTTATTTATTTCCCATGATTTAAATGTTATCCGACATATGTCCGACCGGGTGGCGGTAATGTATCTGGGTCGTATTGTCGAGCTGGCCGATAACCGGGATATTTATGATAATCCACTGCATCCATACACGCGGCTGTTGCTTTCCGCAGCTCCTTCCTACGCCGTATTCGACGATAAAATAATGACCAGAATTACCGGCGAAGCGGGAACAGCGCCGGAAAACGGCTGCAGTTTTCAGAATCGTTGCGCCTACAAACGTGAGAGTTGTTCATTGCTGCAGCCGCCGTTAAAAGAAATTGCGCCTGGAAGATATTGTGCCTGTCATTGGGCGGGAGAAAGCTGAAAATCATGATTAAAGAAGAGCGGATTTTCATCAGAAACGGCGAATTTTTAATCGAAGCGCTATTGCATAATACCGATAGTAAAACAGCGGCAATTATCTGCCATCCTCACCCGTTGATGGGCGGTTCCATGCACAATAACGTTGTCGAAGCGGCGTGTCAGGGCTTTGCCGAAAAAAATATAGCAACATTACGGTTTAATTTCCGCGGCGTAGGCTTAAGCAGCGGCTCTTACGATGAAGGAAGAGGAGAAATTCAGGATGTTATCTGTGTTCACAGGTATCTTCAGGAGGAAGGATATGCGGATATATTCTTTGTCGGCTATTCTTTTGGCGCATGGGTTGGCGCAAAAGTTATTTCAGCGACAAATCAATTGTTTTACCGGGTAATATTTATTTCTCCACCGATTAATCATTTCGACTTTGATTTTTTCGAGTTAAAAAACAAAGTAAATTTAATAATTTGCGGCGATGCGGATAACTTTTGCGATATTGCCGACATAACTGAAACATGCGGGAAAATTGGCGCCAAGCTGGAAATAATTAAAGGAACGGATCATTTCTATTGGGGAAAAGAAGCAGAAATTGAAAAAATCATTTCATCGCATATAAAAAATAGACAGAAAATCATTCAAAAAAAAGTTGATTTTGAAAATGATTAGTGCTAGCAAATAATAAAATGTTAAAAAGCCGTAATATTACGATCATTTAGGCAGGCGGCGAATATCGGGAAATTGTTCGTGCTAGTTATTGTGATAAAAAAATTAACCGCATAAAATTCTTGTATAGAAAGAATTTATGCGGTTTTTTTATTTTTCCGGCCGCAATTTAACCGGAAAGAAATATTTTTTAGAGGGGGTATTTAGCTTTGGCAGAAGGAAAGGTAAAGTGGTTTAATGAGAAGAAGGGGTTCGGCTTCATTGAAAACGATGAAGGCGGGGATGTTTTTGTTCATTATAGCGCCATTCAGGGAACGGGATTTAAGACTCTTTACGAGGGTCAGAGGATCCGTTTTGATGTAGAGCAGGGCAACAAGGGCCCGAGCGCGTCAAATGTGCAGCCGCTATAATAGAAAAAATTAACAGTTTCATATTAAACAAGAAATGCCCCGTGCAAGCGGGGCATTTTTTTATTCATAGTTTGGCCGAAAAAGCTCAAGACTGATTTCCAGAGATTTAAAGCGCCTTATTTCGCGCCGCGCGTAATAGTAAGTCAAAGCAAAGGCCAGCAGATTGGAAAAAGGTATGGCCATCCACGCGCCGTTTATCCCCCACACCCGGGAAAAAACGACCAGCAGAGGTATAAGCAGTATTGTATCGCGGAAAATAAAAATGAACATCGCCAGCGTTCCCTTTCCCAGGCCCAAAAACATATTTATAAAAACAAGCAGGGGCGCCAAAAATATCAGAACCAAAACATAGATGCGCAAAGCGGGGACAGCGATGGTTGTCAAAGTGGGATCGGCGGAGAAGACAGCCACGATAGAATCGGCAAAAAGCATCAGTATAATTGTGGCAAAAAAAGCGATGCCCAGAGACACTTTCATGGCGACAGAAACCGCCTGCCTTAATCTTTTGTATAAACCTGCGCCTTGGCTATAGCCGACAATCGGCATTAAACCGAAGCCTATTCCGTATAAAATCATCGTTACGAGGCCATTGACGCGAAAGCAGATTCCCAAAGCGGCGATGGCCGCCGCGCCGTATTGAGCCAGCACATGATTGTAAGCGATCAGCACCAGGCTGATGATGAAATTGGAAACAATGGATGGAAAGCCGGTGGAGAAAATAGCGCGCATAATCTGTGGATTCAAAGCGAAATATTTACGGTGCAATTTATATTTGGATGATTTTAGGCAAAGAAAGTTTACGGAAAACAAAAACGCGATAAACTGAGCGATTACAGCGGCAAAAGCCGCGCCTTTGATGCCCAGCTGCGGAAAAATCCAGAGGCCAAATATTAAAAAAGGGTCAAGGATGGCGCTGGTAAGAGAAGCGACCAGGACAACATACATGGAAAGAAGCGGCCGTCCTTCCGCGCGCAACAGGTTATTAGACATCATGGAAAAAAGAAGAAAGGGAGAGCTGAAAGATATAATTACTAGATACTGACGGCAAAGAGGCAATATTTCCTCTGTGGCGCCGAAAAGCCCGAGCAATTGGTCATGAAAAAGTAAAACAAGCAAAATAATGCCCAGCCCGAAAATAAACGAGAGAAAAAATATTTGTCCGGCTGTTTGTCCAGCTTCCAGGTCTTTGCCCGCCCCGAACATGCGCGCGGAAAAAGAGCCGGCGCCGACGCCGGTGCCCACCCCGATTGCAGCGAAAATCATTTGTATAGGAAAGCAAACGGTAAGGGCAGCTAAAGCCTGCGCGCTGAGCCGAGCCAGCCAGAAGGAATCGATAAAATTATAGATGGACATGGCCATCATGGCGACAATGGAAGGCCAGCTCATTTTGAAAATGAGCGGCAAAATAGCCTCTTTGCCCAAATCTATTCTTGTCAACATTTCCCTGGCCGCTACTGGTAGAATATCTGAAAATAATGATATATAAATAACCCTGTTTGCTTACACACAACAGTTCATATTTTCAAGGCAATTAAAAAATGAGAAAAAATCTAATTGTTATTCTGGGGGCCACCGCTTCGGGGAAGACAAAGCTTGCCGTGAGGTTGGCGGCGGAACTTGGCGGGGAAATTATTTCCGCCGATTCCCGTCAGGTTTACCGCGGGATGAATATCGGCACCGGGAAAGATATTGATGAATATATAGTTGATGGACGAAAAATCAAGTATCATATGATTGATGTGATTGAACCGGAAGAGGAATTCAGTCTTTTTGACTATCAGCGGGATTTTTATGAAATATTCATGAAGCTTACGCAGGAAAATACGTTACCGGTCATGGTGGGAGGAACAGGTCTTTATCTGGAAGCGGTGCTCGCTGCCTATGATCTGCCTTTTGCGCCGAAAAACGAAAAATTGCGCAAAGAACTGGGAGAAAAAACGGAAGAAGAACTTCGAGCGCTTCTTCTATCGCTAAAACCGCTGGTTCATAATAAAACGGATTTAGAGGACCGCGCGCGTCTGATTCGGGCGATTGAAATTGAAATGACGAGAAATAAAACCGGCTTTTCGGGAAAAAAACCTTATATTGACGCCGCTGTTTTTGGCATTCGCTGGGAAAGAGACATGTTGCGAAAACGTATCACGCGGCGTTTGGAAGAAAGGTTAGCCGGCGGCATGGTGGAGGAAGTGGCGCAATTGCATGAAAAAGGCGTGGCCTGGTCCCGTCTGGAAAATTTTGGCCTGGAGTATAAGTTTATTGCCATGTATCTGCAAGAAAAAATAGGTTTTCAGGAAATGAAAAATAAATTGAATACCGCTATTCACCAGTTCGCCAAAAGGCAGGAAACATGGTTTCGCCGTATGGAAAGAAAAGGCATCGTCATTAACTGGATAGACGGAGATGATTATCACATGCTTAAAGAAGGCGCGCTGAAACAGCTGTCATGAAGAAAGCTTCCCTGCTCGAAGACTACCTGCAAAAATACGCGTGCGATGATAAATGGCGTTTGATTACGCACGATGGGAAAGATGTGTCGTGCGCCGTGGTAATACCCGCATACGCGGAAAAAAAATCGCTTTTTTTTACGCTGGCATCCCTGGCAAAAAATTCCGCTTCTTCCCTCGAAGACACACTGGTGCTCTGCGTGATAAATAACCGCGTGAATTCGCCGCGGGAAGATATCAAAAATAATCTTGAGACGCTGGAAATATTGGCGTCGCTCGTTGGTAAAAAATCGTTCGATAAATACCGCGTGGAAAGAAAGCTGCATGAACAGCTGACCGAATTGGCGGATAAAAAAGTGAAAATTGGTTATATAGACGCCGCCGGCAAAGGCGCGGCGCTTCCTCCTGGACGCGGCGGTGTCGGCATGGCCAGAAAAATTGGCATGGATGCCATGCTGCGCCTGTGGCAAAAAGAAATGCCTGCGAAAAAGCTTCTTATCAATCTTGATGCGGACACACTGGTAGAGGATAATTACTTGTCCGCGATAAAAAACCATTTTTCCGGGAAGGTGAAAACGGCGGTTACGGCGTACGCCCATAAGATGCCGCCAGAGGATGCAGCGCGCGCGGCTATTTGTTTTTATGAGATATATCTGCGCTACTGGGTTTTGGGACTGCGCGGGGCGAAATCGCCTTACGCATATCAGGCGATCGGCTCAACGATCATCACCACGACTGATGCTTATCTGGAAGTCCGGGGGATGAATCGGCGGCAGGCGGGCGAGGATTTCTATTTTCTCAACAAGCTCGCGAAAGTGGGAAAGATTAGTTATCTGCGGGATACCCGCGTGTATCCGTCGGCGCGCCCCTCCTTGCGCGTTCCGTTCGGGACAGGTAAAAGTATTCACAATTTTTTGACCGCCGCAAATCAAAAATATTTATTATATGACCCGCGTGTTTTTGCGGTTGTGGGAAGCTGGGTCAAGCTGATGGAAGAAAAAAGTGCGGCAGAAATTGCTGAAATTAAGGAAAACACGCGCAGAATTCATCCCTGTCTGGAAGGATTTCTTAAAATATGCCGCTTTGAAGACAATTGGTCGAAAATAAGCGCTAATGCGAAAAGCGAAAAAATATTGGTCAAACAGTTTCACCTCTGGTTTGACGCCTTTAAAACTCTGAAATTAATCAACTATTTAACCAGAGAGGCCTACCCGCAAATCAATATGTTTACGGCGCTCAGAGAAATCAGGCGCTTGTCCGGCTGTAATGACTTTCCTTTTTCAGAAAGGGCAGGAGCTGATTCTTTAGATGAGCAAATGAGCTGGCTAAAGTGCCTGAGAGAGATAACCTGAGGCGAAATTGTCCAACAATTGACTGATAATCTTCTTGACGGAAGTTTTATTTCCGTATAGTTTCAGCCTAAATTAAGCAAAATGCGGGAGGATTATTAATGAGAAAAAGTATTCTGTTATTATCGGTAACGCTGTTGGTTTTGACTGCTCTTCTATCCGGTTGTTCGAAAGAAAATGATATCAAAGAAACTCCCGCTACAGATCCGGTGAATCAAAGCCAAAAACTAAGTGATAAGTTTGTAGCCGCGCCCAGTAAAAGCCTTCCAGCAGATGTCGCGGTCAGCGTCGACGGTAAGGAACTGAAAAAGGCGCAACTCGATATGCAAATCAAAGATATTATGAAGACGTATCAGGACCAGATTCCCAAAGATAAAATAAAAGAGGCGCAGGTAAACATCAAGACGCAACTGGTGGAAAATTTCATCATGCGCACGGTTTTGGAAAATGAAATTGAGAGAAGAAAAATAGTTGCGGAAGAGAAAGATATTAAAGAAGTTGTCGATCGCATGCGGTCGCAGATAGAGCCGGGACAGAAGTTCGAAGAATTTCTTAAAGCGAACAAAATGACGCTGGAGGAACTAAATAAAAATATTGCCGCCGAAATCAAAGTCAAAAAGATGGTGGCCATGGAGTTAGACGGAAAAACAAAACCCACGCGCAGGGAAATAAGCAAGTTCTACAATGAAAATAAGGAAAGGTTTATAGTTCCGGAAAGCGTACACCTCCGTCATATTCTGGTTGCGATCAACGAAAAAGATGACGATAAGACAAAGGCACAGAAAAAAGAAAAAATCGAAAACCTGCGCAGGCAGATTGCCGAAGGAGCTGATTTTGCGGAGTTAGCTAAGAAGAATTCCGATTGTCCCAGTAAGGAAAGCGGTGGGGATTTGGGTTCGATAACGAGAGGGCAGACGGTAAAGCCTTTTGAAGACGCCGCTTTTTCGCAAAAGATCAAGGAAATTGGTCCGGTGATCACGACCGATTACGGCTATCACATTATTCAGGTGCTGGAACGAAATCCGGAGAAAAAGATCGCCCTGGATGATGTTCGGGATAAAATATCGAATTATCTAGAGCAGCAAAAGCAGTCGGATGCTTTTGCTAAGCTTATGGATAAACTCAGAGCTAAAGCGGATATTAGAATAAACTGAGGCTTTTTTCACCAGCTAGTTTATTTGAAGCTGTGCTCCGCGTCGGGGAACGCGCCGTTTTTTACTTCGGCAATATAGGTTTTCACCGCTTTTTTAATTTCCACGCCCAGATTTGCGTATTTTTTAACGAATTTCGGCGTAATTCTTTCGTACATCCCCAGCATATCATTTATCACCAGCACCTGACCGTCGCAGTTTACGCCCGCGCCGATACCTATGGTGGGAATGGAAATGGCTTCAGTAATTTCCTTGGCCAGTTTCTCCGGCACGCATTCGAGAACAAGAGAGAAGGCTCCCGCTTCTTCCAGAATACGCGCGTCATTGAGCATTTTCTCGGCGGCGTCTTCTTTTTTGCCTTGGACTTTGTAGCCGCCAATCTGGTGAATGGATTGCGGCGTAAGACCAAGATGCGCCATCACTGGAATGCCGGAAGAGGTGATTTTCTGAACGGTTTCCGCCTGCTCGCGGCCGCCCTCAAGCTTTACGGCCTGAGCGCCCGCTTCCTGTAAAAATCTGCCGGCGTTGGCGAGCGCGGTCTGAGGTGAAATCTGATAGGACATAAAAGGCATATCGGCCACGATAAGTGGTTTCTGAGCGCCGCGGACGACCGCTTTTGTATGATGCAACATGTCTTCCATGGTAACGGGTAGCGTTGTATCGTATCCTAAAATAACATTGCCCAGAGAATCGCCAACCAGAATGATATCAATATCGGTGTCATCGATAAGCGAGGCCATGCCGAAATCATATGCGGTCAGCATGGCGATTTTATCTCCCGTTGTTTTCATTTTTTTTATATCGAGAATGGTTTTACGGTTGATTTTGCCTTGGGTGCTCATAGCTTATTCTCCTTTGAGGATTTTTTTTATTAATTGCGCTCTTTCCAAAGAGAGAGTTCCTTTTTTTACGGCCAGTTCAATAGTCAACATGCCCAAAGATCGATAAATATCGCTGAAAGGAGAAGCATTTTTTTCGATGGTTTGTAGATGTTTTTTAATTGTGCCGGCGTCACCACGGGCGATTGGTCCCGTAAGCGCCGAGACGGAACCGCAGCGTTCAATATTTTTTAGCGTGCCCCAGACTAGCGGCAGGTATGCCCTGCGCGCCTGTTTTTCGCTGATGCCTGTTGTCTGATAAACTGCTTCCGCGCTGTTGAGCAAAGTCACTAAATAATTTGAAACAAAGCAGGCGGCGGCATGATAAAGAGGCTTTTGCTCATCGGCGATAAAAAGTGGTATTCCCTTTAAATCCGCGACAATTTTTTTTGTCAGTGCTTTGGATTTTCCTTCCGCCGTAACGCCGAAATAGCTACCCGGTATATTTTTTACGGCGTTTTCCACAGAAGAAAAACTCTGCAGGGGATGAAAGCTGCCGACGCAAGCGCCTTTTTCCGCGGCCGCATCAAGCAAATCCAGTCCTCCCGCGCCGCTCAGATGAAAAACAAATTTACCTCTGATGTCGGAAGCGTCGGCGATTTCCCTACAGGCGGCGGCTATAGCATCATCCGGCGTGGTGAGTAAAAGACAGTTAGCGTAATTTAAAGTTGCCAGCGGATCACGGACTGCCCTGGCTTTTGTGTATTTTACAGCTTTTTTTAAAGCCGCGGGTGATTTATCGTAAACAGCGGCTATTTGATAACCGGCTTTTTTCAGCAAAATGCCGATGGCCGTGCCGACCATTCCGGTGCCGATTATCGCAAAAGTATATTTGCTTTTTTGCTTCTTTTTTTCAGCAGCCGGCATATTCTCTCCAATAAAAAAGGCCTTCCACGGCAAGGAAGACCTCTGCATGACGTTAGGCGAAAAATACCGTCTCAGTCGAAAGAAGTGATCCAAGCGGTTGTAATTTCAATAACATAAGCGAGAGGCGGGGTCAAACTGTTTTTAGCTAATGAAACTTGTGTTTAACCGAACACTTGGCTATATTGAAAAATAATATGAGAAAGAAAAAGATAGATTTAATGGGTTTTGATTTGGACGGCACGCTTGTCGCGAGCGGTGATGATCTGGCGGCGGCGGTTAATTTTACGCTTGGAAAAATCGGTCTGCCTTTAAAAAGAAAGGAGGAGATCCTGGGTTTTGTTGGCGATGGCGTGCGCAAGCTGTTAGAAAGGGCGGCAGCCGTCAATCAGGAAAAAACTTTGGAAAAAGCCCTGGAAATATTCAGTGACTATTACGAAAAGCATCTTTTGGACAGCACCAGATTATATCCCCATGTCCTGGATGTGCTAAATAATTTTTCCGGCAAGACAAAAGTAATTGTTACGAACAAGCGTCATAAATACACAATGTCGATTGTGCAGGGATTAAATATAGATGCGCATTTTGATGATATTATCGGCGCGGATACTTTTCCCTATCAAAAGCCGGACGCGCGTCTGATCGCTCATTTACTTAACAAATACAACATTGACAAAAGTAAGGCGGTGATGATCGGTGACGGCATCAACGATATACTTCTGGCAAAAAATTCCGGCATATTAAGCGTGGCGTACCTGAGTGGTTTGGGTAAGAAAGAGGAACTTCTGGCAGCTCAGGCCGATTATTACTGCGAAAGCATGGACGAAATAGTCTCGTTATTTGCATGATTATTAGCAAGGTAAAAAAAACAGTAAAAAAATATTCTCTTCTAGAGCGTGGCGATAAAATTGTTGTGGCGCTATCGGGTGGTCCTGATTCCGTTGCGCTTATGGATGTCCTTGCCAAAATGGCTCCGGAGATGGATTTACAAATCATTGCCGCTCATTTTAACCATGAGTTACGCGGCAGGGAATCAGATGAGGACGAAATATTTTGCCGGCAATTGACGGAAAAGTATGATTTGCCTTTTCACGCCAGGCGAATGGATAGATCACTGAGAAAAAGGGGGGAATCACCCGAAGATTTTTATCGCCGGCAACGTTATCTTTTTTTGCAGGAGGCGGCGGAAAAATTTAAGGCGCAAAAAGTGGCGTTGGGGCATAATATGGAAGATCAGGCACAGACAATTTTAATGAGACTATTGCAGGGAAGTTCGCTGGAGGGGCTAAAAGGCATTCCACTTTTGCGCGAGGGCAGATTTATCCGACCGCTTATTGAGATTTCGCGTCCGGAGATCATGGAGTATCTCAAAAAAAACAATCTAGTATATCGCCAAGACAGCACAAATAAAAACACGCAATTTTTGCGCAACAAGATTCGGATTAAATTAATTCCTTTTCTGAAGAAAGAGTTCAATCCGCGCCTGGAAAATAGTTTGGCGCAGACAGCGGAAATACTCCGAAGGGAAAATGATTTTATAAAAAACTTTGTGGCGCAGGCGCTGCAGTCAGACTATATCCGGGTTAATGATGGTTCTTATCGCGTAGACATAGGCTGGTTGCGCGGCCTTCATCCCGCGATCAGATTCAGATTACTTAAGTCTTTTCTGGAGACGTTAAAGCCGGAAGAAAAGAGGTTTTCATTCGCTCATGTTGAAGCCCTGGATAAAATTATCGGCAATCAAAAGACGGGGAAAAAACTGAATCTACCGGGAATGTTGAGCGCTTTTATTGAATATAACCATTTATTTTTAGAAAACAAGCGGGACAATTTGTTTAAGCGCAATTATGAATATCCGCTTGCGGCAGATGGTGTTTTTTTCATCCGTGAAAAAAACATCAATCTCTTTTTACAAAAAGTGAAGAGGGAGGACGTAGATTACAGCAGTCAAAATAAAATTTATCTGGATTTGGATAGATTAAGCCCGCCTTTGTGTATCCGCAACAGAAGAAACGGCGATTGGTTTGAACCGTTGGGCATGAAGGGATCCAAAAAAATTAAGGATTATTTCATCGACCGCAAAATTCCCCGCCGCTTGCGCGACTCCGTGATGCTTTTAGCCGACAGCTTGTCCGTGGTCTGGATTGAAGGAATGCATTTGAGTGAGAGGGCCAAAATTACGGATAACACAATAAATGTCTTGGAAATCACGTTTACAAAACCCTAAAAAGCAAGGCATTCGGCGAAAATTTGGCGACGCGCCTATCTGTAGAAAATATTTGAGTTAAAACAGATATTATTATAAAGAATGTAAAGATAATCAAAGAAAGCAAGGAGAAAATTTTGAATCAGTCTTCAAAAAATATAGCAGTAATCCTAACGATGGTGCTCGTTTTTCTGCTCGTATGGCAGATTTTTAATCAGCAGAGAGCGGTGCCCAAGGATATTGTTTACTCGGAAATGCTGACATATCTGGAAAAAGGTGAGATCAGCGAAGTGACAATACAGGGCGAAACCATCAGCGGCAAGCTGACCAACGGCAATATGTTCATAACGTATGCTCCGAAAGATGATACGCTGGTGGCGCAATTAAGGGAAAAGAAAGTGAAAATAGCGGCGAAGCCGCATGAGGAGTCGCCGTGGTTCGCGATTTTCGTTAATTTCCTGCCGGTTTTACTGATTATTGGCTTCTGGTTATTCATGATGCGGCAGATGCAGGCCGGCGGTGGCAAAGCTATGGCCTTTGGCAAAAGCCGGGCGCGGTTAATCACGGATAAATCCAAAAAAGTAACATTTGCCGACGTGGCGGGAATTGATGAAGCTAAGGCTGAGCTGGAAGAAGTCATTGACTTTCTGCGCGACCCCAAGAAATACACGAAACTGGGAGGTAGAATTCCCAAGGGGCTGCTGCTCGTGGGCCCTCCGGGCACGGGTAAGACCCTTCTGGCGCGGGCGATTGCCGGTGAAGCGGATGTGCCTTTCCTTAGTATCAGCGGTTCCGATTTTGTGGAGATGTTTGTCGGTGTTGGAGCTTCCCGCGTGCGGGATTTGTTCAGCCAGGCAAAAAAGAACGCCCCATGCATCGTGTTTATTGACGAAATAGACGCGGTAGGGCGTCACCGCGGCGCCGGCCTGGGCGGAGGGCATGACGAAAGAGAGCAGACCCTCAACCAGCTTCTGGTGGAAATGGACGGTTTTGAATCCAATGAAGGTGTAATTCTCATTTCCGCGACCAACCGACCGGACGTGCTTGATCCGGCTCTTTTAAGGCCGGGCAGGTTTGACCGCCAGGTAATCGTGCCACTGCCGGATGTGAAGGGTAGGGAAAAAATATTTGAAGTTCACGCGCGCAACGCGCCTATCGCCGAAGACGTTAATTTTGCCGTCTTGGCCAGGGGAACGCCGGGAACCTCGGGCGCGGATATAGAAAATCTGATCAATGAAGCCGTGCTCAATGCCGCCCGCGCCAACCGCGATAAGGTGACCATGAGCGATTTCGAGTTTGCCAAAGACAAGATTCTGATGGGCACGGAACGCAAGAGCATGGTAATCAGCGAAAATGAAAAGCGCAACACCTCATATCATGAAACGGGGCACGCGCTGGTGGCGCGTCTGATTCCGGGAACGGATCCGATTCATAAGGTGACGATCATTCCGCGTGGCCGGGCTTTGGGTTTGACGCAGCAATTGCCGATTGATGAAAAACATACGTATCCGCGCGATTATCTGGAGAAAAATATTTCCATATTGTTGGGCGGTCGCGCCGCAGAAGAGCTGGTGTTGCACGATTTTACCACCGGCGCGGGGAACGATATCGAACGGGCGACAAATTTGGCGCGGAAAATGGTTTGCGAATGGGGCATGAGCGAAAAACTTGGCCCGCTCAGCTACGGCAAAAAAGAAGAGCAAATATTTTTAGGGCGGGAATTTGCCACGCATAAAGACTACAGCGAAGAAACGGCTAAAAATATCGATGCCGAAATCATGGCGGTGGTCATGCGCAACTATGACCGGGCAAAAAAGCTGCTGCAGGACCATATTGATATACTGCATAAAATAGCCGGGGAGCTTCTGGTGAAGGAAGTATTAAGCGGTCAGGAAATAGATGAACTTATTGGAGATGCCCTGCCGAAAAGCGAGTCCGTCGCCTATCCCGCTTTATCCTGATGACTATCTGCCAAGGTGCGTTTGTATCCAGCATTGATTTGTGTTGTCACACAGGTGTGTTACCGTGAGAATAATTGACATTAATAATATTAATGAAGCAGCGGAAGTATTCACGAAAATCGGCGTGGACCATTACGGCATCGGCGCGATGGCGGCAAAAACCATCCATCTCAATATTTTTATTGAGAAACAACCCTGTAAAGTAGCAAACATCATCAAACAAGAAATGTTATCCGTGGGCGGCGATGCCGCCGTGGCGCGCGGCAGTGTCGCCTGCTCACTGGAGGCAAGCGATATATTGCTCATGGGGACGCAGAAGCAAATCATGAAGCTCGCCGACAAGATTGAAAATCAGCCCTTCGGCCTAAATAAAATTGCCGCCGATTTAAGGCGACTTCTGCATAGTCAAGGCGAAAAAGAGTTTATTTTCAAAACAGCCCACCGTAAGATCAAAATCAGCGGCAGGACATTAATCATGGGCATCCTTAATGTAACGCCTGATTCCTTTTCCGATGGCGGATTATTTTTCGCGCAGGAAAAGGCGGTGGAAAGGGGTTTGGAGCTTGCGGCGCAAGGTGCAGACATTATCGATATCGGCGGGGAATCAACGCGCCCGGGGTCAAAAACGGTGCCGATGAACGTCGAGTTAAAGCGTGTTATACCGGTGATTGAATCATTGGCCAAAAAAATCAAAATACCAATCTCCATAGACACGAAAAAAGCCGTAGTTGCCGCGCGTGCGGTTGATGCCGGAGCGGAAATTGTAAACGATATAAGTGCGCTTGCCGCTGATAGAAAAATGGCCGGAACCGTCGCGCGGAAGAAGGCCGGACTGATTCTAATGCACATGCGGGGCACTCCGCAAACTATGCAAACAGGTGATTTGAGATATCATGACCTCATGGGCGAAATTGTTGCGTATCTGCGAAAAAGCATGCAAAAAGCCGTGAATGCGGGCGTGGAAAAAGAAAGCATTATTGTTGATCCCGGCATAGGTTTTGGCAAAACCGCTGAGGATAATTATCGGATAATCAGAAATTTATCCACGCTGAGAGCGTGCGGTGTTCCCATATTAATCGGAACTTCACGCAAATCGTTTATCGGCAGGATAACACAAGAACAGCCGGCGGATAGAAGCGAAGGCACGGCGGCGACAGTTGCCGCCGCGATAATGAACGGAGCCAATATTTTGCGCGTTCATGATGTGGCAGCCATGAAAAAAGTTGCCGCTGTCACGGACGCGATTGTTTACGCCTGAGCGGAGATAGTGATGATTTATGGGATCGGCATAGACCTGGTGGAAAACGACAGGATTGAGAAAATAATCGCTAAGTGGGGCGGAAAATTTCTTGAGCGTGTGTTTTGTGAAAACGAGATAAAATATTGCGCCAGGCATGTTCAGTTCTCCCTTCATTACGCGGCAAGATTCGCGGCCAAGGAGTCATTTTTGAAGGCGCTCGGCATTGGCATGGGCCGGGGCGTGCACTTGAAAGACGTGGAGGTGACTCATAACGAACAGGGTAAGCCAATTATTATCACCCATAATCAGGCCGCCCTTCAGCTGAAAAAAAATAAAATAGCAAAAATTCATTTGAGCATTACCCATACCAAAACTTACGCCGCCGCTTTTCTGATATTGGAAAAAGGATGATATTTATATTAAACTATGTTCAATGGTTAAGAAAAAGCAGCAGATAGAAATAATTTCATCAAGCGCGCGGCAGACGGCAAAAATAGCGTCGGATATTGGCGGGAAATTAAAAAAAGGAGATATCCTGGCTTTATCCGGAGAGCTTGGTTCCGGCAAGACCTGCTTCACCGCCGGTTTGGCCGAAGGCCTGGGAATAGGGGCGCAATACAAAGTTGCCAGCCCGACGTTTACCTTAATCAATGAATATCCCGGTAGGTGCAAACTTTATCATTTTGATGTATATCGTTTAAACCGTCCCGAAGAGCTGGAAGAGTTGGGTTATGAGGAGATTTTTTATGGTGACGGAGTTGTGGTAATCGAATGGGCGGAAAAAATTGAGAAGATTCTCCCGGATGATGTTATCTGGATAAAGTTTGAATATATTGAAGAAAACAAAAGAAAAATAATTATAAGCGGAGCGGCACAAAAAATGGATGAACTGGCGCGAGAAGTGAAAACGGAGGTTGGCTAAAATGGCTTTGGTAGTGCAGAAATTCGGCGGCACGTCGGTGGCAAATATCGAAAAGATAAAAAACGTGGCGAAGAAGGTAATCAGGGAGAGGGAAAAGGGCAATGATGTTGTCGTTGTGCTCTCGGCGATGGCTGGTGAGACAGACCGCCTGATCAATCTGGCAAACGCCGCCGCTGACTCGCCTGACGGCAGGGAATACGACTCTTTGATATCCACAGGCGAACAGGTGACAGTCACGCTTTTGGCGATTGTTTTAATTTCCATGGGCTTCAAGGCGAAATCATTTCTGGGATTTCAGGTGAAAATAAACACGGATCAGGCATATAAAAAAGCCCGAATAAAAGGCATTGACCCGCAGGCAATCCAAGAGGAGCTTAAAAAAGGGACAATTGTAGTCGTGGCGGGTTTTCAGGGAGTGGATGAGGAAAACAATATTACCACTCTGGGACGGGGTGGTTCCGACACGAGCGCAGTAGCGCTTGCTGCTGCCCTTAAGGCCGATCAGTGTGATATATATACAGACGTGGACGGCGTGTATACAACCGACCCGAATGTTTGCGATAGAGCCCGCAGGCTTGAAAAAATATCTTATGATGAAATGTTGGAAATGGCCATGACCGGCGCCAAGGTGCTCCAGCCGCGTTCGGTGGAGATGGCGAAAAAATATGATGTGCCGGTGTATGTAAAATCAACCTTTACTGATGAAGGGGGGACTTTGGTGACCAAGGAGGATAAGGATATGGAAAAAGAAATTGTTTCGGGAATCACTTACGACAGAGATCAGGCCAAGATAACGGTTGTTCATGTTCCGGATAAGCCCGGTATAGCTGCGGCGTTGTTTTCACCGCTTTCCGATAAAAATATCAACGTGGATATGATTATTCAGAACGCTAGCCTGGAAGGATTCACTGATCTTACTTTTACTGTTTCCAAAAAGGATTTGAAAGAAGCGCAGAAGATTGTTGAAAACACGGCCAGGCAGATAGGCGCGAAAAAAGTGGAAGTTGACGATGAAGTGGCGAAAGTATCTATTATTGGGGTAGGAATGGCCAGTCACTCAGGCGTGGCGGCAAAAATGTTTTCCACCCTAGCCAATGAAGGCGTGAACATTATGATGATCAGCACCTCAGAAATAAAAATATCCTGTGTTATTCAGAGAAAATACACAGAGCTTGCTGTTTCGGTGCTTCACGATGCATTCGGTCTGGAGAAGAAAAAATAACGGGAAAATAATTCCGGAAAATCAACTGGGGGGTTTAGCTGCCTTTAGTTTGTTAATGGCGGTTATCCCCCTTTTTTGTTTTTTCTATACGTTTAATTTCGGCTATCACGTGCCCGATCATCTGGATGAGCATCATGGTGCGCAGCCGATAGAAATAGTTACGCGGGACGGCCGGGGGGAAATTTATTTTTTTGCCGATGGAACTTCCGCCAGAGAGTTTTGGGCACAGGTTGGCTATAGCATCGAACAAATGCCTGATTATCCTCTCCGGGCCGGCATGAAAATAATTGTCAACGGAAAATATCCCGGTGAAAGCGTAGCATTTTCACAAATGGATGCGTCCAAGAAACTGGCTTTGGGCCTGCCTTTAGATATTAATAAGGCGACAAAGGAAGATCTTATCTTAATCAGCGGCATTGGCGAGGCGACCGCGGAAAAGATAATCACCCTGCGCGCTCAATTGGGCGGTTTTACGAAGCTGGAGGATTTAATGAAAATCAAAGGGATTAAGGAGAAAAGACTGTCAAAGTTCAGAAATTATCTTTATGTTGAACAAGGTCGTCAATAGGTTCTATCTTTTTCTGAAATCATCGTAATAACTCAGAACACGCTTGATATAATTTTGCGTTTCGCGGAAAGGCGGAACGCTGTTGTTGTATTTGGCGACGGCGGTTTCGCCAGCATTATAGGCGGCCAGAGCCAGTTGTAAATCTCCGCGATAGGTATTGAGAAGATAGCGCAGATAACGCACGCCCCCTTCAATATTGTTTTCCGGATGAAACACATCTTCAACCTGCAAGGCATACGCGGTGGCCGGCATTAATTGCATCAAACCCTGAGCCCCGACCGGAGATACCGCCTGGTGGTTGAAGTTTGATTCCGCCTTTATTACCGCCTTGATCAAGGCCTGATCGATTTTGTATTTATTGGCGGCTTTGGTAATCAGATGATCATACTTGTTGACATCGATATCGGAGTTGAAATGAATCCTTTTTTCCTTGAGAATCAGCACATACTTAGCGTTCGGAATGGAGGGAACGTTGGTCAGGTGCAAAACACCGTCCTCATCCACGTATTTATAGATATCCGCGCCGGCGGGTGTGGATGTTGCTGCCGTAGCTATAAACAGCATTGCCGCGGTAAAAAATAGCTTATAAAACAGAGTTCTTGAATTGTTGCTGTGCAAAGTGCGCGATCTTTTCTGCATTTCTATATTATATAAAATCATTATTTATTCTTCAAGAATATTTTAAGGCCGTGTAAGCAGCAAATGATTTGTC
>DLNC01000014.1:0-8832 GCA_002478265.1 Syntrophaceae bacterium UBA7520
TTAACTTTCTTGCCCATTTTGATGTCCTCCTCTTTCTTAATTTAACAAGAAGGCATCTCTCTATGCAACTGGTTTACTTCCTGGGGCCCAGCACCAATGTGATTATTCCGTATGCAGCTTGCCGCCAGACGATCGGCATTTATCCTTATCGCGAAACGCAAGCGTCAAAACCGCGGGCGGTGGTAGGGCTGACCGATCTTTCCGCGCGTGTTTATGTCCGTAAACAACTGGGAGACGCGAATTATTTTACATTTACCTCGCCCTTGGCTTTATTTGAAGAAATGGAAGCTAACGTGAAAGATTCATTTTTACAGCGTCATACTTGGATTAATTTATTGTCTGATCTACTTTGATATGCTGCGCTTTTTTGAATTATGCGAGAAGAACAATAATATGATGATTATGCTGTTTGAAAGCATATAAACAATAATTGATCAATTAATTAACTCATCATTGGTTCTTAATATTCCTGTAATATAAATATTTCATTAACTAACAAATCAAAATAATTACAAATCTGAAAAGGTTTAGTGACTCTTTAATAGACGTTGCTAATGCTGAATTCAACCGCAAAGTTATTTTGTTGAAACCGATGATAACTTATTAAAGGAGAAAAAACTAATGAAGGAAAAAAACGGAAGAGACATGGTTTTACCATCAAATAAAAAAATTATTATTGCCCTGATTGTTATATTGACGCCGATTATTATCATTGCCGCGACAGGTTATTATTATTTTCAAAAGTCCAACAGCAGGGCAGCGCGATATTTTCATACGTTAAAAGATGTCAAGGATATAAAAGATATTTATCAGGAACAGATCGCGATCTGGCGCACGATGGCGGCTTATAAAGGCGATGATAAAATATTAAGAGAGGCTTACTACAAATTTTCAAAGAAATCGGATATTATTCAGGATAAATATTTTAATCTGCGGATGAAATTCATTGACGATCATGAAAGTCATATAGCCGAAAATATTGAAAAAATAAAAATGTTTCATCAAAAGACATCAGAAAAGTATATTTCTGTCATTTTTGAAACTTCGGCAGCTTTTTTGCCGTATGATCAATCGGTTTTGATGCGGGATGATGAAAAAAAAATATTTGATGAGCTTGATTATATTTCTAAAGAGATTATGCTTCTGGCAAGCAAAGAAATCAGTAAATCGTCAAGTTATTATTTTGTATTTTTTGTCTTTTTAGCTGTGTTGGTTATTATCTCTGTTTTCATAGTTATTCTTATTGTCAGAGTTAAATGAAAAGATAATAAATGTTTCTTTTCATCATATCTTCTGATGCTTGTCATCATTATGAAATATTGCATTGCTATCTTCAATGCATAATAAAGAGGTGTAAAAGTGCATGAGTAAGCAAATACAAGGTCAATTGTACGTTCAGTTAATCGGTAACCCGCAGCCGGAGAAGCTGGAAATGCTTAAAATACTTGATCTTTTAGAAATTAAATATGATTCTCTGGGCGTGGATGTATCCACGCTTCCTTTCGCGCCGGGAGACACTACTGCCGGAAGTGAAGCGGAACTCCAAACGATTGTAAAGGGCAAGATATCGGATGTCGATTTGCCGCAAACAATAACCGAGTCTAATTATTACGCGAATACCAGAAAAAGAACGAGGGCGGGCGATGCGCCAAAGAAGACATTAGATAAGTTAGACGATTATCTGCAAAAAAACTCAGAAGGGATATGGGAAAACAGTTGGGTGCGTATTCCGCTGAATGTTTTGAGCCCCTACGCGAGAAGCATTTTTGAAGGCGATCTTTTGCTGGATAAAACGCAGCCGGAAAAAGGCAAGCGGAGTGATTCGGAAAACTTCTTCTGTCAATATAAAGGCGAAAAATTTATCCGTGTGCCGATAAGCTACCTGCTGAAGTTATCTCTGGCGGAAATAATCGGTTATCCTCATTTTGATCATTCGCTTGTCAGGGAATCGGGCATAAAGATTATCCAGCATTATCTGAACGATAATACATCTCCGGAAATATCTTCCTTTTACGTAAGTACGCTGCCTTCAGGCGAGGGAATAGGCAAAAACGCCGCGCAGGAAATGGCTACACGGTTTCTCCTGACGCAGCTGCTGGTTATGTACGCCAATAGAAAATTCATGCTTGCCGAAAACGGGCAGGAGGCAATGATTTATTATTCGCCTCATCCTCCTGTCAGGCAAAGGATACTTAGCGAGTCTATATCTGATGCTTTTTATCGGGAATTATTTATGAACCCTTGCCTTTCGGGTTGGTCCAGGGGTCAGGATAAATATGAATATATGCACTTATGCCATAGAGTGCTCAGTCGCAGCCAGTTTAACGCTGTGTTAAAATTAAGAGAGGCGGGAATCATTACTAATAATCTCGTAGCGTTGCCTAATCTTTCCAATATCAGCTTGGCCAATAATGGAACCCATGTGAGTTTAGGCAGCATAAAGCTGACAAATCTTTTGCAGGATTCCGCGTCCGGCTATTCAAAATATCATGAAAAATATCTCGGGGATTTAGTAGTGAAAATTGCGGAGCATTTTCTTCCTCTTTTTGTTGGAACTTACAGCGCCGCTCCATATCGGATGGGTTTTAAAGACTTTCATCCCGAAAAGGCATTGGGTTTCCTTCCACATGAATTGGATTTTACCCATTTGCGCATGTTCTGGAGAAGATGGAAAAAGAAAGCTAACCTAAAAATATTAGGCAACTCCGTGACACCTTTTGGTCTGGACTGGCTCGACAACATGATCAGTTCTTTATTTCTGCTTAAGGGTGATTTTGTTTCCGATTTCCGCCTTATTGACTATCTTGTTGCGCTGCTGAGCACGGACAGAAGCCCTGCGCTGAATGGTCGGCTTAACAACAGCCAGCAATTAAAACAAGATTTGGAGAACATGGGTGTCTTTGACAGAAAGATGTCACTTTATCTTTTCGAGAAACTCCGCGAATACGAAATCATGGGTTTTTCTGGCTTTGAAGGAAGGCATTACAGTCTTTTTTGCAGCTTTGAGCAAGACATGAAAAACGCGATTAACATGCAGAATCTTATTTATCTATTAGCATTCAAATATATTGCATCGGGTGAAGTGAAACATGAGAATATTCCAGATGATCCATTTATTGAAAGCGAGAGAAGGCAAGTGATCTTTGGAACCGCCATAGGTATCCCTACTTTTTTTGTACACAAAAATACAGGGAACGAATTTATCAGACGCATCGTGCAAAAGACACAGAAAATTCGCTCCAGTCGCCGTTATCCCGGATATGTCCGTGTTTATAATATTGAATACAGAAAAGCTCTGCTCAAGGTGATAAAAGAAGACGCCGCTGAACTGATTGAGATGATGAACATGAAAGAAACAATCAATGATTTATCGCTTCGTATCGAAGCTCCAGAGATATATTCCGTTGCCGGAAAGTTGACAAAAAGTATTCTTGGCGAAGTTCATGCCCGCGATGCGATGTCCTTGAAAGCGGACAAATTCAACGAAACGGCAGAAAAATATTACAGAGAGACACTGCGGCGTGAACATATTGCTGAAGCTTATAAGTTATTCAAAGAGCAGATATCTTCCTTAAGTGGAAACGCGGCCGCAAAAAGAGAAATAAATAAAATTATGAGAAACTATGGAGAGATTGATGCTTTCCTGAACGCTTTTGAAAAAGATGTCCTTGGCGAAAATGTTTCCACGGAAAAACTGGAAAGGATGATTTCTCTGATGCTTGTTTATATAGATCAGGCGAGTGCTCTTAATCAAAAATATAAACAAGCAAGACTTAGGGATCATATCAATGAAGCATCAGTACATTGAGCGCGCAACCAGAAAGATAAAAACGGAAAATTTGTACGGCGACAAAGCGGTGCGTTTTTTATATTCCAGCGTCAAGGAATCGTCGCCATGGCTTTTCCGGCAACTGACCAGCGCAAAAATATCCTGGTTGCTGGGCTATGTCAATTACCGTGGATTTCTTTCGGGAAGAATGAAAGAATATCTTAAGCTACAGAAAAATCTGGCGATAAGCGCAGAGGAGTGTCTGGAACCACTGGAAACGCTAGATACGCCACAAAAAATATTTGAACGGAAAATATGCTACTGGTACTGCCGGCCGATGCCGAACGATCCCGCGGCTATTGTTTCGCCCGCTGATTCGAAGATGATTTTCGGTTCCCTGTCTGAAACCGCCAATATTTTTATAAAAGGCAAGTATTTTGATTGCGAGGAACTATTGGGCGGCAATAAGCGAACATGGTTTAGGGAATTTGAAAAAGGTGACTTCGCGGTATTTCGTCTTACGCCGGAAAAATATCATTATAATCATACGCCGGTTGCCGGAAAAGTCGTCGATTTTTACTCTGTTTCCGGAGACTATCACGCCTGTAATCCAAACGCGGTAGTGTCTCTGGTCACTCCTTATTCAAAAAACAAGAGGGTTGTGACAATTATCGACACGGATGTTGAAGGGGGCACGAGAGCCGGTTTGGTGACGATGATTGAAGTTGTCGCATTGATGATTGGAGATATTGTGCAGTGTTACAGCGAAAAAGAGTACGAAAATCCTGTGTCTGTCGGCACGGGAATGTTTTTGGAAAAAGGTCAGCCCAAAAGCCTCTTTCGGCCCGGCAGCAGCACGGTTGTGCTTATGTTCCAAAACGGCCGGGTGAGATTTGCCGATGACATTTATGCCAACATGTTTAATCCCATGGCCGAAAGCGTTTATAGTGCAGGATTCGGCAAGGCGCTTGTGGAAACGGAGGTAATGGTCAGGTCATTCATAGCCAGCAGCGTAAATTATTGATGATATGGATACAGCGGAAAATTAAAAGGGTGGAATTCATGCAGCAAGAAAAAATTCAACATATAAAAAACTTCTTACTGAAGAAAATGGACGAGCTGCGGAATGTAGCCGGCAACACGCTGCAAAGACTTAAAAACAATGGGGAAAAATACGCGGATGTGTGCGACGCGGCGGCTTACGAATACAGCAAGGCGATAGATCTTGCCGTAAGGGGCAAAGAGAGAAACATGATGCTTGATATCCAGGAAACAATAATGCGCATTGATCGGGGACTTTTCGGCATTTGTGACCATTGTGGTCGAAAGATACCGGAAGAGAGGATGATCGGCGCGCCGTTGAGCAAATTATGTCTGCCCTGCCAGATGGATTTTGAAAAGCGCAATGGCATGCTGCGCAAGCGTTTTTCGCAAAAGGTAAAGATTAAAAATGCATATTGAAATTTTTATTTTAATTCTTGCTTTTATATTCGCCGTTTTATTCTTCTGGGCATTTAAAAGACTGCCGCGGGAAGAGTGGCAGTTTATCTGCTCTTTTCCAGCTCATAAAACAGAGGATGGCCGCTGGCGTGGTTGGAATTTAACCTACTATGGCTTATTTACTGCTTTGGCTTTAATTTGCGCGTTGTTGGCGCTTCTGTTGATGATGTTTTCTATGCGCGTTCCTTCAGCCGTTTCTGTTTTTATTATTGCCGCTATTTTGGTTTTTTGTTTGCCGGCTTCCCGCCTTACTGCCAGGATTCTGGAGAAGAAAAAGTATACATTGTCCGTTGGCGGAACATTTTTTATCGGGATACTTATCGCCCCCTGGATAATTTACGCAGCGGATATTTTAAGCAAAAAATACTTTGCCGTTAATCTTTCCTTGCTCAGCGTCATGACCGCGATGATTGTGGCATACAGCATCGGCGAAGGGCTGGGCAGGTTGGCCTGCATAAGTTTTGGCTGCTGTTACGGTAGAAAGCTTGAGCTCTGTTCTTCATTCACGCGAAAAGTATTTAAAAATATAAACTTTATCTTTACGGGAAAATTGAAGAAAATTTCTTACGCCCATCAATGGGAAGGAAAGGAAGTTATTCCTGTGCAGGCTATGACGGCGGTTATTTATATATTTTCTGGACTAATTGGCATGTATCTATTTTTCCGTGGTTTTGTTTTATTGCCTTTGCTGCTTAATCTTTTTATTACCCAGCTATGGCGGATTCTTTCGGAATTTATGCGTGCTGATTACCGTGGCGAAGGTAAAATATCCGGCTACCAGATTATGGCGTTACTGTCGATCATCTACGGGTTGATAATAATTTATCTTTTTAAAAACACCGACAAGGATGTTCGGCCTGACCTGATTATTGGTTTAAATACCGTTTGTGATCCTTTTATTATTATTTTCATGATCGCTCTTGGATCTGTTGTGTTCATCTATACCGGAAAAAGTAAGGTGACAGACTCAACAATAAACTTTAAAATTATAGAAAAAAACATCTAGCGATATCAATATCATTCAAACTAAATATATCAGTATATCCGCAAAACAATATCTCTTGAAAATAAACAATTTTAGCTTGCCGTTAGGATTATTTTAAAAAATTAATCGCTGACTTTGATAAAACCATAAAAATATTGCCGGTTTGTTTAAGGTGTGTTAATTGAGCTGCGTCAGCACAGGAAGGGACAGTCATACTTTTGAAAAAAGAAAAAATTAATTATCCGGATTACCTCTCGCATCTGAATGTCGATATTATGCGGCTGGGGCTGAAGCCAATTACAGAACTGCTCAGGCGCTTAGGCAATCCGCAAAATGCCTTCAAAACAATTCTTGTTGCCGGCACAAACGGCAAGGGATCAACCGCAGGGATGATTGCCTCTATATTGCAAAGCGCCGGTCATCGCGTAGGTCTTTATACCTCGCCGCATTTGCTTGACGTGCGTGAAAGAATCAAAATTAACGATAAAATGATTTCGCGCAGCAAACTGGATGATATTGTTGCTTACCTTGTATCAAAAAAAACAAGACCTTTGACGTATTTTGAAATTCTGACAGCGGCCGCTTTTATCTACTTTTATCAGGAAAAAATTGATATTGCTGTTTTAGAAGTAGGTTTAGGCGGAAGATTGGATGCCACCAATGTCTGCAAACCGCTGGTGTCGGTGATCACCAATGTTTCTTTGGAGCATACCGCGTATTTGGGAAGAACCCTTTCCTCAATCGCTTATGAAAAGGGTGACATCATCAAAAAACGGGGTATCTGTGTCACAGCTGCCACGCAAAAAAGTGTTTTGGAGGTATTTGAAAATATTTGCCGCAAACGAAACGCAAAGCTGTATCAACTTGGTTCTGCTTTTGATATTGTTAGGCGCGATCTTATTTTTGATTATAAAGGAATCGCGTTTGATTTAAAAGGATTAAGCATATCACTGGCCGGGGGCTTTCAGATGATTAATGCCGCGCTGGCCATCACGGCCATAGAATCAGTCCGTAATAAAGGCATATCCGCTGATGAAAAAGCGATTCGCCAGGGATTGAAGAAAGTAAAATTACCCGCGCGCCTGGAGGTTTTGTGCCGCAAGCCTTTATTTATTCTTGATGGCGCGCACAATCCGGGCGGAATCAGCGCCTTGAGCCGCGAGATCAGAGAAGGCTTTGTTTACCGCCGGCTGATTTTAATTTTTGCCTGCCTGAAAGATAAAGATTATGTCCGGATGCTGGAGGCAATTGCCCCGCTGACATATAGTGTAATTGTTGCGCCGTTGAATACAGCGCGCACTCAAGTTCCTGATAAGATTAACAAAAAAATTAAAATGATGGGATGCCGCGGGCTTCTCGCCCCAAACGTCGCCGAGGCGGTGCAGGAGGCTTTTTCTGTGGCTGCGGATGATGATTTGATTTGTGCCACCGGCTCTCTTTATTTGGCCGCGGAAATAAAACAAAAGTTCCCTAAAATCGCTACTTGTGATAAGAAGCGACGAATTTAACTTCTTGGCCAGAGGGATTTTATTTTGATCAGCAAATTGAAAAACAAATTGGTCGTGGCCTGTTTTGCCTTCGGGATGCTTCTTTTTTCCTACATTAAGGTATCCGCCGAAGAAATCAAAGACGAAAAAAATCCCATAAAGATTGAAGCGGACAGCATGGATTATGACTACACCACGGATAAGTACCATGCGCAGGGCAAGGTGGTCATAAACTATAGCGATATTCTCCTGCAGGCAGATGATGTGGAGTTGGATAATAAAAACAGAGTCGCCACAGCCCAGGGAAACGTTTTATTGAAGATGGGCGATGATTATCTGAAGGGAGACAAGATTGTCTTTAATATAGAGGAAAAAACGGGCATTGCCTACGAAGGACAGGTTTTTTACGCGCGTAACCATTTTTACATTAGAGGCAGTAAAATTGAGAAAACGGGAGAGGATACTTATTTTATCGAGCAGCCCCGGGCGACAACCTGTGACGGTGATCGGCCGGACTGGGAAATCGCCGGCTCTTCCATGGATGTAACCGTCGAAGGCTACGGATTGGTGAAAAACGCCAGATTCCAGACCAAAGGTTTGCCGGTTCTATATGCTCCTTTCGTCCCTTTCCCGGCCAAGACGAAAAGGCAATCGGGATTCCTGCTGCCCTACCTGTCTTATTCGCAGAAAAAAGATGGTCTGGATATCGAAGTTCCCTTTTTCTGGGCAATTTCCCCGCAGATGGACGCCACATTATATCAAAGATATATTGAAAAAAGAGGATATAAGCAGGGGGCGGAATTCAGGTATTATCTGGGAGACCATTCTTTCGGGACATGGTACGGCGATTTCATTGCTGATGGGAAAAATGTTACGGAAAATTATAATCCGGCAACCAGCCGCGACTGGAAGGGAACGCACAACCGCTGGTCTTATTACATAAATCATCAGACAAACTTTTCTGATGACTTTTATTTCCGGACGGATTTACGCCAGGTTTCCGATAAATGGTATTTTAAAGACTTCGCGTCGCATAATTATTATCTGGATAATTACGGCAAGAACGAGGAAGACCCTTTCAAGAAAGTTCC
>DLNC01000014.1:9031-30736 GCA_002478265.1 Syntrophaceae bacterium UBA7520
GGCTGGTCGAATTATAACGTGATGGGGATTTTTAACTATACGGATAATTTCGCCGCGGCCAATAATGATAACACCCTGCAAAAATATCCGGAGATTATTCTCACCGGAATCAAACAGCCTCTTCTGTCTACGCCTGTTTATTATGAGCTGACCGGCACTTATGATTATTTATACCGGGGCGCGGGACAGAAAGGACATTTGTTTGATTTCAGTCCCGCCGTTTCTCTGCCGATTGATGTAGGCGGTTTTATGAAAATCACGCCACAGTTCGCCATCAAGGATACAGCTTGGATCCGCGATGACGATGAAGTTATTGCGGGCGATGAAAAAAGAAGCGGCAATCGCCTTACCTATACCGCTTCCGTAACCGCCAGTTCGCAGATCTCGCGTATATTTGACTTCAATATGTTTAACTGGGAAAAAGTACGGCATGAAATCAAACCGGAAATATCCTACGTTTATACGCCGAATGTCGATCAGGATGAAATTCCGGATTATCTGCTGCCCGTGGAAGAGCAAAACGCGGTTATCTGGGCGCTGACCAATACCCTCACGGCCAGAGTCAAGGAAAAAGACGCGGTCAGTTATCTGGAATTTTTAAGGTTGAAGTTATATCAGACTTACGACATCAATGAAGCGTACAGGGATAAAGACGCTTTATCCGCTCCGCGTCGTCCTTTTTCCGATATCGGTATTGAGCTTGATTTCAATCCTCATAAGTATGTTTCTTTCCGGGCGCGTAATAAATACAATACTTACAGCGGCTGGCAACAAATGAATTACGATCTGCGTCTTAGAGACTGGCGCGGCGACATGCTTTCCTTTGGCTACCGGTATACGGTCGATGAAATTGAAGAGTTCAATTTGAACATCAAGGCAATGATTACCAGTAATATCGCGGCGACTTATGAACTGAGGCGAGATGAACGCAATTCGCGAACCGTGGAAAGCACAGTCGGGATTATCTATTACAGTCAGTGCTGGGGAGTGGGGATTGATTTCTCCGAAACTGACGGCGACACCCGAGTTATGCTCAAATTATCGCTGTTTGGCCTAAGCAATATGCCTTGGCGCGAATAAACCTATAAGTTGTTGTTGATAGAAGAATTCTCGTCTTTTAGCATTTAAAAGGTTGCAAAATCGTCACCGGCGGTAATTTTTCTTCGTTGAAAAAACTCAATATTTTTCTTGACAGAAAAAATTATCTTTACTAATCAAAAAATTATAAGCAGCAGGTTCACCATAAAGTAATTTTTGCCGTTGCCACGGCTAAAATAACCAAACAAGCTTCACCTTAAATAAATTACAAAAATCATTACTGGAGGTGCTCTATGCCTTGGCGTGGTAGTGTTTTGTCCCGCAGCTGCCTTTCGCGCAGTATTTTATTAATATTTGTTTTTACGTGTGTTTTTCTTTTTCAGACAGGAGTTTATTCAGATATTGAAGATAATGTTGATGTTAGCCTGGAAAATGACCCGCGCATGCTGGCGGTAAATCCTGTAACCAACAGGGCGGTGGTGACGCACTGGCATTCACATAGCGTATCCGTTGTTGATTTAAATACCGAGAAAGCCATCGCTAAATTATGCGTGGGCAAATTGCCCAAAGGCGTGGCGATAGACACGGAAAGCAACACCGCCGTAGTAGCCAATCAGGCGGGTCGTTCCTTGACGCTGATTAATTTGAATACAAATAGGGTTGCGGCAACCATTGATTTGGATAAAATTCCCAGCAATATCGCGATAAATTCTCAGACGCATATCGCCGCCGTCACCAGCGCCATTGATCAGCATGTATTTTTTATAGATTTAACAACAAAAAAGATTATCGCCAAGACGCGCGTCGGCATGAACGCCGGCGACGTGGCGATTGATCCCATCCGCAATCAGGCGTTTGTCCTAAACAAAATCAGAAAAGATATCAATATTATTAACCTGAATGGTTATAATGTAATCGACACGATTTCCCTGGAAAAAAGGCCACAGGCCATTGATGTAAACCCGGAAACAAATACTCTTATTGTGACCAGTTACCGAGATCATGTGGTTACCGTTATAGATTTATTAACCAAACGAAGCGAGATTATACCTGTGGCCAGATATCCCCTGGATGTCGCTTTTAATACTATCGATAATCGCGCGGTAGTTTTGTGCGACAAGGACAGGAACCTTCTTCTTTTAGACCTCGACACCAATAAGATTATAAAAACATATAAGTTAAACCGTCACCCAAAAAGCGTGGCGGTCAACAGCATCCGCAATACCGCTATTGTAGCGGATGACGAAAAAGACAGTTTAACGATCATTCCTTTGCCGCTTTCGCCGACATTGCCGAAGATTAAAATAACCTCTCCACAAGACGGCGAGCAACTTTCCTCATCCAATGTTGTTGTCTCCGGCACGGTGGAAAACAGCGAAAAAGTTATGGTAAACGATGTTTCCGCCGAAATTAACGACAATACACTTGCGGCAACAATCACCCTCAAGGAAGGTAAAAACACTATTGCTGCCACCGCCACGGATAAATACGGCCGCACGGCCTGTGACAATATAACGGTAAAGGTTACGCTGCCGAAGAAAGGAACAATAACCGGCACGGTTGCCAACGCGCTAAGCGGTGTATTGCTTCCCGCGGCGATTATCACCATTACAGATGCAGCGGGTGAGACACAGACCATAACCACAATTGCCACGGGCACGTTCAGCACGGAGGTTGCCGAAGGCTCTTATACGATGACGGTTATCAAGCCCTGGTATTTGCCTTATTCATTTACCGGAACAGTTGCCGCCGGAGAAACGGTTTCTCTGAGTATACCTTTAGCTCCTGGTGAACCCCAGATAAGCAATATTTCTGTTACGAATATCACGGAAAACTCGGCCAGAATAAGCTGGACAACAGATCAATCGACCGAGGGAAGAGTTGAATACGGCACGACAACATCCTATGATTCAACCGCTTCCGATTCTTCAGAGGATACGGCTCATAGTGTAACGCTTGCCAATTTATCACCGGCGACGACTTATCATTTTCGCGTTGTCGCTGTAGCGGATAACGGCGCAACAACTTCTTCCGCGGACGCCACGTTTAAAACACTCGGCGGGCAGATTACCATCACAATAATATCACCCGCGGACGGGGCAATTATCGCCGGAAATCGCGTCACGGTAACAGGCGCGATAACCAATCCCGCTAATGTAGAAACGGGAGTGACGGTAAACGGCATTCCCGCGGCAGTAAGCAATAATCAGTTTGTCGTCAATGATGTGCCTCTGGAAACCGGGCAGAATACCATCACCGTTATCGCCACGGATGTCAACGGAACTACGGCGACAAAATCAATCACGGTTAACGCAGCAGTTGCGGAAAACTTCATACAGCTATCCGCTTATCCGGAGTCCGGAGTTGCTCCCTTAGAAGTTACACTGAGAATTAACGGTACATTCAGTATTGCAAATCCGGTTATTTCCTCAAGTGGTCCGGGCGCCGTGGAGCAACTGGAAAGTGAAACCCAGGAACAATATCGCTACACAATCACCACTGCGGGACTATACACCTTCACCGCTACGGTTACCGGCCCCGACGGCATTAGTTATACGGATTCGATAGGCATAACAGTTCTGCCTATTGCGCAAATTGATACACTCCTCAGAGCTAAGTGGGCGGCATTTTCAGAGGCATTGAATGATAAAGATATAGTTACTGCTTTGAACATGATGACTCCGCGAAGCAGAGAACGCTATCAAGTGATGTTTGATTTACTCAGAGATCAATTGCCGGCGATCATGGCTACGCATGCAGGGCTTGTTTTGCAATCAATCACAGATGGCAGGGCATATTATGAGCTTAACACCATAGAAAACGGTATAGCGTATTCTTATAGGTTGTCTTTTGTGAATGATGTTAATGGACTGTGGTTAATACGTGAATTCTAAAGGAGGTAGCGATATGAAAATAAAAACATTCGTAGCCCTAATAATTTCTATCCTTATATTGATCGCTGTTCAACCAGCTTTCGCGTGGTTAGTATATGTCAAGCCTGAGTTTAGGGGCAAAGTGATTGACGCGGAAACCAAGCAAGCCATTGAGGGGGTTGTAGTGGTAGTTCTATACGAAAAATGGGAATTTGGCGGGCCCGGTGGCGGCAATACCTTGCCCATGGACGCAAAGGAAACCCTGACGGATAAAGAAGGGGAATTTTATTTTCCTGCCTATAAAACCATGATTGGACCGTTGTCGAGAGTATCCGATGTTTCATTCATTATTTTCAAGCCCGGTTATATGTCGGTAACAAGAATTGATGGGATAGAGATACCAGAAGAAAATTATTTCACTGTTGAGAAGGACATGGTGGGTAAGGCAGGAGAAATCAAATACGTTGACCGTTGGGAGCGATGGTTTTCATACAAAGGCCCGCTAGGGATTGTGGAGATGAAGAAAGGTGAAAGAGATCCTGTGATGCCACCTGATTATCGTTCTAGCAAGTTGCCACTTTTATTCAAAGCTTTAAACGAAGATAGAAGAAACAGAGGATATAAGGGGGAGCTAAAATGAAATCAAATAGAATTATGAAAATTTTTAAGTCGTTCAGTTTTTTAATTATATTAAATTTTATTTTGCTTCTTTACGCTTTTGCGCTCGAAGTTGAAACGCATCAAGCAATAAATAGTCATATTGTAGGTGAAAATTCGGCTATTTACGGAATTTATCTTGATAATTATTTGAAGAATAATCTCGGTATGAGAGATGGTGTTAAGACTCTATTCGATTCAAAAATGGCAAAAGAATGGATTTCTGACGGAGGAATATTTGAGGATAAACCATCCGGATGCGTTCCGTTCTGGCGTTCACGCAATCATTTCCACAATCCGAAAGACAAAAGTGGATTTTCTGGCTGGTGGGATACGGGAATTTTCAAATGTATGTCAGTGGTTGATTGGATCAATCAGCCGGTAAATATGCAAGTCTGTGGCAATTATTCCTGGCACGATGTTCGGTATTACTACTACTGTGCTTTGTGGTCAGATAGCAAAGCAGATTCAGAAAAATATTTTGCCCAAACATTCAGGGGTCTAGGGCAAATGATGCATCTGGTTCAGGACATGTCCGTTCCGGAGCACACACGCAACGATGGGCATTATTTCTTTTACGATTATGAAGTTTGGGCCAAAGGTTTGAAAATTAGTAATTATTCTGCGCAAACATTTGCGCCCAGTGAGGCGTTTCCATTATCTGTTAATAACCTTTTTGATACAAATCGATATAGTGGAATGAATCCTGAAGTAACAACGCAACCGGCGATAGGTTTAGCAGAATATAGCAATGCCAATTTCCTCAGCCCCGATAACATTTTTAAAGTATTTATCTATCCTAGCTACGGAAGTGCGGAGACAAACATTGATAAATCAACCGATAAAAACATTTTATATTTGAAAAAAACAGGCAATGGGGAAAATATTGAATATCTTGCGCGTGCGAATAATTTCTATAATTATCTTCCTGGTGATTATAAAAAACTTGCTTTGACGCTTAATGATCCGAAAGTTTACGAAAATTATGCGGCAAAACTTATTCCCCGCGCTATCGGCTATTCTTCACAGGTTTTGAGTTACTTTTTCCGTGGGGAAATCGAAGCGAAATTGCTGCCGGTTTTCGACGCTGAAAAACTAAAATCTGTCCACATCAAAGTTCGCAATATAACCCCGTCAAAAGAAAGAATGGGCGGGCAGGACAGCGTGTTTATGCTGGCTTACCGGTACACTCCGCGCGGCGCGCCCGAAGATGGTTCCGGGGATATCTATGGCAAAGTGCCTTACAGTTATCTTTTGTTTGATGAACTTATGTATGGAAAAGACGATAGCGGCAATGATCTGGAGGGAGATGCTTATGAAGCTGAAATATATCTTTACCCGTTTCCGCTGGAAATACCTATCGTTGAATACCAGCACGTTAAATTCATGTTGATCTACAGGGGTAATTTAGGAGAGGAAATGGCAAGCATTGCAAACAATGAAAGTGGCGGCATTATCGGCAAATTCGGGGCGGCCAAGCCGCTTGGCTTTCATGAAGAATGGAATACATCACCTAATGGGGATTACCACTGGTTCCAAATGGAATCGACTGTGTTTGGAAGTAATTATTGCCCCGAGCATAATGCTGAACATGGACTTGCTCAAAATGAAATAACAGAGGGAAAGCTAGTTAAAACTAATATACGTTATCAGACTGATTGCAATATTGCAGGTCATTTTAATTATTCATTTATCGGCGTTGATAATCTATCCGGCGAAACTTACGCCAATAATATATTCCCAATACCTGTTACTAAAAATACATACATCGAATTTAAAATAGATGAAATGTCCATATCTCAAAAGGGTAATTTTATAAATTATCAAGGAATGGTGTTCAGCTTTAATAACGGATACAAACTGCAATTATCCTTAGACGGTCAGTTTTGGTATGATTACAATGCAGGGTATTTTACTTTTGACAAGGGAGAAGTCATAGTAGATAATATACATAATATGTTTAAGCAGCTAAATAAGCCTGTTCCAACAAACTTCGCGCTAAATAGTATTTATTTCGTTCAGCAAATAGGGCATGGTATGCCGTTACAGGTTGAGCAAAGAATGGTTGTCGATTTTGTCCGCATAGTGGAAATGGGGCCAATGTCTCCAACGGAATAGCAGGGAAGGGGAATGAGGCACGAGAAGGGAATGCTTTTTGGCTGTTTTTGAATAGCAGGAAGTGTACTGCACCCCTGTGGTTAGACAGATTGGGTTAGAGCAGTCGGACAGGTTTTTTGGTTTTTAAAAAACATTTCTTCAAATTCCACCGGTGGTCTGTATCCGAGAGAGGAATGCAGACGTTTGCGGTTATACACTTCTTGGATGAAAAAAGGAAGTCGACTTTGAACATCTTCAAAAGTTCGATATTCGCAGAAATAGACTTCCTCGACTTTGACCGTTTTAAAAAAGCTTTCAGCAGCGGCATTGTCATAGGGATTTCCCTTGCCCGACATGCTGATCAGAAAGCCGTAATATAGGATCGTTTCCACATAAACGTGAGCGGCATATTGGACGCTTCGATCCGAATGATGAATAACGTTCTTGGGCGACTGCCGATTATTGATGGCCATCGTCAGGGCGGAAAGGCACAAGGCGGTATCGATGTGGCGTGAAATAGCTAGCCGATGGCTCTTCTGGCAAATAAATCCAGAATGATGGCCAGATAGACGAAAGCGTTTCTGATGCCGATATAAGTGATATCCGCCGCCCAGACTTGATTGGGGCCTGTTGCGATAAGATTCTTGATAAGATTAGGATAAATCCGATGACCGTGGTTGCTATCCGTCGTTTTTATCCAACGGCGTTTGGTTTTTCGAAGAAGTCCCCGTTGACGCATGATACGTAATATTTTCTTGTGGTTAACCGGCATATTCTGCCGGTGCAATGCGCGGGTGACACGGCGGTATCCATAGCCGGGAAACTCTTCGATGATGGCCTCAATCCGGGCGATGAGTTCCTGATCATCTCCTTTATTGCTCTTTGATTGATGATAATATGTGCTACGGGGCAGATTCATAAGTTGCACCCCCTTTTCGTGCTTTCCAGGAGGTGACTGTGCTCAACAAGGAACTGTCGTTTTTCTTCGGCAGTGTCAAAAGGCCCCTCTGAACGGCTTTTTTTAAAAACTCATTCTCCATGGTTAGTTTGCCGACCAGCTGTTCCAATTGGCGGACGCGGTCTTCCAAGGCGGCCTCTTTGTTGGGTTCATTGTTAAACCGGCCATTGGCATATTGCTCTTTCCAGTGATAAAGAAGGCTTGAGGAAATCTCATAACGGCGTATGAGTTGAGCCGGCGTACTGACGCCACTGAGCAGTTCTTCGACAATCTGGCGTTTGAGGTCGATAGCAAAACTTCTTCGGCGCTTCATGGCAAGATCCTTTCTCCCGTTCCCCGGGACTTGGGTTCCTGTCAACTACTCTAACATATTTTGTCCAATCTGAGGGGGGCAGGCCAAAGGCTTTTATGCTGGAATTAGCTTAATTAGTCAATTATTTTAATATAATATAAATAAATAGATACGTGGCTTTCAGGCATTGGGACAAAAGCAGGCATAGGGTGTATGTTCCCCTTGTGCTTTGTCATTTCGCCAGTTTTTTCAACATTTTTCTTGACATCCGCCCGTAAATTGCATAAACATCACTGCTCATTCACAATATAACATGGTGGTTTTAAAATGAAAAAGACATTTGCAGCAAAAGCGGACGCGGTGAACAAAGATTGGTTTATTGTAGATGCGTCTGATAAAATATTGGGCAGATTGGCCAGCGAGGTGGCTTTGCGCCTCAGAGGCAAGCACAAAGCCGTTTATACGCCTCATGTGGATACCGGGGATTTTGTCGTGGTGGTCAACGCAGAAAAGATCAGGCTTACCGGGAAAAAAATGACCGATAAAATTTATTATTCGTATTCGGGCTATCCCGGGGGACTGCGCGAAACTCCGGCGGGAAAAATGCTCGCCGAAAAACCGGAAAAAGTAATCCGCATGGCCGTGGCCGGCATGCTGCCCAAGAACAATCTCGGCAGAAGAATGCTGAAAAAATTGAAAGTTTACGCCGGCAACGCGCATCCGCACGAGGCTCAGTGCCCCAGGCAATTATCAATTTAAAAAGATTTTAAAGAAATATTGGAGAATTTATGCCCGAACAACGTTATTATGCGACAGGTAAGAGAAAAAGCGCCATTGCCCGCGTTTATATGAAAACAGGCAGCGGAAATATCGTCATCAACAAAAGAAATTTTGATGAATATTTTACGCGTCCCAGCCTGAAAATGGTTATCAGGCAGCCGCTGGAAATTACGGGAAAGAAAGATCAGTTTGATTTTTATGTTAATGTTGTCGGCGGGGGCGTGGCCGGTCAGGCGGGAGCGGTCAAGCACGGCATATCCAAGGCGCTGTTAGAATATGATGCCGAGTTGCGTCCTGTTCTGAAGAAAGCGGGTTTTTTAACCAGAGACGCCCGCGTTAAGGAAAGAAAGAAATACGGGCAGCCGGGAGCAAGGAAAAGATTCCAATTTTCCAAGCGTTAATTTCAGGCAAGGGGGGCTTCAGGCCTCCCTTTTTTTTGGGGATTTACAATGATAAAAGCAGCAATATACGGAGCGAGCGGCTACACCGGATTTGAGCTTACCAGGATTTTGGTGAGCCATCCGGATGTGGAATTGGCGGCGGTGACTTCGCGGCGGTTTGCCGGCATGCCGGTCGCGGAAATTTATCCGGCATTATCCGGCCTCACTGCCTTAAAATATCAAAACACCACGCCTGAGGAAATAGCTTCCGCCTGTGATATTGTTTTTCTGGCGCTGCCGCACGGTGTTTCCATGAACATTGCGCCGATATTTGTTAACGCGCATAAAAAAATAATTGATCTGAGCGCTGATTACCGGCTGCGGGATTTGCAAGAATATGAAAATTGGTACGGCCCTCATAAAAGCGGAAGTCTTTTGTCTCAAGCAGTTTACGGGCTGACGGAACTCTATGCGCCAGAAATAAAAAAGGCCAAACTTGTAGCCAATCCGGGGTGCTATCCCACCAGTATAATTTTGGGTCTGGCGCCGGCGCTGAAAAACAATTTTCTGGAATTATCCAGCATCATCGCCGATTCAGCATCAGGGGTCAGCGGCGCCGGCAGGGAGCCGCAGATAACTTCGCTTTTTTGCGAAGTGGACGGCGGATACAAGGCCTATAAAGTAGGCAAGCACCGCCATACACCGGAAATTGAACAGGAATTGGGCAAAATAACCGGTCAAAAGTTCAATATAACTTTCACGCCGCATCTGTTACCGGTGAAACGAGGAATTTTAAGCACGATTTACGGCAATTTCAAAAAAGAAGTTTCGCTCAAGCAGTTGCATGAAGCTTATGTATCTTTCTACGAGCGGGAAAAATTTGTGCGCGTCTGTCCGTTGGGGCAATATCCGAATATTTCATCCGTCTGCGGTTCGAACTACTGCGATATCGGAGTGCACGTTGATAAGCGCACGAACCGGGCGATTATTATTGCGGCGATTGATAATCTTATTAAAGGCGCGGCTGGTCAGGCCGTGCAGAACATGAATATAATGTGCGGATTGAGAGAAGACGCGGGACTGCAAGCGGTTCCGTTGTATCCCTAAAGGTTTATGGCAGAAAAATAATGCCTCAAAAAATATACAACAGCGCGACCAGAAAAAAAGAAACACTGAAAACCGTGCAGGAACGCAAAGTGGGCATTTATGTTTGCGGAATCACCGCCTACGACGCCTGCCATATCGGCCATGCCCGCGGCGCGGTGTTTTTTGATGTTGTCGTGCGTCATCTGCGTTCGCAGGGCTATGAGGTTGTGTATGTTAAGAATTTCACCGATATCGATGATAAGATAATCGACCGGGCGAAAAAAGAAGGCGTAAGTATCGGGGAAATATCGAAACGTTATATCGCGATGCATGATGAGGACATGGCGGCGCTAAATGTTTTGACGCCGACGCTGACACCGAAGGCCACCGAACATGTGCCGGACATGATTGCGCTGATCAGCGTTCTCGTGGAGAAAGGGTATGCATACACTGCCGATGGCGACGTGTATTTCGCTGTTGAGAAATTTCCTTTGTACGGAGCGAATTCCGGCAGAAACCTGGAGGATATGATTGCCGGCGCCAGAGTGGATATAAGCGACAAGAAAAAAAATCCGCTTGATTTTGCTTTATGGAAGGCCAGCAAGGAAGGAGAGCCGTATTGGGAAAGCCCCTGGGGCAGGGGTCGTCCGGGATGGCATATCGAATGTTCGGCCATGAGCAGGCGTTATTTGGGCGAAACTTTTGATATCCACGGCGGCGGTGAGGACCTAATTTTTCCGCATCACGAAAACGAAATTGCCCAATCGCAGGCCGCGACGGGAAAACCCCCGGCGAATTACTGGCTGCACAACGGTTTTGTCAGGATAAATTCGGAAAAAATGTCCAAATCACTCGGCAATGTCTTTTCGGTGCGTGAAATTCTGAAAAAGCACCACCCGGAAGTCGTGCGCCTGTTTATCCTGCAAAGTCATTATCGCAGTCCCATTGATTTTTCCGAAAGTTATCTGGCGGAAACAAGGTCGGCGCTGGTGCGTTGCTATACGGCTCTGCGGATAAAAAAAGAAATGCTGGCAAAATTATCAGTTGCCGGATCTTTACCGGAAGATAAAATATCGGCGCCGGCCCGTGATTATATAAAGCAATTCAAGCAGATGGAGGAAAATTTTGATAAGGCCCTGGACGATGATTTCAATACCGCTGGGGCGTTGGGATATGTTTTTGAAGCGGTCAGGATGCTGAATAATTATTTTATGGCGGCAAAAAACGCTTCGCCCACCGATAAAATTAAAACACTGACAGCAGCCGGCAAATCTTTCGAACATTTTGGCGCCGTCCTGGGAATATTTCAGGTTGATCCGGACGACTTTTTCATTTCCGACAATGAAAGAGAACTGCGTAAAAGAGATTTAGACAGGGAAGAAATAGAAAAACTGATCACCCAGAGAACAGCCGCCCGAAAAAACAAAGATTGGGCAAAGGCCGATGCAATCAGAGAAAGTCTCGCGCGTATGGGCGTTTCCGTCAAAGATACAAGCAATACAACTACTTGGATAATCGAATAATCCCCGTTTTTTCTTTTTTTAAAAAGTTCTAAAGCTTTTTGCGTGGTTCGGGAAACGAGAATCCTTTGGCGCAAAATTAATGGAAAATATCAGGAAAAGTGGTATAAATATAAAAATGATAATTATATCTTCACGAGAGCGAGGAATGCTATGAAGAAAACATCGGTAAAAATATCCTTGGTTGTTATTTCCTGCATCGCAATATTGGTTTTTCTGGCTTTGTATAAAAGCGGCAATGTTTCCGCGCTGGATAAAAATATTTATCGCGACATAAAAACATTCAACGAAGTATTCGATATGGTGAAGAAGAATTATGTCGACGAGGTTGATTCCACTACTCTTATTCAGGGCGCTATCAACGGCATGATCAGGTCGCTCGATCCGCACAGCGCTTTTATGACACCAGATCTTTACAAAGAGCTGGAGGTAGAAACGCAGGGACAGTTTGGCGGCATCGGCATTGAAATAACCATTCTGAAGGATGTTTTAACCGTAGTTTCTCCCATTGAAGGCACGCCCGCCTTCGCGGCCGGCATCAAACCAGGTGATCAGATTCTCCGCATCGACGGCAAAACAACAAAAGACATAACCATTATGGAAGCGGTGAAGAAACTGCGTGGTCCGAAAGATTCGAAGGTAACGATCACCATTATGCGCGAAGACATGAACGCGCCAAAAGATATTGTGTTAACGCGGGCGGTCATTCAGATTAAGAGTGTCCGGTATAAAGTTTATGATGACAATATCGCCTACGTGCGTATCGCTTCTTTTCATGAACGGACAGCTGAGGATATGCGCAAAGCATTGCGCGATTTGAATGATAAGGTTAAACCGATGAAGGGCCTCGTTCTTGATCTGAGAAACGATCCGGGAGGATTATTGATTCAGGCCATCGAAGTCGCGGATATGTTTCTCTCCTCGGGCGTGATTGTTTCGACACGCGGGCGGACGAAGAACATGGAGACTAAAGCTGTCGCCAAGAATAACATGAATGAGGTTACTTGCCCGATGGTTGTGCTGGTTAATGAAGGAACAGCAAGCGCGGCGGAAATCGTTGCCGGAGCACTTCAGGACAACGGGAGAGCGTTGATTGTCGGTACGCAGACTTTCGGCAAGGCGTCAGTGCAGACGATAATACCGTTGGAAGACGGCTCTGCCCTTAAGCTTACGACCGGCCGCTATTACACGCCCAATGGCAGATCCATACAGGCGGAAGGCATTGTGCCGGATATCGTTGTTAAATATGTGCGGCCGTCCGGTGATCAGGAAGCTCCCGCTATTTGGGAGAGGGAAGACCGTCCCCGTGAAAAGGATTTGAAAGGGCATATTAAGCCGACAAAGAAGGACGGAAAGAAGCCGGATGAACTAAAGACGAGGGATCTGACTGATTCGCCCGATTTCGCTTTGGACAATCAGCTCAAAACCGCGGTGGATATTTTAAGAAGCTGGGAAATAATGAAAAGCAACATTAAGGGTTGAGGGTTTTATCGCAGAGGGAAGTTAATTGGCAAAAAAAAGAAAAACGAAAACCCGAAAGTCCCAAAAGCAGTATTTGAATGGATTGCTGGTATTTTTTATTCTCGTATCAGTCGCCGCGATAGTTTATATTTTATCCGTTCAGGAACAAAAAACGGGATTAGCACCGCAAAAAAAGGAGCCGCAGACCGAAGAAGCGCAAAAGCAAAGCCAGCAGCCACAGCAAAAAGAAAAAACAGCGAGGGACAAAATAGCGGGCATTATCTCCGGTAAGAAAAAAGATAAAGATCAGGCGGTTGTTTCCAAAATAGAGAAAATACCCCTGCCGCGAAAGCAAATTGCCATCATCATTGACGATATCGGCTATGACCTGGCGCCGGTGAGGGAACTGATGCAGATAAAAGCGAACATTACCTTCTCCGTGCTGCCTTTCTTGCCCCATTCCCGCGCCGCCGCGGAGATGTTGCGCCAGGGGAACAAGGAGATTCTGTTGCATTTGCCGATGGAGCCGGTGACTTATCCGGTGGATAAACCGGGCGAGGGAGCTCTTTTTACAGATATGAACGAAAAGGAGATATTACACCAGCTGAAAATAAACCTGGAAGCCGTTCCCTATGTCGCCGGGGTGAATAACCACATGGGCTCAAAATTCATGACGGACAGGGAAAAGCTCACGCTTGTTTTCGGACTACTCAAGAAAAAGAACCTGTATTTTGTTGATTCACGCACCGCCGCGGAAAGCGAAGCGTTGGCCGCGGCAAAGGTCGTCGGATTACCAATTGCGGAAAGAAAAATATTCATTGATAACAAGCGCGATTATGATGAGATTTATAAAAATATTATGAGCGTCAAAAATTTTGAAAATGATCCTTCCCCCGTAATTGTTATCGGCCATCCTTATCCGGAGACGATCCGTGCTCTTAAAGACGCTTCGAAAGCGCTGCGGGAAAAGGGAATACTGATTGTTCCCGTATCACAACTGATTAAGCCAAAATCTCCTCCCGGTGTTTCTTAGAATAAAGGCCTGCCGGTGAAAAATGAACGGATGAAATCAATGATAGATATTTCTAAAAAGTCCAGATTGTTTATACTGTCCCTGCTGCTCTTGGTTAATTTATCGGCGTGCGCCATCGCGCAGAATGTTCGTCTGACGGATGTATATAAGGAAAAGCAAACTTCCGCGGACGCCATGTATTATTACTCGATGGGCATTCTTCTGAAGCTTAACGGGAGAACCGATGAAGCGATCGCCGCGGTAGAAAAGGCGATTGCCGCTGATCCCGCCTCTCCATATTTGGTAATGGAACTGATTTCCTTATCCTCGGAAAAAGGAGATTTCAAACGGGCTTTGGCGTTGGGAGAAAAGGAACTGCAGCGATCCGCCGATAATGTTGATCTGCGTCTGATCATGGGCGGTCTTTATCTGAATATGCGGGAATATAAAAAAGCTATTATCGAGTATGAAAAGGCGATTGAACTGGATCAGAAAAACCTCATTGCTTACCTTTATCTAGCGATAATCTATGCCGCGGAAAACAATTATGAAAGCGCGGAAAGTAACTTTAAAAAAATGCTGAAACTTGATCCGGAAAACGTCACGGGCCTGTATTACTACGGCAAACTTCTAGGGGATATGGAACGGCACGCGGATGCCGAATCCATGTATCGGAAAGTTCTGTCCCTGCGGCCGCATTTTGAGCCGGCCGTTTATGACCTTGCCTCTCTCTATGAAAAACAGGGCAGATCCGACAAGGCGATCGCGCTGTATCGTGAATACTACGAAGGCAACCCGACGCGTCTTAATATGAAAATGAGAGTGGCGGAATTGCTCGCGCGTGAAAAAAAATATGATGAAGCTATCACGGAATATCAGGAGTTTTTGCAGATGGATCCTGAGAACCGCGAAGCAAGATTAAGATTGGGAATTTTGTTCTATGACCTGCGTAAATTTAATAATGCCGCAGATGAATTTTCCCGCATATTGGAAAGAAACAACGCTGACGACCGAGTACGTTTTTTGCTGGCCAGCACCTATGAAGAAAATGGGGAAAAAAAGAGGGCGCTTGAGGAATACGGAAAAATAACCGTTAAATCAGAGCTTTTTGCGACAGCGCAGATTCACAGCGCCATGCTGCTGAGCAAAGAAGGCAAAACTGACGAAGCCATATCCCTGATTAATGATGCCATTAAAATCAATAAAGAACAGATATCTTTGTATTTATATTTGTCTTCTCTTTATGAGGAAACAAAAAATACTCCGGCGGCGGAAAAGACACTGCTTGAAGCCATCAGATTATTTCCCAATAATCCGGATGCGCGATATTCGCTCGGCGTGATTTATGAAAAGACGGGCAGGTTTGAAGAGAGCATCAAAGAGATGGAAATGATTTTACGTCAGGATCCGGAGCACGCTGACGCCCTGAATTTCATCGGTTACAGCTATGCCGACCGCGGCATTAAGCTAGAAGAGGCGGAAAAAATGATTATGAAAGCGTTGCAGATTAAGCCCGACAACGGTTATATCATCGACAGTCTCGGCTGGGTGCACTTCAAACAGAACAAGCTGGATAGCGCGCTTGTTCACTTGAAAAGAGCGCTGGAAATTCTGCCTGATGACCACAATGTCATCGAGCACCTCGGTGATGTTTACGCCAAGATGGGCAAAAAACAAAAAGCGCGGGAGATGTACGAGCGCGCTCTTAAACTTGTTCCCGATAATGCTTCACTGAAGAATAAACTATCTGAGCTGCGTGAAGACAAAACACCCAAATAATCAAGCTGTTTCAATCAAAGCCATATTCGGCAAGCGCGGGCCTGGGCCCGTGACAATTCTGTTTTTTGTTTTTCTTGCACTAACCGGATGTTTTCGCACCGCGGTAAGCAATAATGAGGCGCAAGCGCGCCAGGCGTACCTAAATGCCGCCGGCAATATTCTCGCGGAAGAAACAGTCGGCGCCGGCGCCGAGATAGACCTGGTTATACCTCAGGGCCATTACCCTGCGAAAGCCATACTCGTCTTACGGAGGCCTTGCTATTTACGGCTGGAAATTCTGTCTCCGATAGGTTTGCCTGATTACTTTATTGTCGCTGATTCGGACAACATGCGTATATTTATTCCAGCACAGGGCAAGTATTATCAAGGCAGACCGACTGCGCAAAATTTATACAGGTTTGTTAGCTGGCCCTTTAATGTGGAAGATGCGGTAATGATTTTTACCGGCGGTTTTCCCGCGCTTGATGATGCTGATACTTCTTATAAAATGCGTAAAACAGAAAGTAACGCTGCCATCGAAGCCGCATCAGCGCGATATGGCTCACAGGTCATCGAATTGACTGATGGCCGTCTGCGGCAATTTGTGCGGAAAGACCAGTATGGGCAGCAGGTATACAGCGTGCATTATACATATGGCGATCGCCAAGCCCGGTTGCCCGTCCATATTGTCATCAAAATGGCTGACGGCATTACTTCGCTGAGTGTCAGGTATAATGAAGCCCATGTTGAGAAAAGCGATGATCTAAGTATTTTTAATCTGCCCGTGCCGCCGGGAATAAAGCCGGTCGATTTGGAATAGGTTTTGTATCGATAAAAAAAGGGGGCCAAAAGCCCCCTTTTGCGTATCTGCGGTTATGGAAATTGCCGGTTATTTTATTTCCTGAAGTTTTGCGCGCGCAATCCGCGCCTGATTGGTATTGGGGTAATCCTTGATTACCTGCTGCAGCAGCAGCCGGGAGCTTGTCTTGTCTCCGAGATTGAAAAAAGACAACCCCTGTTTGAGCAGCGCGTAGGCCACCCTGCTGCCACCAGGATAATTTTTGACCACTTTTTCATATTCCAGTATGGCCTGTTCATATTTTTTTTCAAAGAAGTAACATTCGCCGATCCAAAATTGAGCGTTGTCGGAATATTCGCTTTTCGGGTATTCCGCGAGAAAAGCCTGAAACTCCGCTCGGGCCTTGGCGTAATTTCCTTCTTTAAATGTCTGGTAGGCGCTGGAATAAGCGCGGTCTTTATCCTGCACCGGAGTTTTGGCGGCGTCAGCGGCCTTATTTTTATCGTCGTTGGCGTTGGAGGTGCTCTTGCCGCCGATTTCCAGAAAGTTTTCGATGAAATTGACCTTGAGCATCAAATTGTCCAGTGCCTGCTCCTGCTTTCTGGTATTGGTGGCGAGTTCGTTTTTCAGCGCTTCCACTTGACCGCGCAGCTGATTTAGGCTGTCTCTTAATTCCGTCAGGTCGGCCGCCGTATTGGCCTGTCCTTTGCGCATCGCGTCCATGGCCGCAACGGTTTTTTTCATGGCAGAAATTTCCTCATCCATGGCCGCCAGTTTTTCCTCCATTTTCTGGTTAAGATCAGACTGGACGGTTTTTAAATCGGATGTGGTCGCGCAGCCGGATAACGCCAGCGCCAATGCAAATATCAGGAAATAAATTAATCTTCTCAATTTCACTTACCTCAATGATACTGCCTTCAGCGGCGACTATTTAACCACGGCAAAGTGAGCGCGTCTGTTTTTTGCCCAGGCTTCTTCATTAGAGGCAGGATCCAAAGGACGTTCCTCGCCGTAGCTTACAGTCTTCATTCTAGCGGACGCGACACCGAGGTTAATCAGGTATTTCTTGGCTTCCTGCGCGCGTCTTTCACCCAGGGCCATGTTGTATTCAGCCGTTCCTCTTTCGTCGCAATGTCCTTCGATAATTATATTGACATCTTTGTTTTTAATAAGAAAATCCGCGTTCGCCTTCATGATTTGGCGCGCGTCTTCGCGGATGTTGGATTTGTCAAAATCAAAATTGATGTCCTGCAGTGCCGCCTGTGCCGCGGTCAAGGCATCTGTTTTCGCCGGTTCCACCGCCGCGGGCTGCTGAGCGGTGCTGTCTGTCACGACCGCTTTCTTTTCCGCGCAGCCGGAAAACATCATCAATCCCAAAACCGCCACAAATATCCCCATTAATGTCATTTTTTTCTTCATCGCTTACTCTCTCCTTTCTTGTTGTTTTTAAAGTGTTTTTTCAAATCCTCAAAAATTAAAACACAACTTGCATCGCATCGTCAATAAAAAAGCAACAAATATAAGGTGTAATCTTAAAAAGGCAAGCTGCGACGGTTATTTACGGCTTTGAGGAATTCTGCATTAATCATTTATTTATATTATACATAAATCGCAAAAAAAATCAAACTCTATAGGCAAGCTTAATTATTTAAACCGCGGCGACCAAGCAGGCATGACCAGTGGGGTTGCCGCTTCGCGGAGAATTCTTGTGTTCAAGCCGTTGGCATTCATAATGCATATTCTGCTGCGCGAATGTGTTTTTGAACTGTACACAATTTGTCTGCCGGAAGGCGACCAGGATGGTGATTCGTTATCCGCATTGTCAAAAGTAAGCTGCAACAGATTATTGCCTTCAGCGTCGATAGAAAAAATCTGATAGCGCCCGCCGCTTCTTCCTTCATAGGCGATACGGTTGCCACGCGGCGACCAGGCAGGAGAGGTGTTATAATTTCCCTCGAAGGTTATTCTCCTGACGTTGTTGCCATCGGCGTCCATCACGTATATCTGCGGATCGCCTGAACGGTTGGAAACAAAAGCAATCTGGCTGCCGTCCGGCGACCACGTGGGGGAGACATCAATGGAATAACTGTGTGTCAGTCGCCGCAGCTTCAAGGTATCCACATCAAGAGCATAAATATCTTCGATTCCTTCCTTGCTCAGGGTCAAAAGTAGCCTTTTGCTGTCCGGGGAAAAGGCGCCGGACAGGTTCAACCCTTCAAAGGCGGCAACTTTTTTTTCCACTCCGGTGCGCAAATTCTTGATAAAAACATGCGGCGCTCCGTCCCGAAAAGAGGTAAAGGCAAGATACTTTCCGTCCGGCGACCAGCGGGGAGACATCATGATAGCCTGATGACCGGTAATTTTATGTTGATTTTCTCCGTCGTAATCGATGGCCTGTATGTCGGCAGACTGATTAGATTTGACGATGAAGGCAATTTTGGTGTTAAATTCTCCTTCGTCTCCCGTCAAGGCAAGCATTATGTCCGAGGCAATATTTTTTGCCAGCTCTTTTTGGCCTGCCGCCGGCGCGCTGTATTTTTTGCTCAGAAGTTTATCGCCGCGCGTGACGTCATAAAGACGGCAGTCAACGGTAATGCCCTTGACATCGTGCAAAAGATTTCCCCGCACTAAAAAATCGGCGCCGATCAGAGACCAATCCGGGAAATGCACTTTTTCCAGCGTCTCTGGATTGCCCGGTTCGATTTTTTCCAGAAAGCTTCTCCTGTCCAGGATATTGAATATCCCGGTAAGCGAAAGATACTTTTTTATTTCGTCAGCCAGCGCTGCCCCGATAGCCGGCGCTGTTGCGGCGTCCGGCGAAATATTATTCAAGTCAGTAACAGCAATGGGGAACTGCTGGAAAGCAGGCGAATCTATATCGATATAGATTTTTGCCGCGGACGCCACCGGAAGAAAAAAAATGACGATAATGATGAAACAAGCTTTGATTAAGTTTATCTTTTTGCATCTAATCATAAAATAGTCAGGCCTTTCCTGTTTTAACGCAATTCGCGTGAATGAAAACGAATGCCGATCTCAATGTGATTGCCGGTGATGTAGGAGGGTAGGGGCGGAAAGGGTGTGGATTTTTTAACGGCATTCAGCGCCGAGTCGTCGAAATATTGATAACCGGATCTTTTTTCAAAGCCGATGTGTTCCAACGCGCCGCTGCGTGATATTCTCACGTCAATTATTGTTTCCACACTATCTTTCGGCATCAGCGCCTGGGGCAGCGTCCAGTTTCCCTTAACCCTCGACCATACCAGAGCTATATATTCGTTTCTTTGCGCGGCAGCCTGGTCGCCCGCCGCTGATCTTTCTCCCGCGGTGGCGGCAGCTCCAGCGCCGGCTTGCATAGTTGTGGTATTATCCTGCGGTTGTGCCGCTTCCCTTTGCTTTAAAGATTCGATAGCTTTTTCAACATTTAATCTTTCTGTCTCGTCTTTTTTAAGGGGCGCAAGAGACGCTGTCTCAAATTCTCTTTTGATAAATGACGAACCGGGGCTTTCGCTTTGCGGGATAAAATCACTCAGACCCGGAGAAGAACCCGTTAGGGCGACATCGGCGCCCACCAGCGAGACGGAATAAATGGGGCCGAAAGTTATGCGACGGGAAGAGCCGGGAATTGAGGCGAACACAATACTAAGTACGACAAAATGAACGAGCGCTGAAAGTAAAATCATTTTGTGGAAGTTTTCGGGAGTGCCGCGGGAGGTGTAATGGGGCATCCTCAGTTTCATTTCATTCCCTCGGGCGGTTCTGTAATCAACCCGAGTTTATCGACGCCCGCTTTACGTACTTCCGACATTACCTGAACAACAAATCCATAGGGGACGCTTCTATCGGCACGCAGAAAAACTTCGCGGTCGATGCGGTTGGCAAATATCGCTTCAAGTTTATAGTAAAGCTCGCCAAGCTGCATTTTATTTTTATTCAAATAGATTTCCCTTGTTTCGGTGATGGTCAAAACGAGCTTTTCTTCGGTCACATCGACGCTTTTTGATTTAACCTTGGGCAGATTAACATCGATGCCCATGGAAAGCATCGGCGCCGTAACCATGAAGATAATCAACAACACCAGCATTACGTCGACAAAAGGCGTGACGTTGATTTCGGACATGGCTTTTGAAGTATAATTTCTTCTTCGTAAAGAACGCATACGTTTATTATTTGCGGATGAAGTATCTTTCGACGATGTTTAAGAATTCCGCGGCAAAGTTGTCCATCTCCTGAACCATGGTTTTGGCTTTATTTAAAAAGTAATTATAGAAGATAACCGCGGGTATTGCCGCAGCAAGTCCCGCCGCTGTGGCCACCAGTGCCTCCGATATGCCCGGCGCGACAACAGCCAGTGTTGCCGAGCCGCGTGCGCCGATTCCCTGAAACGTGTCCATGATTCCCCAAACCGTGCCGAACAGGCCGATGAAGGGGCTGGCCGAGCCGGTGGTCGCCAGAAAACCGATGGAACTTTCCAGCTTGGCCATTTCGCTGTTGCTGGCGTTGGCTAGTGATCTTTCGATATTGTCGAGAGAGGACAGACTGATGTCATCGCTGTGTTTCTCTTTTTCTTTTTTTGAGGCGTTCATCCTGGAAAGTTCTTCATAACCCACACGAAAGACCTCCGCGTTTGTCGACATTTTATATTTTTGCGCCGCAGTATTTACTTCGGATAGGCTGCTGCTTTTCAGGTAGGCCGCGCGGAACTCATCATTTTCTTTTTTGATCTTGCGGTAATATTTGTATTTAACAAAGATGATCGCCCAAGACACAACGGAAAAAACCAGCAAAATCAGCAGAACAAATTTGACCATCAATCCCGCGTCCAGGACCATGCCCAGGATGCTGCCGTGAAAACTGCCGCCTAAATCTAATGAGCCGATTTCTCTCACTATTCGATCTCCCTTGGTTGGATTTGTTACGGTAGCGTACCGTAAAGGAAAAAGGCCACCTTGTCAATAAATCTTTTAGGATGTGTAAGCAGCAAATGATTTGTC
>DLNC01000040.1 GCA_002478265.1 Syntrophaceae bacterium UBA7520
TTTTTCATGTTATCATTCCCGCGCAGGCTGCGAAGCCCGGCGTATGCTGGGGGAATCCAGGTTTTTTGTTTAAATAAATTAGTTATCATTTATATTTGGTTAACCTTTTTATTATTGTCATTGCGAGCAAAGCGAAGCAATCTTTCTTTTTGCCGAATTGCCGTGTTCACTTGGGCGGTCTTGCGATGACTACATGCTGTTTTTCAACGCCGCTTTTATTTTTGTATAAACATCATACGTAAAATCATCATTGCGGCAGGGCAGCAATGAATTGTTATGATATAGCGGTTCAGCCTGAATGTCAAAGGGTGATGAAGCAACCGCCTCCGCCCACATTTTTGTGTTGGGAATGGGCGAATATTCAGCGAGCATCGGTTTGGCACCGCAGGCGCGGACAAAATCAATGCTTTCTTGCACTTCAGAGGCGCGCTGGCCGGGCAGGCCGCACAATAAATAAATGCCGATATCATCAGTTTTGTATCCGGCTTTTTTCAAATACATAACGCCGTCTTCCAGCTCTTTGTTGACCACTTTACCGCCGGTTTCTTTTTGTTTTTGAAAATCCGCTGTTTCAAAGCCGAAGCGGATGGTTTTGAAGCCGGAAGTGTAAAGCAGTTTCGCCAGTGTCGCGTCGATTTCGCGCAGATGCAGGCCGTTGGGGCAGTGAAACTGGCAGGTTAAGTTTCTCTTTTTGATTTCGGCAAGCAAGGGGATTATCATTTTATCCGGCTCGACTAAAAGCGCGTCATCGTAGAAGCTGAAATTGATGATGCCGTAATTCTTTTGCCAGTGTTCGATTTCGTCGGCGACTTTTACAGGATCGCGCCGGAGGAATTTTTTATTGAGGATATGCGACGAGCAGTAACTGCACCGGTAAGGGCAGCCGCGTGATGTTGTTATGGGCAGTTGTTCAATTTTGCCAATTAAATCAAAAACAGGGTAGGGGTAAGAATCGAGATTATCTTCATCGGGAAGATGAGTTGGTTTTTCTCCGAACAATTTTTCCAACAATTCCAGAATCTGCGTTTCTCCCGCGCCGGAGATTATATAATCCGCGCCGGAATATTTAGCGGCATGTTCGTAGCAAAGTGTCGCGTATTTTCCGCCCAGCGCCACGGGAACGCATGGCAATTCTTCTTTGATAATTCTAATTGCTTCGAACACACCCGGATACCAGTAAGTCATCATGGAAGTAACTAAAACAATGTCCGCGTTCTGTTGTTTTCGTAAATCATTGCGCAGTATTTCCGGCAGGATTCCGTAGCGGCAGTAATTTTTGGGCAGGAATTTGAGCTTATCCGGTTTGGGGATAACCTGACGGAAAAATTTCCCCCGGCCATAAGCATGGCGTCTTGGTTTCAATTCACGGGCGAGCATTTCCGGATGATATGCATCTAAGCAATCAATATAACTTACATGATGCCCGTTTTGGCGCAAAAGCCCGCCCAGATATAAAAGCCCCAAGGATTTGAGCCAGAAATCATAAGCGGCAAAATCATGAATCCAGGGGTTGATTAAGAGGATATTTTTACCCATTGGGGTAATCTATATTTGATTTTCGTGGTATTGTCCAATGATGAGCTGTGAGTTTTTTTGAAAAAAATGAAAACCTTCTGGAAAAATGAAAATTAAAGGTTAATTAAAAAAGGCGAACGAAAAACTAAGCGGGAGGTGGTCCGATGAACGATCCGTTTCAGCAGCTGGTTGGATGATCCTCATTTCCGCGGTTCAATTGTGGCCGGCCCAAGTATTTGCAAGCACTGCTCATATAGACTTACCCCATTTATCAATGTGTTAACCGGTGCCGCTATCAAGTACCAATTCATTCCCTTCGCGGTAGAACGGTTCGTATAGAAGTGGAGAGAGCACGAGATGAACCCCCCTACGCCGTTTGTCGGATGCCCGATGGTGTAATGTGCAATGAATCGACCTCCCCATTGGATGTCTGCATTGGAGACTTTCAGGTGCTTTTCAATGAAGTTGATCTTCGATGTGTCGATGAAGGGACGAATCCACCATCCAGGATTGTGAGCCTCAAGAACATCGCCACCGGTGTGCAACCAGTAGATAGACTTGACGATCTTGGTCGTCGTATGGTTCAGGGGCAATTTCAAAATGTCGATTGCGTCCCTGCCGGTACGAGGATCCTTTCCCAGGTACCTCCGAAGCAACGTCTTCCGACGTTCGGCTTCCGCTTCATCTTCAAGTTGGCATTGTGCTTGTCTGTATAGTGCCAGAAGGTCGGAATCAGATGGCTCTTGATCCAGCCTGATGGATTCTTGGTTTAGACCGATGGATAACAAGACACTGAACAGGAAATCTTCATCCGATGAAATCCGGTTGCAACTGGCGCAGGCCGGGTAGGTTAGGAATTCGATGTTCTGATTCCTGAGACTCTTAGGGAGCAAGACCTTGGGGGGCAAGTGGTCGTCTTCGTTTCCCTCAGACGCTGCACAGATGATGCAAAGCCCTCGCTTACGTCTCCATTCACGAAGCAGTTGATGATGCTTTCGCTTTAGGGTTTGAAATTGTTCTTTCTCAGACGTGGCCATGACTTGTTCCTTTCGTCACCCAACGGAGGAGTCGCGACTGAACTGTCTTGTGTAAAGGAACCTGTTCTAATTGCGTGTTCACCCGTATAAATTCTGTAAACACAGACAGGTGCTTTCTGTATAAATCGTTTTTACGTTTTGTTTTTCTTTTTACGATAATAGTTAAGTAAAATCAATCTATTAAATCCAAATTTTTATTTTTTCGTTTTCTATTTATACGAACTGTAATAAATAGGCGTGTATGCGATGTATTAATGAATTGTTTTAATTGTATTTTGCTCGTATATTTCTTATTCTAAATTATATTAAGAAATTTCTATGGCAAACGAATCACCTGAACATATTCAGCACGTGCATCCGGGGCATGCGCACGGGCCGCACGGTGCGCAGGGGAAAATACCTGCTCAGCTTTCACCGCATCAACACCCGCCGGAGCATAACCAAGGCCATAAAAACGGTCACGAGCACATGATTGATGATTTTAAGAAAAGGTTCTGGATATCGCTCGCGCTTACCGTGCCGGTGTTGCTGCTCACGCCCATGGTGCAGATGTTTTTTGGTTTGGGCGATTCTCTGCGCTTTCAAGGCGATGAATATGTTCTTTTTATTCTGTCCTCGATTATTTTCTTCTATGGAGGCTGGCCTTTTTTAAAGGGCATTGTCGCAGAATTCAAGGCCGCGCAGCCCGGCATGATGACGCTTATCGCCGTGGCCATCACCACGGCCTATGTATATAGCTCTGTGGTGGTCTTTGGCCTGCCGGGATCGATTTTCTTCTGGGAGTTGGCGACACTTATCGACATCATGCTTCTTGGGCACTGGATTGAGATGCGCTCGGTAATGGGCGCGTCGCGCGCGCTGGAAGAACTCTCCCGCCTTATGCCATCGGAGGCGCACAAAATCATGGCTGACGGGAGCATCAAAGATGTGCCCCTTGCAGAATTAAATCTAAATGATCGCGTGGTGGTAAAACCCGGTGAAAAAATTCCCGCCGACGGCGAGATAATAGATGGCGAAACATATATCAATGAAGCGATGCTCACCGGAGAGTCCAAGCCGGTGCATAAAATAAAGGGAGATCAAGTTATCGGTGGATCCTTGAACACGGAAGGTTCAATCACCGTTGCGATTAAAAAACTGGGCAAGGATTCATTTCTCGCGCAGGTGATTCAACTGGTCAAGGAAGCGCAGGAAAGCAAATCCAAAACTCAGGATACGGCTAACCGTTTTGCTTTCTATCTGACGGTGGCGGCAATCACCGTCGCTCTGGTGACGATTTTTGTCTGGTTTTTCATCATGAATAAGGAGTTCGCTTTTTCTCTGGAAAGAGCGGTGACGGTCATGGTGATTGCCTGTCCGCACGCGCTGGGATTGGCGGTGCCGCTGGTCGTTGCTGTTTCCACGTCTCTCTCGGCGGTAAACGGGTTTTTAATCCGTAACCGTGCGGCGTTTGAAAAGGCGCGTAAAATCGACGCGGTGATTTTTGATAAAACCGGTACGCTCACCCAGGGAAAGTTCGGCGTGACGGATGTTTTGGTTTTGGATGGACAAATAAAGGAAGAAGAACTCCTGATGTATGCTGCGTCCGTGGAAATGCATTCTGAGCACCCGCTGGCTAAAGGCATTGTCGCGGCGGCGAAAAAAACAGTCCATCCAGAGGGGTTTAAAACAATCCCGGGTAGTGGCGCGCAAGGCAAAGTTAACGGCAAGCTTGTCCAAGTGGTAAGCCCTGTTTACGTAAAGGAAAATATTACAGACGAACATGATAAAAGAATTTTTCAATTCCACGCGCAGGGAAAAACGGTGGTTTACGTATTGCTGGAAGGAAAAATCGCGGGCGCTATCGCGCTGGCGGATTTACTGCGGCCGGAAGCAAAACAAGCCATTGTCAGCTTACAGAATCAGGGTGTTAAATGCATGATGCTCACCGGCGATAATCGATTGGTGGCCAAGTGGGTTGCGTTGGAAATCGGTTTGGATGAATATTTTGCCGAGGTTTTGCCGCATGAGAAGGCTCAAAAAGTAAAAGAGGTGCAATCCCGTGGTTATGTTGTGGCAATGACTGGTGACGGTATCAACGACGCGCCGGCTCTGGCGCAGGCCGATGTGGGCATTGCTGTGGGCGCGGGTACGGATGTGGCGATTGAAACGGCGGATATCATCTTGGTGCGCTCCAATCCCGCGGATGTTGTCGGCGTCATTTCTTTAGCGAAAGCCACTTATCGGAAGCTGATACAGAATCTCGTCTGGGCGACTGGCTACAACGTGATGGCCATACCGCTGGCTGCCGGCGTTTTTTACAACACAGGTATTGTCATCAGCCCGGCCATCGGCGCGGTTTTGATGTCGCTCAGCACCGTTATTGTCGCCATCAACGCGAGGCTCCTGAAAATCAAAAAATAAAACCGTACTTTAACGAAAACCGAAAGAAAAAAATATTTACAAAATATCAGCATGTTATATGAGTCATGGGCAATTAATAATTGACTTATCTTTTTTCAATAAGTATATAATCTAGTATCAAAAAGTTGTTCAAAGATATCGCGGCAACCTCGTCATCACGCTAACTGAATCTAAACCGGGAAAATATTCTGCAACAAAAAATTTGGGCGGCAGGTAGAATTGTGTAAACGGATGTCGCTCTTTTCCCGCAGGAAGTTCACGGAGTAATAAATGAGATTGCTTGTTGTGTCCAACAGACTGCCTGTAACGCTCACGGAAAGAGAAGGGCAGATTAAGTTTCAAAAAAGCGCCGGCGGGCTTGTATCCGGCTTGAGCGTTTACCTGGATTCGCTCAAAAGCTCTTCCCTCGTCGATAAAAAGTATCTCTGGCTCGGCTGGCCCGGCGTGGCCGTGCCGGAAAAGAAAAAAGAGACGGTAAAGAAAAAATTATTGACGGAAGTCGATGCCTATCCGGTTTTCATTTCGGATAAGGAAATGGATAATTTCTATCACGGCTTCTGCAACAAAACTATCTGGCCGCTTTTTCACTATTTCCCATCATATACGGTTTACGAAGAAAAATACTGGACCACATACAAAAAGATCAACGAGACGTTTCGCGACGCGGTTTTGGAAGTTGTCCGCCCCACCGATATCATCTGGATACATGATTATCACCTGATGCTGCTGCCCAGAATGCTGCGCCAGAAGCTGAGAAACCCCATCGGGTTTTTTCTGCATATTCCTTTTCCCGGTTACGAAATATTCCGGATGTTGCCGGGCAAATGGCGCACGCAGATTCTGCAGGGCATTTTGGGCGCGCACCTCATCGGCTTCCACACGCATGATTACACGCAGTATTTCCTGAGATGTGTTCATCGCATTCTCGGTTATGAGCATAATATGGGGAAAATCATCGTGGATGATCACGTCATCAAAGCCAACACTTATCCCATGGGTATTGATTTCAATAAATATAACAATGCCGCGTGCGCCAACGAAGTGCAGAAGCATAAAAAAGAGCTGCGCAAAACGTTCGCGGATTACAAGGTAATTCTTTCCATCGACCGCCTGGATTACACCAAGGGGATTCTCCATCGCCTGCAGGCCTACGAATCTTTCCTGGAAAAAAATCCACGGTGGCGCGGTAAAGTCATCATGGTGATGATTGTGGTGCCGTCGCGTATCGGGGTGGAACACTATCAGGAAATGAAAAAACAGATCGACGCGCTGTCCGGCAGGATAAGCGGCAAGTTCGGCACTTTAAGCTGGACGCCTATCCTGTATCAGTATAAATCGCTTCCGTTTCATCAGCTTGTCGCCCTCTACAGCGTGAGCGATGTGGCGCTGATTACGCCGCTGCGGGACGGGATGAATCTTATCGCCAAGGAATACGTGGCGGCGAAAAAAGACAAAACAGGCGTTCTGATTCTCAGCGAGATGACCGGCGCCGCGCGTGAAATGGCGGAGGCGATAATCATGAATCCCCATAATGTGGAAGAGATTGTCGAGGCGCTGGAGAAAGCCGTGGATATGCCCAAAGATGAGCAGATAAGCCGCAACGAGGCGCTGCAAAAAAGGCTTGCTTCCTATGACGTGAGCAAGTGGGCGGACAGCTTTATCAATGATTTGATTGCGCTGCGGCAGGAACAGAAAAGATTTCATGAAAAGATACTCGGCCCGGCGGCGAGAAAAGCGCTCGTGAAGGATTTCGCGGGCGCGTCGCGAAGACTGATTTTTCTGGATTATGACGGTACGCTTATTCCTTTTTCCGAAAATCCCCAGGCGGCACGTCCGGGCAAGAAAATTCTGAAAATATTGCAGAAGCTGGCGTCGGATAAAAAAACACAGATAGTTCTCACCAGCGGCAGAAACAAAAATATATTGCAGGATTGGTTTGGCGGCCTGGATATAGGCCTGATTGCTGAACACGGAATATGGCTTAAAGAAAAAAACTCCGACTGGCAGATGATTAAGCCGCTGAACAATGAATGGAAAGCGCAGATTCTCCCGATTCTGGAGACATACGCAGGAAGGTTACCCGGCTCTTTTGTCGAAGAAAAGGAATATTCCGTGGTTTGGCATTACCGCCGCGCCGATGCCGAAACCGGCGCGCATATTGCCAAGGAACTGCTGGATTACCTGATAAGCTTTACGGCGAATATTGACGTTCAGGTCATGCCGGGACATAAGGTTATCGAAATTACGGATGTGGATGTAAACAAAAGCAGCGCGGGTTTGCGCTGGCTTAATGAAAATTCATTTGATTTTATTATGGCTGTGGGAGACGACTGGACTGATGAATATCTCTTCAAGGTTCTGCCGGAGGCGGCTTATTCGCTGCGCGTCGGCATTACCCAATCTTATGCGAGATTTCATTTGCGCAACACCAGGGAAGTTCTTGATCTTCTCACCCGCCTGACAAGAGCGGAAAAAAACGGCTAACTTTGTTATTGACTTGAAACATCAATTAATCGTAAAAAGAACTCACTTAATGCGTCACTTTATTTATTTAAAAAAAAGGACAGGGGCGCGTTCAAAGAAAGGAGATTAATATGCAAAAGTATTTGTTCATGAAGAAGGTTATTGATGCTATTTCAGAGGGGGAATTTTTCAGAAAAGCGGTCGCCATATTTTTGCGTGTGTTGGCGCTGGTTATTACAATCTCCGGCCTGGTGGCCTGGGTAGTGATCTGGAAGTCTATTTCCGGTGATAACGTGCAGACCATCGCCGGCGTGGTTATATTTCAGCTTTTGTTTATTTTTGCCATTTATATGGTGGTACACGCCCTTCTTATCCGGGCAAACGATATTTCCGCTCTTCCGGATGGGGACTACACGGTAATACCTATCGCTTCCGTTTTTTTCAAACTCTGCGGGGAAGTATATGCCGCTTTTGGCGCGGTGATCTCTCTGGCCGGCGGCATATTGATCTGGTTTATCGGTGGCAATGCCTTTTATTTCATCAGAAAAGTATCGATATTTAAACACGGCTACGGGGCGGGATCGGATTTTTTAGGCGGGCTCAGCTTTATCGTCGGTGGCTGGTTGGTCGCTTTTTTTGTGCTGGTAGTCTTTTACTTCCTGTCTGAAGCGGTCGTGGTTATGGCGGATATCGCCAAAAATACGAAAAAAGGCAGATAGGATTCAATAAATATATCAATTGATAAAAACAAGATAGCAATTAATTCGAAAGCGTGTTCACGATATAGCCTGAAAAGATTTGGTTGTATCGTGAACACGCTTTTTTATGGGGTTTTCATCTATGACGGTAAATGAGCATTATCATAAACTGGAAAATCTAATGCATTCGGCGCCGATAGTTCAGCTTGTCGGAGCGCGGGTAAAAATAAGCCGGGCGCAGGCGAAGATAATATTGCCGATAAAACATGAACTTTTTCATGCCGCGGGATCGCTGCACGGCGCTATGTATTTTTTGGCGCTCGACAACGCCGCTTTCTTTGCCGTGAATTCCCTTGTCGAAGACGTTTTCGTGCTGACGGTAAGTTTTAATATCTACTTTATGCGCCCTGTCTCTGAAGGCGTTATCCGGGCGGTGGGAAAAGTCGTTAATTCATCGAAAACCCAATACTGGGCCGAGTCCGTCCTATATGATAATAATGACAAAGAAATTGGCAGGGGCAGCGGTGTTTTCGTGAAAAGCAGGATAAAACTTTCGCCGGAGATTGGCTATCAATAAGAAAAAGCCCAATTACGAACTTGGCACACCAGCACGCTTATTTGGCGTTTTTTAACTTTTCGTGTGAAAAAGAGCGCTTTCTTGCGTAAGATCCCAAAGTAATTCAATTTATTCGTAAATTGACACATACTGCCATTTATGTTACCTAAAGTGGCCGTGCGGTATTGCATAAGTACCTAAATAGATTATTTAAGTTGGCGAGAAGTGAAAAAATCGACTTTGGCCAGAGTTTTGCTGCGATCATTTTTTATTCACGCGGCATTGAATTTCCGGCGGATGCAGAATTTGGGATTTGCTTTTGCGATAATTCCGCTTATTTATACCTGGAGATTGGAAAAAAAAGATGCGCAGGCGTTGCTGGCCAGGCATCTGCAGATGTATAACAGCCATCCATATTTTTCCGCGCCTTTGTTGGGATCGGTTATACGTCTTGAAAAAGACAGTATCGGGAAGGATGACATCTCCGAAGTGCTGGCCGTGAAAAACGGTCTGATGGGGCCATATGCCGCCATTGGCGACACTTTTTTCTGGGGCGCGCTGAGGCCCTTTGCCGGTATTGTTGCTGTTGTTTTGGCGCTGGCCGGCGTAGTTGGGGCTCCTCTGGCTTTTTTGCTGGTTTACACGCCGCCGCATCTTTTTGTGAGGATTAAAGGATTTATCGAGGGCTATAAAAGGGGGAAACAAGGCATGGAATTCATCCGCGCGCTTAATCTGCCGCGTATCACTTCCATTGTCCGCTGGTTCTCGCTGGTGATCATGGCCGTATTCGCGGTTTGGCTGTCTTATGCCGAGTATTCGTCCTTGCTCCACACATACGGAATTGTTGTCGCGTTGGCATCAGTCAGCATCGTTTTGCTTTTTTATTTTTTGATTAAAAAGGGGTTGTCGCAGATTTACATTATTTACGGATCGGTTGCCGTATTTTTCATAATTACTTCAATAAGAGAATTGGTTTATTGATAGAGACGAGAACTTATAAATTAAAAAACAAGCTGGGTATGCACGCGAGAGCGGCGGCTTCATTTGTTAAGGTGGCGGAAAAGTTTAAATCTAAAATTGATGTCGCGCACAACAGCGAAACAGCCGACGGCAAAAGCATTCTGGGCATTCTCACGCTTGCCTGCCCTTATGGGGGAGAGTTGACCATCAGGGCGCAGGGTGAAGATGCCGACGCGGCCCTGCAGGCATTGGGAGAGCTGATTGAAAATAAATTCGGAGAAGAATAAAAGCAGATGAGTCCCGATCAGACAAAAAAAACATTCGCTCTTAAAGGTTTGGGGGTATCTCCGGGTGTTGTTATCGGCAAGGCATATTTGTTTGATCCGCTTGATACCAATGTTTCCTTCTATAAATTGAAAAAGTCTTCTTCTATCCCCAAGGAAATTGAAAGATTCAAAGAAGCGCTCAAAGAATCGGAAAAGCAGCTTTTGGAAATCCAGGGCAAACTGAAAAAATCCGGCATCAAGGAAGCGTTGTATATTATCGATGTTCACATTCTAATTATGAAAGACAAAAAATTTGTGAACCGGACGATTAAATATATCCGCCGTATGGGCATCAACGCGGAATGGGCGCTGCGTTTGACGCTTGATCATTACAAGGAAATCTTCGAACAGGTGAGCGATCCTTACATTCGTGACAGAATGAGTGATATCCAATACGTGGGCCAAAGGGTGTTGCGCAACCTCACCGGGGAAAAAAGAGAAATTGTTCTGGATATCGGCGGCCAGGTGATAGTTGTCGCGCCTGATCTGTCGCCGGCGGATACGGCGCAGATGAAAATGGACAAAGTTATCGGTTTTGCCACGGATATCGGCGGTCGCACCTCACACACGGCGATTGTTTCCCGCGCGATGGAGCTTCCCGCCGTGGCCGGCTTGGGCAATATCACTCAGGTGGTCAAAACGGGCGATGAAATAATTGTTGATGGTATTTCCGGAGTCGTCATCGTCAATCCTTATCCGGACGTGATTAAAAGATATGAGGAGAAAAGGCTTCATTACTCGGCGATTGACGACGAAAACATGAAATACGCGAAGCTGCCCGCCGAAACAAAGGACGGCTATCTTCTGCAGATAGGGGGCAATATTGAATTTGTCGAAGAAATACCTTCGGCAGTGGCGCATGGCGCGGAACATATCGGCCTGTATCGCACGGAATTTATCTATATCAGCCGTCATGATCTGCCTTCGGAAGAGGAACATCTGAACAATTATTTGCAGGTGGTAAAATCCAAAGATCTGCGCTGGGCAACAATCAGAACCTTCGACTTGGGCGGAGATAAAATCGCGCCGGATCAGAGACACGTCAAGGAATTGAATCCGCAAATGGGCCTGCGGGCCATCCGGTATTGTCTCAAGGAAGTAGATCTTTTCAAGACACAGTTAAGAGCCATCTGGCGCGCCAGCGCGGCGGGTAAAGTGCGCATTCTTTTTCCGATGATTTCCGGCGTGGAAGAAATCAGGGAGGCAAAAAAGCTGCTGCAGGAAACAAAAGATGAGCTTCTGGCCAAAGGCATTGAAATCGGATCAGACATGGAGGTTGGAGCGATGATCGAGGTGCCGGCGGCGGTGGAAATTGCCGACCAATTGGCGCGTGAAGTTGATTTTTTCAGCATCGGCACGAATGACTTGACCCAATATGCGCTGGCGATAGACCGCGCCAATGAAAGATTGACTTATTTATATGAACCTCTGCATCCGGCAATTTTAAGGATGATTAAAAAAGTCGTTACCGCGGCGCATGCCGCGAAGATTCATGTAGCAATGTGCGGAGAAATGGCCGGAGATCCGCTCTATGTGCTGATACTGCTGGGACTGCAGCTTGATGAATTGAGCATGAACCATCTGGCGATTCCCCGCATTAAAAGAATAATCCGCCAGGCAACTACCGCCGAATCAAAAGAGCTGTTGGAAAAAGCGCTGTCTTTTAATACCGCTCAGGAAGTGCGCGGTTATGTCCAGCAATACATGCTCAAGAGATTCCCGGATGAATTTCAATGTGATGATGAACACAATATTTTGCCTAACCATAAAAAGTCTTCACCCGCAAAACTTGATTGCCGGAAGTGAAACATCTTAACCCGCGGCATTGACCGGTAACGGTTATGCCCATGTATAAATAACGAATGAGTTATGTCTGCTAAATCAAAAAAAGTAAAAAAATACCTGGATCAGAAATTTTATTCCGGACGCATTTACGAAAAACAAGATTTCTTGCGCTTTCAGCTCGCGAAAATATTTCTTTCGCGCATATCCATAGCCGATGAATATGTGGAATCAATAAAGGAACTGGCCACGCGCGGCGTCGTTGTTTACGCTCTTAAACAGCGCAGCAAACTTAATAGTCTGATTATTTATGAACTGGCGGGAAGAAAGGGCATGCCGCAGCCGGTTTATGGGCACGGCATGAACATGTCTTTCTGGCAGCCTTTTCCCAAGATGCTCAAATTTTTCTGGTTTTCCTTTTTCCGCCGCCTCATCAGCAAAAAAAGAGCGTGGGCGGGTAAGCTGACTTACCTTAAAGCCATTGTTCGCGAAAGAAACAGCATTATCATTCATCTGGGTGAGTCCGAATTTATCGAAAACAAAACGGCGGAAAGCGGAATCGCCAGCCTAATAAACGTGCAGAAAAACGCCGATTTTCCAATATTCATCGTGCCTGTCATGATTTCTTACGGCAGGCGTAGGGAAAAGGAAGATGAAAGCATAATCAATATTCTCTTCGGTCAAACGGAACATACCGGAGCGATTCGTCGCTTAATCACGTTTATACGCTACGCAAACAAGGCCTTCATGATTCCTTCCGAGCCGGTAAACCTGGCCGAATATTTGAATATCTGCGGCGAAAATACTCCGCAGGAAACAATAATACGAGATCTGCGCGGAGAGCTTATTGACCGCATTGAAAAAGAAAAAACAGCGGTAGTCGGCCCTGTTCTGAAATCGAAGGATGAAATCATCGGCATGGTCATGAATGACGAAAATTTACGAAAATTCATATCTGATTACGCCCGCCGACATAAAAAAGATAAGAGCAAGGTCATAAAGCAGGCACGAAAGCATTTATATGAAATCGCCGCGGACTACAGCGAAACCATGATCCAGATATTGTTGAGGCTGTTGACGTGGCTATGGAACAATATTTATGACGGGCTTGTTGTTGATAACGAGGGATTGGCCAAGCTGCGCAATATTTCGAAAAAGATGCCTTTTGTCGTCATCCCCTGCCACCGCTCTCATATCGATTATCTGATATTTTCCTATGTCCTCTACGTGAACAATATCCAGCTTACCTTTATCGCGGCGGGTGATAATTTAACTTTTTTTCCGATGGGTTACATTTTTCGCAAATCGGGAGCTTTTTTCCTGCGGCGAAGTTTCCGAGACGATGAACTTTATTCTGAGGTTTTCACCAAATATATAGCTATTCTGCTCAAGGAGGATTTTCCGCTGGAATTCTTTATTGAAGGCGGGCGCAGCAGAACCGGCAAAATGGTCATGCCTAAATACGGTCTTTTGTCCATGGTCATACAGGCGCTACAGGATAAGTATTGTGAAAATTTTGCCGCTATTCCCGTTTATCTGGGTTATGACCGGATTATTGAAGAAAAATCCTATTTGAAGGAGCTGGCGGGGGCGCCCAAAAAAGCGGAGAACACCGCAGAGATAATCAAGACGAGCAAAATACTGCGCAAGCGTTTTGGGCGCGTATATCTGAATATCGGCGAGCCGATCATCATGAAAGAATACCTTGCCGCGCAGGAAAAGCACATCGAAAAAATGACGCTAGAGGAAAGGCAGGCGCTGTATAGAAAAATCGGTTATGAGATTGTGCTGAGGATAAATGAAGTATCAGTGGTCACGCCATTTGCCCTCGTGGCGGCGGTTATCTTGAGCCATTATCGGCGGGGAATATCTCATGATGAATTGATGGACAATCTGAACGAATTCTACGAATACCTGCTGATGAAAAAAATAAAATTTGCGGCAACTTTTGCCAACAGGGAAAAGGCAATTACGGACGCGATAAATATGTTGACGCAGTCTAATCTCATCACTAAATTTAGCGCGGAAGAAGACGAAGATGAAGAATATCAGGAAGTCGTGTATTCGTTGGATGAAGATAAGAGGTTGTATCTGGAATATTACAAAAACAACGTGCTGCATTTCTTTGTTCCGCTTTGTTTTGTCGCCACTTCGATGATTAAAAGCAATGAAGATGTAATCCCCCTGAGTCGGGTTTTGGGAGATTATAAATTTCTCAAAAGGCTATTGTGGAATGAATTCATCTTTGATGAAACAAAAGATGATGTTGATGAAGTTAACAGCGTATTGGAATACCTCTATAACAGGAAGATGATTAAGGTGGAAGAGCGCGAAGACGGCGCGTGGATTGAAATTAAGGGTCGAGGCAGAATGAAACTCAGGGCTTTTGCCGGCCTGATTCACAATTATCTGGAGTCATACTGGGTCGTGGTGAAAAGCTGCTCTTATTTAAAGAGGAAACCCCTTGAAGAAAAAGAGTGGCTCAAGAAAATCAGAACATTGGCTGATCGTCTTTATCGCAAGGGCGAAGTCATGCGCAAAGAGGCTCTCTCCCAGGTTAACTATGTCAACATGATCAGATTTATGGAAGACGCGGAGTTGATTTCCGGCATTTCCAAAGAAGTTAAAGGCAGCAAAAAGGAAAAAGTTTATTCGCTCACCGAAAACAGGGCGGAGATGGAAGTGCTGCGCCGCCGCCTGTTCAGGTTTCTCTAAGAGAGGCCTTTGCTTTCAATAAAATTGTCCGATATTTTTTAAGTATATTGTTGTTTCATATATACAGGCAAACGAGTGCGAAATATTAAAATTGATGAAAAAAAGAGACACAAAAATTCATAAAGACACCCGACTTTTTCGCCATATGAAAAAATGGCTGGAAAAAGCGGTTATTGATTATGGCATGATCGAAGAGGGAGACAAGTTGCTGGTCGGTTTATCTGGCGGAGCGGACAGTTATGCTCTTTTGGACTTGCTTGATTCGCCCATGGTATTTACGCCTGACTTTTCCTTTATCGCCGTGAATATTGACATGGGTTTTGATGCATCTTACAAGGCCTTCAATTCACTGGAAAAATATTTGAGTGAAAATAATTACCGCTATGTACTGGAGAAAACAGAGATAGGGCCTCTGGCGCATTCCAGTTTTAACAAAAAGAATCCGTGTTTTTTGTGTTCGCGACTGCGGCGCAAAAGAATATTTGAAATCGCCGCCGAACACGGGTGCAATAAAATTGCTTTCGCGCATCACCGCGATGATGTAATTGAAACGTTGCTGATAAACATTTTTTTCGGCCGGGAAATAAGCACCATGGTTCCCAGGCAGAGCATTTTCAGCGGGAAAATGCATATCATCAGGCCGCTGATTTACCTGCGGGAGGAACTGGTTAAGAAATACTGCCAGGAAAGGCAGTTTCCGATTGTCGAAAACAAATGTCCGACCAGCAAAACTTCCAAAAGAATATATGTGAAAACTTTGCTGGATAATCTTTCCAAAGACCATAAAAAGATACGAGATAACATTTTCCAGGCGATGAGCCATGTAAAACCGGATTATTTGCTGCCTTTGTCAAAAAAGATGTAGCAATCTTATAAGTTTAATGTGTAACTACGAATATGAAAAATGAAACGACAGGGGAAAAGCTTATTGCCTCCAATAAAACCGCCCGCCGTGATTATGAAATAACGGATACACTGGAGGCGGGGATGGTGCTTACCGGCACGGAGGTGAAAGCGCTACGCGCGGGCAAGGCTAATTTAAAAGACAGCTACGCGGTTGTTAAAGACAATGAGGTGTTTTTGCGCGAACTGCATATCGGACACTACGATCACGGCAACCGTTATAATCATGATCCGCTGCGGCCGCGCAAGCTTCTTTTACATAAACGGGAAATCCGCCGCCTTTTTGGGAAATCGCGCGAAAAGGGATTATCCTTAATTCCCCTGCGTCTTTATTTCAAAAGAAGCATGGTCAAAGTGGAAATCGGCGTCGGCAGGGGCAAAAAGTTATATGACCGCCGTCAGGATATAAAAAGAAGAGAAGAGCGCCGAAACATATCCCGTGCCTTCAAGTCAAAAAACATAAAAATTAAATAAACGCTCTTTGTAATCTTGAAAGAAATCCGCATATTTCTGATGATTTTTGGCGGCGCTGGCAAATTGTTTTTTTTGACAAAAAGTCATTTACTTAATATATTAAACACAAATCTGGGGGCGTCACGGTTTCGACGGGGACATTTGAAGTTGTAGATGCGCACCGAGGTTCCTACAGGCCTCGTTAAACAGGTAGGAAACATATAATCGCAGACAACTACGATTACGCTTTAGCCGCTTAAGTCGGCTAACGTTCTGCCCGGTTTTCCTGTTGGCTGGAGCGGAACGTCATTAAGACAGGATAGCCAAACTTTTTTCCTGAAGAAGCAAGGCGAAACATTTTCAGGATAGCGCGGCGCGATCCCGCCTTTGGGAGCAAACCGGCGTGAATTTAAAGCAAAGGCTATGTGCGTAGATTCTCCAGCGGAAGGTTTTCGGACGCGGGTTCGACTCCCGCCGCCTCCACCAAAAACTACTTATAATTTCAGCAGCTTACCCATTTTTGGCGATTTCTTATTTGGTTGCAAAATGGTTGCAAAACTATTTTGGGCTGGAAGAGCTGCCGCATATAGTTCACGAGCATCATCATTGTCGATGTGCAAATACCGGTCAAAAGCCTTGTTTGTTTTATGCCCGGTGCCATGCTGTTTAATAGTTTCTGGTGAGTATTTTTGAGCCAGGGCGGTAACGCTGCTGTGCCTTGTGCCGGCATAAAGATCAACGCCTTCAATATCTAAATTGTGGCAGGCCTGCTTCCACAATTTGTAAAAATACTTAATGCCAAAGGGTTGATTGGGCTTTGTGCCCTTGACGCCTCCCTCATGCCGAAAAAACGGCATACCCGGCATACCGAGCGGAAAAGCGCGAAGTATCTCAATGTCTTCTGGCAGCAAGGCCACGGCCTTCCATTCGTTCTCTTTGGGGCTGGGAAAGAATAAATGACCCGTGCTCAGGTTGATATCGCCCTCTTTGAGCGAAATCATTTCCCCAGGTCGGACTTTGATATAAGTGCAAAGCCACTTGACACCTAAATATACTTTAGGATTGATGTCATAGGAAATCCGCTTTATTTCCTGTAGGATTTGGTATTGTGTTTCTTTTGATATCAGTTTGCGGTAAGCCAAGGTATAATTAATAGTTGGTAAAATCGGCTGTATTATACCGGCTTTGGCAAATATTTTCCGATTACGCTGCCATACCCAGGTAAAAAAATCATTTAGATGTGAGCGGTAGTTCCACTTGGTTTTATTGCCGACCTGCGTCAAAGAGTTAAAAAAATCAGAAATCGAGGCATCGTCTTCGGCAATTTCTTTGATGTTGCGATCCTTGAAATAGGCGCAAAGAGCACGGCCGTATGCCACGTGATTCTTGCTTGTGCCTTTTTTTATTTTAGTTTCGTGCTGGCCTTTTTTGTTAATGCTGACAGTGTTCTTATCATTGATAAACGTTTTATAGAGATTGGAAAAGCCCAGGGGATTGCTTTTCTGATAATCGCGCTGGTCATATACTTTTTGATCGCTGGCCCAACGCAGGCCGGTTAGGTAACGTTCGGCTTCACCGTATTCTTTAAAATTTAGATATGTTTTTTTGAATTTTACGATAAATCGGGTGGCGCGTAGTTTCGGGTGTTGGGCGCACACCAGGCCATCTTTAAAATTGAGATTAAAAACATTCCCGCAGACAGGACACCGCTGACGAGTATATATTCCGCCAGTCATACAAATTCCACCTTGATTTCCAGTCCGATTAAACATTTTTAATCTAAAAGTCAATAAAATTTATCTTATTATCCATCGAAGTCATATTCGCGGCATTATATAGGCCACCTTGCCATAAAATTAATTACTAAAGATGCAGCGGTATCTGATATAGCGAGGCACAGTAAGGTGTATTTTATGGTTCTTTTATTTGTATTTTTGATGATTCTTTCGCGCATTATTTCTCGCTGGCACGCTGACAAAGTATGCAAGGTATATCCTTGTATTATTCTTCTTTTAAGTATTTAGTTGGATTAAAGTCCGCATCATGAAGAACTTTGGAGATAGTGAGCAGAATTTTTTCATTCAAAATTTTTTTCTGTGCGGGCGTGAGTTTATCAAGATGTTTTTTAGTAATCGCGGGGACACGGATAGAAAAATTATCCGACAACTTATCACACTCGATAGAAAGCATTGCTTCCTGGGTTAAATTATCCGTCATGATTTTCTCCTTTAACTGTGTTGATTTTAGTATTTTCTTGGTATAGTGACGCTAATTGTAGAAATTGTGGGGATTGAGACAAACAGGTTGTATTTTTCAGAAGTGCCATGACCAGAGGCGCCTTTCGTGGAAAATATGCATATAATGGTTTATCTCAATATACGTTTTAAACCGCATTGTCAAGATATAATACGTTTATAGGCATATTATGACAGATAACCAATTTAAAGCATTTGTTACCGGAATTAATGAATTAATCGAGCAGGTTAGCGGAGGTAATAAAAAACAATTTGCGCGGGATTTGGGCGTTAATTACGACACTGTTCGCTGTTGGTGCGCGGGTGAATATTTGCCAGGTGGGGAAACATTATTACTGCTGCATGAAAAATACAATGTATCTATTGATTATCTGTTGACCGGTAAAGACCCTGGCGCTGAGTTTATGAATGAATGGCCGCCGTTAGTGCGAGACGCCTGCACACAGGTGAAAGAAATATTGACTCAAGGGAAGATTGCAGCGGCTGTAGCGCTGCACACAAACATTAAAGCGTTGGCGCAAACAGTTCAAAAAAACAAGGAAAGAGAAAATCCAGAATACGATCTGGACATGCTTAAAGCCGTGGTGCGTGAGTTGCGGCGGCAGAAAGAAGAAAAAACGCAGGCCATCAGCACTCTGAAAAATCTGAAAACAAAGGAGTAACGAAGCATGAAAATATTGAAAAGCGTAGGAATATTTTTTGCCGGGCTGGTAATTTATACCCTGGCCAAAGAATTATGGCCAGGGTTTATTTTGCTGCATGTGGCGATACCGGTAGCGATGATCTGGCTAACCTGGCGCGTGTGGCGCAAGCAGCAAGAAAATGCTGGTTCTTAATTATCTAAATATTAGCCAGGTTCAAATTGAATTTTTGCTCCTATTAAATGGAATTATGTTCTTTTACGCCTATCTCTGATCATATTATGATTCTAGTTACTTGTTACGGCGTGAATGTTTTCCATTCATTCAAATGTTAGCCTTATCAATTTCTTTAATAATAAGGTAGACCTCTGATTGAAAATGGCTTTGTTTTTGAGATAGGTGTTAAAATTATTAAGCTTAATGGACCTTTATTTCGGACTCTGCAAACAACAAATAAAAAACGCCCGGGCCGAAGCCCAGGCGCGAGGATATTGAAGTGGTGATGATCGGATGTGATGCCGATTGCGCCCCTCACGGAATGCGCCCACTTCAGTTTTTAGAATAGCACTTCCGGAGAATATTTCAAGATATCATTTGTTTTTTAACATTGATAAAACTCGAACTAAATATGACTTAACAAGTAGTGTCAAAAAAAGTTCTGACTATTGATTTCACCTACAGACAACCGGTTTCGAAAAGTTTTGATGCTGTGAATTACGATTTCAAAGGTGCAACGTTAGCAGTGAAATAAGCTGGGCACGTCAGAGACTAGCATCATCTCCAGCTACTGGTTAGGTCTTCTATTATTAAATTTCATTTTGCCGGAACGTATCGTCGGTCACAGCACTTTTAAACACGGCCGGAATTAAAAAGCGGCGTTTCTGGTTTGTGCCGTCGCTCTCGTCGAACACGAAGCATTGACATAAGAAGATAAGATATCGTATTAAATACCAACGTAAGTTATTGATATTAATACTAATAAAAAAGCTTGACACCCCTTGGGCCTTTTCTGTAGCATATATTCGCGGTTGGGAGAGCTGCATTAGCGGTTCGCTGGATTTGATTATCCACCCGGCTGCATTTTCTTATGTATATCTGCTATCTCGATGATTCAGGATCAGTCCAAAACGCTAGTGAACAAAATCTTGTTCTTGGTGGTATTTCTGTATATGAACGGCACACGTTTTGGTTTACTCAACAACTAGATGATCTTGCCGCAAAAATTGACAGTAGCAATCCGGCTGCTGTTGAATTTCATGCTTCTGAAATATTTTCAGGACGTAAACCACCTTGGAATAAATTTCCTAACAAAGAAGAAAGAATAAAAATAATAAAAGATGTTTTACAAATTGCCAGAAATTCCTATAGGGAAAATAATATATTTGCATGCGTAATACATAAACCATCTTACCCTAAGCAAAATCCAATGGAAAAATCTTTCGAGGAGTTGTGCAGTCGCTTTAATCTTCATTTAGCACATATATACGCCAGGGATAAGGAACAGCACAAAGGGATAATAGTGCTCGACGAAAGCTCATATGAGGCAACTCTCCAAAAAATGGCTAGCGATTTTAGGTGTTCTGGAACTCGTTGGGGTAAAATTAGAGACTTAGCGGAAGTTCCATTATTTGTTGATTCAAAGGCTTGTAGATTAATTCAGCTTGCTGATCATATTGCTTATGCAGTATTTAGAAGATATGAATCAGGCGATACTTCATATCTTGATATTATTTTACCAAAATTTGATAAAGAAAATGGGGTGCTGCATGGATTGGTTCATAAAACCGTTGACCCTGATTGTATGTGCCCTGCCTGTATGAGTCGCAAGTAAATCGTTTAGTTTTCCATTTGTAATCTAGCATAAACCTCTAGAAAGGATAAAAAAGCTTTACAGGAAGCAAGTAGTTATTCTTTATAATTTCTGAATGTTTTTTAAGATTTTATACGTTTTCTTAGGTATTGCTTTTTTTAGATAAAATTTGTTCATAATTCCTATAAATTTAACTATCCGATAAACAATTTAATCTAATTATTAAAAAAATTAATTAATCTTGACAATAGGACAATCGTCCTATATGTATTCCTCGTGAAGAAAACAATAAACATTAACGTTGTAGAGCAAAAAATTGCTCAGTTTTTTCGTAATCAACGAAGAATGCCAACTTATTCGGAAATGCTTCCTCTTTTTGGTCTAAAGGCTAGAAGTGCCGCCGAGTATTGGATAAAAAAACTACTGCAAAAAGGCGTTTTAGAAAAAGATGCAAAAGGATTTTTAAAACCCGTGCATTTATCGTTAAATCTTCCCTTTGCCGGCAATATTGCCGCCGGTTTTCCATCTCCGGCGGAAGAAGAACTAAGAGACAAAATATCTTTTGATGAATATCTAATAAACCATTCAACATCGTCATTTGTTTTATCTGTTACCGGCGATTCTATGATCGGAGAAGGAATAAAAGAAAAAGATTTGGTCATTGTAGAGAGGGGCAGAGAGCCAAAAAATGGAGATATAATCTTGGCGGAAGTCGATGGCAACTGGACAATGAAATATTTTCGTAAAAAAGGGAGAAAGGTAACTTTAGAAGCAGCTAATCCGAAATATCCGCCCATCAGCCCTCAAACGGAATTACGAATTGCCGGTGTGATTACAGCAGTAATCCGGAAATATCACAAATAATAAACTGGAAAGTTTTATGAGTGAACAGTTATTCAGCCTGCACTCCTGGCCGCGGGCAATTGTCCATATTGACGGCGATGCCTTCTTTACTTCCTGTGAAGAAGCTATTCACCCTGAGCTTAAAGGCAAAGCCCTGATCACAGGAGGCGAGCGGGGCATTGTTGCCTGTGCCAGCTATCCGGCTAAAAAGCTTGGCGTTAAACGAGGCGTTCCTCTCCATAAAGCAAAAGAAATATGCCCGAGCTTGATTGTCCTTCCCTCCGATTATGAAACTTATAGTTTATTCTCAAAACGAATGTTCAGCATTATGCGGTGTTTTACTCCTGATGTGGAAGAATACTCTATTGATGAAGCTTTTGCCGATATTACCGGTCTGCGGCGTGTTCTAAATGCCTCATATGAAGATATTGCCCTTAATATGAAAAAGACGATTGAAAAGAGCCTAGGGATAACCGTTTCTGTAGGGTTAAGTCTTACCAAAGTCTTGGCAAAGATTGCATCTAAATACCAAAAACCATCAGGTATTACCATAATCAAGGGCAGAGAGATCGCTGATTATCTCCGCAATCTTCCTGTAGAGAAAATATGGGGTATTGGACATGCCACAACCAATTATCTTGCAAAAATGAACATTCATTACGCCTTGGAGTTTGCCCAATTACCAGAAAATATCGTAAAAACTAAATTTACTAAACCTGGCGTGGAAATCTGGCAGGAATTAAGGGGAGAATCAGTTTATCCTGTGATTCCAGAAGAAAAAAGCTCTTATGCGTCAATCAGCAAAACAAAAACATTTGCACCGCCGACCTCCAATGCCGAATATTTATTTGCTCACCTTATGCGCAATATGGAATCTGCGTGTATTAAAGCTAGGCGCTATTACTTAGCGCCAGGTAAAATCGTTGTTTTTCTCAAGAAGAATGATTTTGATACAATCGGAAGCGAGGCAAAATTATCACGCCCTTGCAATTGTCCACTAGAGTTTTCAGGCATCATCCGCGATATTTTTGACAGCTGTTATTCCGCAAAATACATTTATCGCGCTACCGGAGTTGCTTTGCTAGATTTAGAACCGGATTTTAATATTCAATTTACACTTTTTGATGATCCTGTCCAAGCGGAAAAGATAAAACTTCTTTACAGTGTCGCCGATAAGTTAGGAAAAAAATTTGGGAAACATACCTTACACCTGGGAAGCTCTCATCTTATAGAAAAAATGGGTAAAGGTCGCCGTGGTAAAACAACTACCAGAGAACAAACTCAGCTTAAAGGTGAAACAAGACGACGCCATCTGGGGCTGCCTCTGATTCATGTGAAATTAAATAACCAAAGAAGCTAAGAAAATTCAAATACGATCAGCTGAGGCTTTGAATATTAATTGTTTCTGAATATTTAATCAGATCAATTACCTACAATCAAATAAATATAACAATATTTTCATTATTTACCATCGAAATGTTGTATGAATTTTGGAAATACAGAAAAACATCCTTTTAGGAAGATATCTTCCTTGTCCGGCTTTTACACAAGCTGTCAACTAAATTCAGTGCTACCACAGCTTATAGTTTTAACGCGTTGCTAGACCGATGGCGTATCCGGTTGGCTGAAGTGGCGGGTTATGCAGCTTCTTCACAATTATCGATAAAATCAACTAACAAGGGTGCGTGATCACTGATTTCAATCCAATGTTCACGCCTACCCACCACAACATTATTAGCATTCCAACCCTGGGGAATAAAGCAATAGTCAATGTGATATTCTAAATCACCTTTACGGAAGAAAAATGTTTGATCTGGCTCTGCACCAAATGAAATTCCCTTGAAATTATGATATGCGCTTTTAAGACTAATTTGGTTGAGACGAGATTCAATATCTGAGAAATTAAATACTTTACTCTGATGATCCCATACGACAGAGCTGTTGAAATCGCCAGCAACCATAGAATGGTTCGTGCTAAGAAAGTCTCTATAGTAATCGATGGCTGATATTGTTTCTGATCTGTAAGAAGCTCTTGGTGCGTCTTTTCTTCTACCATTAAATGACCATACTGCCAAAAGAGAGAAACTGGAATTTCCTGTGACATGAACGGGCAAGAACTGTTTGAACTTGGGATTGTAATTATTGTCTCGCTTTAATGAATAGCCTGTAAAAGCAAAAACTCCGAGGCCTTTGTTTCGATTATCGCCAACCCATTGAACATCGCATGCTGGTTCGCATTTCAGTTTAGACCAAAGAATACTTGGTTCTGCACACTCTGCAATTACAGCGAGGTTGGGACGAAGATTGAGTAACTGGTCCCATTTTGTGTGAAGACTCATTGCACAGTTCCAAATTACAATTCTCATTTTGTTCATTGGTATAACAACAATTCAACCGGGAGCCGGACAAGAGGCGTCATAGAGCCTTCATTACGCATCTTCTTGCGTCAGTTTGACGCATTTGTTATATTTATTAATCTTCTACTTAAGACCGATACAAGTTTTTAGATAAGGAATTCTATGTTCATGGTCTGGATAGCCCGCAATAAACCAATTCATCAACCTGATTTTGGTGATATTATCCAGCTTGCAAAGCTTATCTTGGGCTAGGATGTTGGAAGCAGTAATCCCCGTATTCGGATCAGTCACGTATTGGAAGAATAATAACGCTATGTTTTCATCAACATAACCATAGTCTCGAAATGTATCTTCTACACCCTTGGTTCCAATCTCAGACAAGAGATTACGATGGAGTCTAAAGGCCGTTGCAGTTGATCTCTCAATACTTTCAATAATTGAATTCAGGATTACTAGCGAGGAAGTAGAATATAGTTCAGGATGTTCCAGAACGTATTCTTTTTTTTGTTCGAACGAACTGCATTTATAAACAAGATGCCAATACATCTCTTTCACTTCGGAATTAGTCATATACCTACTCCTGATCCAAGTATAACGCACTGCTGACCGGGAAGAACCTCTCTTTGGTCCAAATTAGTCTGAATAAATTGTTTGACTCTTTTTAGCAAGTGTTCATAGTCAGTTTCTAGCAAATCCTAATAATATGTGGCAAAGTCATTGATCAGTTTTGATCCTTTAAGCCCATTACCAAGAAACCACCCACGAAACACATTGCGCACATCCCTAAAAAGATAGAATTGTCTGTTGCACCATACAAAAAACCAGTAGCAATCCATGCACCGATAAAAATGTTTAAAAGGCTTTCTTTTTTCATTCTGATTACATAGCTATATCAATGTTTTTAATATTATTCAGTGCTTAGTGCCTAACAAAAAAATCGCCCGGAACGTGACGGTCGTTTGTATTGCCTTGTTGACTAATATTTTTGAAATGTCCATTCTACGCTATCTATTGAACGAGTAAAACATCCACCCACAACGTGAATAAATGCAAAAATATATTTATCACCTACGGAGAATGGCGCTGACTTTGCTGCTTCAAAAGAAGAAAATTCAACTTCTTTTAGTTTTCCTATTTGTTGAGGATTTGTAACAGGATAAGCCGTTGTTGAATAAATCACTTTAAATGATTTTGGATAATGCCCATTCTCATCAACTTCAGTTGAATCAACTTCTTTAGCCGTGTCCATAATCGGTGTTCCTTAGAAACTTTTGATAGCTTCCAGCGTTGCCATACGTTTTGCTAAAATATTATTACCTTGGGAAATATCAAATTTTGTGAATTGGTAAACTGTTTTTTTTGGCATTAACAAATATCCTCCTTGTAATTAATTGAAGAAGTCAATACCTTTTATATGTTATATGTATCGGTGCTAATATTGCTAACACTGACAGCTCTGTCGAGCCTAACATCCCTCTGCAAAATTTATTATTGTGAACTTTAATAGCCTAATATTAAACAATAATCAACCGATCATTATTTTCTTGGGTTAGTATATTATCTGGAGTTGTATAATATGCTTAAAAACTATCTGCCAGGTTTCTCGATGTTGTATTTCAATTACTTAGTGTGTCCTCTTAACTTGGGCAAGTAGTGCCTCATGGTCATAAGCCATTTACCGCGCGGGCGGTGTTGCTTTTTCTTTTTGATGTTTTGATTGTGCCGGCTTTTTCTTTGCAGACGAGTGCTTGCGTGAAACCCTGTATTCAGGGAGATCAGTCGGTTTCCCGGTCAATATTTTCTCTTCTATTATCGGATATTCTATCATCGATGCCTCCTTTTTTGTAAGAGTATGTTTTTTAGGCCGCAATGTTACTTTTTTTACAATTTTATTGACCTGTTCCTGGAAAGCAAGAAGTCCGGATAAGTCTATTGTATATAAAATCTAGTCTTCCTTTTTCATCAAGTGTGGATACTTTATCTCCAAAAACTTCTTCTCGGTGCGGTATCAAGGTCGATTTCATTTTAATTAATCGCGTCGATTTCCTCTTCCGTGTTCATGCCGGTTTTGTCGATGCCGGGGTAATTGCGCACGGCTATGTATAAAGATTTAAGATAGGGTCGGATTACTTCACCGATATCCGCTATCATATTTTTGGAGAAGTCCATAAATGAACGGGCGCCGCCTTCGATGTGAAAGCCTGCCAGGTCAATGGCGGTGGTGAGGATTTCCGGGTCGAGGACGGTATTCGGTTGCCGGCCCTCAACTTTAAGTAAGTGGGGATATTTGATCTTCAAGAATTTCCTGAAAGCGTTGGTTAAGACGTTTGATACTTTCTCGTATTGCTCTTCCGGTGTCAATTCCTTCTTTTGGGTTGGGGTTATGTTTTTTATTGATTCAGCTTCGCGCTCTATGTCGTTCGTTGGTGGTTGCCAGTCGGGCGGGCGTTGCGGGACGTGCTTGCCCGCGAGCGCTTCTTTTACTATCAAGGAGTGCCATTCAGCGAGCTGCGATCTCAGATTATTTAATGGCCGAGAATCTGAAGTATGCAAATCAATTTTATGCTTTTTTTTATATTTATTTGTATCTAGTGATTTTTCTTTAGTTTCGAAGTCAGGTGATATCATGAATTGATATAACGTATTAGTCCACGCTTTTTTATCAGCCTGCTGTAATTTTTGCAGAATCTGTGGGTCATCGTCAGTCTGCTGTTTTTTTATTTTTGAGAATGCGTTTTTTCTTTTATTTTCATAGATGTCCATTATCTGCTTGTCAATTTCATTTAAGAATTGCTCTAGCTGACCTGTCTTCTTCAACTCTTTGTATCTTTTGGGGGATTTATTTTTCAGCGTGCTTTCTATTAACTTGAGTCTCCAATATGAAGAAACCATCGCCATAGTTTGGTTCTCCTTGATAAATATACTCTATAATGGCTTTAATTTCTGTTCAAGCAAATATATAAATATTTATTTTCAGTATTTTATAAACTTAACTTACTAAAATCAAATATCACGAAAATTCATACATTCGATTAAATTCATCAATAAATTGGCTCAAATTTCTTGTATTATCATCAAGCCACCATTGCTCTGCTTTTGTAATGGCTTGTAGATAATTGATCCATCGTCCTTCTGTGAAATTTAGCACATTATTTTCTTCTTTATAAGACTTTAGCCAGCTAATCATCTCTTTTGCAAATATTGGAATTTTACCTTCTATGCTTATGTCAAGATAATCACCCTCAAGATCATCATTGATATATTCAATAAGGCGTGACCATTCTCCTTTTATTGTAGGTTCCGTTGGATTCTTAGCCAAGTATGAACTATGTTTATCAAGAAGGATCAAAAATAATTTTTCGATATCAAATGCGGAATATCCTTCCGGCATTGGCTCATTTTCATCTACAAAATCTGCATAAAATGAATCAAGATCAGAACAGTTAATCGCTTCATAATGTTGATCAATAAGATTCCGCATGCTAGAAATTATGTGATTTTTGATGTCTTGAAAGAGGGAAAATGCATTATCTCCGATACTGATGGATTTATATGAACCAACACAATCCATTTCCCATTCAATTAACACGGCATGTGTTTCTGAATTATAAATCATTATTCTAAATATAGAAAACTTGAATAATTACATTTACTATTAAAAGTTATCTCTTCATCACACTTCATCCATCAAATCTTTGTAGAAAATATACCAGTCTCTTTTTAACATTGCTTTTGTGTTCTCTGGTGAAAAGCCCACAATAAAACTAAAGATGTAAGTTGTGCGACTGCGTAATATTAACCAATTGATTTATTATGCGCTTAACGTAATTATTGTATGGTGCTAATAATTATGCTTTATATCAAAACCCCTGTGGAACTAAGCCCAAGCTATTAATTGATTCATTAACCATTTCTAACGCTTCGTGAACTTCCAATACTTTTTTGTAGTCCCAATATTTAATTCTTGTGTTTAAGTTTTGAACTTGCTGGGCATGTTTTTTTATTTTTTCTAATTGAGAAGAGTCTGATACAGCAACAACACCTTGAACGGCTGGATTGTTTAGTGCTTTTAATAAATTTATAATTAAACTGTCGATACTGCCTTTCGTCTGCACTTCAAAGACGTAGATAATTTTACCCATATTACCAACAGTGGATTCCCAAACAGTATCAACTTTGGAACCATCTGCCACTTTTTTCTCTATGCTGCTGGTAAAACCTAACCAAGTGCCAATATCAGATAGCTTATCTCTGATTTCGTCATGAATGAAATCTGATGTTTCATCATTCGATGTTTCAACTATTGGCATTTCTTTATTAGTCTTTGTTTTTGCGTGTATCTGTGCGAGGTTGTCTTCTACTTGCAATTCGTCCCACATGAAGTAATCAGCAAAAAGCAAATTTACATCAGAAATCCCAGCTTGTCTCATAGCCTCTGCAATTATTTTCGTTTCTTCCGATAATTCTTTGTATCTTTTACCTGTCATCTGATAATCGTAACGTGGTAGGTCTTTCACATCGAGATAATTTAAGGCAACATAGGCGCGGCGATTCCAGACCATGCATTCATCAGGATGCACATGACAAAGAATTTCACTGATCATTGCGGGGCCGAAACCTTTAATGTTTTTCCTAAAACTATCCCAACGACTGATCAAAGTATTTTCACCCCAAACCAGTTCAGCAAGCTCATTCTTTAACTTGTTAAAACCATTATCCTTATTCATTTTATCCACAACATATTTCTTATTGCCCCAAATAAGCATTGCCCAGAGCCTGGAAATGTAATTATATAAATCATCTTCAGTCATGGACAATATTTTATCTTTCGTCCAGGACTGATAATAACCAATTCTTTCCTTACGTTCGTTTAAATCATTAATACGTTTTTCCGGGTCTTTTTTGAGATTTATTTTGTAGGATTCGATATGCTTTTTTAGGAGTTCAATGTTCACGATGAGTCTCCTATTAAATATTAATAACAGATATAAGCGTCACATTTATATTAAAATAATTTAATTGAATTTACATGAATTTATATTTTTTATTCTTCAAAATTTAAAATTAATTATTTGTATCATTATGATAACAAATTAATCCAAATCACTGACACTAGCAACTTGTTTAAAAGTCATTTCTTTGAACTCATCAAAATGCGCCTTCCCGCACTTTATTTTCTGCTTTTCTGTAACTCGCAATTCCATACCGGCTGATTTTGTTTCGGCAACAAAGTAAACTGTCCTTTCATTCTTTTTTATTAATGCCCAATCAGGATTATATGTTCCGATGGGCGTGTTGATTTTAAACCAAATCGGTAATTTAAAGTAGAATTCTATATCGTCTCGCTCCTCGCAATCTTTGGCAAAAGTATATTCCACATTAGAATCGAGGGGAACAAGATTGTTGTAAATTGTTTTATCTTTTTTTGTAACCCTGAAAGTTAAATCATTGACATGAATGTCATAGTCTTCAAATAAACGCATTTCATATTCTTTCGCACCAATTTTTTCATACTTGATACCGTCAATCATTAAATCGTTTAGCACTTCATTAATTGCCGTCACCGCATTATCAAGAAATAACTGCGGATTAATCATTATTTCGCCGGTTCTTCCCGCTTGCAGTAGAATTTCTAAAACCGTTGAACGGGTTAATTCTGTTCTCTCCTGAATATAAAATAAAACATCCGGTATGCGAAACTTTCCTTCAATAACTACATTGGATGATGCTTTAACATTTGTCATAATGCCTGATTCGACAAATTCAACTGCCGCTTTTGTTGTTTTTATGGCCGCCTTTCTGATTGTCGGCATATCTTTAATTGCTTTGGCAGCTCGACTGATTAATTCCTCTGTATCGTAGTCAACCTTGTATGTTGTTTGGAATTTTATTTTATCCCAAATATCTTTGAATTTTGGATCCAGCTCAAAACCCTTGCGATATTTGACAGTTGTCCTTTTTTCCTTATTCTTTATACGCCCAGCAAATGAAACGCCGCAATCTTCTTCGATTTCAGTCTGAAGTTTTTGGGCAAATTCTTCATACGACTCATTGGCAATTACTGTAAGCCGATTTATGTTTGTATCTTGTATGCGAACACCTTCCTGATTAACGGAAAGCCGCAATCCCCGACCTATTTCCTGCCTTTTTTTCAATTCGGAATGCGTTTCATTGAGCGTGCAAATCTGAAAGACGTTGGGGTTGTCCCAGCCTTCGCGCAATGCGGAATGGCTGAAAATAAAACGCAAAGGCTCATTAATATCTAGAAGCCTCTCCTTATCTTTCATGATGAGCTTGAAGGTATCATCATCAGCTAATGAGTTACCCTTCGTATCATGCCAAATGCCTTTCTTATCCTGAGAAAAATAACCGTTATGCACTTCATCAGCATGATAAGGGATTACTTTTTTATATTGACTTCTTTCAGATAACTCTTTGTAAATTTCTTCAAACCAATGGGCAAATTTGCCTTTAACAGCATTGCCACTAGCGTCATAGCTGCGATAGTTGGCAACACGGTCAATAAAGAAAAGCGAGAGCACCTTTATGCCCTTGTCTTTATACTTTCGTTCTTTTATAAAGTGTTCCTCAATAGTTTTCCTTATTTGAACTTTCATAACGTCATCGGTAAGACCGCCTCTTGCTTGACCTGTATAAACCGCTTCACCGTTGGAAAGCTCTATAAAACCATCGCCTACATCAATACAGTTGATAATGTATCCGTTTTTATAAATATCCCGTTTATTGGATAACTCATATAAATCATCACCGACTTGGGCAGTTACGGTTTTACGTTTGACACCGTCTTTTGTATTGACGTCTATTTTGATTTTCGCCGCTGTTTTTGTTTTTGTCGCCTTAACCTTTTCCAGTGCGATAAACGCTTCATTAAAATCGTTTAGTGTAACAACTGAATCGACTTCAATTTGCTTGACCAATCCCAAATCATAGGCCTTTACCGGATCAAGACTGTAAACCATATTGTAGAGGTTTGTATGTGTTGCGGAATAACGCAGGGTGCAAAGAGGATTAAGATTGGCAATGGCTTTTTTTCTGATTTCTGTTTCCATGTTTTGTGGTTCATCCACAATAACAATGGGTCTTGTCACTTGGATAAACTCCACTGGTCTTTTACCTGTGAGCCGGTCATTTGGTTTGTTGATGATATTTTCATCTTTGGCAAAGGAATCAATGTTAATAACCAATATTTGAATGTTGTTATTATCGGAGAAATTTCTGAGGGCGGAAACACGTTTGGAATCGTAAACAACATAATTCACTGGCGTCTTATCATAAAGATTCTGAAAATGATCGAAAGTAATTTCCAGATTCTTCAAAACGCCTTCACGAATGGCAATGGACGGCACAACGATCACGAATTTCTTAAAACCGTATTTCTTGTTTAGTTCGTAAATTGTCCGCAAATAAACGTATGTTTTGCCAGTGCCTGTCTCCATCTCCACGGAAAAATTCATGCCGTCAAGACTATTCGAAACAGGTAGGCCGTTTGCCATTTGCACCGCATTTACGTTTTTCAAAACTTGATCTTCACTAAGTGCAAGATGGTTGCCAATTCCAGTATCCTGGAAAAGTGCGTCACCAAATAAAACGTCAAAATCACCTTGATTCAACGGTTGGCCTTCGAACAATCCGACTATTGAATTGATTGCATCCCATTGAAAATTCTGATTTGGGTCAAAAAGAAGTTTCACGAAATATTTAACCTTTCGCCTCAGATTACTTTAAATTCAATGCCTGCGTCCTTCATTTGCAGGGCAGTGTTGGTTTTGAGTTTGTCGTTGTCCTTGAATAATCTGTCGAGCGTGAAAACTTTTTTTGGCTTTATTGTAAGAATTTGCTTGATAATCTTTTCATCGGCTTTTTCCAGCATCAAAGCAATTTCGTAATTATTGACCAGAATAAAACCTTTTTCACTTTTGATTTTTGCCGTCAGCGATACACCGGATTTGAGAAGCAGTTCATAAAGAACATCTTCAATTTTCGCGTTTTCATCCAGCGGTTCCAGGTGCTGCTGCATTTGAGCAACCAGTTCTTCTTCCGTTTCGATATTCGTCCGCCATATTTTGAAGTTGGATTCCTGAAGTTTGAAGACTTTGAAGCCCAAATATTTATTCTTGTTGCCTTCCAGATCAAGTTTGCCTTCCTGTTCTTCGTTAATTTTCTTGATCACGCGGCGGATGCGTTCCTTGCCGATTTCGGCAATGGTTTTATAGCCTGCCTTAAATGCCTCAGAATTTTCTTCGCATTTTTCCGGTAATTGCACACAGATAAATTTACGATTGCCGCCATCTTCCTTGTTAAGTTCTAATACTGCATGAGCAGTGGTGCAGGAACCGGCAAAGAAGTCGAGAACAATATCATCATTTGTTGTCGTCATTGCTAGCATTCGTTCAATTAAAGTTGTTGGTTTAGGATAATCAAACACGCCTTTACCTAACAGCAAGTCGACTATTTTTGTTCCATCGTCAATTGTGCCAGTCTCTTTATAATTCCACAAATTGATAGGCACAATTCCTTCTTTCAATTCAGAAAGGAATCGCTTTAATCGCGGAAATTCATAATCACCTTCTTTACCCCAATATAGTCTGTTTTCACTGTGATGCAATTCGTATTGCTCCTTGCTATATTTCCAGGCATTTGTCGGATGCTTTACGTATTTTTTTTTCTTTGGATTGAATACTGGATAAGAAAGATTAGGACGTTCTTCTAAACTTCTTTGACTGATATAAGAAACGCTTGTCCAATCACCGCGAGGATCATCATCCGGGTTTGAATAAATGGCGTTTGATTTTTCTGTCCTTGGCTCACGTAGAATTGCGCAAGATTCACTTTTTCTAAAAAGCAACGTATGATCATATACGGAAGACATTAATTTAGCATCATTGTTTCGTGTAAATCTTTTTTCCCATATTATGTCTGCAATAAAATTATCTTCCCCAAACACTTCAGCCATCAAAAACTTGAGATTATGCACTTCGTTATCGTCAATGGAAACAAAGATTACGCCGTCATCACGCAGAAGGTTTCGCGCCAGAAAGAGCCGCGGATACATCATAGAAAGCCAGTTGGAATGATAATGCCCGCTATCTTTACTGTTCTTGCGGAATAACCCTTCGCGAGTCATAAGCCCTGTTTCGTCCTTATCGCCGATGCGGCTTAAGTATTCCTCTCTGGACTCTGCAAATCTGTCGGGATAGATAAAACTGTCGTTACCGGTGTTATAAGGCGGATCAATGTAAATCATTTTGATCTTGCCGAAATAGCTTTTCTGCAAAACCTTCAGAACTTCCAGATTTTCGCCTTCGATAAATATGTTATCTGTTTCATCAAAGTTTACGGATTCTTCTTTACAGGGCACAAGCGTGGCTGCGGAAGGGGTCTGCAAAACGCGAAAAGCGTCGGATTTTCCTGCCCAGTTGAGAACATAGCGTTCGTTTTTAAACTCAATATTGTCACCCAACGCGGTTTTGAGTTTTTCCCAGTCAATTTTGTTCTCGGTAAATACTTCAGGCAGGATTTCTTTAAGCTGGTTGATTTTTTCTTCTGTGATGTTTAGAGATTTGCCTTCCATATAAATTGGCACCTCACTTTACACAAGGTTTTATAATAATTCTTGTATTATTATTTTAACTGTTTCCAGTAAAGATATTGAATACTTAGTAGTCTTAATTATTGTTTTGGAGTATAACCTCGGAGCACAAATGTGTCAACATCTAAAAGACTGTGAAATGAATAATGCGGAAAGATATTTTTGCAAACGACATACTTAAGCTTTGAAACAGGCGCACCTATCTCTTTGGCGAGTATGGTGCGCCCGTTCGAAGCTTTCATTTTGTTCAACAGCCTTTAAAAGCGTGGGGCTAGTTGCCTTTTTTCAAGGGAAAAAATTCCTAGGTAATTATCTTCCCTTGTAGCGGTGCGCGCATAATCTCCGCCAGGAGGTTTCTGGCCTTAGCTTTTTGGCCGAAGAACGCTCATTTTGCCTTCGCAACAGCAGAAAGATTTAGAGAGTCATGCATTCATGATGCTGAAGGCTGCATATTAACCTGATCCGTGTCCGTTTCCGGTGTCGCATCAGGTGCTTTGACACAAGATGTCGTTGCGAGGGAAAAAGACAAGAAACCTACCTTGCAATAATTAGAAGGCATATCAAAATGCTGCAGACCTTCATGTAATCACAGCAGATATGGTAACTTCACCATTTCTTCATCTCTGGCAATTCAATTATCTTATGTCATTTTTAGTCTCGATAGTCCGAAAATCGTTGAGGCCGGACGGCGGTCTGTTCGCCGCGCGTGCGTGGCCGACACCCGGTATGCTCGATAATTCCCGGTATCGAGTTGCGCGGATTATTTCTCATGCGCACATGAAAGAATGAATCCGCATTTCATGATGCAATTATAACATGGATTTTTGATTTATAATGTGGAGGCGTGTAAAATAGTTTTCCAAACCGCTCAAAACTGTCTATAGATGTCCATAGTTGTCTACAGTATTTGAAAAAAATATTTGACAGTATATTTTTAATGCTGTTTTTTTGTGTAAAATATTATCTTGGCGTGGATTGAATTTTAAAAATTATAAGAGAAAAGTTTTTTTCGTTGTCTAAAGTCTTTCTTATTCCCTGACTGATTGTGATATTTGTCACCGCAGTTTTTTTTAGATCCTGATTGCTTGTTCTTCAATACGGGTATTTTTCATTCTGAGTCGGATGGTCGTTTAGCATACCTCGTAAAATAAAAAATTTTGACCGCTAGAGATTTTTACTGGCCGAGGTATAGGTGAGGGTAGGGCAATAAAAAAAACGGCTTAAAACGTAAAATAAACGTAAAATACGGCTATACCCGATTCCCTGCGTTTATTTTTTGTGACATAGAAGTCGAAAAGTTCGAAAATTTCCGAAGACAATATCATGTGAGGGGGGAGGAGTCCCAAATCTCCCGGTTTTGTTTTTTCAGTGTTTGGTGTATGCGCCATCACATCTAGCTAAGCCAAAACAAAGCGCGGACAGGTGTCTAAGAACGGATGCTTGACGAAGAAGATAATCCCTTAATTTTCTATTTGCGATTTTTTTCAACTCATTAACTACTACCTAAAAGTTAAAGAGTATAAAAAAGCATATTCTACAATGATTACAATACTATAAATCACTTTTCCCTTGTCGCCGGGCGATCATGCCGCTTTATCTGTTTAAGTATTCATCAAAAAACAAATATAATATAATCAGTTTCCGGCGGCGATTTCCGGCCCGGACCGTGATTGATAGTCAATTTCGCCTTTTCTTTATTCAGAGCGCTAAACTGTAAATATCATTACACTTTCCTTGCGGAAGCCCCTGCCCCCCGCAATTCCGGGTAAAAACCGCTGAATGCTTGTGTTTGAATATTGAATAGCGGCAGGAAAATATAAACTCCCAGGATCCTGGTTGATTAAAAACTTTTAGATATTCGCCTACCAATCGTCATTTTATTCATTCAGACAGGTTTTCCAGGTTTTTTCTTATTATTAATTCATTTACAATTCACTCTATACCTATACTAGTCTAAACCGCGCGCGCACGCGCGATAAATGGGAATGTGTATTTTTTTATATATTAATAAAGCCAAAAAAACCTGGAAAACGTGTCATGTTATTAATTTTATTAAATAATACTCGAAAAAAAAACCTGTCTAAAACCTGTCTGAACTAAAAAAAACCTGTCTGAACCCCAAAAACCTGTCTTTTCATATCCATGATCAAAAAATAAGAGGGCGGCGGGAAAGACAGGTTTTAAACGGCCTAGACAGGTTTTTTAGACAGGTTTTTAAAGCGGAATGCGGGTGCACCGGAAGCGGGCAAAAAGATATCGCCGACCGGCCAGGCCGGTCAGCGATCTTGAGTTTTATTTCTTGGATTTGATATCGGCTTTCATCAGTTCGATGATCCTGGCGCGGATCGTCGTGTCCTTTGAGGCGCAAGAGGCTTTAAAATCACGGTGAACGCTTTTTGGTATATCTCGGATAATCATTTGCACGGTGTCTTCTGCTGATTTTATTGGTGATTTGTCCATTTTCATCATTTCCTTTCTGTTTTTGATCGCTTATTTTGCCATTAGCGCCACGATCTCAGCGTGGCGCTTGTTCTGATAGCTGCCTTTTTAGATTTCATTTGCATAGACTTTCCTGATTTCATCCGGCTGAATGCAAAGATAATCAAGGGTTTGTTTCTGCGTGGCGTGATTGTAGCAGACCATTAATTCCGGCAGCGGCACGCCGTAAATCACATGCTGAACATGGCCAAAAGTTTTACGCAGCGTGTGGCTGCCGTAGTTGCCCTTGAGGTTGATTTCGGCGCACCATTTTTTTACCAGGTTATTGAGATAAGGCACGGTTAGGCGGCCTCGTTGACCGATGAACAAATAATCATCTTCCCGGTATGGCCGCGATGCCAGTAACTCGTTGATCGCGTCCACGCATTTTTTATTTAGGTTTATTTTCCTGGATTTGTTTGTCTTTTGTTCGATGAGGTCGATTTCGCCCATCGGTTTTAGGCCCCGGACCTGGCTGACCTTGATGGCCAGCAGGTCGGATGCCCGGAGATTGGTGTTGATGCCCAGGGTAAAGAGCGCGAAATGCAGCGAATTATCCTTGAGCAGTTTTTTGACCGTTTCGATGTCTTTCAAGGATTTGATTGGCTGCACCTTGATCTTGCTGCCTGGATCCGGGCGGTTGAAGTTTTGACCTTTTACCATATTATTTCCTCCGATATCAAAGATTGATTATATGATATAGTATATCATGTATATCACAATGTCAACTTTTTTAATTTTTATTATTGTAATAATATTGGAAATTGAGAAGGAACTATGTTTATAGTAATATTATCAGCAGAGTAGCAAAAAGTGGTGCAAAATAGGTGCAGGCGATTTTTTAGTCTAATGAAATTAAATAGTTAGATGGGCAAGATCGGGTTCGACTCCCGCCGCCTCCACCAGGAATTACTTATAATTTCAGCAGCTTACCAGTTTTTAGCGACTTTCTTTAGCGGTGCAAAGAATAGTTGTAAATAATTTAAATTCAATAAAATCAATTAATTAGCTGTTAAGAAACAAGGATACACCCGCCGCCGATAAAAATGTAGCAATTATAGATACTTAGCGTCTCTTGATGCATTTTTTTAATTGAATAAAGTGTTGCCATTTTTATAATCTCTTTTTATTTTATGTCACATTAAATTTCAATCGCTTGTAGGTTTCACGTGCAAGTCCACAGCCATAGTAAATAAATATTTTGATGATTATGGTTTGATATAAATAAAAGTTTGCATTCAGCGAAAGACATAAGTCTTAAAGGCCCTATTGCTCTCAAAATAATCTTCTTTAAACTTCTAAAAATAACTAAAATTGCTTAAGCAGAAATGACCCAGGCAGACCCCGGGAAAATAGATATCGGAAAGTTTAGCAACAAGTTAAGAGATGAACTCCTAAACAAAGTGATCGTTCATAGATTGAAAGAAGCTAAGTTATTAATTGAAAAGGGCACATGGAAAATAATAAGTTAGGCAGCTCATTGAATTACCACCCTCTGTCATCAAACGCGTAATCGAATCAAAATAAATTACGGAATTCCGACTTAAATAATGATATAATTTTATGAAATATATCAAAAAATAGCGCCAAACGGAGTAAAAATATTTAAAGAAAAGTTTATGATCTATTAAGCATAGTTGAGGCGAATTCAAAAGACACAAACTTGTACAAATTATCCAAAAAGAGAGGAGAAGCGAAATAATGAAAGAAAACAACAGGACTTTCAAAAGAACATTAATCATTTGTGCTTGCGCCATCTTCACCTTATTAAATTCCGCCAATAGTGGGATGTCGGAAGAACGATATCGGGGAATACTTATTGTCGAGAAAGATGGAAAATATGAAATCGATAATAAAGATTATATTGAACTGACGTTGGATAAAGATACCGTGGAATCGATGAGGGTGCACACAAAAGCGGCCCTTAAAGATGTAAAGTATGCAAACTGTCGGAAACTCGAAAGCGACGGCAGTAATTTTGCGAAATGGTTTTCTATTGAATGTCGTTCTATTAAGGCGCACGACGGAAAATCCGCAGGTTGGCTCGATGTATATTTTGTCGATTCCTACGCGGGCATCTCGCCGGAAATCACCCCTAAATACGCAATGTATAAAAAGCTGAAAAATGTCTCAGAAGGGCTTGGCTTGGATGTGCCATCAAGAACGTTTGTAATCTATGCAGAAAGAAAGCCGATTTTTGAGTTTTTCTGCTATCCGATAAAAGATAAAGACAAATAGGCCAAAAATCATTAATTATGTGCATGCCTCATGTAAGGTGCTAAAATAGCAAAGAAAAGCGGTGGGGCAAATTTTGTGTAATATTAGCGGCATAAGCAGGGCAATGTGTTTCAAAGGCGTAAGGCAAAGCTACGCCTTTTGCTGAGCAAATAATAAATTTAATCTTTCGGGAACAAATTCTTTTTGGGGATTGTCTAAGATATAAAAATGAACATTAAAGGGACGTGTATTTATGATATCGTTAGCTGATCCGATAATAATATTGTTCTTTTTGTTTCTTTTCTCTTTGCCTTATATTCTTGCTCTTATTGACATTCTGAGGAGCGATTTCGTGGGTAACAATAAGATAGTCTGGCTGCTCGCGGTGATTTTTGTTCCTTTTATCGGGGCTGTCGCATATTTTAGCTTCGGGAGGCAGCAGAAAATTTACGGATAATAGATGGTGAAGATAAAGATTTGACCGGTGATTAGGAAGCTTTTTTACGTTGCCAAATGCAAAAGATGGCAAAAACGACAAAGGAGGTGACTTATAAGGCGTTGATGTCTGTTGGGTATCTCGTATATCAGGTAGTATGAAGAAAGGCGTGAATTAATTCAAAACATTCGTGTCCAAAAATTAAATTTAGGAGGGTAAAATGAAAAATTCAAAAAAAAATAATTATCTCATGTTGGTAATACTCATTGCTGCAATATGCATGTTCAATACTGCTCATGCGGCGGAATATCAGGCTCTCTGTACGAAGTGTAACTATAGCTGGGTAAGCAAAAGTAAACCCACAAAATGTCCCAACTGTGGGAACATAGCAATAACATACTCCGAAATCAGCAGTAAAAATAACATAGATGGCAAAAAGGATTCATCTGTGGCAAGCGATACCGGGGTTGGGCAGGACGTTGCAGCGCCAGTTTCTTGCAGTGCGGCCAATGCCGTAAAGCCTATAGTTGTTGCACAGAAAAGCAACCCGTGCCCGGGAGGTGTCTATTGTGAGCATTATAGGTGTGGAGAGGCATTCTGCTGTCCCTGGGGGTATTTTTATTCCAACATCTGCACATGCAAATGTTACAAAAACAGCGATGACGCCGGCGCCAATTGCAGCAACTATTTCAGGTGCAACTAACCTATGGGCAAATTTTAAATACGATCGAGGTCTGGCTGCCGTGGAAATGGTTAAAAAATGCAAAAGGCAGCAAGCTGCTCTGGAGACATCCAGGACTGCAATAGGCTCTGAAGTAATCCAGATATTGAGAAAAGGTGAGAAAATTCTTAATCTACAGAAAGATATGATTAAAAATATTCACGGAGGGGAAGATTATGAAAATAGCCAAAATATTTATTTTTTCAGTTGTTTTCATCTTTTTGACAATTTTATTTGCGGGTTCTGTTAAGGCGGATAAATGTATAGATGACTGCGTCGATAAATCCCTCAAGAGTGGCTTATACGGAAAAGAGTATTCAAACTATTTTGCGAACTGTATGAAACAGTGCCCCCAGAAAAAGTCATCCGGACCAGATGGGTTTTGCGGCGTGCCTTGGGGCGCAACCAAGCAACAGATTGATAATATAATGAAGGAGAAAGGATTTTCATCTCTTAACTCTAAGATACCTGGAAGACCAAGCTACGATGGCACATTTTCAGACTATCCTGCTGCTGAACTTCACTTTGATGTAAGGCATAACATATTTTTTGCGGGATATGCAGAGATTTGCCCTGCACGTCCTGGCTATCATCCTGATTGTGTGCTGCCCTGTTCCGAAGATATGGTAAAAAAGTTCACCGAGAAGTACGGTCAGCCGTCAAGAATAGAAAAATCTTTAGAAATCAACACTTTCCATATATGGGAAAATTTGCAGGATGCTTCTTCATCAGATAATATCGCGATTCGGGTCTGGACTCGAATACCGAATAGTCTCAACGCTGGCTTCGTTCGCATAGTATATACAAATAACAGGTTATCGGAACGTCTGAAGCAGAAAGATAAGGATGAGATCTAATTTTATTAATTTTCATCCAAAACGAGCAAGCACAGGGTCCAGGGAATGTACTTCAAAATATCAAGTCGGCAAATGCAATAAATGAAAGGAGATTTAAAATGATCAGAGAAAAGAATAACAAAGTTAAAAAAATCAGCATGATGTGTCTTTTCTCCATCCTCTTTCTGGTGATGTCCGTTTTTTTCCACCGTAAATGCCGCGACTGTACCCGAATAGGCAAGAAAGTATTTCGTCCGAGGTATGGGTGCCGTGGAGATGGTCAAAGAATGCAAAAGGCAGCAAGCTGTTCTGGAGACATCCAGATATTGAGAAAAAGTGAGAAAATTCTTAATCTACAGAAAGATATGATTAAAAATATTCACTGAGGTGAAATAATGAAAATAGGTAAAATAATTTCTTTTGCGGTCATTTTTATCTTTTTAACAATTTGCTTTGCGGGTTCTGTTAAGGCAGATAAATGTATAGATGACTGCGTCCAAAAAGCCAACAAGAGTGGCTATTACGGGAAAGAGTACTCAAGCTATTTTGGCAACTGTATAAAACAGTGCCCCCAGAAAAAGTCATCCGGACCAGACGGGTTTTGCGGCATAAAATGGGGAGAATCTCGTAAAGCAATTTTAGAGTCCATAAAGGCTAGCGGCTGGCAAATCATAATTGATAGGCCGGGGGAAATACAATGTGGCGGATTATTCAATGGGCAGCCGGCTTACTTAAAATTTATTATTTATAAGGATTCTTTCGTAACCGGTGTAGCCAGCACTGCTGTTGTCAGCGTGAATAACATGGGCTGGGCAGAAATCAGTTATAAAAATATAGTCGAAGATTTGGGGAAAAAATACGGTCCTCCGGGAAAAGATGTTATTAATAAAGATTATTTATATTCAGAATGGACGTTCTTTAATGCCGTTACTAAAGACAATTTGCTTATTAGAGTCACGTTTCCAAAATATTCCTCTTTCATAGACTATGACAGACCAGGAGAGTATATGACTGCAGTAGTCGTACAATACGAAAATGACAGTCTTCGAGAGAGGTTAAGGGAAAGTGATCTCTAGATTGCTTAAATTATTATTTACATGCATAAATAGTTCAGAACGCGCAAATGAGTCTGATTGTTTTCTTGCGTTCTCAAACGGTTTTCTCATGCCGTGAAAAATTAAGATTCTAAAGCTTAACGAGCCAAATAAACATAATCAAGGAGGTTTCAAAATGAAAAAAAGTATATTCTTCATTTATTTATTTGCAGTTATGTCAATGTCTTTCGTATATTGTGTAGCAGCATGGGCGGATTGCGGATCAGATTGTGTGGACAAATGCAAATCATATGGCTCCGGAAAGGGATATGCGGACTGTATGGAAAATTGCCTCAAGAGTTGCCTTGATAACGATCCGCCGAAGGTTCCTTCTGTCCCCGAGCCGAAACCTGTTACGCCACCAGAAAAAAAATCCGAGAGCAATAAGATGATTATCCTTGCCCAGAATGCAAACTATGTCGCCTGCTACAAAAATGTTGATATGAAATCAGTTCTTTTCCGGTGGTGTCCTATAGGTAAGCCTTGGACACCAACAAATGATAGCAGAAATTTATGTTATACAACATCGGAAGATTGCGCCAAGGCCGAAATGCCGCAATCTTGGTGCATCAAGTGCGGAGAATAACAAGCAGAAACAAAGGAATAAAGCATCATGATTGATTACCCGGAAATATCAACTTTTATATGAAGGAGGTGTGATTTGACAAAAGAATCCCCAAAAAAAAGATCACAGATGGCGAAATGGTCTTTATTTATCGGAATTATTTCTATCCCCCTATGGTATTTTATCTTTACTTCCACTGTCAACTTTCCTCTTTTGTTGTGTCTTCCTATAGTCATGTCCCTTTCAGGATTAATCCTCGGGCAGGCAGCTCTTTTCAGGATTAAGCGCGGGCCAGAAAAATTCTCGGGTAAAAATGTCGCCAGGCTCGGAACTTTCATTTCCGCCGCCGCTTTTATTATCATCGTGCTCGGGACTTGCAGTGTTCCAAATTACTTGCATGATCGGGCGGCGGAACGCGCATTGCTTGAGGCCAAACCTCATCTGCAGGCCATTGCGGAAGCGGAAAAAAAGTATCAAGAGCTAAATAAGGAGTATTGTTCGGCTCCGCTGAATCCGCGGGAGATAGGTATTGAGTGGGCCGATGATACAAGCTGGAAAGCTCTGGGCTGGAAACCCCAGGACATCAGAAATGAATGTTCCTGTCAATATGGCGCATGTGTGCAAGCAGGACATTTTATTGCCGTTGCCAACTGCGCGTGCCCATCAATATTGGGACCGATATATAAGGGGTGGCAGATTGATGAGGCCGGAAAGATAGGACCTCTCGTGGGAGCCAATAAATCATATTCTCAAATATTTTGCTTGGACAAATGAAGTTGATATATCAAATGCAGCCAGGGAGTGCGGTGAAAGTAAAACTTTTCCATTTAATACCGTTTATTTCAAAAAAATATAAAAATGTTTTTACGCTAACTAAAAAAGGAGGGAAAAGTATGAAGAATAAAGTTGTTTATATCATTTTGTTTTTTATGATTGTCGCGTTTACGGGATTGTTTTTTATTTCGGACGCAGCACAGGACGCAGCACAATCAGGTAAAATGTTATTCTGTACAAGATGCGTCTGCCCGGGTGAAGCAGAGTATAAAAATTACTATTGCGATTCTTCAAACCCTTACTTTAGCTATTGTGATTGTAAATGTTATGCCAAGAAAAAGTATGACACATCAAAGCCGGGTGGGTGTAATGCTTGGGCAGATTGCAAAGATGAATAATTACTATATGGGTTCTTAATCGAAAGAAATAAATAATTAGAATATTCACGGAGGTGAAGATTATGAAAATAGGCAAAATAATTTCTTTTACATGCATTTTTATCTTTTTGACAATTTTCTTCGTTCAAAGCATATGGGCACAGCAAGGTCGCTCAAGTGCCGATGGTTTTGTGGGTGTTCCCTGGGGCAGTACCAGGGAACAGACGAAATCAATTCTGCAAAAGAAAGGATATAGTCTCATTACAAATAAAGCACCGTTTTGGGCCGATGCCGATCTTTACAGAGGGTCATTTGCTGATCAAACAGCCGATCTTTACTTTCACTATGGCGGCACAGATTATTTTTCTTCCGGACAAGCTTATTTGGTTGGATTTAAAGGTCAGGGGACAGATATTGCTTTGGTTGGTTATTATACCGTTGTAAAATTAATAAAAGCTAAATACGGAGATTGTGATAGGGAAATCAGTACGTACAGCGAGGAACACGGAAAAGGATTTGTTTGCTCGTGGGAGAATATTAAAACAAGCAAACCACCTTATGGAATTGTATCTATTGGTGTTCAAGCTGGAGCTATTGTGGATCCTTCACTTGGTCGTTCAACGACTGGAGTTCAAATTCGCTATTCATATGAAAAATATGAAAGAGGAGATATCTAAATAGTAGAAATTAAATTTTGCCAAAACTTTTTCTTTTGTTTATAGGAGCCGGGATGCGTTTCCATTCAGGAGGCATTAATAATTCAAAAAATGGGAAGTTCTTATGTATGCTTTTAGGAAAAAGAAATAGGCTCACTTGAAAACGGAAATATGCCGATATGGTTATTTGGGACAAAGATTTTTACAGCGTTTCGGAAAACCAAACAAAAGACGTAAAAGCGGTCATGACCTTTGTCGGAGGAAAAACCGTGTATGAAAGAAAAACATTTAAATGTTTAATTGTTTGTAGCAATTGATTGTAAATAAATATTTATGCGCCAAGGATATTTATTTTTACATCAAAATGTTGTAAAAATTACAAAGATAAGAAACAGCATTAACAGGAGGTAGCTAATGCTGCACCTAGAAAGTCACGATAGCGATTAGTCTTCAGAAGTGGCTGCTACGGTGTGAAAGAGAATAAAGTATATTTGCAAGTTTGCTTAGTGCTTGGTATTGGATATTATATAATCACTTCTTTTGTAAATACATCTGCTTGACCAGGCAATACCTGCCAATTATAATTAAACCATACAAATCAAGCTCCAGACATAATTATAGCGCAAAGGAGAATTACTGTATGAAAAAGCATTTATTCTCAGAAAAAATCAGCAGAAGAAAGTTCATAGAAATATCAGCGATTGCAACTGCTGGGGTGTTTATGGGTTCCCCCAGGATTCAAGCGGCAGCGCCAGGCGCTGAAATTATCTTAAAAAACGGTAAGCTTATTACCATGGACGGTAATGACTCTATAATGCAGGCAGTTGCGGTTCGGAGCGGCAAAATTATCGACATCGGCAGTAACGAAGCAATTCTTCATTACATGAGTAACCAAACTAAAGTAATCGACCTCCAAGGAAAAACGCTAACCCCGGGGCTGGTTGATTCTCACGCGCATCTGCCTCCTTTTGGTATGAGAGAATCTGGAGCGTGGGTGAAACTGCAGGGGATAGAAAAAAAGGAAGATATCCTTGATGTTCTCAAGCAGCGAGCGCGGAGCACGCCAACCGGTAAATTCATCAACGCCTGGGGAGTGGAAAGCAATTCCCTTACATTCATGGATAAAAGAGATTTGGATCAGGTGACAAAAGAACATCCGCTCTTGGTAATCCAAACAACAGGACAATGGGGCTATGCTAATTCACTAGCCCTCGAAATCTCCGGAATCGGCAAAGACACACCTGATCCACAGGGAAGTAAAATCCAAAAGGATTTCAATGGAGAGCCTACTGGACTCCTTATCCATTATCCAGCCCTTTATCTTGTAAGAAAGCAAATACCGGCCATTAGCGAAGAACAGGCGAAAGAAGCCATAAAATATGCGGCGGAACTGTATGCCCAGGAAGGAGTCACCACTATACATGACAACTTTCTCATGGTTGCAGAACTCGGCGCCTCACGATTTATCAGCGCTTATATAAGTTTAGCACAAGCAAAAACAATCCCAACGAGAATCAAACTCTGGCCGTACCTTCCTAACCTCAAAATAGCTACAATGGTGATGCAAGATCTTTTCTCTGGAAAAGACCCGATGGCTGATTCTCATGTCCGTGAGCTCTCCATTCTACGCAAACATATGCCGAAGCTTTTTGATGAAATATGGGGTGGGCTGAAGATAGCCATAGACGGCTCGGCACAAACTACCCTCTGGTACAATAACCCATCGGCTTTACCTCTCCACTCACAAGCGGATGTAGAGTCTATGGTCAAGTTGTTTAATAGGGCGGAACAACAGGTGAGCGCACATGCGGTAGGAGATAAAGCCGTTGATCTTTTTCTTGATGCTGTAGAAGTTGCCCAAAAGGATCATCTGCGGAGCGACGCCAGACACAGAATCGAGCATGTTATTTGTCCGCAAATCAGTTCCTTTGAGCGCATGAAAAAACTCGGCGTGGTCATATCGACACATCCTCAATTTATTTATTCATGGGGAGATAAATGGGGTAATATGAGAAAAAGAGCGGAACTAATACCTATTCGTAGTTACCTTAACAGAGGCATTCCTGTCGCTTTTGGCGCGGATCCTCCTGCGTTTCCTCTGTATCAACCGCAAATAGCTCTCTGGCAGGCCATCAAAAGGACTACTAGAGATGGATTCCAGTTAGATGCATCAGGAAGCATTTCGATTCAGGAAGCATTGAGAATTCAAACAATGGGCAGTGCTTACGCAGGCTTTCAGGAAAATGAAATAGGGTCCCTTGAAAAGGGTAAATATGCCGATATGGTTGTTTGGGACAAAGATTTTTACAGCGTTTCGGAAAACCAAATAAAAGACGTAAAAGCGGTTATGACCTTTGTTGGAGGAAAAACCGTGTATGAAAGGAAAAACATTTAACCGTTTGGTTGTTTTTGTCAATTAACTGTAAAAAAATATTTATGCGCTAACGATGTTTATTGCTGATTGAACGTTGCATGTATTACTAAGATAAGAAAAACGGCATTGCAGGAATTATGCTTTACAATTCATTTTTACACCACTTCACATTGACAATATTAGCAATAACGTTATATTTTATATAAGTTTTGAGTGTAATGAGTGCAAAACTGGTGTAGCCGTAATAAACAGTTAATGATATTAAGCATTTATGCGGATTGTGGCGGGTTCGACTCCCGCCGCCTCCACCAGAAAATTTGTCGTTGATTGCAGTAATATTCTGCCGAGTTACTAAGCAAAGGTATCGGATTTTGGCAGCATGAAATCAAGCTGCAATTTATTTCAGCATTAATAAGGAGCGTAGTATGTGGGAATATACCGATAAAGTGAAAGATCATTTTCTCAATCCCCGAAACGTCGGAGAAATTGAAAATCCCGACGGCGTGGCCGAAGTTGGGTCGCTTGCCTGCGGTGATGCTCTGAAGCTTACTTTCAAGCTCGATGAAAATAAAAGAATCAAAGACGCCAAATTCAAGACTTTCGGCTGCGCGAGCGCCATCGCTTCTTCTTCGGCGCTGACGGAAATGATCAAAGGCATGACGGTGGATGAAGCGCTGAAAGTGACCAATCGTGATATTGCCCAGTATCTGGGAGGTCTGCCGGATGAAAAAATGCATTGCTCCGTACTAGGCAAACAGGCCCTGGAGAAAGCCGTGGAAAATTACCGCGGTGTTCCCGCGGCGGTTGCAGACGAAAAGATTATCTGCGAATGTTTCGGCGTTACAGATAAGGAAATCGAAAAAGCAATCCGGGAAAACAACCTGACCACAGTGGAAGAGGTTACCAACTATACGAAGGCCGGGGGAGGGTGCGGCGGATGCCACGAGGATATTCAGGAGATTATCGACAGAATAAAAAAAGAAACAAAACCTGATGTAAAACCGAAAATGACAAACCTGCAGAAAATTCAGCTTATTCAGGAAACAATCGAGCGCGAAATCAGGCCGTCACTTAAACATGACGGAGGTGATATTGAAATAATCGATATTATAGGCAATCGGGTTCTTGTGGCCACGCGCGGCGCCTGCGCCACCTGCAAGGCCTCCAATATTACTCTGAAAAATTTTGTGGAATTCAAGTTAAAAGAATTTGTTTCGCCTGATTTGGTGGTGGAGGAGGTGGAAAAGTGAGCGTGATATATCTGGATAATAACGCGACCACTCAGGTGGCCGAAGAAGTTTTGGAAGCGATGCTTCCTTATTTCCGCGAATTTTATGGAAATCCATCCAGCATGCACACTTTCGGCGGCCAGGTGGGACAAAAGATTCGCGCGGCGCGGGAACAGGTTGCCGCACTCATCGGCGCAATGCCGGAAGAAATTATATTCACCAGTTGCGGTACCGAAAGCGACAATTCCGCTATTCGCTCCGCATTGGCCACCCAACCGGATAAAAAACATATCATAACCAGCCGTGTGGAGCATCCGGCGGTGCGGGCCTTGTGCGCCCACCTGGCCGCGCAGGGGTATCGGGTTACCGAACTGCCCGTTGATAAAAACGGTATTCTGGATCTGGAAAATCTGGAAAAAAGCATGACTCCGGATACCGCTATCGTTAGCCTGATGTGGGGGAACAATGAAACGGGTGTGATCTTCCCGGTGGAAGAGGCGGCGGCGATGGCGCATGAAAAAGGCATATTGTTTCACACGGACGCTGTCCAAGCAGTCGGGAAAATCCCCATAAATTTAAAAATGAACGTTATCGATATGCTATCCATTTCTGGGCATAAACTGCACGCGCCCAAGGGTGTCGGTGTTTTGTATATTCGGCGCGGCACCAAATTTTCGCCTTTTCTGATCGGCGGCCATCAGGAAAAAGAACGTCGCGGCGGCACGGAAAACGCGCCGGGCATCATCGGCCTGGGAAAAGCCTGCGAACTGGCGGCAAAAAATCTGGATAAGGAAAATACCTACGTAAAGAAATTGCGCGACAGGCTGGAAAGAGAAATATTGAAGAAAATTCCGCAGAGCCGTGTAAACGGCGACACAGGCAATCGCCTGCCCAATACCACCAACATAAGTTTTGAATACGTGGAAGGAGAGGCCATACTGCTTCTGATGAATGAACTTGGCATTTGCGCATCTTCGGGCTCCGCCTGCACGTCAGGATCCCTACAGCCGTCGCATGTTCTACGCGCGATGGGTGTTCCTTTTACCATGGCGCACGGTTCCGTGCGCTTCAGTTTAAGTATTTATAACACGGAGAAAGAAATCGATTTTGTCATTGAAAAAATGCCCGCGATTATTGAGCGTTTGCGCGGCATGTCGCCATTCTGGAACCAGGCTTGCACAAATCAATAGAGGAGAATATTTTAATGAAAAGCGCCCGCAGCGACGATGAATGCAAACAGGAAATAAGCGCCGCCCACGATTTTCGCGCAGCTATCCCGAATATTGTGGATGATCTAGTATCCTCCTGTAACAGGGATGGCTGTTTCGACCATGTAAGTACCGAACCAATCCCTTACCGGGAAGCGATTATCGATATTATCAGGCGTCTGGCCCTTATCCTTTATCCTGGTTATTTTATCAAGACGAGGCTGGATCAGACCAATCTCGGGTATTACCTCGGCCAGCAAGTGACATCGCTTTATGAAGTTTTATCCGAACAGGTGATTCTGGCGCTCAGGCATGATTGCATCCGTCATAATCAGTCGTGCATAAAATGTGAGGAGACAGGCCAGAAAATTACAATCGATTTTTTGAAAGGTTTGACAAAAATCAGGACAATGCTTGCCAAGGACATACGCGCGGCGTACGATGGTGATCCGGCGGCCAAGGGATATGATGAGATAATTTTCAGCTATCCGGGCCTCTGGGCGATTATGGTGTACCGCGTGGCGCATGAACTTTATCATTTGAATGTTCCGCTGATACCCCGGATCATGACGGAGCACGCGCACAGCCTGACCGGCATTGATATTCATCCGGCGGCGCATATCGGAGAAAGTTTTTTCATCGACCACGGAACAGGCGTGGTTATCGGAGAAACATGCACCATCGGCGACCGCGTGCGCATTTATCAGGGAGTGACTTTGGGAGCATTGTCGCTCTCGCGGGAGGACTGCCAGAACCTGCGCAACCAGAAACGACATCCGACAATCGGCAGCGATGTCATCATCTACGCAAACGCCACGATTCTGGGTGGTAAAACAGTTATCGGAGACCGCGCGGTAATCGGCGGCAACGTCTGGATAATTTCTTCTGTGCCGCCCGATACGGAGGTATTTCTCGAAAAACAGAATTATGTTGTAGGTGATAAGAAGAAATAAAATGAAAGAATAATTTATTTCAGCGGTGCAGGGACATGCTGCATCAGCAATTCGGCAAACTGTTCCGGCGGTATGGGCTTGCTGAAATAAAATCCCTGTAATTCGTCACAGGATTTTGCGCGTAAAAAATTCAATTGTTCCTCGGTTTCCACGCCTTCGGCAACTACCGTAAGGCTCAGTGTTTTTCCCATAGCAATGATTGCTTCAGTAATGGCTTTATCCTCAGAATCGTTAGGAAGGTTACGGACAAAGGAGCGGTCTATTTTAAGCGTGTCGATAGGGAAATGCTTGAGTTGAGCCAGCGATGAATAGCCGGTGCCGAAGTCGTCAATGGCCAGCCGTACCCCCAGCTTCTTGATCCCTTCCAGCACGCCGATCATGCGGCTGGGATCATGCATGACCATGCTTTCGGTGATTTCCAGTTCTAACAGGTCCGGCTGTAATCCGGAATCCTGGAGCGCTTTTTCAATATCGTAAAGAAGAAATCTATCCAACAGCTGTCGTAAGGACAAATTTACGGCAATGCGAATAGGCGGCAGGCCGGCTTCCTGCCAGGCGGCGTTTTGTTTGCAGGCGGTATTCAGAACCCAACGCCCGATGGGCACGATAAGTCCTGTTTCTTCAGCCACCGGGATAAATTGATGGGGGGTTACCTCGTGCAAATAAACGTTGTTCCAGCGCAGCAAGGCTTCCACGCCGGTTATGACACCTGTTTTAAAATCAATTTTGGCCTGATAGGCAAGGCTGAATTCATTCCGCTCCAAGGCGGAACGAAGCTGTGTTTCAATAGAAAGTCTTTCGATGGATTTTGATTTGATATCAGGGGAATAGAACTGATAATTATTTTTGCCTTCTTCCTTGGCAAAATACATGGCAATGTCCGCGTTCTTCATCAAGGTTTGTTCATCCTGTCCGTCTTTGGGATAAACGCTGATGCCGATGCTGGCCGTGACACGGCACTCCTCGCGCATGATGGTCACAGGTTTCATTGTCGCGGCGATAAGTTTCTGCGCGACGACAGCCGCCTGGCCGGCGTCGCTGATTTCTTCAATCATGACGACAAATTCGTCGCCTCCCAGGCGGGCGACAACGTCCATAGCGCGTAGCGTTTGTTGATAACGCGCGGCAATTTCCTGCAGCAGCTGGTCGCCTGCGTCATGACCGAGCGTATCGTTGATTATTTTGAAGCGATCGAGATCGATGAAAAAAACGGCAAGTTTTCGTCGATTGCGTTTTGCAGATTCAATTGCATGATTCAAAAGCTGGCCAAAAAGAAGACGGTTGGGAAGACAGGTGAGGGCGTCATGTGTGGCTATGTACTGGATTTTTTCTTCCCGCATCAGACGCTCGGTAACGTCACGGGAGATGCCACGAAAGCCGATAGGCTGGCCTTGCGCGTCTTTAACCAGGGCGACGGAAATTTCATTGTAGGCAATGGTGCCGTCTTTTTTAATTACTTCCGAAGCGTGCGCTTTTACCGATTTTCCGGTTCTGTAAACGCTGTTGAATAGATGAAATAGCGCTTTGGCGTTCTTTTCATCGGTAATTTGACGATGGCTCATGCCTATTAATTCATCGGCGCGGTAACCTAGATTGCGACACTCCGCTTCATTGACAAAGGTGAAATAGCCCCTGAGATCGGTTTCAAAATATCCGTCTTCCATCTGTTCAACAATGCTGCGGTATCTTTCCTCCGATTGGTGAATTTTTTCTTCCATCTGCCTGCGTTCGGTGATATCACGGGCAATACCGCGAAATCCTATTATTTCGCCTTTTTCGTTTTTCAGAGGAAATCCGTTAAGCTCGCCAATCCCGATGGAGGCGTCTTTATGAACAGCTCGATAGACGATATTTCTCACCGGCTCCCCAGTTTTATAAATTTTATTAAAGGCTCCGGCAACAACAGGAATGTCATCATCAAAAATGAAACTTAGGGAGTTCTTTCCTGCCATTTCTCCTGGAGAATAACCAAGCAAACGTGCGCTTGTTTCCGAAAGAAGAGTGTAATTGCCGGCAAGGTCAACCTCGAAATAAGCGTCATTCATCTCCTCCATTATCGTGCGGTATTTTTCCTCGGATTGACGCAAAGCTTCTTCCATTTTCTTGCGCTCTGTAACATCGCGCGATATGCCGCGGAATCCGATCTTTTTGCCGTTTTTATCCCTGATCAGAGACAGTGATAATTCATAAATTCCAATTGTTTTATCTTTCCTTACACATTCAATTTCCCCTATTGTGGGGTTGCCCGTTTGGTAAACATCGGTATAAAGCTTGACCGTTTTTTCGAAATTAACATCAGTTTGGAAAATACGGCTGTTTCTGCCGATCAGCTCTTCGCGGGAATATCCGAGGTGCTTACACAGCATATCATTAAAAAATATGAAGTTGCCGGAAAGGTCCGTCTCGTAATAAGCGTCATTAATAGATTCGATGATGGTGCGGTATTTTTCCTCGGAGTTGCGCAACGCCGTTTCGGCAGCTTTACGTTCTGTGACATCGCGCGATATGCCGCGGAATCCTGTTATTTTGCCTTCTTTGTTTTTTATGAGTGATACAGACATTTCGTGGACTGCCTGTTTTCCGTTTTTTTTGGTAAGCTCTAAATCGTATGCCGTAATCGGTTTATTTGTTTTATAAACTTCAATGAAAATGCTGCGCATTTGCTGATAATAAGCTTCATCGGCGAAGAAACGGGAATCTTTGCCGATTAATTCTTCTCGAGAATATCCAGTACTTCTGCATTCGGCTTTGTTGACAAAGGTGAATTTTCCTTTCAGGTCGGTTTCAAAATAACCGTCCGCCATTTGTTCAATTATGGATCGGTATCTTTCTTCCGACTGGCGGAGCTGCTCTTCCATCTGTTTGCGCTCGGTAATGTCGCGGGAAACTCCCCGGAAGCCAAGGGGTTTGCCTTTTGCGTCTCTTATGATCGTTACGGAAGTTTCATACATTACAGGTGAGCCGTCCTTTTTGGCGGATATAACCTGCATTGATTTTATGGGTATTCCGGTAAGATACAGATTTGTATAAGCTTTGTTTACTGTCTGATAATTTTCTTCATCCGGCATGTGTTGGCGGGCGTTCATTCCAATCAATTCATTTCTGGCGTATCCGAGAAGCCGGCAGTTGGCGTCATTGACAAACGTGTAGTTGCCGGCAAGGTCAAGTTCAAAATATCCCTCCTGAATGTTTTCTATAATACTTCTATATTTCTCTTCGCTTTGACGCAAAGATTCTTCTGTTTGCTTGCGCGCGGTGACGTCTCTGGTGATTCCTCTAAAGCCAATAGGATTGCCCACGTTATCTTTGATCAAAGAAGCCGAGACTTCGACCTGTTTTTTGCGCCCGTTTTTTGTGATGATTTCATAGTCAAAGATGGAGCCGCTTTTCCCGGATTTGTATATTTCGTTAAAAGCGGTGAAGGCCTTCTTGGCATTTGCCGTGTCCACGTATTGGCGGTTGTCCATGCCGATTAATTCTTTCTCAGTATAGCCGTGGATATTGCAGAGGGCATCGTTAACAAATGTAAAGCGCCCGGAAAGATCAGTTTCAAAATACCCGTCATTGATATTTTCCAAAATAGAGCGGTATTTATCTTCGCTTTGCCGCAGCGCTTCTTCGATGCTTTTTTGCTGTGTAACATCCATAAAGCTGCCCAGGACAGCGCGTTTTCCACCGTAGTTTACGGATGAAATCTTTTCTATAATCCAGATGACTTCGCCGCTTTTTTTAATAAATCTGTATTCGAATGGTTTGCTGCTTTTTCCCTGCAAACCGTCAATAGCGAGCATTCTGGTTCTTTCTATGTCCTGGGGATAAATAAAAGGTGAGGGGTTTTTGCCGATAAGATCATTTGCGCAGTAGCCGGTGATTTCCTCAAAAACAGGATTAACATAAACGAATTTATTATTTTGGGATATGTATACGCCTATGCCGACAAAATTTAAAATGTCATTGTAATGGCGTTCAGAGTTTGCAGTGATCTTTTTTTTCCGTGGCGCCGTTTTTGTTTTAATAGTTTTTGGAGTGGTTTTGTTTTTTTTAATTTGGGAGCCGGGGGTTTTTTTTAAAGCCATGCACGTTGCCTCCTTGAGAGGATTAACTTGCGCTCAGGATGTATTTTGTTTTTTAACAACTAGACGAGAATATTATACAATAACGGGTTGTAATTGAAAAGAATAATCTATAGATATTAGGAACTTGTAGTTTGGCTCAAAATTTTTATTTCGTCGCCGGTGGCGATTACGCCTTCAGTAAGAACACGGGCGAAAATTCCTTCCTTGGGCATGACGCAATCGCCTACGGTAAAATATATGGCGCATGGCTTTAGGCAGGATTTACCGATTTGTGTAACTTCCAGGACCACTTCACTGCCGATTTTCAGCTTGGTTCCCAACGGTAGTGTATGCAGTATCAATCCTTGTGTGGTAAGATTTTCCGCGAAATCGCCGTAATTTACCGGCAATCCTTTTTGGCGTATTTTTTCAATGCTTTCCGCGGCAAGAAGACTAATCTGCCTGGTTTTGTCTTCTCCGTGCGCGTCATTTTCCAAACCGGTGTGTCGCAGAACGTGGCAGCGGCCGATATTATGCTTTTTTTCGCCCTTATTGTTACTTATATTTACGGATATAATTTTAGCCATATAATCCAAAATCTTTTATCTTGCCGCAATCGCGTCTATCTCGATCAGCGCGCCTTTGGGCAGATGGGAGACTTCTACCGTCGAACGCGCCGGCGGATCGGCAGGGAAAAATTCGGCGTATATTTCGTTTACGGCAGGAAAATCTGCCATGTTCTTGAGATATATGGTTGTCCTGACGGTGTTTCTCATATCAAGGCCGATCTCGGAGAGTATCGTCCTGATATTAACGAGACACTGACGAGCGGCCTGGTTAATATCTTTGAGTGCTTCGCCGCTTTGCGGATCAATGCCCAGTTGTCCGGAAATAAAAATAAGATCGCCCACTTCAACTGCCGTGGAATAGGGCCCCAAGGCGGGGCTATGCGCTGATTTGTGAATTATTTTTTCCATAACAATCCTCTCAATCGCCGTTTCTTTTGATGACAAAAAGCGAGTTTAGGGCGAATAAATGGGGCAGGAAGCGGACAAGTTTCGATTTGGCGAGAAAGTATTTCTGCTCGATAATGATATTTTTCTTCGCGCAGTATTCAACAAAATCGCGGATGGTAAGAAACCGGATGTTCGGCGTTTCATACCAGTAATAGGGGAGGGCGTCGTTGATTGGCGTTTTACCCGCGAACATGAGCGTCAGGCGTGCCTTGATGTGCGCGAAATTGGGAAATCCGACAATGACCTTCCGGCCGACCCGGAGCGCTTCGTCGATAACAAAATCAGCTTTTTTAATTTCCTGCATAATCTGATTGAGAATGACATAATCGAAAGATTTATCGGGATAATCGACAAGGCCGCTTTCGATGTCGCCTTGCAAAACGGTAAGGCCTTTTTCCACGCACCTGTGCATTTCCTCATCGTTGAGTTCAATTCCCTGCACCAAAGCCTGCTTTTCTCTGATTAGCAAAGTTAATAATTCGCCACTGCCACAGCCTAAATCCAGGATATGGGCATGTTGAGTGATAATCCGGGCGATAATCCGGTAATCCAGGTTAATATTCTCCATCATATTTCAATCAATCCTGATATTGGCCAGAAAATTTCTAATCAGCCTCGTTTCGTCGGCGATTTCGATTAAAAAGGCGTCATGTCCGTAAGTTGAAGTTAAATCAAAATAAGTAGTATAGGCGTGTTTCTGTTTCAAAACCCGGACGATATCCTGGGACTGATATGAAGGATAAAGCCAGTCGGATTTAAAGGATATAACGAGAAACTTAACCGGAGACTTTTTGACGCCAGGCATGAATTTATCCCCGGAAAGGTCAAAGTAGTCCATCGCCTTGGTGATATAAAGGTAGGAGTTGGCATCAAAGCGCTTTACAAAATTGTTGCCGCGGTAGCGTAAATAGCCTTCCACTTCAAAATCATCGGTGAACTGAAAACTTAGTTTTTCATTCTTTAGTTTGCGGGAGAATTTCTCCTCCATAGAAAGATCGCTCATAAAAGTGATATGGCCGATCATGCGCGCCACGGCCAGTCCCTTTTCCGGCTGGCCGTGTTCGTAATAGTAACCCTGCCGCCAGGCCGGATCGGCCATAATTGATTGGCGGATGACTTCATCAAACGCTATCTGCTGCGGGGAATGTTTTAAAGCAGTCGCGATGGGAATTGCGGCGCGGACTCTTTCCGGATAGGCCGAAGCCCACTGCAGTGCCTGCATGCCTCCCATTGAGCCGCCGATAACGCATAAAAGTTTTTCAATGCCGAAAGAATCAATTAAATTCCGCTGTGCCTCCACCATGTCCGCAATGGTTATTAGAGGAAAATCAAGGGCATAGGGCTTTCCGGTCAAAGGGTTATTAGAAGAGGGGCCGGTCGTGCCGCGGCATCCCCCAAGCACATTGGAACAAATGATGAAATATTTATCCGTGTCCAGAGCTTTTCCCGGACCGATCATTCCATCCCACCAGCCGGGAGAATTGTCTTCAATGCTGATGCCGCCGGCATGCGCGTCGCCGGATAAAGCGTGACAAACTAAAATTGCGTTGGATTTCTGCGCGTTTAGATTGCCGTAAGTTTCAAAAGCAACCGTCACGTGAGACAGGCTGCGCCCGGATTCGAGTGTCAAAGACGCGGGCGGCTGGGCAAAAACGAAAAAATGAGTGGTAACGGGACCGATAGAGGCGTATTTCATATATTTGATTAAAGAAAAAATATCTCCTTGCGCAGATCAGGTGATTTGCAGCATCCTGTCAATCGACAGGCGCGCCTTTTTCATTGTCTCCACGTCAACGTCGATCTGATGACGGAGATCCTCAAGCGACCATAATACTTTTTCCAGATTAATGCGCTTCATGTTGGGACAGACCACCGTGTCAGAGACGGCGTAAAAACTTTTTGCCGGATTCTCTTTTTTCATCCGGTGAATAATCCCCAACTCGGTGGCAATGATGAATTCCGTAGCTTTGTCGTTTTTGACGTACTGGCACATTTTTTCCGTGGACAGAACCGCGTCGGCAAGAGCTGTTACTTCCGGGCGGCATTCCGGGTGCGCCAAGACCTTTGCCCCGGGATAAAGCGCCCTGGCTTTGGCGATATCGTCGGGCATGATCCGCGCGTGCGTCGGGCAGAAGCCGTTCCAGACGATAAAGTTATGATTAAGCTGATCGGAAACATAGCGCGCCAGATACCTATCCGGCACAAAAATGATTTCCTTATTAGTTTTAAGAATATGCTGCGCCATTTTTAGCGCGTTGGAAGATGTGCAGCAGTAGTCACATTCGGCTTTTACGGCGGCCGAAGTGTTCACATAGCACATGGTAGTGGCGGCAGGATGTTTTTTCTTAAGTTCTCGCAGGCCTTCTGCGTCAATCATGTCTGCCATGGGACAGCCGGCGTCTTTATCGGGAAGGAGAACCATTTTCTGCGGCGAAAGAATTTTAGCCGTTTCCGCCATGAAGTGGACGCCGCAGAAAACAATAATATCGGCGTTTGTGCGGGAGGCTTCGATGCTCAATCCCAGTGAATCACCGACAAAATCAGCTATGTCGTGCACCTCGGGAAGCTGGTAGTTGTGAACAAGAATAACGGCGTTTTTTTCTTTTTTCAATTTTTTTATTTTTTCTATCATTGTCATAGTATTATCCCATTTTTTTCTGCGCCAGTTCGGCCAGCGATATGTTGTTCAAAGTATCGCTGATTTGTTTACCTAAAGAACTCCAGACATCGCGCGCGGCACAGATCGGTGTGCGCGAGCAGGATGACGGCTTTTTCACGCAATCTACAAGTATTATTTCTCCTTCCAGCGCTTCAATAATACTCAAAACAGTTATCTCCTGCGGCGGTTTGGTTAAATTATAACCTCCACGCGCGCCGCGCCGCGACTTTATTAATCCCGCCGCGCGCAGTGGTATGACAATCAAGCTTAAGTATTTTTCAGAAATCGCTTCTCTCGCTGCAATTTCTTTCAAAAAAACAGGCTTTTCGGAGTGAGCGCGCGCCAATGCCGTCATTAATCTCACGCCATATCTTGCCCGTGTCGAAAGTTTCATATTAATCAACCTTTATCTCGCATTAATTATATTATAAAATCAATATATTACAAATTACTATTTGTTGGCTAGTAATTAAATTACAAAAGACATTTTGTCAAGAAATATCTCGGTTTTCTTATGGTGTACTTTATGGGTAAAAATCTCGGATAGTCGTGATAGTTTTACTTGCCCGACACGGAATTGGCTATGTGTTCCGCGATCATTTTGCCGAATTCCGCGGGCATTGTTCGCTCGGTAAAAGCCGCGTCTGCGGGATTCGGATTAAGGTCGGCAGACGACAAAATATTTTTTCTGATGATTTTTCTTGTCTGGGCGTCGATAATTCTGACTTCAGCGGTCATTTCCGATTTGCCGGTAAATTCACCGCTGATGCCGCGCGGGGAGGCGCTGGCCATTTTCAGTGTGATAATGCGGGTTTTAATGATCAGGGCCGTCGGATCTTTCGAGGTGCTTAAGCGGGCTTTTTCAATAATCGGCGCGGTGTTTCTCTTTAAAAGCTCGCTCATTGTCGTGCTTTCACAGGTAACAACCGCGTCAGGAAACTCTCTTTCGAGATCCTGATCAATCTCAAATTTTTGCAAAATAATTTTTTTATATGTTTTTCCGAGCAGTGGGTATTGCTCTTCGGGAGGTTTTACTGTGGGTATTATGCCGCAGGAAATCAAAAATGATAAAATCATTGCAGCGGTAAGAAAAATTGCTGGATTAAAATTCTTTGTCATGGTTCAGCCTTATTTTTTCGTTATGATGTTTCTATAATAAAAACTATTTAAAAACAACAAAAAGTATCCCAACCTGCCTTGAATTTCATGGCAAATAAAAAAACCGGCGAAATTTATAGAATAAAAAATACACGACATGTATGTGTTTATGTGTTTGCGTTTGATTTTATAAAGGTTAATTGCTACAATTAAGGCGTAAAAAAGGTCCTTTAGCATGCCTGTTTTAAAGAAAATATTGGTTGTGCTGATTTTACTGGCTTTCTTCCCCTCGTCAGCTCTTTGCGCGGAAAAAATCGTTGACCGCGCCAATATTAAGGCCGCTTTACTGGTGGATATGGAAAGCGGAAAAGTCCTTTATAGTTATAACGAAAGAAGAGTCATACAGCCCGCATCGCTTACAAAGATACTGACGCTTTATCTGGTCAATGAAGAAATTCGCGCGGGAAATATTAAGGACACGGACAAGGTCAGAATAAGCGCCAGGGCCGCTCAGACGAACGGCTCGAAAATATTTTATGACGAAGGAGATTGGGCAGTTTTCGGAGATCTGGTCAAGTTTATGGCTATTTTTTCCGCAAATGACGCCTCGATTGCCGTGGCTGAACATCTGGCGGGAACAGTGGAGGATTTTGTGGCCAGGATGAACAATAAGGCAAAAGAGCTGGGCATGAAAAACAGTAATTTCGTCAATCCGCACGGTTTGCCTGATCCGCGGCAAAAAATAACCGCCAATGATATTTATCTTCTTTCCCGAAGTTATTTGGAGAGGTTTCCCGACGCTTTAAAAATACATTCTCTGCCTTCTTTTCAGTATAATTACGTTGAATATCCCAATCGCAACACGCTATTGCAGGAAAATAGTGATGTGGATGGTCTAAAGACGGGATATGTACGCGCCGCCGGTTATCATCTGGTGGCGACCGCCAAAAGAGGCGAGAAGCGTCTGCTGGCGATCGTGTTGGGAGCGAAAAATCCGCAAATAAGAGATGAACAGACTAAAGCATTGCTGGAATATGGTTTCAAAAATGAGGAGACGCGTAATCCCGATCCGATGGTGGGCGCTTAGACACAGATCCGTTTAAACGATGTAACTTATCTATAATTACTGGTCTTTGGCTGCGTCGGGAACATTAATCGCGGCGTTATTGTTTCCCGGGAAAACAATAATTTTTTGTCCTGCGGTTAATCTGCTGGTAGACGTTAAACTGTTCCAGATCATCAGCGCTTTAACAGAAACATTGAAGCGTTCGGCGATCGAGGATAAATTGTCTCCACTTTGCACGGTATATATCCGCTCGCTTTTTTCGTTCATCCATTTAGACAAGAGACTCTCCAGGCGCTGGTTGAATAAAATAGCGGTGCCTTTAGGTATGTGTAGAGTGAAATTTCCCGGAGGCAGATAATAATTACGCAACTGGGGATTCAAATCTTTAATGGTCTTGAAATAGGTATTGGCTGCTTCGGCAATGACTGTTATGGGTATCGTTTGCTCGGCGGTGATTTTTATCGTGTCAAATTCCACCGGCTGATAAAAATCATCTTTCGTTAATTTATAGCCGTATTTTTCCGGGTTGGACAGGATCATTTTAATTGCCAGTATGCGAAAAATATATCTTTGTGTTTCCTGATAAAGAAAAAGCCGGTAGTAGTTATTGACTTTCTGAACGATAATTTCCGCTTTCAATCCGTCTTCCCCCATATTGTATGCCGCCGCCGCCAGCGTCCAGGAACCGAAAAGTGCGTAAAGATCTTTTAAATAATTCAGCGCCGCCGGCGTGGAAAGAAAAAAGTTTCGGCGTTCATCAATGTCATTATTGACGGTCAGGCCGTATTTTATTGCCGTACTTTCGATAAATTGCCAGTAACCCATGGCGCCCTTGGGGGATCCTGCGTAAGTTCTAAGCGAGCTTTCCGCGACGGCAATGAATTTCAAATCGTCGGGCATATTGTTTTTTTTAAGCAATTCTTCAATGTATGGAAAATAGCGCCTGGAACGCTTGAGCCATAAAATGATATCATCACTGTTATCCATGCAGATGATAAGCTCTCTTTCCAGGCGTTCCCTGACAGTTTCATCCTGCAGAGGGACCGGTTCGCCGCAGAAATCCAGCTCTTCACTGATTCTTGTCGCCTCTATGAACGAAGGATTGGGCAGGGAAGAAGAAAAAGAAACGCAACTGGAGGTAGCGGTAAAGAAAGCGATTGCAATTAAAAGCAAATAAAAACTCTTGCGCGTTAAAATTCGGTTAATATTCATAATTGATTATTTATTCAGGTATAAGCTTTTTTCCGTAATTTACTTGACGGATTTTTTTAAACCTTCATGGATGTCTTTTAGTTCCTGTTTGGCGCCATCTTTGGCGTCTTTGGACGTATCCACGATATCATCTTTTAATTTTTTAAAATCCTTCGGTGCTTGTTCCTTGATGTCTTTAATGTCGCGGGCCATATCATTTTTTGATTTTCGGATGTTTCTTTTGACATCCGATTTAATTGTTTTTGTTTCGTCGGTAATCGTGGCTACGACGCCTTTATCTGCTGGTTTAGGAGCATCCGTATCGCAGTAGGCGAAATTGGTGAAATAGGAGGTTATCAACATCAGAAAAAAAATTAAGACATATTTTTTCATCAGAATTACCCCTTGCGTTATTTGCCGCCTGAAATTATGACAAAAAAGACTTGATTGCAAGGAAGATTTTCGGGCTGATACCGGCTTCAAAAGATGACCGGGCGCGGCGATTGCCTCTTGCGGATAGATCGACATGATGTTAATGAAATAAATAATATTATGAAAAAAAGACCTCTCTTCGGCCGCAATGATGTTAAGCAAATAAAGTCCTTGGGTTTAAAAGCAAGCAGCATCCAAAGGCAATTGGCCTGTTACAAGAAAAAGCCATATTATTTATCTTTGGCTGCGCCTTGTACGGTAAACGACGGTATCCGAAAAATATCGCCACGGCAAAAAAATAATTTTATTGCATATTACGAAAAGGAATCAAGGAAATATCGGGTAATAAAATTTGTGCCGTCTTCCGGGGCGGCCAGCCGGATGTTCGCATCATGGTTTTTTGCGGAGCAAGCAGGAGGGTTTGGCAGTGATTACGCAAACAAGCAATTTTTCAAAAGTTTGAAAAAAATGCCATTTTTCCCTCTTTTGGAGAATAATCAAACTTTCCAAAAATATTTTAATGAAAAAAATATCAGTTCGCTCTTGCGCGTTATCCTGCATTCTGAAGGCGTGAATCTGGGAGAATTACCTAAAGCGCTTATCCCTTTTCATTTATATGCGAATAAGGAGATGCGCACAGCTTTAGAAGAACATATTTATGAGGCGGCAGGATATATCGCTGACGCAAAAAATATTTGTCGGTTGCATATTACCGTTTCTCCCGAGCATCGTCCTATCGTAGCGCGAAAACTGCGGCAATTTAGAAAAAAGTATGAAAAAATATGCGCAGTGCAATATAAATATCGGTTGTCTGTTCAGTCTCCATCGACGAGCATAATTGCCGTGGATGAGAAAGATAATCCGTTGAGGGACAATCGGGGCAGGCTAGTCTTCCGCCCGGGGGGGCACGGCGCTTTGTTGGAAAACCTCAATGTTGTGGATGCGGATTTGATCTTTGTGAAAAATATCGATAACGTTGCCCCAAGCAATGTAACAAAAAACATCATTCCTTACAGAAAAATGTTGGGTGGAGTTGCCATCGACCTGATGAGGAAAGTGCACAAAACATTAGGCGAACTCAGCGCACGGGACATCGATGCCGAAGAATTAAATCAGATAGCAGATTTTTGTCGGCAAGAAGTGAATGCCTGTTTACCCAAGGGGTTTGAATTTTTAAAGCCTGCGCAAAAAAAGAAAATACTGTTTGATGCGCTCAACCGGCCCCTGCGCGTCTGCGCTATGGTAAAAAATACGGGTGAGCCGGGCGGGGGGCCCTTCTGGATAAAGGAAAAGAACGGTGCAGAATCGCCGCAGATTGTTGAATTGGCGCATGTAAATAAAAGCGATAGCGCGCAGATGAAGATTTGGTCCCGCGCCACTCATTTCAATCCGGTGGACATGGTTTGCTGCATTAAAGATTATCGAGGGCGAAAGTATAACCTGAAGGAATATGTCGATAAAAACTCATATCTTGTGACAACAAAAATGGAGAAAGGACGAAAAATAAAAGCGCTGGAAATGCCGGGTCTGTGGAACGGCGGCATGGCCCGTTGGAATACAATATTTATCGAAATTCCCCTGATGGCATTCAACCCGGTAAAGATAGTGGAAGATCTTTTGCGGCCTCAACACCTGGCCAGCAGAAAAATAAATTAAATTATAATCACAGAAAGGTCGTTTTCATCCGCCGCGGTGGTGATAAATGAAGTATCCTGGCGATTATGCCGGCAGATAACAGCGGCTTGTCCGTTCTTTGGAGCGTCAGAGTAGCGCAGGCATAATTTGGCGGCTAGCAATCTTGCCGAATCACTGTAGCCTTTGGGAACAAGCACGACGGGGCCGGGGAATTCAGCCGTATTGCATACGAGGTCGTTTTCCGTTGCCAGTTTTCGTAGTTCTTCGTTATCTTTATTGTTTCTTCCCACGATGATCTTTGCGCCGTCGGGCGTGCGGAAATGACGGCCGTATTTGAGCAAGTGGTAGTCGCGGATTTCCGGGTTTTTCGTAAACGAGAACAATTCACGTAGACGCCGGGCAAACATGGGATCGGTAAGCAGACAGCCGCCCGCGGCCGGAGGATAACGGGTGATACCGAAATTTTCCGCCAGGCGCATCTGATCTTTCCTGCCCCGACCGGAGATGGACAAAAGCCGCGAGCGCTCTATTTTGCCTTCTCTTTCTGCTTTTATCGGAGACAATAATTGCGCCGATAAAGGCCGCAGAATGTAATCGGCATAACCGGAATTTTTGGCGACAATGTTTAGAGATTGCCTGGTTTGCGACATGGGGCGCTGCCCAAGAACTTCTCCAGTAATAATAAAATCCGCCTCCATTTTCTCCATCTTTCGGCCGGTGATATTCAGCATTAGCGTATGGCAATCGATGCAGGGGTTCATGCCCTTGCCGTAGCCATAGCGCGGGGCTTTGAACATGGGCAAAAATTCCGCCGTGATATCTTCAACAATCAGCGGCAAGTTCAGCTGGCGTGCAGCGTCTTGAGCCTTGCGGGCATCAAAAAAGGGAGAGGTGAATGTAATGCAGGTAACATCAACATCAAGCGAGGCGATAAGTTTGGCGGCGAGCATGCTGTCCAGTCCGCCGGACATAAGGCAAAGTGCTTTGGTCATAATATTTGGCTGGCAAACAGTTGGGCTATAAATTAAAAGCGCCGCGAAATACTGATGCCGCAGCGCTATTAAAATAAATTTTGTAAAAGATGAGATCAGTATACGGCGATATTAGCCGCCCAAACCTCCTGCAGTAATCCGCGCATTTCCTGATCAATATTGAAGTCAATCAGGAAAATGTCCTTATCGGTTTTAATTTTTGTTCCGTTGAAACCCAGCGTGAATGGGGCTTGCTTCATATCCGGTCCGGAAAAGGAAAAATAACCGGGAACAAAGGCAATGTTTAAATTGCTTAAAACAGTTTCCATGATTTTTTTGGGATTTTCGCCGTCCCTGATATAGATAAGCTTGTTGCCGGCTTGAGTCAGCGCTTCGACAAATTGGGCGGACAATTCACGCGAATAAATTACGTAGGTGACGTCACCCTGTTTGGCCACAATATCCGTCTTGATGGAAAGGTTAATGCCGTCTCTGGCCGTGTCGAATATCTTAACATCAACGTCTTTTTCGGCGTTCACCCCGCAGTTGGTCAAAAGAGCGTAGGCAAAATCTTTCGCCGAGTTGGTGGGATATGTTATCATCGGCGGCAGGGAATATATTTCTTCCGGTTTTCCGACAATGCCGTTGGCTGCGGATATTTCCGTGATGATCAAACCGTTGCGCCGCGCGTAGTTTTTTAGCGATTTAGGGAAAAGAGGACCGTCGTCATAGAGAATGCGCAATCCCTGTGAGAGGGGAGGGGACTGCATGCCGTCAGTGCGCGAAATAAGCCAGTCGACAAAAAATTCAGCCGTAAGGCCGCTACCTATCGTTAGCGGCTTATTTTGTCTGATCATGGTGTAGTTTTTCAGAGAACCGAAAATTTTTCTCAGCACCACGATAACGTCGTCTTTCGGGTCAACCTTGACTAAAATAAAGTTTGTCCAGTTATCGCTGATGATTTTTTTCAGATTATCCGGAGCCCGGTTTTCCAGATCAAGAAACATTGTGGTGCCGTTGTCAAATTCGATTACGGGCATTTTGGCACAATCGATGGTTATCTGTCCGGTTTTCGGTATCGGCAGGTAATAATTTCCGGTGGAAGTGACCGAAGCGTTCATCTGCGAAAGAACCTGTTTGATTACGGCCAGGCGCGCCTCAGGCGGCATGGATATTTTTTCTTTGGCCTCCTCTGTTTCCTGGCGGTCCATGCTTTTTTCGATTAACTTATCCTCGTCATCCGGGAAAGTTTTTCTGCCGGCTACCGCGATGTAATCTTTCGCGGGCAGTTTCAACGCGTCGCCGGCGTAGATGCGGTTGATATCTTTTATCTGCGGATTCATGGATTTTATCAGGTTCATTGATCCTTTTACGTCAGCGGTTTCTTTCAATTCACGAACAACAATTCTGTATAATGTATCGCCGCTCTTGATGACGTACGTGCTGGTAGCGCTTGCCCGCGGAATTTGAGGCGCTTCCGCGCGTCTTTGCATCTCCAGGGTCGGAAGAGTGAGTTCTTGCGCTCCCTGATCTGTCGGCCTGCCGGGAAGAATTAGCTTTTGCCCAACACGTAATTTATTTACATCTTCGATGTCCGGATTCAGTTCCTGGATGAGACGGTAGTTATCTGCCAGATCTTCATCTCTGATGCCGGGGATATGTCTGACAATGGTAGAAAGAATGTCGCCTTTTTTTACAATATACACATACGTGTTTTCTTTGGAAATAGCTGTTTTTCTTAAGGTTATCTGCGCGGTGTCTTCTTTGGCGTACAAATTTGGAGATGAAAAGGCGGCCAGCAGTACGAAAGCGAATGTTACTCCCAATAATTTCCTGATCATTTTAATTTCCCCCTGCACCCAAGAGAGTAAAATAAAATTGTCAAAATATATTAATAAATTACTTTAAATATAAATAAAAGTCAAACACTTATAGGGGTAAGATTGAAGGTTTTTCGCGAAAAAATCAGGCAGGCACAAGTAAAATTAAATAACTTTTTTCATGGCGGCAATGGCCACTTCCAGTTGCTCGTCGTCCGGTTCGCGTGTGGTGATTTTCTGGAGCGCCAGGCCCGGCCAGCTCAGCGCTCTGACGAGACGAGAATGGCTGTATTTTCCCGTAAAGCGTATCGCTTCGTAAGAAATTCCAGCGATAATTGGCATCAGCATGAGCTTAAAAGCGACGCGGTGGAGAAAATCCGGCCGGCCCAGCAGGGAAAAAACGAGGATGGAGACAATCATGACGAATAAAATAAAGCTTGTCCCGCAGCGCGGATGGCGGGTGGAGAAATCTTTCACGTTTTGGACGTTAAGTTCCTGGCCGTTTTCCCAGGCAAAGACGGTTTTGTGCTCCGCTCCGTGATACATATAGACGCGGCGCATGTCCGCCATTAAAAGCGTGGAGGCCAGAAAGCATAGAAAGATGAACATACGGAAGCATCCTTCCAAGAAGTTCAAAAGTAAAACGCTGTCGATGAAGGGCTTGATCTGCGTGAAGAAAAACGCGGGCACAACGATAAAGAAAAAAATGGCCACGGCAAAACTTACAACAAAAGAAAGATACATTTCCCAGTCTTTTGGTTTTCTTTCTTCTTCGGCCAGGGCGACTTCGGCGGAAAACATCAGCGCCTTGATGCCCACAAACATCATTTCAAAAAGCGTAACCGTGCCCCGAATGAACATCCAGCCCAGCAATTTATAGCGCTTGGTCAGCGAAACATACTCGCGCTCCTGGAAAACGATTTCCTTGTTTGGCGCGCGCACAGCCGCGGCGATTTTATTGCCGTGGCGCATCATTACTCCTTCGATGATTGCCTGACCGCCGGCGATATCCTCTTTCTGTGGTTTTTCGTTCATTGCTATTCTTCTCTTGCGCAAAAATTGTTCGGCGTCGAGCCTACTTATAGTATTTATGATACAGTGTCAAACACCATTTGCAAAATGCAGGTTGCAAGATTGAGTTCCGATGATATAATGCCTGTGTTTGCTAAATACAGGAGGGTTAGCGATGGCTTCCATTGATTCATCAAATGTTTTCATCAAGGAATTTCAGGAGCGATATGAAAAAAAGATGCGCGAAAAGGAAATAGAAATACTAGAACATTGGAAATCTCAGCTCGACAGGATAATTGCCATGCGGCCGGATAGCATCGCGTCATTGCAGACGCAGGTCGCCAAAATCGCGGAGATGATGGCCAATCGCCTTAAAATACTGAAAAAGGGATAGCGATGGAACGTATTGCGGATTTTTTATTTGAAGTGGGGATGCTCAACAAAACACCGCGCACCGGTTATCAGTTTCTGGGCAGCGGCAATGAATCGGTGGCGGAGCATATCTTGCGCACCCTGTATGTGGGCTACGCGCTATGCAAGATGGACAAAACGCTTGATGAACCGCTGGTTTTGAAAATGTGCCTTTTTCACGATTTGCCGGAGGCGCGCACCGGCGACATGAATTACGTCAATAAAAAATATGTGCAGGTTGATGAGGATAAGGCCGTCCGGGAGCTGACGGAAGATATTTCTTTCGGCGCCGAAATAAAGAAAGCGATTGATCAGTTTAACCGCCGTGATTCAAAAGAAGCGCTGACGGTTATGGACGCCGATCAGTTAGCCCTGATCCTGCAGCTTAAGGAATACGGCGATCTGGGCAATAAATACGCCGCGGAATGGATAGACTACGCGATAAAGCGATTAAGCACGGAAAACGGCAAAAAGCTGGCCGAGAAGATTATCCAGACCGATTTTTCCCACTGGTGGTTCAAGGAAAAGAGCGACTGGTGGATAAACGGCAATAAAAAGTAGCTGATCTCAAAACTGAGAAAGGAAAGCAGCATGATTAAAAAGGCAATATATATGTTAGCCGCCATATTGATGATAGCTGTTCTTGCCGGTTGTGGCTTGCCTTCAGGAACTGCGGTTATTGACCGGCCCGATGAATATGCGAAGACGTTCGAGGCAAAAGAAGAAATAGTTCTACGGGCGATTGCCGCTGTTTTCCGCGAAAAAGAAATGGGCACCAACGTGGCCATCAACAGAGCGGAAAAAATCGTGACCACGGATTACCTCACTAGGGAAGGCTGGCGGACGCGCAGCATCGCGCGGGTGCGTCAGATCAACTGGAAAGAAAGCGAGGTGATTCTCACCGTGATCACGGAAAGACAGTCCAAAACGGGTTGGCAGATGCGCCGCTTGCTGGGCAAGGAGCAATATGACAATGCCTTTGACGCTATCGAAATGAAAATCTATGAAGAAATGGCTAAAAGAGAATAATCGTGAAGGAAAGGAGGTAATATGGATCCCAAGAAAAAAGTTTCAGCGATATTTGATGAGTTTAAAAATTTCGCGCTGAAAGGCAATGTGGTTGATCTGGCCATCGGCGTAATCATCGGCGCCGCGTTCGGCAAGATTGTCGATTCGCTGGTCAAACATCTTATCATGCCCGCCATCAGCGTGCTTTTGCCCGGTGAACAGGGATATCTGGCCTGGAAATGGGTGATAAATGGCAAGGAAATTCCCTATGGCCTTTTTATCGGCGAAATCGTCAATTTCCTGATCATTGCGGTGGCGTTGTATATTTTTATCGTAAAATTTTTGGGCATGATTATGAAGACGAAGAAAGAGGAAGCGGCCGCGCCGCCGCCGCCCACCAAGGATCAGCAGTTACTTGCCGAAATCCGTGATTTGCTCAAAGCAAGGCAGGGCGCCTAGAAACATCTCCAAAAGAAGCAGCAGGGATTTGCGATTTGTGGCCAGGCAATACCCTGTTTGCTTATTGTCTTGCCCGTAAAATATGAAGCAACCAAAGAATGCGAAAATGGGAAACGATGTCCTTTTATATTTAGGGAAGAACATGGCATCGATTATTCTCAACCGTCCCAAAAGCATAAACAGCCTGAATGTATCCATGGTGGAGGCTATCACCGGATATCTGGAAGAAGCCGCAGAAAATAGCGCGTGTAAATTTATTCTTTTTTACGGCCTGGGCCAAAAAGGATTCTGCGCGGGAGGCGATGTGAAAGATCTGGCCAAAAAAGCTTTGGCCGGACGCTTCGCTGAAGTCAATTTATTTTATCGGAAAGAATATGCGATGGATCAGCTGGTGCATGATTTCCCCAAACCCGTGGTGGTGATTGCCGATGGCGTAACGATGGGAGGGGGTTTGGGTATTGCCGCCGGCGCGGATATAGTTATCGCCACCGAGCGCACGCGCATGGCCATGCCGGAGGCCAGGATCGGTTTTTTCCCTGATGTCGGGGCGACCGGCTGGCTTTTTTCCCGTTGCCCCCGGGGCTATCCGGAGTATTTAGGGCTCACCGGCTATGAAATGAAAGGAAAAGAATGCGTCCGGTTGGGGCTGGCCACACATTATGCCGAAAGCGCCGCTTTGCCGCGGATTGTATCGCTGATGGAAAATTATGTGTATGATCACCGCCGCAAGTCAGTTAGTGCGGATATCCTGCAGCTGTTATCTGCTTATTTAAATAGTGATATACCGGCTAACACGGAAATGGACAAATGGGTAAAGAAATACTTTGAAGGCAAAGACAATTTAAAAGAGATTATTGAATTATTGCGTAACTGCAGTGAAGAAGAACAACTATGCGCGGATGTTTTTGCGGGTCTCGCGCAGAGATCGCCGACCGCGCTGGTTTTGACCCTGAAACTGCTGCGTCATAATGAAGGCAAGGATCTTGCTGATGTTTTTGATACGGAACTCAAAGCGGCACAATTCATCGCGCGTCATCCTGATTATATCGAGGGTGTCCGAGCGAGACTAATCGATAAAGACGATAAACCTCGTTGGAGGCCCGATAATTTAGATGCGGTAAGCCTCACCGGGTTGGAACTGTGAAACTAAACTTATTTTTCCGCGTTGCGTTTGCCGAAAAACCTGGTCAGAAAATCAGCATCTTTAGGGGACAGATCAAATTTGAACACGGCATCTTCAATCAGTATGGAAAGAGGTTCATTGTTTTTTTCTTCCAGTTGCGCCGATATCCACTTTACCGCCTTTTTTACGTCTTCCCCTTCCGGCATTATTGTCGCCATATGATGAAACTCCCTGAAAAATATAAATTTATTTACAAATCAAAAAACAACATATGTTGCTGAATAATGCTATATGGCAAGTATAATGCCATAAAAAAAGGTAAAAATCATTATATTTGACTTAAAATAATTAATAACTAAATTTAAAGGGCTGAAGTCAAAAATATCGGTCGGTTTGAAAAAAAGGAAAGGTGATGCCATGAAAAAATCATTCGGGCCCAAAACCCTTGTTTTTGCCACGCCGGTCTGGGTAATCGGAACTTATGATAAAGAAGGAAGACCCAATGCCGCCACCGTGGCTTGGGGCGGTGTCTGTAGTTCCAAGCCCGCTGCTGTGGCTATATCGTTGAGGAAATCGAGATATACCTACGAAAATCTTGTTGAGCGCCGAGCTTTTACAGTAAATGTTCCTAGCGCTGAACAGGTGAAAATAGCCGATTATTGCGGCATAACTTCCGGCAGAAAAGAAGACAAATTTGCCCGCTCGGGAATTACCGCGGTGAAAAGCGAATTGGTTGACGCCCCGTATATCAAGGAATTTCCGATGGTATTGGAATGCAAACTTATGCAGACGATAGAGGCAGGCATTCACACGCATTTTATCGGAGAAATACTTGATGTAAAAGTTGATGAAAACATGCTTAATGCCGAAGGACTTCCGGACATTTATAAGATAAATCCATTTATCTATGGTCCCGAAATTCAGGGATATTACGGTCTGGGCGCGTATCTGGGGCGCGCTTTTTCCGTGGGAAAAGACATATAAAATTAATTAATAAAGAGAAAGGAGATAAGCAATGGGAAAATCGATTAAAGGCACGAAAACAGAAAAAAACTTACTGGCTGCATTTGCCGGAGAATCTCAGGCAAGAAATAGATACACTTATTTCGCCAGCGCCGCGAAAAAAGAAGGTTATGAGCAGATTTCCAGATTTTTCCTGGAAACGGCGGAAAATGAAAAAGAACACGCCAAGGTATTTTTCCAATATCTGGAAGGCGGCGAGGTGGAGATTGTTGCCGGTTATCCTGCTGGCGTGATCGGCAATACCCGCCAGAATCTGGAAGCCGCCGCGGACGGCGAAAAAATGGAGTGGAGCACGCTCTACGCTGATTTTGCTAAGATCGCGAAGGAAGAGGGGTTTGATGAAGTAGCGCGATCTTTCGAGCAGATTGCCAAGGTGGAAATGTTCCATGAAAAGCGCTACCGCAAGTTGGCGAAAAATATCGACGATCAGGAAGTATTTAAAAAGAAGGCGACCACAAAATGGCACTGCATCAATTGCGGCTTTGTCTACGAAGGGACAGAAGCGCCCAAGGAATGCCCGGCCTGTCGTCATCCGCAGTCTTTCTACGAAGTGCTGGCGGAAAACTATTAATATCTGAATTCAATCTTAACAAAAATACAGCTCGCGTCGTGAAGAACGAGCTGTTTTTTTATGCACTTCTACATGCTCATTTTCGGAGGCGCATTCGCTCATCTTTGCAACCGGTTATGCTTGACAGTAGGCGGAAAATGCCCTAAATTGGCGAAGTTTTTTTCAGGGAGACAAGAGGATTATGACAACAAAGAAGCAGCTGCGCGCCGCCGCGATCAAGGGACACAAAAAAAAGAAATCGACAAGAATGATTTATCTCTTGGTTATTCTTGGCTCCATATTTCTGGTGCTGGTAATATTTTTCGTGCTTTTATTCAGCGCGCTTTTTCCCGCGGTAAATGAAGATGCGGGCAAGAAAAAGGAAAGAGTAACAGCCATTATTTATTTTTCCGACCGTCAGGAACGCTTCTTGATGCCCGAGACGCGCTATGTCGTGAAAGAAGAAAATCCGTCTCTTCAGGCGAAAGAAATAGTCAGGGCGCTGCTGGATGGTTCTAAAACCGGCCTGGTGAATACTTTTCCCGCGGATGTTCGCCTGAAAGAAATAATCATTGACAAGTTTGGCACGGCTTTTGTCGATTTTGACGACAGCCTGATCAAGCTTCATCCAGGAGGATCCGCGGCTGAGATGGCTTCAGTATATTCCTTGGTAAATTCGCTGACCAAAAACGTTGATTCGGCCAAGCGCGTAAAAATACTCATAAATGGCGGGGAGATACAATCTCTAAAAGGGCATATATCCACGAAAAACGCCTTTCATCCAGATCCGGAACTGATTGTAAAAGCACAGGAAGGAAAGAGCTGATTTTTTGTTATGGCGCCAAAATCGAAAATAGCCCGCACGCGCAATATTGGCATTGTCGCGCATATTGACGCCGGCAAGACAACTGTTTCGGAGCGCATTCTTTTTTACACCGGGAAATCCTACAAGATGGGCGAGGTGCATGACGGCGAAGCGGTCATGGACTGGATGCCACAGGAGCAGGAACGAGGCATCACCATAACCTCGGCGGTTACCACCTGCTCCTGGAAAAATCATGAAATTCATATCATCGATACCCCGGGGCATGTTGATTTCACGATTGAGGTGGAGCGCTCTCTGCGCGTCCTGGACGGCGCGGTGGTCGTTTTTTGCGCTGTCGGCGGAGTGGAGCCGCAATCGGAAACAGTCTGGCACCAGGCGGATAAATACGGCGTGCCGAAAATCGCCTTTATCAATAAAATGGATAGAGTCGGCGCGGATTATTTCGGCGCTGTTGATATGATGCGCAGGCGATTTTCTTCCATTCCCGTTTGCATCCAGATACCCGCGGGAAGTGAGGACAATTTCCGCGGCGTAATTGATCTGATTAACGGTAAATATATTACCTGGAAAGACGCCACCCAGGGACTGGAATTTATGTCTCAGGAAATACCGGAAGAATTTACTGAAGCGGCAAGAGCTAATCACGAAAAAATGATTGAAATACTGGCTGAACATGATGACGAGCTGGCCGATAAATACCTGGCCGGCCAGGAAATAACGGCGTTGGAAATAGAAAAAGCAATCAGGAGAGCGACTATATCGCTGAAAATAGTGCCGGTGCTTTGCGGTGCTGCGCTGCGCAATAAAGGCATTCAACCCATTCTGGACGCCGTGGTAAATTACCTGCCTTCGCCGGAAGAAATTCCGCCGGTGAAGGGAATCAATCCGGTCACGAAAAAAGAGGAAGTAAGAAGCAGCTCCGATAAGGAACCGCTCGCGGCGCTGGCCTTCAAGATTATGCTCGACGAAGGCAGAAAGCTGGCCTACCTGCGCATCTATTCCGGACAGATCCAGGCCGGCGGAGAAATCTATAACGTCGTTAAAAAGAAAAAGGAAAAAATAGCGCGCCTTCTTTTGATGCACGCCAACAAGAGAGAAAGAATCGAAAAAGCATCCGCCGGCGACATTGTGGCCGTGCTCGGCTTGAAAGAGACGACCACGGGTGATACACTTTGCGACGAAAAAAGTCCGATTATTCTGGAACGTATTGAATTTTACGAACCGGTAATCAGTCAGGCGATCGAGGCAAAAACGCCCGCCGACCAGGAAAAGCTGACCGTGGCGCTGGAAAAACTGCTTGATGAGGATCCGACATTACGCGTCAAGTATGAAGAAGAAACAGCGCAGACGGTTATATCCGGCATGGGAGAACTGCATCTGGAAATTATTGTGGACCGGCTGCAGCGGGAGTTCAACGCGCGCGTCAATGTGGGGCGTCCCCGCGTTGTGTATCGAGAAGCTATACAGAAGCAGGCGGAAGCGGAAGGGGTATTCGAAAGGGAACTGGGCGAGAAAAAACATTTCGGCCAGGTGCGTGTATCTTTGACGCCGCGCAAGCGCGGCATGGGCAATGAAATAATCATCATGGTTCAAGATAGCGTGATTCCCGCGGAATTTCATGAGGCCGTAATCGAAGGAATCCAGGAAGCGGCGATGAGCGGCGCGCTGGGCGGTTATCCCGTCACGGATGTCGGCGCAGCGGTAACCGGAGGCGCTTTCCGGGAGGGAGAATCATCACCGCAGGCCTATAAAATCGCGGCGGCGGCCGCTTTTCGGGAAGCTTTCAGCAAAGCGGATCCGGTGCTTTTGGAACCTATTATGCTCGTGGATGTCATCACGCCGGCGGAATACATGGGTGATGTCATCGGCGATATCAATGCCCGCCGGGGCGAAATTCAGGCAGTGAATCCAAGAGGCACAATCAGCGAAATAAAGGCCAAAGTGCCGCTCAAGGCGTTGTTCGGTTATTCCACGGACTTGCGTTCCGCCACACAGGGGCGCGCGACATTCTCCATGATTTTCGCGCAATACGACAAAGCGTAATTAAAAAAATTTCATTAATTGCGAGCCTGTTTTACGGGCGAAGCAATCTTTAAATATTTCGCCATACGTCATTGCGGCGGCATTTCAGCATGGCGATAGCAAGCTCAGCGGAAGCCAATATTGCTGAAGCCGAGAATGCCTAAAATACCTATAATAATCAAATAGATAGCCACAATATAGTTGAGCAATTTCGGGAAGGCCAAAATAATTATTCCGGCAATCAGTGACAGCACAGGTCCAATGCTCAATGTTAAAGTCATAAGATTCTCCTTTCACAAAATTTAGTTGTTGATTCAGTGAATTGTAAAAAACATTTGTTGTCAAGCAGATAACCAACAGCGAAGAAATATCAATAGGAGCCGGGTAAAATATGACTTGCCTGCACTTGCCTGCTGTTTTATATAGCAATCATGCGCCAGAGATTATTTTATATTTTTATAATTTGTTTTTTAACGCAATTTATTGCCTGTCAAGCGACAAATTCGCAAGGCAAAAGCTGTATTCTGCCCGGAGATGATTTCGCGCAAGTCGAAAATTGCCTGCACTCCGATAAAGACGGCTTGTATATAGCAGCGCCATACATTTCCCAGCTAACTTTTGCCCAAAATGCTCTTGCCGTTGTTTACGCAAAGGATGAAGGATGGATGTATGTAAACAAAGAAGGCCGGGTGATTATTGCCGGTGTCGCGCCCATGGATAACGGCGCGGATATTTTTCATGACGGACTGGTGAGATTCAGCAAAAACAAGAAATGGGGTTTTGCCGATGAACAAGGCAACATTATTATTCCACCCGTATACGACGGCGCGTTGAATTTTCAAGCAGGATTGGCGCGTGTCTGCAAAGGGTGCGTGGAAAAATGCGTGAACAAAAATTGCGAACAGCGTTATTTTTCCGGCGGCGCGTGGTTTTATTTGAATACCAAAGGAAAAATTGTGAAAAAATAATATAGATTTTATAAAGGCGATGAAAGGAAAAAAATGAGCAAATCAGAGAAAGCCGCCGGATACATGAAAATCGGTTACAACTGCTCGCAGGCGATAGTAAAAACTTATGCCGCCGAAGTGGGGCTTAATGAAAACGAAATTGTGAAAATGGCTTCCGTTCTGGGCGGCGGCATCGGCAGAACGGGTCATGTCTGTGGCGCGGTATCCGGCGCGGCATTGATTATCGGCGCGAAATTTGGTTCAACAGACAATACCAAACTGGAATCCAAATACAAAGTTTATCAAAAGGGCAGGGAACTTTTAGAACGCTTCGCTGCGGAAAATAAAAGCATTCTATGCAGCGAAATTCTTGGCTACGACATCAATACAAAAGAGGGCTTGAAGCAAGCCCGGCAGGCAGGTGTCTTTACTCAGAAATGCCCCGGTTTCGTGGCCTCCGCGGCGAGGATACTGGAAAGCTTGTTAGAAGAAGCATGATAGTAAATCAAGTCTCTCCTGATTTCCGCACTCAGTGGCTCGTCCATGTTCGGGCCGTGTATGTAAAAACTTATATTTCAAGACCTGACCCCATTTGTGTGCCATTTGTGTGGGGGTCAGAGATTGCCACGGCTTTTGTCATGGCGAGGAGTATCGCGACGAGGCGCAAGCCTGGCGTATGCTGGGACATCTCCGGGATTGCTTCACCCCGCTGACGCGAGGTTCGCAATGACATAAGAGGTTTTGGTTCTTCTTATTTGTGGGGACGTTGTCTGGATTCCCCCGGTATTCACCGGGATTCTCCGGGATTCTCTTGGGTTCTCTGCTGGGCTTTGGGCTGGATTGCCCGGTCAGAGATCAGGACAATGACATAGGGGAACTGGTTCCCAGCTTTCGCGGGGACGACGTCTGGATACCGGCTCTTTACAGCGGCGAATGCCGGATGCGCCGGTATGACCAAAAAAGATAAAAAAAGGGCGTCCCGGAAGGGGACGCCCTTTTTTGCTTAAAGGTCAAAATTTATTTTTTCTTGCCTTTGGCTTTCGCTTTGGGAGCCGGTTTATCATCGGCAAGCGCTTCGCCGGAAATTCTCATGCCGTAGAATGAACGGTAAACAAAAATCAGAGCGATCGCGAAGAAGGCGATGGCCAGACCAACCTTCAGATTCATATTGGTCATGGTCACGGCAATTTCGACCGCCAAAAGGCCGAACAACGTCGTGAATTTGATGACCGGGTTCAAAGAAACGGATGAAGTGTCTTTGAAGGGGTCGCCGACGGTATCGCCCACTACGGTTGCCTCGTGCAGCGGAGTGTTTTTCATCTTCAGATCGACTTCAACAATCTTCTTGGCGTTATCCCAGCAGCCCCCCGCGTTGGCCATAAAGATCGCCTGGAACAGGCCGAAGAAGGCGATAGCTATCAGATAGCCGATGAAGAAATAAGGATTGAAGAAAGAAAGAGCCAGCGCCATGAAGAAAATGACAATAAAGATGTTGATCATTCCCTTTTGGGCGTACTGGGTGCAGATTTTGACGACTTCCTTGCTGTCGCTAATCGAAGCCTCTTTCTTATCAAGCTTAATATTTTTCTTGATGAACACAACCGCCTGATACGCTCCGGTGGTTACCGCCTGGGTGGAAGCGCCGGTGAACCAGTAAATTACCGCGCCGCCCATGATCAGGCCGAGAATGATTTCCGGCTGCACCAGCGACAATTTGGCAACTACATTGCCGAAAACGCCTTCGAGCAGAATGATGATGCCGAACACCATCGTGGTGGCGCCGACAACGGCGGTGCCAATCAACACGGGTTTGGCGGTGGCTTTAAAGGTGTTGCCCGCGCCATCCGCCGATTCCAGATAGTGTTTGGCCAGCTCAAAATCAGGCATGATGCCATAATGCTTTTTGACGACGGCTGAGGCGTCCTTGCGGGATTCGATCATCGAAAGTTCATAAATGGACTGAGCGTTATCCGATACCGGACCAAAACTGTCCACGGCGATGGTAACCGGACCCATGCTCAGGAATCCGAAAGCAACCAGACCGAAGGCAAAGACCGGAGCGGCAAATTTAAACGCTTCGGGCATAATGGCCAAAACGGCCGCATTTTTCGAAACCATGTAAGCGATAAGCATCAAGGTCGCGATAACCAGCCCCAGCCAGAAGGCGGAGAAATTACCGGCGACAAAACCGGAAAGAATATTCAGCGAAGGTCCGCCCTGACGGGAAGCGTTGACGACTTCTTCGCAATGGCGGGATTTGGTGCTGGTGAATATTTTTGTAAATTCCGGAATCAACGCGCCGGCGATGGTGCCGCAGCTGATGATAATCGCCAGTGCCCACCAAAGACCATGGTACTGATCGGTAAGTTCACCAAGCATTAAATAGCTCGCGCCGAAGGTGATGCCGATGGAAACAAGAGAAGTAATCCATACCAGATTGGTCAGGGGATGTTCAAAATTGAAATCTTTCTTGCCAGAAAACGCTTTTTCGCTGATCGCGTGGTTGATAAAATATGAAGCGAGAGAAGTGATGATCATCAATATTCTCATGGCGAAAATCCAGATAATCAGCCTGCCGCCCATTTCCGGAGTGGAGGCCAGCGCCAACGCCAAAAAGGCGATCAGGGCGACGCCGGTCACGCCGTAAGTTTCAAAACCGTCCGCGGTGGGACCAACGCTGTCACCCGCGTTGTCACCGGTGCAGTCAGCAATAACACCGGGATTTTTCGGGTCGTCTTCGGGAAGATGGAAAACGATTTTCATCAGGTCGGAACCGATATCGGCAATCTTTGTGAAGATACCGCCGCAGATACGCAGAGCGGAAGCGCCCAGCGATTCACCGATGGCAAAACCGATAAAGCACGCGCCGGCCAAATCGGGCGGAATGTAGGCCAGAATGATGATCATGACCAAAAGCTCGATGCTGACCAGCAAGAGCCCAACGCTCATGCCGGAGCGCAAACAAATGTTGACGATGTTCAGCGGGTTGCCGCTCATCGAAGCGAAAGCGGCGCGGGAATTGGCCACGGTATTGATACGAATACCAAACCAGGCAACAACGTAAGAGCCGAGAATACCGATAACGGAAGCAAGTAGGATGATACCCACACGGCCGGCGCCCATTTCTTCAAGCGCGCCAAAATAATAGACGATACACAAAGCAATCAAAACCCACAGACCCAAAAGGAATTTGCCCTGCTGGAAAAGATAAGTCTTGCAAGTTTCCCAGATGGTTTTTGATACATCAAGCATCGACTGATGCGCGGGAAGATTTTTTGTCTGCACGTACTGAATGACGCCAAAAATCATTCCAATCACGCAAATAAAAAGGCCTAAATTGAGAATCGTCAGGCCCTTAACTGTGCCGCCAAAAAAGCTGATTTGCGATAAATCAGGAAGCTGAATATTGGCTTCGCCGGCAAACGCACTAGAGGCAGTCAATAGAAAAATAAAACTGCCCAGTAGTATTGTCCAGATACTTCTTTTGCTCTGAAACATTAGCTAGTCCTCCTTTTTCTTTTTGTGGAACTTTATATTTTTTGTCTGGTACTTGCTGATGGCTGTTTCCATATCCGTTAAAACTATCTCGGCGCACGCATCGCTTGCCTGATTGATCAAATCCGGCAATACTTTTTTTTCCGCCTCGCTAAATGGCTCCAGGACATAGCCTTCAATGCGGGATTTGTCAATTGGCCTGCCGATGCCCATCCTTACCCGGTGAAAAGCTGAAGAACCTAAATTGGATTCGATAGAAGTCAATCCTTTATGTCCCGCGTTGCCTCCGCCGGTTTTCAGCCTAATCGCGCCGAAGGGCAGGTCCAGGTCATCGTGAATGACGATGAGTTTGCTGATATCCGTTTTAAAGAACGACTGCAACTGCCTTACCGCAGCACCACTCAAATTCATATAAGTTTGGGGCAGGGCTATAATTACTTTCTTGTTCTTTACCCGGCCTTTGCCCCATAACGCGTCAAAGCTTTTTTGTTTTAATTCCACCTCGATTTCGGCGGCCAGTTTTTCGGCAACCATGAAACCGATATTGTGCCTGGTAGCTTTGTAGCGCTTTCCCGGATTCCCCAGACCGACAATCAGATACATTCCGGGCTCCCTCTCGCTTTTAACAAGTTGGGATATTCTGGTAAGAATTGAGGGAAACACTCGCTACCGCCAAGTTTAGAATATTTTTTGAAACCTCGCTATTTTTCTTTCTTTTCCTTTTTGTCTTTATCCGCGCCTTCCGCGGCTTCCGCTTTGGGGGCTTCTTCTCCTGCTTTATCCGCGCCTTCCGCGGCAGCTTCTTCGGCCACAGGAGCTTCAACTTTGGCCACTCTGATTACGGCCACCGCCGCCACCGCCGCGTCTGGTGAATCAAGAATGGTCACGCCCTGCGGCGGCACGATGTCTTTAATTTTGTATGAATCGCCGATATCCAGTTTCGTGACATCGACATCAATATGATCGGGAAGGTCAGCCGGCAGGCAGGAGACCTTTACTTCGCGCTTGATATGCTGCAGTTCACCGCCGTTATCCACGCCGACGGGTTTGCCCACCAAATGCAGCGTGACATCAACGGTGAGCTTGTGTTTCATGTCGATTTCATAAAAGTCGGCGTGATAAAAACGCCCGGTCAGTGGCTGGACCTGCAATTCCTTAATCAAAGAGAGTTTTTCTATTTTTTTCTTGCCATCGTCGATAATCAGCTTGATAAACGCGTGATCTTTTTTATCCTTATGGATTTTTACCAAAGCATCGTTTTTTACCGCCAGCAGCATGTTTTCGGCGGAGCGTCCGTAAAAGACGGCGGGGACGAATCCGCTTTTGCGCAGGCGGCGTGCCGGCCCTTTCTTTTGTTCTTTTCGTACTTGAGCCGCTAAATCGGTTACTTCCATTTCTTCCTCCTAATATCTATATAAATAATGAATGCACAGAATCGTTATAATATATGCGGCGCACGGCTTCGCTGAGCAAACCGGCAACCGATAAAACTTTTATCCTAGAAAATTTTTTCGCCCGCTCGGTAAGCGGTATCGTGTCGGTAACGACTACTTCCTTCAGGGGCGAAGCTTCCAGGCGATCCAACGCGGGGCCGGATAGCACAGGGTGCGTGCAGCAGGCGCTGACTTCAGTGGCTCCGGCGTCTTTTAGCGCATTTGCCGCCTGCACGACGGTACCCGCGGTGTCAATCATATCATCCAGGATAATGACTTTCTTGTCTTTGACGTTACCGATAATATTCATCACCTGAGATTCGTTCGGGCCTTCTCTTCTTTTGTCGATAATGGCCAGTGCGGCGCCGAGACGTTTACCAAAAGCGCGGGCGCGTTCCACACCGCCCGTGTCCGGCGACACAACAACGGTGTCATTGAGATAATTCTTTTTCATGTAATCGATAAGCACCGATGTGGCAAAAAGATTGTCCACCGGGATATTGAAAAATCCCTGAATCTGCCCCGCGTGCAGATCCATAGAGAGCACGCGGTGGGCTCCGGCGGTGGTAATCAAATCAGCGACTAATTTGGCGGAAATGGGCGCGCGTGGCGCGACTTTTCTATCCTGCCGGGCGTAGCCATAATAAGGAATGACCGCAGTAATCCTGTCAGCGGACGCTCTCTTCATGGCGTCAATCATGATCAAAAGTTCCATGCACATTACGTTGACGGGCGAGCAGGTCGACTGAATGATAAAAACGTCCATGCCGCGGACGTTTTCGTTGATCTCCACCTGCGTTTCCCCGTCGCTGAAAGTGGTCACATTGGCTTTGCCCAGCGGCACGCCGAGGTTTTTGCAGATATCTTGAGCCAGAGGAAGATTGGAATTCCCGGAAAATATCCTCATTCTTTCTAGCATTTGCCGACCTTCATTTTATTTATTTATGGCTGGGGCGGGAGGATTCGAACCTCCGAATGCAGGAACCAAAATCCTGTGTCTTACCGCTTGACGACGCCCCAAAAAAGCAAATTACTTTGCCGGACAGCACGGAAAATTACAATGATCGGGCGAAAAATACCAAGTACCGGCCTGATGTTTCCGCGCTGATGGCTACAGAGGCGTTGCATGCCGATTTTTCATCCGAAAAAATGCCAAAGACCGTGGGGCCGCTGCCCGACATCAACGCGCCAAGCGCTCCATGCCGTAGCAATATCTCCTTTAAATCGCCTAATTCGGGATGCATTTGCAGAGAAACTTCTTCTAAATCATTATGTAATTCCCGTACTACATCACCTAAGGCCGAAAGCCGCGGCATGCTATAATTAATTTTTTCGCTTGTCAATCTTAAATTAAGATTATCATAGACGGTTTTTGTGGAAAGGGGGAAGCGCGGATTGAGCAAAACCAGGTGTAATTGGGGTAGATTTTTGCAAGAAGTTAAGTTCTCGCCGATGCCGGTGGCAAAGGCAGAATCGCCGAAAATGAAAAAAGGGACGTCCGCGCCCAGTTTCAGACCCAGTTGCATCAGCTCGTTTTTGCTTAAACCGAAAGAACACAACTCATTGAGCGCCATTAATGTAGCGGCCGCATCTGAGCTGCCGCCGCCCAATCCGGCGGCAGTGGGTATTTTTTTGTCAAGAGTGATTTCCACGCCTGACGTATAATTTTTATGGGCAAAAATAAGCCGCGCCGCACGAAAAACCAAATTATCCTCGACATTTGGCAGATCGGACGCGGAACAATGCAGTACGATTCCTTCCGGGCGGTGTTGAAAGGAAAGCTCGTCAGAGAGGGAAATTTTTTGCATCAGGGAAAAGATTTCGTGATAACCATCCGGCCGCCGGCTTAAAACGCGCAGGAAGAGATTGATTTTTGCCGGAGCCTGCCAAATCATTTCATCCCTTTTCTTTGACAAAACGCATTTTCAATTCGTAAAGAACGCCTTCAATTAGCTGATTTTCGTTTTCGTCGAGATTGCCCTTTGTTTTTTCACGGAGCATATCGAGAATATCAATGGTCTGTTTGACCGCCGGAAGGTTTTTTTCGCTTTTGCCTCCTTCCGGGTCGGGGAAGTCGCCGAAATGATACAGGGCGGAAGTGCTCAGTGACAAAACAAAGTTGGCAAAATTTACCGGTGGATAGTCTGCCTGCGCGTGATGGATGGTTTCCTTTGATTTATCAGGAGAAGATTCCTTTTTGGGCGTTGCGGCTTCTTCCTCTTTATCCCGCGGACGGGGCTCGTCGGAATCCCCAAAGAGGCGCTTGTCTTTCACCACAAATCCGGAATCTTTTTTCTTCTCTTCCATTGTCATTGCCTCCTTTCAGGATGTATTTTATTTTTTTGCCAAGGTAATTTCGCCTTTTTTCGAAAGGCCGACGATGATTTTATCGCCTTCGGTAAATTTACCGGCGAGAATTTCCATGGACAGGGGATCAAGAATCATTTTCTGCAAAGCGCGTTTTAAAGGGCGCGCGCCGTAAACCGGGCTGTAACCGGTTTCTGCGATGTGCTTTTTCGCTTCTTCTGAAAGTTCAATGCTCATTTTACGTTCTTTGAGACGTTTATCAATAAGCGCAAGCTGAATATCAATAATATGATTGATGTCCGCGGGAGTCAGCGCGCGGAAAGTTATGATATCATCGATACGGTTGAGAAATTCCGGTTTGAAGGTCGCGCGCAAGGCTTCCATGGCGCGGTTATGCTTTTCCTGCGCATCGAGTGAAACATCCTGAATCCACTGGCTGCCCACGTTGGAGGTCATAATCACGATAGTGTTTTTGAAGTCCACCGTGCGGCCGTGACCGTCGGTTAAGCGGCCGTCATCAAGAATCTGCAGCAGGATATTGAAGACATCGGGATGCGCTTTTTCGATTTCATCAAAAAGCAAAACACAGTAGGGGCGGCGCCGGACGGCTTCCGTTAGATAGCCGCCTTCATCATAGCCCACATATCCCGGAGGAGCGCCGATCAGGCGCGCCACGGCGTGCTTTTCCATGTATTCGGACATGTCGATGCGCACCATGGCCTGCTCGTTGTCAAACATGAATTCCGCCAGCGCGCGCGCGAGTTCCGTTTTGCCCACGCCGGTGGGGCCGAGGAAAATAAACGAACCGATCGGACGGTTCGGATCCTGCAGGCCGGAACGCGCGCGTCTGAGCGCAGAGGATACGGCGGTGATGCCTTCGTCCTGGCCGATGACGCGCATCTTTAGGCGCTCTTCCATATGGATAAGTTTTTGCACATCGCTTTCCATCATGCGGGAAAGAGGTATGCCGGTCCAATTGGAGACAACTTCAGCCACGTCTTCCGCGTCCACTTCTTCCTTGAGCATCTGTTTGCTTTTCTGGATATCGGTGAGCTTTTCCTGGTCTTTTTCCAGTTCCTTGTTAAGCTCTACCAGCTTGCCATAGCGAATTTCCGCGGCCTTAGCGAGATCGCCGTCACGCTGCGCGTTGGCTTCTTCGATCTTTAGTGTTTCCATCTGACTTTTGATACTCTGTATTTTTTTGATAATGTCTTTTTCGCTCGACCAGTGCGTTTTCATCTGGTTTAAGTTTTCTTTGAGCGTGGCAAGTTCTTTTTCGATTTTTTCACGCCTTTCTTTGGTGCTTTTATCCGTATCGTTTTTGAGTGATTGCTTTTCAATTTCCAGCTGGATAATTTTACGGTTAATGATGTCGATTTCGGAGGGCATGGAATCAAGCTCGATCCTCAGGCGCGAAGCGGCTTCGTCAATCAAGTCGACGGCTTTGTCCGGCAGGAAGCGATCGGAAATATAACGGTTGGAGAGAGTCGCCGCGGCGATTATCGCGGAATCCTTGATACGCACGCCGTGATGGACTTCGTAGCGTTCCTTGAGGCCCCTTAAAATGGCAATGGTATCTTCCACAGTCGGCTCTTTGACAAAAATCGGCTGGAAGCGGCGTTCCAGCGCCGCGTCTTTTTCTATGTATTTGCGATATTCATTGAGTGTCGTGGCGCCTACGCAGCGCAATTCGCCGCGCGCCAGCGCGGGTTTGAGCATGTTGGAGGCATCGACGGAACCTTCCGCAGCGCCGGCGCCAACGACGGTATGGATTTCATCGATGAACAGAATTATCTGACCTTCGGAGCTTACAACTTCTTTTAAAACCGCTTTGAGCCTTTCTTCAAACTCGCCGCGGTATTTCGCGCCAGCCACCAGCGCGCCGATGTCCAAACCGATAACGCGTTTGTCTTTTAAATTATCCGGAACATCGCCGTTGACAATTCGCTGAGCCAATCCCTCGACGATGGCCGTCTTGCCCACGCCTGGCTCGCCGATCAAGACGGGATTGTTTTTTGTGCGCCTGGAAAGAACCTGCATAATGCGGCGGATTTCCTCGTCGCGGCCGATAACCGGGTCGAAAGCGCCTTTTTTTGCCAGCTCGTTAAAGTCTTTCGCGTAGCGTTCGAGTGCCTGATATTTTCCTTCAGGATTTGGGTCGGTAACGCGCTGATTGCCGCGGATGTCGACCAAAACTTTAAAAATACTGTCTTTGGTGATTCCGGCCTTGCGCAGAATTTTCGCCGCTTCTCCGGCCTTTTCCTCAGTGATGGCGACGAGAACATGCTCGGCGCTGACATATTCATCTTTCAATTGCGCGGCTTCAGTGAGTGCCTTATCGAAAATTTTATTAAGACGGCCGGAAAGATAAGTCTGTCCCGCTCCGCCTTCAACGCGCGGCTGTTTTTCCAAAAATCTGACCAGCTCTTGTTCAATCTGGCGCGGAGTAACGCCCAGCTTGCTAAGGATCGCCGCGGCAATGGAATCCTGCTGACGAAGAAAACAAACGAGAAGATGTTCAGGTTCGATAGACTGATGTCCCAGAGAACCGGCATAGGACTGGGCCTCCTGCAGTGCTTCCTGAACTTTCAGCGTAAATTTATCAAAGCGCATAAATTAATCCTCTTTTTTAATCCGTCGGTTTTTCAATGGTGACGAACAATTTCCCGTTTTTAAAAACGCTGACATTTCCCGAAGATTCGGAAATCACAAATGCCACAGCCTTCGTAACGTTGGTGATGCCCGCGGCGGCAATATGGCGGCTGCCCAGGCCGGAAGGCAAATCACGGATATCCGGCGCCGCGTTCAAATGACGGCCCGCGGTGACTAAAACGCCGTTGCTTTTGATGACAAAGGCGCCGTCAATAGCGGAAAATTCCTTGATAGTTTCCTCCAAATCCGGATTAAGGATATTGAGCTTCTCTTCGGAATAACCCAGAAACGGATTGATGATCATTTGCTGCGAAAGCTGCATGACTTTTTCGTCGTCTCCCAGCACGAAAATCGTGCCGACCTTTCTGTATTCACGTCCCTGTGCCGCCAGTTCGCAGGCAAGATTAAGGACGGCGTTGAATACTTCCGGTTGAATATCTTCAAGAACGTCACTGATAAAATCGGAGGTCAGAATTTCAAATTCCTTCCCCACGTCAATAACGAAAATGCTGTCGGCGTAGCCGAACTTGGGCACGCCGCTGAGCGCGATGATTTTGTCGCCTTTTTTGAAGAGTCCCAAAACGATGCCTTTGGCGATAGCGATCTTGATTTTGCCCAGCCGGGTAAGATTGACGTTGGGGATATCGAGCTTTTTAGCAAATTTATCAATATCTTCAGGCAGTTGCTCTTTTTCCCGGGTAACAAAAATCACGGCCGTATTTTTTTTGATTTCTTCGGCCAAAGCGATTATTTCCGGGGTGATATCCACGCAAACTAAAAATGCGTTGGCTTTTACCGCCCGCGCGATTTTTGTCGCGTGTTCGACCATGGTCTTGGTGATGGATTTCATCTGTTCGTCCCTGATTTTATTGGCTTTAGTTTAAGCATCAAAACTTTTTCTGTCAAGCTGTGTTACAAATATCTTGACCGCAAAATTTTTGTTGGATAAAAAGTAATTAGTCATAAAACCGCAAGGAGAAACGTTGCTTTGAAGCTACCCGCCGTAGTCGGCACGCTTGACCTGTACATCGCCGAAATCAACCGCTTCCCGCTTTTGAGCGCGGAGGAAGAATTCAAAATAGCCGTGCGGCTGAAAAAGTATAACGATATGGAGGCGGCGGAAAAACTTATTGTTTCCAATCTGCGTTTTGTCGTAAAAATCGCTCACGAATACCGCAATTACGGATTTAAGCTGGCTGACCTTATTCAGGAAGGCAATATCGGCCTGATTCACGCGGTGAAAAAATTCGACCCTTACAAGGGGTACAGATTGATCTCGTACGCCGTCTGGTGGATACGCGCCTATATTCAGAATTATCTGATCAGGTCGTGGAGCATCGTCAAAATAGGAACGACGCAGGCGCAGCGTAAGCTTTTCTTTAAGCTGAGCCAGGCAAAAAAAGAACTGGAAACCCTTTCCAAAAAAAATCCTGAATTTGCCGAAATCGCCGCATCCCTGGGCGTCAAGGGTTCGGAAGTGGAAGAGATGAACCTGCGGTTGGGCGCGCGCGATGTCTCTCTTCATGAATTTATCGGCGATGAAGGCGAAAGCACGCACATTGACTTGTTGGCTTACGATGGCGATAACCAGGAATCACAATTGATCAAAAGCGAAGAAAAAAGTTTGGTGCAAAGGAATATCGCGGGCGCCCTGGCAAACCTTACGGAAAGGGAAAGCTATATAATCGTTAACCGCGTAATGGCGGATAATCCTGAAACTTTGCAGGAAATCGGAAATAAATTCAATATCACACGCGAACGCGCACGCCAGATAGAAAAACAGGCGCTCAAAAAAGTGCAACTGGCCCTGCCATACCTAAAGCATGATTATAAGAAAAAAACATCCGAAGCCAAGAAATAATCAAGCGCTATCCGCGCGGGCGAGGTTTTCGAAGCTCGTGAACCTTTCCAGAAATGCCAGCTTAACCATGCCGGTGGGGCCGTTTCTTTGCTTGGCGATGATGATTTCCGCGGTTCCTTTTTCCGGATTGTCGTCTGATTTATTGTAGACTTCATCCCGGTAAATGAAGGCGATGACATCCGCGTCCTGTTCGATGGCGCCCGATTCGCGTAAATCCGCCATCTGCGGTCGGCGGTTGGGCCGCTCTTCCACCTTACGATTCAGCTGGGAAAGCGCGATTACCGGAACTCTGAGTTCCTTGGCCAGGGCCTTCAAGGAGCGGCTGATTTCCGATATTTCCTGTTCGCGCGATTCGCGGTAGCTGCCGGTGCGCATCAATTGAATATAATCCACGATAATCAAACCAAGTCCCTGGTCGGCTTTCAGACGACGCGATTTTGCCTTCATTTCCAGAACGGTTATCGCGGGGGTGTCATCGATAAAAATCGGCGCGTCGGATAATTTTCCTGCGGCGGTCGTCAGTTTCGGCCAGTCCGTTTCGCCTAAAAAACCCTTTCTCAGTCGTTGAGAGTCAACCTTGGCCTCCGAGGCCAGAAGGCGGAAGGCAAGCTGTTCTTTGGACATTTCCAGGGAAAAAATCGCCGCCGGTGTTTGCGCTTCCAACGCGGCATACTGGGCGATATTCAGCGCGAACGAAGTTTTTCCCATGCTGGGCCGCCCGGCGATAATGATCAGCTCCGACTTCTGCAGGCCGGATGTTAGGTCGTCCAGTTTTTCAAAGCCGGTGGGCACGCCGGTGATGAGTTCCTTGCGTGAGAAAAGTTCTTCAATGGAACGGAAACTGTCTTTGACTATTTCCCTGATCGGAAAAAAAGAAGGGCGGACTTTATTTTCGGAAATTTCGAAGATGCTGTGTTCGGCTTTATCCAGAAGCTCATCGACATCGGAACCGGTTTCGTAACAACTGTTGATGATATCAGTGGCCGAGCCAATCAGGCCGCGCAGAATAGCTTTTTCCTTTACGATCTTTGCGTAATTGGCAACATTTGCCGCCGAAGGAACATTATCGACCAGAGACGCTAGATAAGCGGTTCCGCCGACGGAATCCAGCATGTTTTTCCCCTTAAGCGCGTTGCTCAGGGTTATTAAATCGACAGGCTCGTTTTTTTCGGATAGCTCAACGATAACATCGAATATCTTACGGTGCGCTTCGCTGTAGAAATCGTTTTTGGATATGATTTCCAACGCGCTGTTAATGGCGCTGTTTTCCAGCAAAATGCCGCCCAGGATAGATTGTTCAGCTTCGATATTCTGCGGCGGAACTTTATACAGGGAAGGATCGGTCTCTTTCATTACTTTTCGCCGGTGACGTTGACTTTCAACTCGGCCTCGACGCCGGAGGTCAGCTTGATTTTAACTTTAAACTCACCCAGAGATTTTATATGCTCGCTGATAATGATCATCTTGCGGTCGATATCGAAATTTTTTTCTTTAAGCGCTTCTTCGATGTCCTTAGCCGTTACCGAACCGAAAATTTTATCCTGGTCGCCGAGTTTGCGCCTAAAGGTAAGAGTCACATTAGCCAGGGCCGCGGCCAGATTCTCGGCGTCTTTATGTTCCTTTTGGGCCTTTTTCAGTATATTTTGCTTTTGCAGTTCGGTCATTTTAATATTTTTTTCATCAGCCTCAATGGCCAGACCCTTGGGAATCAGGTAGTTACGGGCGTAACCGTCATTAACCTTAATTAAATCGCCTGCTTTGCCCAATGACGGGACTTTTTGCTTTAAAATCACTTTCATGCAATCTCTCCGTGAAAAAAATATCAATAAATCAAGAGGATGGAATTAACTCGCCCTTATTGTTCTTTGTGAAGTTATCTCCTTTGTTATCATAAAAAAATAAATATCTGCAATGAAAAAATAAAATTCATCCCAAAGAAATTATTTTAGCGCATGATCTCAGGGGCTTGATTATTTTTATCGCAATTCAGTGCGTCTGGGAAAATTTGTTTTTCAAGAATTCATTGTCCGGAAACTGGTGAAGAAGCGATGAAATAAAGCGCCGCCATTTGCGTTTAATTTTCCATTGAGCTAAAAAATCAAAATAACTGGAGACGGGAATAAATTCGGAATTGCCTATGTCATCGATGATGACCAGCCGCCGCTCGTCAGGGGCGATTTTTTGATAGACGATATTTCTCGCCTGGATGTGCATTGTTAAAATTTTCCAGCGCATCAGGTATTCCCTGAGCAAATCAAAAGAAGCGTCCAGCAAGCCGTATTCCCGCTCTGAAAAAGGGAGATGAGTAAGGTAATATTCCAGGCTTTTCGAAATACTGCCATCGAAATCACGGATTAAATCAAAAACGTAACCTCTGCCGCGATTGGTGATAACCTCGCCGTGAAAGGCGGGCAGCATCGTAAAAGGGATATTTTTTTTGACAAGGAAGCGGTAATACCTTGCTTCGCGAAGTGTTTCGGTAAGCGCGCTTCCTTTGACGGAAGGCAGCAGAATCTTGATTAAAAGATTTTTGTTATCGGGATGAACGTAGCACTCGCGATGCTTGCCTTTGGAAACAAAATAAGACGAATCAAGGTTGAGCATTATTTCCAAGCTTTTTCTTTATTGGGCAGCGGCACTGGCGCCGGGAAGCGTAGCTCCCGGCGCTTCTTTTTGAGGTTAAGGCTTATTTGTTTTCAGCGGCCACAAAGGGCATGATCGCGATGGCACGTGCTCTTTTTATCGCTACCGCCAATTCTCTCTGATGTCTGGCGCAATTGCCGGTGATGCGGCGCGGCATGATCTTGCCTCTCTCGGTTACGAAATTGTTCAGAACCGCTGGATATTTATAATCTATCTTAAGGTTGGAATCGGTGCAAAAACGGCAGAATTTTTTCCGGTGGAAAAATTTTTTTTGCGAGTGTCTTACCGGTTTGTCTGTATTGTTTTGTTCCATGTTTTATTCCTCTGCTTTATCTTCATCTTTTTTTGCCGGTTTTCTGATCGTGCTTCTGCGCGGTTTTTCTTCGGAGGTTCTATCCGCGGGCTGAATAGTTTTGTCTTCAGCTGATGACGTCTCATTTTCCGTTACCGGCTGGGTTTTTTTCGCTTCGGCCGCGGCTATTTCGGCATCGATGCCTTCACGGGTAAGGGCTCCATCCTTTTTTATGCTGATGAATTTCAGCACACGGTCGTCAATTTTATAGTTTCTTTCAATCTCCGCCACAATCGGTCCGTCACCCACAAAGTCAAAAAGAAAATAATATCCTTCTTTCTGCTTGTTGATTTCATAAGCAAGACGCCTTTTTCCCCACTTGTCAATCTTGGCGATGATGCCGTTGCGCTTGACGATGATATTTTCGATGCGTTCGATTATTTTGGAGATGTCGTCTTCGGATAAATCAGGCTTTACGATAGCGATAACTTCGTATCTTTTCAAAATTCCTCCTTTTGGCTCTAAAGCCCGAAGTCTTTGCCGCGGGCAAGGAAGAGACCTCTATTTAAATGTTGGGGTGCTTCTATATCAGGCGACAAAAGAAATCAAGGAGAAATATTGATGTTTCCATCAAGGTCTGAGAATAACGATATTTTTTTATCATAAAAGCGCTTGAAATTTGGTATGAAATAAAAAATTGACTTTAACGCAAATTGGGCTAAATTGTTAAAAATATTTAATAAACGGGGCAAGCATGCGCGGTAAAGATAAATTTGTTCTGTCTATCGATTTGGGGACATCGGGCGTCAAGACCGCGCTTATTTCCGTTTACGGGGAAATCGTCGGCAGTGAATTTTCTGAGTTGGATTTTTTTCTTTATCCGGACGGCGGCGCCGAACAGGACCCGCGGGCATGGTGGAGCGCGATCAAGGGTTCAGCGAAAAAACTTATCGCTAAAAAAGTGATTTCGCCGGAAAATATAATCGCGGTAAGTGTTACCGCGCAGTGGGCGGGAACAGTCGCCGTGGATAAGCAGGGCGAACCGGTGCTGAACGCGATTATCTGGATGGACAGCCGCGGCGCGGAACCTCTAAAAGATATTTTTAAAGGTTTCATCAAAGTTCACGGTTATCCTTTTTTCCGTCTGATGAAATGGATGAGATTAACGGGCGGGGCGCCAGGATTCGCGGGGAAAGACCCGCTGTGTCATATTTTGTGGATAAAACAACAAAGGCCTGATCTTTACCAAAAAACATATAAATTTCTCGAGCCGAAAGATTATATTAATCTTTGTTTTACGGGTAAATTTGCGGCAACGTTCGATTCGATACTTCTGCACTGGGTGACCGATAATCGTGATCCGTCGCATGTTGTATACTCTGATCAGCTCTTAAAAATGACCGGTATTGACCGCGCCAAGCTGCCGGATTTAATCAAGGCAACAGATATTCTGGCAAAGGTGAAAGACGAAGTTGCTGTGGAGCTGGGACTGGTCAAGGGAACGCCGGTAATCGGCGGCACTCCCGACGTTCCTTGCTCGAGTATCGGTTCCGGCGCGGTGCGCGACTATGAAGGGTATCTTTACGTCGGCACCTCATCATGGATTTCGGCTCATGTCCCTTTTAAAGGAACAGACGTTGTTCATAATTTCGGATCATTTCCCAGCCCTGTTACAGGGCGTTACATTATTCTCAGCGAACAGCAGGGTGCGGGTAACTGCCTGGTCTGGCTGAGAGACAACATTCTTTATCACAAGGACGAACTGATTAAAGAAGAGTGCGCCCCGGATATCTATAAAGTTATGGATAGCATAGTCGAGCGCGTTACCGCGGGAGCTAATAATCTGATTTTTACCCCCTGGCTTTACGGGGAGCGTACGCCCGCGGATGATGCTTATATCCGCGCTTCGTTTTTTAATCTTTCCGTGGCAAATAACAGGGAAGATATTCTGCGCGCGGTGTTTGAAGGAGTGGCGTTCAATTCTCGCTGGCTTTTGGAGCCGATGGAAAAATTTATCGGCCGGCCTTTTGCGCACCTTAATTTCATCGGTGGCGGCGCCAAATCTGATGCCTGGTCGCAGATTTTCGCTGACGTATTCAACAGGAAAATTCGACAGGTCAAAGACCCGCTTTTTGCTAACACGCGCGGCGCGGCCTTTCTGGCGGCAATCGCCTTGAAACACATCACGTTCGATGAAGTTTCCGGTTTCGTGCCGATTAAAGACGAATATCTTCCGAATCCAGCCAACCGCGCCATTTACGAAAAGCATTATAGAGAATTTTTAAGGCTTTACCAGGCGCAAAAAAAAGCCTGCAAACGCATGAACAGCAAATGAACTATTTTTTGTAAAGAAAAAGCGGTAAGTTAAGAGATGGGCAGTTCAGTGACAGGCTTACCAGTGGAAAGTGCCAGGTAGTAAATCTGGGCGGCTTTTTCCAATAGCTCCGCGTGGAGTAGGGCTTGATTCATGGTTTTTCCCAAAGCCAAAATGCCGTGATTCTGAATAATGTAGGCGTTGGCGTTGTTTGATAATTTAGCGCCGACATTTGCCGCCAGTTCTCTGCTTCCGGAAAGAGCGTAGGGGACAACCTGAATTATTTTACCCAGCGCCCAGGAGACTTCATCAAAAAGGGCAGGGATGGGCAAGTTGAGGATGGCAAAGACACTGCCGTAAGTCTGATGGGTGTGCACGATGGCGTTAATTTCCGGACGCTTTTGGTAAATAACACTGTGCATTCCCGATTCGATGGACGGTTTGCGGCCTTTTTTTACTGCTATTTCTTTATTATCAAATCCGATGATACAGATATCATTCAAAGATAGTTCCTGGTATTTTACACCGGATGGAGTGATCGCCATTGTCGTATCATCAATCCGCGCGGAAACATTGCCGCCTGAACCGCGTAACGAGCCGAAATAGCCGTGCTGGGATAGCCACATACCCGCGTTCAATACTTCTTTTTTATAAGTTTTGTATTTAGAAAATAAATTCACGGCTAATTTATTCGTGCCTTCAGTCCCGCATGCGCGGGATTACGCGTCGCACAGCAACGCTTCACCTTTGGCCTTACGTCTTCAGCCTTAATCAATGGTAGGCGATGTGAGATTCGAACTCACGGCCTCTGGTTCCGGAGACCAGCGCTCTATCCAACTGAGCTAATCGCCCACGCGGCATTTTCTACTATATACCGGGGTAATCTTCAATTCATTTTCCGGGAGGATGATTATCCTGTTTTTTTGCGGTGTGGTCTTTCCCGAGATAAAAATTAAGCCAGGAAGAGCTCTGGTGCAGATCCCAGTCGCAGGGCGGGACAATATTTTGTCCCAGTTGCGCTTCTTGCCCGTATTTTTTTAAACGCGCGTAAGCGCGGACATAAATACACTGCTTCTTAAAAGGATACACCTCGCACCAGCCCAGGAAGCTGCCGCCACAGGCGCCGTTGCGCTGATTTTTCGGGCATTGCGACATCGGACAAAGGTAGGCGATATCAATCAGCGCGCAATCGCCGCAATCTTTACAATCGAAGATTAGAACTTTGGTCAGGTGCTCCAGTTTATGAAATAAATTTACCAGCTTGGAGGCGGCAATTTTGCGGCTGATCGCTTTCATCAAACCGTACAATTTTTTCCCCGGCTCAAACATGAGCGTGTGGAAGAAACGGGAGATGCCGTAAGAAATTTCCAGTTTGGCGGAAGCTTTAGCGGCTTTCCGGTTAAAAAGAGTTTCTTTGTTTAAGCCGGTTTGAGGATCATGCTCGAAATAGTAAAAACCGTTCTCCATAGGATAGTCAAAGTATTTGATTAGTTCCCGCCATTTTGGCGCGAGCGTTTCTCCCTGGCGGATAATTTCCTGCACCTGTTCGTATTTAATGTTGTGCCCGCCGATATGAACGCCGTTAAAGCCGATGCCTTTCATAATCGCGTACATCCGCGCGGCTCGCAGCATTCTGGCCGCCACTCCTTTGTCTGTTTCTTTTTGTTCGCGGCTCAGATCCATCAGCAACTTATCGGTAACCACAGAGCCGGGCAGTTCATTATTGTTCATCATGCGCGCCGCGCCGTAGGGAAGGATGTAGATATTTCCCACGATGGGAACATTAAAGCCGCTTTGCTTCATAAAAAGAAACGCTTCGTGAATCTTGCGCACATCATAACCAAGCTGCGTCACGATAAATTGTGCGCCCGCGGCGATTTTCTTTTTCAGTTTATAATACTGCGCCATCTGTTCCGCTTCAGTCGCCTTAAATGGTGAAACTACCGCGCCGGCGAAAAAGTCACCGGGTTTTTGCCGGATGACGCCTTTAGGGCCAGGTGATTCCATGCCCTTGTTCATCGCCGAGATAAGTTCCAGCGCGTGAACGGGGTCAAAATCAAAAACAGGCGCGGGCCTGCCCTGAAAACCGGCTACAGGATAATCACCGCTCATGACCAGCAGGTTGCGCACGCCCGCGCGGTCCAGGGCATAAAGCTGGCTTTCCAGCGCGCTGCGGTTTTTATCTTTACAGGTAAAATGGACCAGGGGTTCGATGCCCATTTTTAATATTTCGATACCCATAAAATCGGCAGACATGGCCGGTGTTCCCCCGGGATTATCCGTCAAGCTTAAGGCGTGGATTGTTTTACCGGCGGCGGCCTGCCTGGCGAGCGCTAGAAGATTATCCTGCGTCGTCTCTCTGGCGCCGCGTCCCGGTACCAACTCCCAGGTAACGGTAAAAATGTCAGGGTCGAGCAGCGCTTTTTTAAATAAATTCTCTTTCATCAATATCCTTAAGAACGCTTTTTTGATGGTCAGGCGCTGAAAATCGCATTTACTAAATGCGTTGTCAACATTTTTTAGCAGATGAAAATACAATTTATCCCCCTAAGTGACAGCGGAAAAGGCAAAACAGGAAATGAACCTTATTTTCCGATAAGCGCGCTAGCGTCGAAGAGTCTCCATTAAGTATTGCAGACAGTTGAAAAATTTGTTACTTTTAAGCCATGTGGGGCAGGAAAAATAGTCATGCGCAAAGAACTGTCGGCTTTCTGATAATTCTTTGCTGTATTTTTTTATCACGGCCTTGTTTTGCTTCTTTGGAAATTGCCAATGTTCGGCACTGGACGGCGCCCGATCACACGCGCATCGTTCTGGATGTCAGTGCCGAACCTGTTTATGAGGTCGAACAAACAGATAATCTGCTTATCCTAACTTTCAAAAAAGCTTATCTGAATAAAGAGATAGCTCCAGAACTTATCCTGAACAAGCCGGGTATAAAAAAGCTGATTTTTAATGCCTTCAATCAGGAAGACATAAAAATAGAAATTTACCTGGATGAGCACGAAAAGGCGGAAGTATTTAAATTAAAAAAGTTTCAGGACAGACCAGACCGCGTTGTCGTGGATATAACCCTGAAAGGGCAGTCCGTTCCGGAAGAAGTGCCGGCGGAGCCACAGCCGATCGCCAAGCGTAAAAGAATAATTGTTATTGATCCGGGACACGGCGGTGAAGATCCGGGCGCGGTCTCCAAAAGGAACAAAGGGGTGTATGAGAAAGACATCGTGCTGGCCATCAGCAAGGAAATAAAAAAAGCCATAGATAAAAATCCGGATTTCCGCGCCGTGCTGACGCGCAGCGGGGATTATTACGTGTCCTTCAATAAGCGCCTGCAGATCGCCAGGGACTTAAACGCGAGTCTCTTCATCAGCGTCCATGCCGATGCCGCGAGAAACAAAAGAGCGAAAGGTTCTTCCGTTTATTCGCTGTCCACCGGCGGCGCCAGTTCCGAGGCGGCAAGGCTTTTGGCTAGCAATGAAAATCTCGCGGATATAGTCGGTGGCGTGCCCGGCAGTGAAGGGAAAAACGAATTTGACCCCATCATCCTGAACATGTATCAGACCAACACCATTAATTTATCGCGCAACTACGCCGAGGTTTTGATAAAACATCTCAATAGAATAAATTGTCTGAAATACGACAGTGTCCAGGAAGCTCCTTTTAATGTTTTGAAACTTCCGGATATTCCTGCCGTGCTTTTGGAGACGGCGTATCTTTCCAATCCGGAGGAAGAGCGCCTTTTGCGCAGCAGAGATTTTCAAAAAAGGATCGCCGCCGCCGTGGCTTCATCGGTCAGCGAGTATTTTGTAGGCACGGCGACCGTGTACGAATATCTGACGACGGAAAACCAGCCTAAAGAGGAGAAAAAAAACGGCAAGACTGTCACGGAGAGGTATACAATAAAACGAGGTGACACGCTTTTTTCCGTGGCGAAAAAGCATGATACGACTGTAGCCATCATTCTGAAGATAAATAACATGAAGTTACACGACAGAATTTACGTGGGGCAGAAAATTCTTGTCCCTGTCAATGGAACAAAAACAGCCGCGGTAGCAAAGAATGTCAAAAAGTATACGGTCAAAAAAGGTGATACCCTTTATTCCTTGGCCAAAAATCACGCCGTTACGGTTGATGAGCTTCGTGATCTCAACAATATGAAAAGCGGGGATACACTTTATTTGGGGCAGGTAATTAATCTTCCGCGTTAATTCGGGCTGTGTCTTCGGATAAAATCCAAAATAAAAATTATTTTGCCGAGACGGACGCCAGCATGTCTTTGAGTTTGATTTCCGGGTGGCGGTAGCGTTTTTTCTTCTGTGTATTTTTCCCGTACTGAATTGCTTCTTCCGGGCACCACTGCAGGCAGGCAAAGCATTGCTCGCAATTATGCTGCCAGGAGGGCTTGCCTTCCGTCAGCAAAATATTATGAGCCGGGCATATTTTCTCACAGATGCGGCAGTCGGTGCATTTATCGTCCGCCCAAAATGATTTATCCATTTTATGAATATGCGGAAAGGATTTGCGGTAGAAGAAAGAGAATATAATATTCTGCCACAGTGGGCCTTTTTCCGGCGCAAGGTTTCTTTGCTCTTTGATAATTTCGGCGATATGTTTAATTTTTTCTTCGGACCGACGGAATTTATTTTGTTGTTTATTTTCGGCAATCGCGCCACCCCAGGGGATGTAATTGCTGGGCATATCGAGGGAAAAACCTGCGTTGAGCGCCAATCCTTTGTCGGACAATATATTTTGCAGTTGCAACAGCGTGGCGGCAACCTGTCCGGCGTTTACGGCAAGGGCAAAATAATACTTGGCTGAGTTAGAGTTAAGGCGCTTCGTAAAATCGATGACAATCCTGGGTAAGCCCCAGATATGTACGGGAAACACCAAGCCGATAATTTGCGCAGCCGCGTTATCTGTTACTTGATAGTCGGCAGCAAGGGAAATAAGACGGGCGTTATCTAGGTTTTCGGCAAGTTTTCTTGCCGCCCAGAGGGAATTCCCCGTTCCTGTAAAATAATAAATTTGCGTTGTCATTTCAGATTTCAGGGGAATAATTTAAGCACTCTATTATACACAGATTCGGAAAAACCGTAAACGTGGTTGCGGTTGATAATGGCGAAAGGAACCTCCTCGCTGTCGTCAATACTTTTGCGGCGCGCCGCGGCATCAGGATCGTTATCCATGTTATATTCAGTGAATCCGACATTCTGCGCCTGCAGAAACTCACGTGCCTTATCGCAATCCGGGCATTCATTTTTTGTGTAAAGAACAACCTCCGGCTTTCTGTCCTCTTTCTGCTCGGTTTTCTCCTGCTCAGTGGGCGCGCCACCGGAGTCAAATTTATGAACCTGCATTTTTTTGGGGATGGCATTGGGTGGAGGAGGATAGTTGGTGATATGCGTCACGCCCTCTTCATCTTCCCAAGTGTAAAACTGGGCGTAGGACGAGGTGAAGGCAAAAAAAAGCGTAACAAGAAACACCATAATAATTACGCGTTTATGCATGATTGCCTCCTGCAAAAATTATTTCCTGATTATTTTAGTCATTAATTTCAAGCCATTATACAGCGATAATTAAGTTATTTCCATCATAAATTTATCTTTTCTTGCTTCAATATGCCGGAGTGGTCGCAAACATTTCATGAATTAATGCATTGCTTTTTGCCATTTATTAATTATTTTAGTAAGAAATAAATATTTGATGAGGAATAAATGTTCGGCAGATCAATAACTCTTTTTACGCTATTGGGTTTTGAGGTCAAGGTTGATTTAAGCTGGCTGATTTTGGCGGCGCTGATTACCTGGTCTCTGGCCAGCGGAATATTCCCGGAATATTATAAGGATTTGCCGGGAAGTTCCTACTGGCTCATGGGGGCAGCGGGCGCCGCCGGGCTTTTTTTGTCGATCGTCCTTCATGAACTGGCGCATTCGCTTGTAGCCAGAAAATACGGCATCACCATGAGGGGGATAACATTGTTTATTTTCGGCGGTGTTGCGGAAATGGAAGACGACCCGCCCAGCCCGCGCGCGGAATTTTTTATGGCGATCGTCGGGCCGGTATCCAGCGCGCTTATCGGCATGCTTTTATTTTTTGTGACTTTTTGGGCCGAACAGGCAGGGTTTCCGGTAGCTTTCAAAGGCGTAACCGCCTATCTGGCATGGCTCAATGTAGTCTTGGCCGTGTTTAATTTGGTTCCGGCCTTTCCGCTTGATGGCGGCAGAGTATTGCGGTCCATTTTGTGGAAGTGGAAAAACAATCTGCGCTGGGCGACGGCGATCGCTTCCAGAGTAGGTTCCGGTCTGGGGCTTGCGCTCATTATCGCCGGTGTCATTTCCTTTTTTTGGGGAAATTTTATCGGGGGGCTGTGGTGGTTTATGATCGGGTTGTTTATCCGCTCGGCGGCGCAGCGTTCCTATCAGCAGCTTCTGGCGCGGGGACTTTTTCAGTCAAAAAAAGTAAAAGATTTTATGGTTAAAGAGCCGTTGACTGTGTCACGCTCTACATCCCTGCAGGAATTTGTGGAAAATTACGCATATAAGTATCATTTTCAGATGTATCCGGTGTTGTCCTTCGGCAAATTGGCCGGCTGTGTTTCCGTGCATAACGTGGCTTCTGTGCCTCGTGAAGAATGGCCGACACAGACAATCAGCGCCATCATGGAAAATTGCGATGAAAATAACGCTATCGATCCTGAAGCGGACGCCAACAAAGCACTCGAAATCATGAATCGCACCGGTAACAGCAGATTAATGGTTGTGGAAGGGGATAAGCTGGTGGGAATTATCACGCTCAAAGATATGCTTAAATATTTATCGCTGAAGATGGAATTAAATGATCTGGAATCCGGGTGATTTGCAATAAACTAAAAATATAAAGGGAAATATCTTTCCCGGCTATCGGCAAACGTTTTTAAAAAAGCGATTCTCACGCGGTTTGCTTCTTGGGAACTTGATATAAGGGCGTATCTTTTGGTTGATGTTTTTCCCCGTACCATCATAGTTCAGCGTGACGACAGGAATGCCGGTGATTTCCTCGATGCGCGGCACCATTGCCTCGGTGACTAATCCGGCGCAACAAAAGGCGGGGTTGGTCTGCACAAAAAGGGAAATATCCGGATAATGACGCGTAAGCGCCGCGATTTTAACCAGGTTATCGGCGGATTCTCCGCAATGCTGAATTTTCACGCCGAAAAGGTCATAAATCTCTTGATAATCGATATCCGTGTCCAGCGATGGTTCTTTTATCAGTTCGCTTAAGGATTTATAATAACTTTTTTCCAGTTGGTTTACCAGGGCGATTAGCGCTTTGGCGTAAAGAACATCGAGAATTTCTCCTTCGAAAAACCAGCGGCGCATATAGGGATGAGCGATCAGCTTGGCAAATTCGTTGAACGGCGTGGTAATAACCTCGCCGCCGTATTCTTCGATACAGCGGATAAGATATTGGTTGAAAACGTCGTTGTCCCGGGCGTAGAGATCGCCGAAAATAGCAACTTTCGGGCGCTGTTGTTGCGTGATTTCAATCTTTTTAAAGATATTTATAACCCTTATAAGATCATCATTTTTATTTCTGCCGCCCAAAAAGGTATTGTAAAGAATGCTTAAAGACTGCGCGATGGCTTTATCAGTTACGCCTTGCTCTTTTTCGTACGGTCTTATCTTGCAGCCGATTTTGCGCAGCATGCCGCCGAACATGTGCGCGAAATAAGCATCAACGGATGCTTGAATGGATATATCGCTCAACGACAAATTGCCAACGTAGACGTCTACATTTTCCAATGAATTCCCGCTGGCTTCCAGGATAGATTTGATTAGTTGTGGATACATACGGATATTGCAAGGCACGTGGCTTTCAAAGCACCAGACGGCGGTTTGCGCTGGGTCCAACACATTTTCCTCGATATAGTCTATGTAACTCTGCGCGATAATATTAACCGGCAGGCACTGGCCGGAGTTTGTGCGTAGCCCGCGCCGGATAATATTTTCAGTAAGCGGCACCATGCGCGCGTCAACCCCTTCCTTGATATAAACCGCTTCCAGCAATTTCGCGGTCAGGGGATCGAAGCAAGGGAAAAGCAGAGTTTTGTTTTTAATCTTGCTGACTGTTTGCGGATTTATCGGCAGGATCCGCGCGGGGATGAGACGAAGATTAATGTTTTTGCTGTGGTTGCGGAAGGAGCGGATAGCCGCCTCAATGCGCGTTTCATAGCCCACATTGGAATCGTGTTCGTCCAATTCGAGAATTAAAAACGGCTTGCCGTATTTTTCCATGATGCGTTTAAAATATTCAATAGTGCAGGAGTCAGGCGAGCATTTAAACGAAGTTACATAAACCGGGTAAAGGCCGGGCGTGCGCGCGGCGAACAGGGCCGCTTTAAGAATTTTGGCGGCGTAGTTCCAGTGAAGTCTCTGCAGTAGCGGTTCAATTTCGGTTAAATCCTCTTTATGCAGCGGCAGCATGTCCTGATAGAATATTTTGATATTAAGATTTTCAAAAATATTAATGATCCCTTTATTCATCGTATTTTGCAAGACACAGTAAGGCCTGCCTAACGCCACCACGCGCACGTCATCATTTCCCGGCATTTCGCGTTCGTAAATGTTGATTATTTTTTCCTTTCCTTCGCGGTAATATGACAGGGCTGATTCATAGGCATTATATATTTCCCAGTAGCTTGACTTTAATATCGGTTTAAGCAGCGTGAAGAGTTCAATGCGTGATTGGAATGAATGATGATCAATAACCGGCATAATTGTTTTATCGTTGAGCGGCAATGATTTGATTCCGGAAGCCAGCGTCGCCGCGAACTGCGTATAATAGCAGTAATAACGATAAGCGTCTTCCTTTGGTTCTTTAGCATCGAGGTAAACAGGCAGAAAAACATAATCGCATTTTGCAGCAATGTTTTGGACGTGGCCGATAAACGCGTTGAGGGGAGAGCAAAATTCCGCCGCCGCGAGTTTTTTGCCGGCTTTGACCGCGTCTTTATATTTTTCATCAACGATTGTCTCGACGCCGAGAGTGGAGAAAAAATGCCGCCACAGGGGCATTTCTTCGGCAAGATAAAGAGCGTGGGGAATGCCGATTTTGACCTGTTTTTTCGCGGTGAATTTCTTGCCCGGCGGCCTGAAAATCTTTGCTCTTTCCTTGATGAGCTGGTATTGCTTTTTTGTTTGGCCGACATAGCGCTTGGTGTCATAATCGCGGCCGCACAGAAAACCGAAAGCCACCGTTTCTCCCTGGACGGTTACTTTGTTGATTTTGCAATTGTTCAGGCACAGTTCACAAACTTCACTTTCGACAGGAATTGTTTCTTTATGCAGATCCAAGCCGCGGAAACCTGAGCTTTTAAATTTATTTTCGGAAAGAATCAGCGCGCTGCCCAGCGCGCCGGTAAGATGGCAGAAAGGCGATACAAATATACGTTTTTTTAGGCGATATTCAAAGGCCGCCACGAGCGCTTTGTTGCGCGCGGTAGCTCCCTGAAAGCATATTTTTTCGCCGATGTTGGCTTCTACGGCTACTTTGGCGAGATAGTTTTCGCAAACAGAGTGCAAAACACTCGCCAGGACTTCATTCACTTCATAGCCTTCGGTAAGGTAGTTGTTGATGTCTCTTTCCATGAAAACAGTGCAACGGTCGCTGGCTATGGGAGAAGGCGTGTTCAGGGCGCGCGAGGCATATTCATGCAACGAGACGCCAAGTTTCGTGGCTTGCTCCTCAATGAAGCTGCCGGTTCCGGCGGCGCAAACGTTATTCATCACCGAAAAAGTGACCATGCCGTTTTTCAGCGTGGTGAATTTAGAATCCTGCCCGCCGATTTCAATGATGGTGTCAACATCATCCTTTAATTCATAGGCGGCGCGCGCATGAGCTGTTATTTCATCAATAATCAAATCAGCTTTAATAATTTTTCCGATAAACTTTCTTCCCGAACCGGTGGTCCCGACGCCCAGAAAAATAAAATTGATATTTCGGTCGCGGGAGATATTCGCGATTGCTTCCAGCAGCGCCTGCACGGCGAGCAGGGGGCGGCCGGAAGTGAGCGTGTACAGGCCAATCAGCACCCGATTGTCCTGATCAATAATCACGGCTTTGGTGCTGGTGGAGCCGATATCCACGCCCAGATAAGCTTCCTGATTTTGTGCTAAAGGCGAGTAAAGACTTACTTCGATATCCGCGTGCTGATTTGACGGCGTGAATAAATAGTTTTCCATGCTTGCAAAATCAGGATAATCAGAAAGAGATAATTGCAGCGGTGGATAACCGTAGTTTTTGTCTTTTTTGCGGCGAGAAAAAATGTCATCCCAGCTTTTAATGTTGAATGGCTTATTGTCCGCTTCTCCAAGGAAAAGCAGCGCCGCTCCTATCGCGCCGAAAAGATGGCTTTGCTTGCCGACAATCGGCTCAGTGTTCAGAAGCCGTCGTAAATGCTTGACGACGCCCTGATTCATGGAAACGCCTCCGGCCAGAATCAGGGGCGCGCGGATATTTTGATCGGGCATCAAAGTCTCGATCACATTTTTGGCCAAGCCCTCGCAAAGTCCATCGCTGATTTGGCCTATGGAGTATCCTTCCTGCTGAGCGTGAATCAAATCCGTTTTCGCAAAAACGGCGCAGCGGGTCGCGATCTTTGGTGAATTATCACGGTTGCAAAATGCAACGGAGCTTAGGGTTTCGATACTTTTCAGGTTGAGCCTTTGCGCCTGCTGGTCGAGAAAGCTGCCTGTTCCCGCCGCGCAAGACGAATTGGAGCGAAATTTTTCGTAATCTCCCTTTCTGTTGAAGGTGATCAGGCCGAAATTTTCCGCTCCGACAAACAAAATAGAGCCGACATCATGATGGTATTTTTTAACCGCGGCAATCATGGCGATCTGTGTATCATAGCGCGGGACATCGCGCAGCAGGTTCGGTCCGGACATGGTCATGGCGATGCCGCCGACTTGTGAGATATCTATTTTGTCGAGGATCGAACGAAGAGTCTCGCTTATCGCGCCGCGGTGCAGACGGTAAAATGAATTTAAAACTTCGGCCTGATCATCAAGGCAGGCTACGGAAATCGCCGCGGAGCCGATATCGATGCCGATAATCAAACGCATATTCACAAACCCGGGAAAAAGAATGCGTAAAGCATGCCGCTTTTCTTATTTTTCGTCAATCCCGAAATTATATGACCGGCAAAAAAACTTTTTACAAAAAAAAGATATTATGCAAGGTTGCGTAAAACAGCGCTTGGTTACAATATGCTTAAATATATCAAAAACAGGAATTTTATTTTTATTGCCGCCATCATTTTAGGGCTTGGCCTGCCGCAGGCGGGCGCCTGGTCAAAAAACATTATGCTGGCGGCGCTCGCGGTGGTTATGTCATTGTCCACAACGGCTGTTCCCAACGATTTTTTTCGTTCCGCACGCAGGTTGATTCAGCCCTTTGCCGCGGGTATCATCCTTTCCTATCTTCTTTTGGGAGGTCTGCTTGTCGCCCTGGCATATTTGTTTGTCATAGACGAAAATATAAAAATCGGTTTTGTGCTCGTTGCCGCCGTCCCTCCGGCGGTGGCCGTAATTCCTTTTACCGCGATTTTGAAAGGAAACGTATCATACACGCTAGCCGCCACGGTAAGCGCTTATCTGGCCGCGCTTTTTATCATGCCTCTGACGTTTTTTTTGTTCATTGCCGAAGAATTCAGTCAGATAGGTAAGCTGACCGAAGTCATTGTACTGCTGATTATCCTGCCGATGGTTCTCTCCAGAATAATACTTTATTTCAACTGGCGTGAGAAAATAGATAAGTTTCGCGGCGCGGTTACCGATTGGGGATTCTTTATCGTGCTCTACACGCTGATCGCGCTCAACCGGGATTTGATTTTTGCGCGTCCCGAGCTGCTCATGCCCGTGGTGCTGATTATTTTTGGCGCAATATTTGTTCTTGGCTTTTTCGTGGAGAAAGCGGGCGTATTGTTGGGAAGGGACAGGGCAGAAATCACATCCTGGGTGCTTTTGAGCACGCTTAAGAATCAGGGAATCGCGGGAGGTCTTGCTGTTACCCTGTTTCCCGAAGAGGCGGCTCTTCCCTCAGCCATTTACACCGCCTTTATGATATTTTATTTCATGTGGTTGGATTTCCGCCGCAAAAAAGAGAAATGATAGAATTTTTTGCTTTTTGGAAAGCGAATTTCATTCTCTGACAAATTTTTTTATGATTTCAAGAAAATATTTCCGGTGTGGATAAGCGGCGGATAACGGATCTAGCTTGCTGGAACTTTTCAGAACGCTTTTTGAGTGTGAAAAGGTCTCAAAGCTTGCCCTGCCGTGATATGTGCCCATGCCGCTTGCTCCCACGCCGCCAAAAGGCATAAAATGTGAAACGACGTGGAAGATAGTATTGTTGATCGCGCCGCCGCCGAAGGAAATTTCGGAAATGATTTTTTCCTGTATTTTTTTGTCATCGCTAAAAAGATAAAGGGAAAGAGGTTTGGAAAGGGCGCGTATGTTATTTAAACCTTCCTGAATCTCTGAATATACCAGCACGGGCAAAAGAGGGCCGAAAATTTCATCCCGCATAATCGGCTCCCGCCATTTTGCGGGGTAGATGACGGTTGGTTCGATGTAACGCTCGGCGGAAATTGTTTTTCCGCCGGTAAAAATGTTCGCTCCGTCAAGCAGGTCCTTCAGACGCTGAAAATGGCGCTCGTTGATTATCCGGCAATAGCGCGGATGGGAGGAGGGGTCTTTGCCGTAGAATTCCCCGATGGCCTTTTTTAGCTCCGTAAGAAATGCGTCTTTGACATCTGCGTGGACCAGGGCGTAATCCGGGGCGATACAAGTTTGCCCCGCGTTGATGAATTTTCCCCAGGCAATTTTACGGGCGGCAAGGGGTAAGTTTGCGTCATTATGCACGATAGCCGGGCTTTTGCCTCCTAATTCCAGGGTTACGGGAATGAGATTATTTGCCGCGGCCGACATGATGGCCTTGCCTACGGCAGCGGATCCGGTAAAAAAGATATAGTCGAAAGGTAAATTGATCAGCGCCTGAGTTTCCAAAGCTGCGCCTAAAAAGACATGAATTAATTCTTCGGGAAAGTTGCTATTAATAATCCTTTCCATGACCGCCGCTGTGTGAGAAGAGATTTCCGACGGTTTCAGTACGGCGGTATTTCCGGCGGCGATGGCGCCGACCAGAGGCAGCATCAGCAGTTGAAACGGATAATTCCACGGCGCGATGATTAAAACCGAACCGTAAGGCTCCTTGTAAATATAGCTTTTAGAGGGAAACAAAAATGAAGGCGTCTTAACTTTTTCGGCTTTTGCCCATTTATGCATACTCGAGACGGCGTAGTTTATTTCATTATAGACGCCGGCAATTTCCGTGGCATAGCCATCGATCGCGGCCTTGTGCAGGTCTTGATTTATCGCGTGAAGAATCTCTTTCTCATTGGCTTTTATAACGCTTTTTATTTTTTTTAGTGTTTCCACGCGGAAAGTAAGATTTTTTGTTTTTCCCGACAAGAAGAATTCTTTTTGTTTATCTAATAATGAGGCGAAGGCGTCGTTTGTCATAGATTTTACCTCTGAGAATTGATGAGTTAATAAGAGGAGCTTTGCGGATAATATACAGTGGGCCGCTTTACCCGTCAAGCGTGGCAAAATCTCAAATCGGAAGGATAGACAGGCGCGCACAAGCAAAGCGATCCGGCAATTTCTCCTGCGTAAAGGTGCGTGATTTTAAAGCTGAATTCATGAAGGCCTTGTCGTGAACATCTATAATGCCAAACACCTAAAAAGAGCAAAGATCTGCCGTTGCCGCCCTATTAATCTTGACAATTGTAATGCAATCCATTAGTTTAACGCGTTAAAATTGAAGCAAAAACCTGGTTTTTGCACATTAAAGGCGCGTAGTGTTTCAGGCACTGAAAAAGGTGACATAGCCATGTTTGATCTTGGTCAGCTGACAGAGCCTGAAAATTAAAAGATGGGGGGAGGATACAATGATTGGAGTCCTTATTACCACACATGGAAATCTGGGAAATGAATTGATCAAGGCGGCCGAACTGATTAAGGGGCCGCTCAGCGATATATTGCATATAAGCGTAGATCAGAGCAGAAACGTCGAAGATATAAAAAAGGAAATCGGCAACGCCATCAAGAAACTGGATAAAGGAAAAGGGGTATTGGTTTTAACGGATTTGTTTGGCGGCACGCCTTCGAATATCTCTCTTTCCTTTATGAAAGAACAAAAAGTGGAAGTCGTCACCGGCGTCAATTTGCCCATGTTGCTTAAGCTTTCGGAAGTCAAGGAAAGCATGACATTGCGCGAATTCGCCTGTTTTATAAAGGAACACGGGCAAAAGAATATTTACGTCGCCAGCGAATTATTAAGCAAGAAGGCGCTCGGGTAGCAGTTTGGCTCAAGATTTAAACATAGAACTGGTTCGCGTCGACAACCGCCTCGTTCACGGCCAGATACTTGAATCATGGGTGCCCTATGTTAAGGCGCAGTGCATCATCGTGGTTGATGACAACATTGCGGGAAATGTTTTTGACGAGACGGTAATCAGGATGGCCGTTCCTAGTGAAATAGACCTGATTATCAATACCGTCGAGGATTTTGCGCATAATTATAATTTTTCGCATAATAAGGGAAAGAACACCATCGTGCTGTTCAGAAGCATCAGAGACGTATGCAAAGCCTACGAGTTAGGCTTTCATTTCGACAAACTGAATATCGGCAACATTCATCATGAAGAATTCAAGGTATGCTGCTCGCCGTCGGTTTTTTTATGCGATACGGAAATAGAAGACATTATAAGACTTCTGGAAAATGACGGCGTGGTTGTGGAGCTCAAGAGAGTGCCGCGGGAAAGAGCGGTTAATATTAGGGAAGCCCTCAAGGGTTATTGCAATTTATCGCCATAATCAGGTGCTAACCGGTTGCTGACACAAATTATTCTCATATCATTTGTCGGCGGTCTGCTTTGCCTGGACCGCGTGTTTATTCAAGCCATGATATCAAGGCCGGTGGTAATCGCGCCCATTATCGGCCTGCTCTTAAATAATATTTACGCCGGTCTCATCATCGGCGCTTTCATTGAGCTTATCTGGATTGACCGCATTCCCATCGGCACATATATACCGCCCAATGACTCCATTACCGCGGTTATCGCCACGTCTATCGCCGTGATGACCGGCCAGAAGTTGGGAGGCATTTACCCGCAGCTGGTATCTCTGGCGATACTTATCGCCATTCCCTTCGGCATCGTGGCGAAATACATGGATATATTCATTATTAAAACCAATGAAAAATTATCCAATGACGCGCTGGAGGAAGCCAAGAAAAACGAAATTCGTAAAATTGAACGCAAGGTATTATGGGGTTTGGGCAAGGTTTTTGTTTTTGCAGTTATTTATCTTTTTATAACGCAGATTGCTCTCATTCCTTTCGTTACCTGGGTTTATCCGATATTGCCCGCTGCGGTTGTTACCACACTGCTTTTTGCCAATTATTTTCTGCCCCTTTTAGGAATTGCCGTGGCGATCAATACATTCAAGCTGCGCGGCGCGATTCCGGTATTTTGCGCCATCTTTCTTATTGTGGCCGCCGTAATGGAATATTTTCATGTGCGCTGAGCTCAGGGAAATTGAGGCACACATCGATCTCATCTATCCGGCGGATTTGCCCCAGCTGTTGGTTATTGAAAAAGAATCTTTTCTTGCTCCCTGGACGGAAGGCATGTTTATCGGTGAAATTAATAATCCCCGTTCTCAATGTTTGTGTGTGCGTGTTCAATGTCAAGGTAAAAATGTCATCGCTGCTTATATTATTTTTTGGCTGGGACCGGGAGAGGTTCACTTGCATAATCTCGCGGTAAAAAAAGAATTTCGCCGGCAGCATCTGGCGACCAATTTGCTCGATATCATGGAAGAAATAGCGAAAAAAGCGGCTATTGACGCCATCACGCTCGAAGTAAGGCCTTCCAATACCGCGGCAATAGAACTTTACCGGAAGAGAGGTTTTGTAGTAAAAGGCAGGAGGCCTAATTATTACCCGGAAACAAAAGAAGACGCGCTCATCATGTGGTCATATATAAAATGAAGAACGTTTATATAGGCGAGATTTTAAAAAACGAGGAAATCGCGCAGGATTGTTTTCTGATGCGCGTTGCCCTTCACGTTTCTTTTCCCGACCCTGCCGCCGGACAGTTTGTGATGGTCAGGGTTTCCGGTATTGCCGAGCCACTTTTGGCGCGTCCTTTCAGCGTTTATTCTTTTGAGCGTCAAAATAATTCATGTGCGCTGGATATTCTTTACCGTGTTCTTGGCCGGGGAACACAGGTTATGGCCGGTTTGCTCAATGGCACACAGGTCGAAATTCTTGGTCCGCTCGGACAGGGCTTCGAAATAAAGCAGAATAAGAAAAACATTATATTGGTGGGTGGAGGAATGGGTGTTGCCCCTTTGACGTATCTCGCGCTACACCTCAACAATTATATGTGCTCATCATTTTCCACGATGTATTTTTATCTGGGAGCGCAAAACGACGAAGCTCTCATTGGAGTGGATGAACTAAAAAAGCTCTCCTGCACGGCCATTACTTGCACGGACGACGGCAGCAGGGGAGAAAAAGGCCTGGTCACGCAGATATTGCTCAAAGACCTGAAAAAATTTTCTCCCGAAGAAACGATGATATACGCCTGCGGCCCCAAACCCATGCTGAAAGCGTTGGCAAAGATATTACGGAAAACAAAATATTCCTGCCAGGTGTCGCTTGAAGAGAAAATGGCCTGCGGTGTCGGAGCGTGTCTTGGTTGTGCCGTGCCGGTAAAAAGCAGAAACTCCAAGCCGGCGTATAAAAGAGTATGCGCCGACGGACCGGTGTTTGATATTAACGAAATAGTCTGGAAATAAATATGGCCGAAACAGAGCAAATTAACATGTCCGTAAAAATAGGGAGGCTGAAGTTAAAAAATCCGGTCATGACGGCATCCGGCACATTCGGCTATGGCGAGGAATACGCCGACTATGTTGATTTGAATAAACTCGGCGCCGTTGTAGTAAAGGGACTGTCGCTAAAACCGAGGGCGGGAAATCCACCGCCGCGTGTGATGGAAACACCGGGCGGCATGCTCAACGCAGTAGGCTTGCAAAATGTCGGCGTGGAAGCCTTCATCTCGGAAAAACTTCCTTTTTTGCGAAAATATGACACAAAAGTCATCGTTAACATTTACGGCGAAAACTATGATGAATATAAAAAAGTAACGCGGAAATTGTCTGCGGCCAAGGGCGTGCACGCTGTTGAGGTAAATATTTCCTGCCCCAATGTCAAAAAAGGCGGCCTTAGTTTCGGCGCGGATCCAAAAACCGCCGCCACGGTTACGCGTAAGGTAAAAGAAGTTACCGACTTGCCTGTAATTGTCAAACTGACTCCTAACGTGACGGATATTGCCGCTATTGCCGTAGCCGTGGAAAAAGCAGGCGCGGACGCGATATCGCTTATCAATACAATTACCGGCATGTCCGTGGATATTTTTACCGGGAGGCCGCATTTAAAAAATATCACCGGCGGCCTGTCCGGACCAGCAATAAAACCCGTGGCGCTGCGCATGGTCTGGCAGGTACTGCAAAATGTTTCCATACCGGTTATCGGTATCGGCGGAATAATGAATGCCGAAGACGCGCTGGAGTTTCTTATTATAGGCGCAAAAGCGGTGCAGATCGGCACGGCAAATTTCATCAATCCTCAGGCGACGATGGAAGTTATCGGCGGCATTAAAAGATACATGGAAATGACTGGAATTAAAAACATCAGTAAAATCATCGGAACATTCAAAGCGTAAAGCGATAACCATGAGAGTGAAAGCGCAGGAAATCGTCGGCGGCGTGTATCAGATTGGCGGCTCCGGCATCACCACCGCAGATGACGCTGCTGTTTATCTGATAGATTTCGCAGGTGAGCAAGTCATGATCGATTCCGGCGCGGGCAGAAGCTTTTCGCTGCTGGTCAATAATATTGAAGAGCTGGGTTTCAGCCCGGAGAAGCTATCACATCTTATTCTTACGCACGGCCATATTGATCATATCGGTTCAGCGCCTTTTTTTCAAAAGCAGTATGGAGTGAAAATAATTATTCATGAAATGGACGCGCAGGCAGTGGAAACGGGCGATTCGCAAAAAACAGCGGCAAGCTGGTATGGAGCTGATTTCCCGCCCACAAAAATTGACGAAAAACTCACCGGTGCAAACGGCATGCTAAAATACGGTGAGGATTCATTGCGCTGGCTGCACACTCCCGGACATACGCCCGGTTCCATTTCTTTATATCTGGATAGAGAGGGGAAAAGAATTCTTTTCGGTCAGGATATTCACGGGCCGTTTCATAAAGCGTTCGGCTCAGACATAAATTTGTGGAAAAAATCCATGCGGAAATTGCTGGACCTAAACGCCGATGTGCTATGCGAGGGGCATTTTGGTATTTATCAGCCAAAAGAAAAAGTGAAAGATTATATCGAAAGATATATTGAAGAATATGAATAAATTAATAGGGATAATTATTTCAGATAATTATGTTTGCCAACATTGAGCAATATGTCATTCCGAGGAGCGTAAGCGACGAGGAATCTTAATCATTTATCGCTACGCGCAAGGCATAGATTTCTCCCCTTGGTCGAAATGATAACATGAAAAAGTGCAC
>DLNC01000038.1 GCA_002478265.1 Syntrophaceae bacterium UBA7520
ACTTTTCTATTTGCTACTAACACTTTTTTTTGAAGATTTTAAAAATTCATTGAATGTTTAGTTTTTCTATTCGGTAACGCAAAGAATCGAAAGTCAGCCCCAAAAGCTGCGCCGCTTTTGTCTTGGAACCTTTTGTTTTTTCCAGTGCTTTTTCAATGATCATCTTTTCTATCTTTTCCAATTCATTATTAAGGGGCAGTCCCTTATCCGGTATTTCTACGTGATAATTATGTATGCCTCCCGGCACGCTTGCTTCCAAAACAAGATTTTCCGGCAATATAATATTAGAGCTCTCCATGGCTACGCCTCGTTCGATGATATTCTCCAACTCTCTGATATTTCCTGGAAAAGAATAATTCATCAGCAATTCCATGGCGTATGAGGAAATGGTGCGGATTTCTTTACCAAATTCTCTGGCATATTTTTCAATAAAGTGATTTGTAATCAGCGGTATGTCTTCCTTTCTTTCTCTGAGCGGCGGCATATAAATGGGAATAACGTTTAAACGGAAAAACAGATCCTCTCTAAATTCTCCTTTTTTGACTTTTTCCTCAAGATTTTGATTTGTGGCCGATATAATGCGCACGTCAACCTTTATGTCATCCGCGCCGCCGATACGCCTGAATGATTTTTCCTGAACTACGCGCAGAAGTTTTACTTGAAGAACAGGAGGCAACTCACCGATTTCATCTAGGAATATTGTCCCACCTCTTGCCATTTCAAACAATCCCGGCCGATCCGCATAAGCGCCAGTGAAGGAGCCTTTCATATAACCGAAAAGCTCGCTTTCCAGAAGATTTTCCGGAATCCCCCCGCTGTTGATTGCCCGAAAGGGCATTTTAGAACGGTTGGAATTTTCATGAATGGCGCGTGCCACGAGCTCCTTCCCCGTACCGCTTTCTCCTAAAATAAGAATGTTTGCCGGCGTATCAGCAACTTTTTTAATCGTGGCGAATATTTTCTGCATTTCCCTGCTTTTGCCGATCATGCCAAAAAACAGAGGCTCCTCGGAAATTTCTTTTTTGTCGCTTATTATCTCGCTGACCAATCCCTTTTTCAACAAAGCCGCATGAATTATTTTTTTTAGCTCCTCGATACTGCCGCCTTTTTCCACGTAATCATACGCACCTTCCTTCATCGCATCTACCGCCGTTTCGCCGGACGCGTAGGCAGTGACAAGAATTACCGTTGTCTCCGGTTTTTGATCTTTTATTTGCCTGAGAAATTGTATGCCGTCAATTTTAGGCATTCTCAAGTCGGTAACAATTAAATCAAAATCTTTTTTGCCGAAAATATTTAACGCCCGGGAGGCATCTTCCGCGGTCGTCACATCATATCCTTCTTTTGCGAGCATAATTTCCATGAACTCTCTCATGCCCTGGTCATCGTCAACAACCAATATTCTAGCCATACTAATTTCTCACTCCTCACATCATCGCTATGCCACCAGCGGCGGTATTTCCATGCTGTTCATCGGCAACCAGACAATGCAGTCTGTGCCTTGACCGAGCTTGCTTTCAATTGAAATTTTTCCTCCGTAACCATCAACAAGGCGACCGACTATCGTCAGCCCCAAACCTGTTCCCTTCTCTTTATTGGTAAAGAATGGTTCGAATATTTTTTTAATATTTGCCGGTTCGATGCCGCATCCGGTATCGGCTACTTTAATTTGGGCGTAATCCCTGCCCCCATCCATTTTTACACAGGAAGTTTCCAGTTCTAACACGCCACCTTGCTTCATAGACTGGATGGCGTTGAGGATAATATTATGCATGATTTGCCTTATCTGTTGCCTGTTGGCAAACGTTTCCACGTTCTCGGAGAATTTTTGATTTATTTTTATATTATCACTCCAATCTTTGGAAAGTTTTACGTTCTCGACAACCTCTTCAATTACATCATTTACCTTTACCATTTCTCTCGTCGTGGGAAGAGGACGCGCCAAAAGCAGAAAATCGCGCACAAAACTTTCCAGTTGGTTTTTACCGCGAATAATAATCTGCATCAGTCGCTTGTTCACTTCATCCAGGTTTTGTTCCTGCTTGAGAAGTTCTATCGAGCCGGTTATTGAAGCCAGCGGGTTTCTCATTTCATGCGCCAGCCCCGCAGCCATTTCTCCGATGAGCGCGAGCCTTTTGCTTTTTTCCAGATTTTCTTCCATGCGCTTGATTTCCGTAATATCTTGAAAAATGATGATATTCCCTATCTGCCTGTCGTTTTTATCCTTGAGCGCCGACATCGCGCAACCAAGGTTTATTCTTTTTTCAAACGGAGTTTTGATGATCGCTTCCATACGGTTTCTACCAGGTTCATAATGATTAGCGGGCAGAAGCAACGCTGCAAACTCCGGGAATACATCGTGAATGCGTTTGTTTTCTATCTGCCGGAAGGAATATCCGGTTATTTCTTCCGCGGCCCGGTTGAATGTTTTTATTCTTCCTTGTAAATCAATGGTCATGATGCCCGTATCAACTGATTCAATAATGCTGCGAAAAAGAAGATCCAATTGTGCAAATTCTGTCTCTTTTTCCTCCAGTAAGTGTCTTGTCTTTCTTTCCTGCTCCACGACAAAACTCGCCAAAAACGCGATCGTGTAAAAAGATACCATGTGCAGCAAAATCCGGATAAAAACATCGGCCACGGTGACTTTATATTCATAGGCTTCCAGGATAAGGGAAGGAATTACATTGTAAAATTCCAGATCGAGAAGCAAACCGTAGGCAATGGTGGAAGCTGAAGCGACAATCAAGCCAGCGCGACGCCCTAGAAAAATAACCGCATAAATGATGATCAGCGGATACAGCAGAGAATAATTACTGCTGGCGCTGCCGGTGAAGTATACAAGCAAAGTGATCAGCACAATATCCACGGCAAGCTGTAGATAAACATGATAGCGGACGTCAAGAAGATATTTCAAAAGAAAACAATATAATATTGAAATCAGGTAAGTTAAGGCAATGATTATGTAGAAAAACCGGATGGCTATTTCTTTTACGGACAAGGCGTTTTTTATATCCAGATAAACGGCAACACCGAGAAAGAGCGTTATAACAACCGCTCGGTAGATAATTAACGAAAGTAACCGTTTTTTATCCTGTTGTTCCATCTTCCCTCTCTTTGGGGAGGTGAAATTAAATTGCTTATTTTGTTTGAATCTATTTATATGAAATTTTATAATATTTTACAATATTTCTCTTATAAAATTGAGCTATTTTTGCGGATAAAATAATATGCGCAGACCACTCATTTATCTTTTTATTACCCTTATTGCCGGAATTGTTTGCGGTTACTACTATGATCTTCGCGTCAGTCTCTATATATTTTTCGGACTGCTATTATTATCTATTATTTTCTTTTCTTTTTCTCTGCATAAAAAAAATCCGGTAATTGCGCTTGCCCTTATGTTCTTACTGATTTTCTTTACCGGTTTTGTAAATATCCAGAAAAGCCAATATCATCTCAAAAGAAATGACCATATAAATCGCTACATTGACGCGGGAAAACAACTTTATGAAGGAATAGTCACTGACAATCCCTCTTCTGACGATAAGCGTTCGGTATTTATCATCCGTATCACGCGGATTAAACAAGATGCCGGTTTTCTCTCCGCTCGTGGATATTTGCGGCTCGTTGTGCCGTCGCAGGTGAATTTGCAATATGGAGACTATATCCGCTTTTCAGCTTCGCTCAGGGAGATTAATGAATTTCACAATCCCGGAGGATTTAATTATGCCCGAAATATGAATATGAAAGGGATTTTCGCGACCGCATATATCTCAAATGAATCACAGGTAATTCTTCTCAGAAAGAACTCGGGAAACTCGCTGAAATTGAAACTCGAACAATACCGTTATTATCTGCAAGATTTACTAAACAATCATTCATCATCACCCGCAAAAGAAATTATCGCGGCAATGACACTGGGCAAGAAAAGAGATATCCCGGTGGAAGTGCGCGAAAGTTTCAATCGCGCCGGCACCGCTCATTTACTGGCCATATCCGGATTGCATATAGGCATAGTGTTTATGACCGGCTTCTTTATTATCTCCTTTTTTTTGAGGCGTTTTGAGTTCCTGTTGTTGCGTTTCAATATTTTAAAGGTTTCTTCCGCCGGCGCGCTTATATTTGTTGTTTTATACGCGTTTATTGCCGGCCTGGGAATAACTGTCACCAGGGCGACTTTGATGGCTCTCGCTTTTGTTATTGCTTTTATCTTTGGACGACAAAAAGACATTTACAATATACTGGCGCTAGCCGGAATTATCATTTTACTTTTTCTTCCGGATGCGCTCTTTGATATTTCATTCCAGCTTTCTTTCAGCGCCGCTTTTTCCATCATTTACATATTCCCCCGCTTAAACAATATTCCCTTTTATTTTACGGATAATTGGCCATCCTGGCTGCAATATGCCTTCCGCAAGACTTATTCACTTGTTGTTGTTTGTATCGCGGCCAGCATAGGCACGATGCCGCTTATCGCCTACTATTTCTACCGAATTTCGGCTGTGGCGATTGTCGCCAACCTTTTCTCTGTATTTATTTTGGGAATGATCGCTCTTTCTCTTTCCATGGGATTTATCATCAGCGCCTCTTTTTCATCCTATCTGGCCTCGCTTTTCATTAAATCATCTTCTTTTTTTGTTCAAGTTTCAGTGAAGCTGATTGAGAAATTCGCCTCATTTACCTGGTCATCATTCACCCTGACCAGACCGAACTTCCTGGAAATATTTTTCTTTTATTTGTTTATCTTTTTTCTTTTTCAACTATTTGACAGGCGCTGGGGCGCTGCCAGAATGAAAAGCTGTTTCATCGGCGGGCCGCAAGTGACCAGGATAGTTTTATCAATTTGCATCGTTTTTTTCATTTGCAATACTTTTTATTTGTCTTTTCGCGATAAATTTTCCAGTTCACTCAGAATAACGGTAATCGATGTCGGACAGGGTTTATCCGTATTAGTCCGATATCCACAGGGGAAAAATATGCTTATTGACGGAGGTGGATTCGCGCAAGGCTCTTTTGATGTGGGTAAAATGGTTATCTCTCCTTTTCTTTATGCGCAAAGAATTGATAAAATTCATACCATTGTTCTTACTCACCCGCATCCTGATCACCTGCAAGGTTTGCTCTATATTGCCGAACATTTCAATGTTGAGGAAGTATGGTCTAACGGTCAGCCGGCAGAAGATGAAATGTATCAGAAATGGAAAAGAATTATCGCGGAAAAGAATATCAAAATGAAAATTCTTCACGCTCAATCTTCGCCTTTAAATATTAATGGTGTCTGGATGGAAGTGTTATGGCCGCCGTCTCCACCCGCCTACACGGCCAATGACTATAATTACCAAAAAGTCAACGATGATTCGCTGGTCATAAAGCTGATTTACGGCAAAAGAAGCATTCTGTTGACATCTGATATATCCTCTCTGGCCGAGCAGCGCCTCATCGAGACGCAGGCAGGCTTAAACAGTGATATCTTGTTGGTTCCTCATCACGGTTCCCACCATTCCAGTTCACCCGCCTTCATTCACGCCGTCTCCTGCCGTTTTGCGGTTATTAGCGCGGGAAAAAACAATTTATTCCGCCATCCGCACGCGTCGACCCTGCGTCGTTACGCGGATGCCCAGGTCAAAATATACCGCACAGACCAGTCCGGCGCGATATTTATTACAACGGATGGCGCAGACTTACGTGTAGAACCTTACCTTAAAACACGATAAGTGCTTGCCGTTTAAAGATTTTTTTCATTGCTAAGGTCTATGCTGTATGCTATAAAGCCGCGTTATTTCGGTCATAAAGCGACATGATCATATGGAAAAAATTACGGCAATCAAAGGCATAAAAGATATTCTTCCCGGCGACGCGCCGCTGTGGAATCATATCGAGACAGTAGCCAGACAGACATTTGTTTTGTTCGGTTATAAGGAAATTCGTCTGCCGATCATGGAGAAAACTGAACTTTTCAAGCGCAGTATCGGTGAAACCACCGATATTGTGGAAAAAGAGATGTACACTTTTCAGGATCGTGATGATGACTTTATTACCTTGCGACCGGAAGCGACCGCCGGGGTAATCCGCGCCTATATCGAACACAATATGCACGCATATGAAACCACGACCAAGCTTTTTACCATAGGGCCGATGTTCCGCCGTGAAAGACCACAAAAAGGCAGGTTCCGTCAGTTTCATCAGATAAACGTAGAAACCTTCGGCGAGGATAAGGCTCAGTGTGACGCTGAGGTAATTTTCATGCTGGTTCATTTTCTGCAGGCAACACGCATCTATGATTTTTCCTTAGAAATCAATTCTTTGGGATGTAAAAAATGTCGCCCGGCTTTTTCCCAAAACGTAATAAAACACCTGAAGGGAGCTGAAACGAGGCTTTGCCCTAATTGTCAGCGGCGCATCAAGACAAATCCACTGCGTGTTTTTGACTGCAAAACAGATTCATGCCGCGCAATAATCAATGACGCGCCCGAGGTTTTGCAATTTCTTTGCGTGGAATGTGAAAGGCACTTTTCTGAAGTTAAATCTTCTTTGAACGATTTGAGCATTCAGTATAAAATCAACCCACGAATGGTGCGCGGACTTGATTATTACATCCGCACAGCTTTCGAAGTAACCTCGGGGGCTTTAGGGGCGCAAAACGCGATCGCCGGCGGCGGCCGCTATGACGGGTTGGTTTCATTTTTAGGCGGTCCGGAAGTTGCGGGAATCGGATTTGCAATCGGCATGGAACGCCTTATTGCCTGCCTGCCGGACAAAGCTGAAATCACGTTCCCGGCAGATTTATTTATCGCGGCGCTTGGTGATCAGGCACAAAAAAAAGCATTCGTTTTCGCCAATCAATTGCGCCGCGCCGGAATCGCCGTAGAAATGACATATACTGAAAAAAGCCTCAAAGCACAGATGAAAATGGCCGACAGGATGAAAAGCGCTTTCACGCTGATTATCGGAGAGGAAGAAATAAAAAACAACATAGCGCAGCTTCGCAATATGCATACAAAAAAACAGGATGCTCTGCCGCTCGATAAATTGACGGAGATGCTGATTGATATTATAAAAAAGAAAGGTAGCGATTAATTTTGAGCAATTTTTTGACCATCGATAAAAGGACACACTATTGCGCTGATGTGGACATTTCCGACGTGGAAAAAGAAGTTACACTGATGGGCTGGGCGCACCGCCGTCGCGATCATGGCGGCGTTATTTTTGTTGACCTGCGCGACCGTTCGGGCATGATACAGGTCGTTTTTAATCCGGAAGCAGGACAGTCCGTGCATGAAGAAGCTCATAAAATCCGGTCTGAATTCGTATTGGCGCTTAAAGGAAAGGTGCGCAAAAGGCCGACGGGAATGGAGAACCCGGCGCTGAAAACGGGGGAGATTGAAGTAGTTGTCTCTGAACTGGAAATTCTAAACGAATCAAAAACTCCGCCTTTCTCTTTTGATGAAACAGACATTTCGGAAAATATACGGCTCAAATACCGCTATCTTGATCTGCGCCGTCCTGCCATTCAGCAAAATTTACTCCTGCGCAGCAAACTCGCCGCCGCGACGCGTAATTATTTTGAAGAAAACGGTTTTATTGAAGTCGAAACACCGTTCTTAACCAAAAGCACCCCGGAAGGCGCCAGAGATTATTTGGTGCCCAGCAGAATCAGCAAAGGCATGTTTTACGCTCTGCCACAGTCACCGCAGCTTTTCAAACAGTTATTGATGGTTTCCGGATTCGACCGCTATTATCAGATCGTAAAATGTTTCCGCGATGAGGATTTACGCGCCGACCGCCAGCCGGAATTTACCCAAATCGACGTGGAAATGTCTTTCGTCACGGAAAGTGATCTCATCAGCGTCATGGAGGGATTAATGGCGCAGGTCTTCAGAAAATGCCTTAATCGCGAACTGACTATTCCTTTTCCTCAACTGAGTTACGCCGACGCTATTAATCGCTACGGAAAAGACAATCCGGACGTTCGTTTCGGCCTAGAACTTGCCGACCTTACCGATATTCTGCCCCAGTCAAACTTCAAGCTTTTCCGCGAAGTAATTGCCGCGGGCGGCGTGGTAAAAGCCATCAAACTTGATAAATCATCAGCCCTTTCGCGCAAAGAACTTGACGAGTTAAAAGATTTTGTCGCCGTTTACGGCGCTAAAGGCCTGGCGTGGGCCAGAGTAAACGTAACCGACTGGACATCTCCTATTTATAAATTTTTGAGCGCGGACGAAGTAAAAAAAATCAACGAAAAGATGAATACATCGGAAGGCGACACTCTTTTCTTTGTCGCTGATGTGCCACGCGTTGTTCATGACTCATTGGGAAATTTGCGGCTACATTTAGCCAAAAAGCTTAACCTTTACAAAGCGGATGATCTTTCTTTTGTATGGATCACCGACTTCCCGCTGATGGAATACTCGGAAACGGAAAAACGCTATGTCTCCATGCATCATCCCTTTACTTCTCCCCGCTTGGAAGACCTGGCGCTTTTATCTTCGCAGCCGGATAAGGTTCGCGCGCGGGCTTATGATCTGGTTTTGAACGGCTCGGAAATTGGCGGCGGCAGCATCCGTATACATAGAAAGGATATCCAAAATCAGGTATTTAGCGTCCTGGGATTATCGGATGAGGAAGCGCGTTCTAAATTCGGCTTTCTTTTGGATGCGCTGGAATATGGCGCGCCGCCGCATGGAGGAATCGCTTTTGGTCTGGATAGATTAACCATGATTATGACCGGCGCGGAATCGATCAGGGATGTCATCGCCTTCCCCAAAACGCAAAAGGCTGCCTGCCTGCTATCTGACGCGCCGTCTAAAGTGTCTATTGAGCAGCTGATGGAACTATCTCTTAAAATAGTGTAAGGATAACTTCGGAGTAATTAATGGCAAAATTGAAAAAAGATAAAAAAATCGCGAAAAAGAAAACTGCAGGATTTCCTCTCCAGGACGTCAGCTCGCCCAATTTATATAAAGACATTTTTCCCTACACGGAAATCAGCAGAATTGTCTTTGATCACAAAATTAGCAAAATAAAACCGGCAAAAGATATTTTTATCACCGATACGACTTTTCGCGACGGCCAGCAGGCGCGTCCTCCTTATACCGCCGAACAGATTGTGCAGCTATATCAGCTTTTAGCCAAACTGGGCGGACCCAATGGCGTCATTCGCCAATCAGAATTTTTTCTTTACTCTAAGAAAGACAAAGAAGCGGTGGAAAAATGCATGGCGCTGGGACTGCGTTACCCGGAAATTACGGGTTGGATCCGCGCCACAAAAGATGACGTCCCTCTGGTAAAAGAAGCGGGCATTAAAGAAACAGGGTTGCTTACTTCCGTTTCTGATTATCACATTTTCCTCAAACTCAACAAAACTCGTAGGCAGGCTATGCAGGACTATCTGTCCGTGGTCAAATCGGTGTTGGATTTAGGCATCATCCCGCGCTGTCATTTTGAAGATATCACCAGAGCGGATATTTACGGCTTCTGCATCCCTTTTGCCATTGAGCTGATGAAATTAAGGGAAAAAAGCAAGATTAACATTAAAATCCGCCTGTGCGACACCTTAGGTTATGGCGTGACATATCCGGGCGCCACGCTCCCGCGCAGTGTAGATAAAATGGTGCGCGCCTTTATTGAAGATGCCGGCGTGCCGGAAGAGCTTCTGGAATGGCATGGACATAACGATTTTCACCGGGCGCTTACCAACGCCACCACCGCCTGGCTTTACGGATGCAGCGCGGCCAACTCCACGCTGCTGGGTTTGGGTGAAAGAACCGGCAATCCGCCAATTGAAGCGCTGATTATTGAATACATCGCGCTGACCGGAAAAACCAACGGCATCGATACAACAGTGATCACGGATATCGCCAGGTATTTCGAAGACGAACTTGGGGTGCGTATTCCCTCCAATTATCCTTTTGTCGGTTCCGAATTTAACGTCACCCGCGCCGGCGTTCACGCGGACGGTTTGATCAAATGCGAGGAAATATACAATATCTTTGACACGAAAAAAATCTTGAAAAGGCCCATCGTCACGATGGTCAGCGATGTTTCCGGCAATGCCGGCATCGCGCTGTGGATTAATCAGCACTTCGGGTTAGAGGGAGAAAATGCCGTGGATAAGCGCCATCCCGGCATTTCCAAAATCAGCAAATGGGTAAAAGAACAATACGATGCCGGCCGTGTTACGACAATTTCTCCTGAGGAAATGGAGAAAAAAGCGCGCCTCTACCTGCCGGAACTCTTTATTTCCGAACTTGATAAAATCAGATTCATGGCCGAAAACGCCGCTGTTACCGCGGTTAACCAGATTATCGAGCATCCGTTGATGAAAACCATGAACCCCGATCAGCAGGAGGCCGTGATGCAGAAATTTGTGGATGATCATCCTTCCATTCAGTTTGCGTATGTAGTGGATATGAACGGCAAAAAAACAACAAAAAACATCACCAGCATTGTTGATCGGGCGAAATATGAAAATTACGGCGTGGGGATAGATCAGTCCGACCGCGAATGGTTCATCAAGCCTTTTCAGACCGGTAAAATTCATGTCACCGATTTTTTTATATCCAAGATGACCGGGGTTTTATGTTTCACCGTTTCCGCTCCGATTGTCAACGATAAAGACGAAATGATCGGCATTTTCGGCGTCGATATTCAGTTTGAAGATTGGGTAAAAAGAGCGGAAGAAATGGAGGAAATGGACAATATCGCCTTGCGCGCCCAGTATGAAGAAGTTATCAGAAAAGCAAAATTTGATTATCACTAATACTCGGCGTAGAGCGTCCACTGTTCGAATGGTTTTTCTTTTCCCTCATCGGTAAGGGGAGCTATTTCACTGATAAAGCGCGAAGGCGCGAGCGCGATATTTCCCATGCCGCGGCTGAAGTCAAGAGCGGGACAGCACAAATAAAGCTCATCTTTAGCTCTGGTTAAAGCAACGTAAAATAATCTTCTTTCTTCTTCTTCTCCGTCTTTTTCCTTGAGTGCTCGCGCGAGCGGCAACATACCGTCGGCGCACCAGATCAGAAAAACATACGGCCATTCCAGCCCCTTGGCCTGATGAATTGTACTTAAAACCAGCATCTCTGTCTTTTCTTCCTCTTCGTATCCATCCTGCGAAGCCATGTTGGTCAGGAGAGCCAGTTCGTTGAGAAATTCTTCTATTGTCGAAAACTGTTCGGAAAAAGCAGCCAACTGGATTAAGTCTTCTTCACGCGAAGAGGCATCAGTATAATTTTGATGTAAATATTCCCGATAATCGGCCTTATTTAGTAAAAGATCGATTACCTTGCCGGGTGTTATTTCCACTGCGGGAATTTCATTAATCGTTTTGATATGCTTTATGCAGATTTCCACACCATGTTTAGCCGCCGGAGGTATATTGTGCCACATTTTATCTTGGATAAATTCAGCCAATGGGTTTTGAGTCTTTCCCAGCACTGACCATATTTTTATAAAAGTTTTATTGCCAATTTTAGGATACATCATTAAAACACGCCGCCAGGCAAGTTCATCGTGTGGATTTATCATTATCCTCATGTAACATGTCACATCCTTGATATGAGCCTGTTCAAAAAAACGAATCCCGGAACGTATATCAAAGGGAATCTCTCTCCGGACAAGCTCCATCTGCAATTCCATCGAGTGATAATGAGCCCGATACAGAACAGCTATCTCGGAAAGAGACACGCCGCTTTTATATAACTCCATGACGCGCTGCGCAACAAAATCCGCCTGCTTTAAAACATTTTGCGCGTAGACAATTACGGGCCGCATGCCGCTGGACCGCACAGCGCTTAGTTCCTTCGGATACTGATTTGTATTGTTCATGATGCTTAAATTGGCTAAATTAAGTATCTCCGGCGTGCTGCGGTAGTTAGTTTCCAGTTTATATATCTTGCAATCGGGATAACGACGCGGAAAGGTGATGATGCTTTCAAAACTGGCACCGCGAAAAGAGTATATACTTTGCGCGTCATCCCCCACCACCATCAGATTGCCGTGTTCTCCCGCCAGCAAATCTACGATATCCGCCTGAATAATATTTACATCCTGATATTCATCCACTAAAATATGCCTGCATCTTCCGGATAGATTCTTCAAGACTTCCGGGTTTTCCAAAAGAAGAGTCTTGAGATTCAAAAGCAGATCATCAAAGTCCATGACACAAAGCCTTTTTTTCTTTGAGGTGTACAGGCTGGCAATCTGGGATATTTCCTCCATCAAATGAGAATAGTAAGGATACCTAGTGTAAAGAACTTCATCTAGCGTACTTTGCGTATTGAATAGCAGACTAATTATTTCTCCCACAACGTTGCTTTTGGGGAATCTAGTTGATTGTGTTTCAATTTTAAGATCCGCGATACACGTGGATATAAGCTGGCGTGAATCCTCGCTGTCAATAATGGAAAAGTTAGCGTTATATCCAAGAAGCGCGGCGTAACGTCGCAGGATAACATGGGCAATATGGTGAAAAGTGCCGCCTATTATTTTGCCGGTGTATGTCCGGGTAAGCCCCTCCACGCGGCTGAGCATGGAACGCGCGGCTTTGTTAGTGAACGTTGCCAAAAGAATGTTTTCCGGAGGAATTCCCCTCTCCAAAAGATAGGCAACACGATAAGTAAGGGTGCGCGTTTTTCCACTTCCCGCCCCGGCTAATACCAGGAGCTGACCGCCCTCTTCTCTTACTACTTTTAGTTGCTCTGAATTGAGTTCTTTTTCATAATCAATCATGTAGTAAAATCTTAAATTTATCGTTTATTGAAATTTGAGAGCTTTGATGGCAGCGAAAGTCGCATCCGCATGCAACGATTCGACATTACGCAATAATTTTTTTTCATCATAAAAACCGATAAGCGGCGCTGTTTTTTCGTTGTAAACTCTTATTCTTTCGGCGATCGCCTCTTCTGTCTCATCTGCTCTCTGGACGACTTTTTGTCCGCATTTTTTACATTGGTCTCCATCAGCCGGAGGATTGTTTCTTATATTATAAATTTCCTGGCAAGCTGGATTGGAGCATGTTCTTCTTGTCGTGAGTCTCTCCATAATTATAGCCAATGGCGCCTCGAGATTGATCACAAAATCAAGATTAATATCGAGTTTGCCAAGCATTTTGCCAAGTTCAATGGCCTGATTTATCGTCCGGGGAAAACCATCCAGGATAAATCCCTTCTGACAATCAGGTTCCCTCAATCTTTTTTCCATAATCTCTATAATCAACGTGTCCGGCACTAATGCGCCTTCCTCCATGAATTTTTTCGCTTTTTGACCCAGTGTCGTGCCTTCCTTAACGGCTGTTCTCAGTATGTCGCCCGTCGAAATTTGCACCGCGCCGCAATCTTGCGTCAGCATTTTTGCTATCGTTCCTTTTCCCGCTCCCGGTGAACCCAAAAGAATTATTTTCATTATCTCAACCTATTTCTCCTTTATTTTTTTGATCTTTATTTCAAAAATATACGGCCAATATTTTCCCGTAACAAATATCCTTCCATTTTTTTTATCATAAGCAATGCCGTTGAGCACATCTATCCCATCATATCTATCTACCAAGGAATAAAGCGGAGTCAAATCAATCCACCCCAGAATTTTTCCCGTGGACAAAGATATGCGGGCAATGACATTTTCCATAAATATATTAGCCCAGATTTCGCCATTTATGTATTCCATCTCGTTAATGCCATGAATCGCTTTTTTCTCATCGAAGACATGCAAAACATTTATAATGTCCAAGGTATCCGGATCGCGGCGGGTAATTTTTGCAGATCCGTCACTCATGAATAAATTTTTCCCGTCCGAGGTAATCCCCCATCCTTCCCCGCTGTATTTTAGCGCACGTATTTTTTTTAAATTTTCGCCATCATAAAGAAACATTAATTGGTTTGTCCAGGTCAGTTGATAAATATTATTATTGTGCAAAGTTATCCCCTCGGCAAAGTATTCAGCGGGCAGCGCTATTTTTTTGATTATTTTTCCTGTTTTCAAATCCGCTTTTCTCAATGATGATTTGCCGTGTAGCCCCGTTGATTCATACAGATAACCTTCATGATAAAATAAACCCTGAGTAAAAGCCTCGCGATCATGAGGATAAACATTGATGATTTCCACGGTATAAACCGGAGATTTCGTGTTGATTAATAAGGGGGACTTAGCTACCTGGGCAATGGTCAATTTATATCCGACCACAAAAAACAGAAGCGCAAGCAATGTTGAAAATATTCTTTTCTTAAAAAAACCCTTCGATTTTTCAAAATCCGATTTCACGCGCATAAGTAAATTGTCTTTTCCAGGGAATTTCCGGATGGGCATCATTAATTACTGTTTCTCCAACGATTTTTATGGCTGCCTCATCCGCTGTAACCGGATGATATGCTCCGATAAAACCTTTATCCTGAGCAATAGTGCGGTGATTACCCGGCAGGCAGTCGCAATCTTTTACGATATTGAGTAATGCCGTGATCAAAACCGTCTTCTTTCCGATAATTTTCCAGACGGCCGCCGCTGTTTCCACAAGTTTTTCCTGAAATACCTTAATATCCGTTTCCCAGATAATTTTCAGCGCCACTTCTGGACACATGGCGATGCATTGCGCGCATCCGATGCATGTATCCAGATTGTACATCGGGTATTCGTTTTCAGCCATTGACGCGGCACCGGTAGGACATACCCGGACACATTCGCCGCACATAATACACTTTTTTTTATTCAGCGAAGGCTTGGCGTCAGCATGCATTCTTTGTTTTTGCGCACGCGAAGCAAATCCCATGGACAGATTTTTGATTGCCGCACCGAAACCCGTTTCCATGTGCCCTTTGAAATGAGATAAAATGAGAAAACCATCCGCTTCATTAATGATTTTGCCTATCTGAACTTCTTTAAAATGCTTATAGGAAACCGGTATATCAACAACATGCTTGCCATCGAGCCCGTCCCCAATGCGTACAGGACAGCCAAGGTAATCTTCTTTGTAATTATGTGTTGCAGCCGTAATTAACGCCTGTTTGCCGTCGCGCCGCCCGCCCGAATAAAGCACGGTATTGTCAAAAATAAACGGTTTCAACTTTTTTGCCTTTAACCAATTCACAACTTCTCTGGCATAGACAGGCGGCAGGAAATTTTTGTTGCCTATTTCTCCCCAGTGTAATTTAATGCCTACTGAGCTGCCTGCGGATAACGGCAGAGACATTTCGCTGAGCACTCCCCGTAAAGCGTCAATTTGGGACGCTTCAGACAAAGTACTTTCTCTGAAAATTATTCTCTTATCATCCATTGTTCTCGATCCCTTTTTGCTGGACATCAGCAGTCCGTAAATAAACAGGCGTGCATGCGTTAATATCAAGCAATTCGCCTCTTTGGAACTTTTCTATTCCCAGCACGGCCACGGAACTTGCTTTTATGTGATGTTCAATTTGCCGGGGTATTTCCAGCCCGTTTTCCGCTTTTTTATAAAATACGTCGAGATATTTTATGGCTCCGTCTCCAACACAGATAACATCTTCTTTGATATCACGCAAAATATCCTGAGGTTTGAGGCATAAATCCGCGGTCAAGCGTTGTAATATATCTTGTTGCTTGCGCCTAAATAACGCGGCATAAACCTGTCCCCTTCCCGCGTCAATCATCGCGCAGATCATTTTATCTGTCGGCTCCACATTCAAAGACAGCGCGTCCAGTGTGGAAACGCCGACGGCAGGCTTCTCCGTGGCAAGGATCATACCTTTAAGCGTGCTTACGGCAATGCGCACACCGGTAAAGGAACCCGGCCCGAGTGTGCAGGAAAATAAATGCACATCTCCGATCTTCAGCTTAGCATTTTTCAATATCCGATCAATGAGCGGCAATACTGTTTCCGAGTGATTCCTACCCGTATCCAGCGTCTCTTCACGAAGGACAGTTTCTCCTTCCAGCAATGCTACAGATGCTGTGCGGGTGGCTGTGTCAAAAGCTAATGTGAACATTTCTATTTAAAGAATTTAGATATCTTATCCATAAATTCCAGGTTCATGCGATCCAGGTCTATCATCACCACAAAAATCATCAACAAGATTAGGAAGATGAAACCGATTTGCTGGAAAATCCCCTGCCATTTCGGGGTCATTGGTTTTCCGCGCGCAAGTTCGATAAGATTAAACATGATATGGCCGCCGTCCAAAATCGGTATGGGAAAAAGATTAATTACCGCCAGATTTACCGACAAAAGCGCCATGAGAAAAAGAAACGGAATGAAACCTTCTTTTGCAACCGCGCCCGCCGCCTGAGCGATAAAAATCGGGCCGCCAAGATTTTTGGGCGAAACATCACCCACAATCATTTTGCCGATTACGATTACCGTCAGTTTACAAAACTGCCATGTTTTCTCGAGGCCAATTGCGCTCGCCTGCCATAGGTTTCGCCTTTCCGTAATGAAATTATCCGATGGACTTACCCCAATCAGATATGCCTCAACCTCCTCACCCAGAATATTACTGGTTTTGGACAATTTCGGCTCGACGACAACCGTTTTTTCTTTATCCTGCCTGTGTAAAACTATTTCCAACGGTTTGCCCTGACTTTGCGCAATAATCGGGCGTATATCATCCCAATAGCGTATCGGCTTTCCGTCAATGGAGATAATTTTGTCACCGTTTTGAATTCCCGCCTGATAAGCGGCGGAATCTTTCTGCACTTCTCCGACAATGTTGCCAAGTGCCGGTACGCCATAAATATATACGGAGGTAAAAATAATCACCGCCAAAAGAAAATTAAAAAAAGGCCCGGCAAATACAATTAGTATTCTTTTCCATACCGGCTGTCTGGCAAAAGATATTTTTTCCTCCTGAGGAGAAAGTTTATCCGTATCAGATTCCCCGACAAGTTTCACATAGCCGCCCAGGGGAATCAGCGACAATACATATTCCGTCGCGCCAATTTTTCTTCCGATGATCTTTGGCCCGAATCCCAGCGAAAATTTGGTTACCCCTACGCCGCCGAGACGCGCCGCCAAAAAATGTCCCAGTTCATGGAAGAAAATCAGCACGCCCAGCAAAACTATTACAGAAATAATGGATATTCCCATCAACTTTTATTCCTTTCTATGATTATTTGCGTCCTTTCCCTTGCCCATCCGTCCGCCGCCAATATCTCTTCAATTGAAGGATCGGCAATCGCGTCATGCATGGACAGAATCTTGCCGATAATTTTTGCTATATCCGTAAAGGCTATTTTTCTATCAAGAAATGCCGCGACGGCAACTTCATTGGCGGCATTTAATACCGCGGGATTTGTGCCGCCGGCCAAACCTGCCTCGTAGGCCAGTTTGAGACAACTGAATTTACTCATATCCGGCTTGCAAAACTCCAGATTTTTACGCCGCGTCAGATTTAGCCGCGGTAATTTATTCGGCAACCGTTGCGGATAGTTTAAAGCATACGCGATGGGTGTTCTCATATCAGGGATTCCCATTTGTGCCAAGATACTTCCGTCAATAAATTCAACCATGGAATGCACGATGCTTTGCGGATGAACAACAACCTCAATTCGGTCAAAGGCAACCTTGAATAACCATTTAGCTTCAATTACTTCCAGCCCTTTATTCATCATTGTCGCGGAATCTACGGTTATTTTTTTTCCCATTTTCCAATTGGGGTGCTTTAGCGCCTGCGCGGGTTTAACAGTTTTTAAGTCCTTCTTTGATAATTTATAAAATGGGCCGCCGGATGCGGTCAGGATTATTCTCCAGGGAATACTTGCCTGTCCTTCCAGGCATTGAAAAATAGCGCTGTGTTCGCTGTCCACCGGCAGAATTTTGATATTTTTTTCCTCGGCAAGCCTGTTGACAACGCCGCCGGCGATGACCATAGTCTCCTTATTGGCCAAAGCTATGTCTTTTCCAGCTTTCACAGCCGCCAATGTAGGCATTAGGCCGGCCGCGCCGGATATCGCCGAAACAACTATCTGCGCATCCGTGCTTGCGGCAGCTTCCTGCGCGCCCTCTTGTCCGTAAAAAATCTTTATCTTCGCGGAAAAAGTATTTCTTAATTCCACAGCCAATTTCCTGTTTTTTACGCAAACAAGTTGCGGATTAAACTTTTTTATCTGTTTTGCCAGTAATTTGATATTCCCGCCGGCCACAAGCGCGCTGACACAAAATTTATCCGGATTCGATTGTACGATATCAAGTGTGCTTTGCCCGATTGAGCCGGTAGAGCCGAGAATTGCTATTTTTTTCATTAGGCAATCACGAATATATAGTAATAATAAACGAAAGGGGCGATGAACAACAGGCAATCCATTCTATCCAGCAATCCCCCGTGCCCGGGAAGCAAGGAACTCGCGTCTTTCTGACCGTAACTCCTTTTAATGGCGGACTCGCAAAGATCGCCCAACTGTCCGATAACGCTTCCAAAAAAAGCCAAAAAAAGAACATGATGCACGGATATCTGGGGCATGAAAAAATACACATAAATTAGGCACGCTAAAACGCTGCCGCATACCAAGGCGATCATTCCTTCCACTGTTTTTCCCGGGCTTACTAAAGCGAGCAACTTTTTCCTGCCGAAATACTTTCCGACGTAGAGCGCTGCCGTATCACCGATTAGCGCCAGCACCAGCACAAACATAATCCACCACTCTCCATCCGGCAATTTTCGCAATAAGATAAAATGCGACATTAAAAAGGGGATATAAATTATGCCGAACATAACCTTCATAATTTTAATGATATCAAAATTATCTTCGTTTACCTGCCAAAGAAACATAATAAACACGATCATTACACAAAAAGCTAATGCGGCTACTATAAGCTGATTGTCACCGAATAAGAAAATCAGCGGGATAACGAACGCAAATATAAAAGTTTGCGCCTTTTCTTTTAAAAAACCACGACCAAAGACAATATTGTTAAATTCCCACATGCCACCGATGATGATAGCAATAATTACTACTCCCAAGATTTCTGCCGAAGTGTAAAAAATAATGAAAAGAATCGCGACAATCAAAATAATGCCGGTGATCCATCTTTTCGCAAGAGAATTATCCATAATGTGCATTTACCTTTTTATGAAATTTTTATCTGTTCGCTTGTTAAACCAAAACGTCGTTCACGCCGACGGTAACTGGCGATGGCTTTCAAAAGATGCTCTTTATTAAAGTCCGGCCACAGAACACCGGTAAAATAAAGCTCCGTATATGCAATCTGCCACAACATAAAATTACTGACGCGGAATTCTCCACCCGTGCGAATCAATAAATCAGGATCAGGCATTTCCGCCGTGTACAGATAGCGGTTAAAAACATCTTTGTTTATATCCTCCGCTCTAATTTTCTTTTCTTCGACAGCGTGAATAATACTTTTTGCCGCCTGCACAATTTCGTCACGACTGCCGTAACTAATGGCGATATTGACGTTTAATTTATCATTATTTTTTGTCAGTTTTATCGCCCTTTCTATTTTATGCCTTATTTTATCATTAATTAATCTCAAATCGCCAATTGTAGTGAGACGGATGCCTTGTTCATGAAGTTTATTCGTTTCTTTATCGAGGTATTCTTCAAGCAAAGTCATCAATGATTTAACCTCTTCTTCGGGCCGGCTCCAGTTTTCCATGGAAAACGCAAAAAGAGTCAGATATTTGATTCCTAGCTGGAGGGAAGCCCTTACTGTCGCCCGTACGGCCTGCACTCCTTTTTTATGCCCTCGGATACGTCCCATTGTGTGTTTTTTCGCCCAGCGTCCGTTTCCGTCCATGATAATTGCTATGTGTTGCGGCAAATCATCGAATTTTGCTTTTTTCATGCCAGGCCTTTTTACAGAATTATTTTTATTATAAATCGGATAATATTCTTTTGCCACAAAAACAAAAGGGGAGCTTACGACTCCCCTCTTAATTATTTAATTCGTGTCATTATTTTACAATTCCATGATTTCTTTTTCTTTGGCGGCGGATATTTTATCTATTTTCTCAATGCTCTTGTCCGTCAGCTTCTGCACTTCTTCCTGCGCGCCGTAGAGTTCATCTTCAGTCATTTTATTTTCTTTTTTCAGATTTTTTAATTCCTCATTCGCGTCACGACGCGCGTTGCGTAATTTAATCTTTCCTTCTTCCGCCATCTTTTTTACTACCTTTACGAGTTCTTTACGCCTTTCTTCCGTTAATTGCGGGATGGACAAGCGAATTACCTTCCCGTCGTTAGCCGGCATGAGTCCCAAATCTGATTTCTGAATTGCTTTTTCAATCGCGCCGATAACCGACGCGTCCCAGGGCGCAATGACGAGGAGACGGCTTTCCGGAATCGAAATCGTCGCCACCTGATTTATGGGCGTAGGCGTTCCGTAATAATCTACTTTAATCCCATCAAGCAGTGTAACGGAAGCCCTGCCTGTTCGGACCCTGCCCAGTGATTTTTCCATCGCGGCAATGGTTTTTTCCATATCACTTTTCAGATTTTCGAAAACTTTCTCCTTCATCTTATTCCCCCACGTATGTGCCAATTTTTTTACCGCTGATTGCAGAGCTGATGTTGCCTTTTTTCTGCATGTTAAAGACAATGATCGGCAATAAATTGTCGCGGCACAGTGAAATAGCAGTTGCATCCATTACTTTAAGGTTTTTCGATAATACATCGATATAACTTATTTTTTCATACATCTTTGCCCTGCTGTTTTTTACCGGATCACTGTCATAAACTCCTTCGACCTTAGTTGCCTTCATGATAACGTCAGCGCGAATTTCCAGCGCTCTGAGCGCGGCTGCAGTGTCTGTTGTAAAATAAGGATTTCCTGTGCCTCCTGCAAAAATAACTATTCTTCCTTTCTCCAAATGACGTACCGCCCGTCTCTGAATGAAGGGTTCGGCAATTTCATGCATGGAAATTGCCGTCTGTACTCTGGTGACTAATCCCTGCGCCTCAAGCGCACTTTGCAGTGCCAAACTGTTAATTACGGTGGCCAGCATGCCCATATAATCGGCTGATGTTCGATCAATACCGCGGGAATTTCCTTCCATTCCCCGAAAGATATTGCCGCCGCCGACAACAATTCCGATCTGCGCCTTAAGATTACTGACCGTTTTTATTTCCCGTGCAATAAAATTTGCCGCATCCGGGTCAATGCCAAACTGTTTCTTGCCCAAAAGAGACTCGCCGCTGAGTTTCAGCAGTATTCGCCTGTAGGCAATTTTTCCTTTTTTCGGGGACATCTCTATTTTTTGATTTCCTCTCCCAGTTGAAATCTGGCAAATCTGCGGATAATAATATTTTCGCCGGTTTTGGCTATCATGTTATTGATCAGTGTTTCCACGTTAATATCCGTGTTTTTGATAAACTTCTGGTGCGTCAAACATACATCTTCGTAGAATTTATTAAGCTTTCCCTCAATAATCTTATCCCAGATTTTCTCCGGTTTCTTTTCCTCTTTTAACTGACTGCGATATATTTCCTTTTCTCTTTCCAGCGCCTCCGCGGGAATTTCTTCAGGACGCAAATAAAGTGGATTGGAGGCGGCGATATGCATGGCAATATCCTTGGCCATGGTCTGAAAATCATCTGTTTTTGCGACAAAATCCGTCTCGCAGTTGATTTCGACCATAACTCCTATTCTTCCGCCCATATGAATATAGGAAGCCACCGTGCCGTCTTTGGCCGCTTTTGATGATCTTTTCGTCGCCGCGGATAAACCCTTCTTTCTCAAGATATCAATTGCTTTTTCAAAATCGCCGGCGGCGGCAATCAGGGCTTCTTTACAATCCATCATGCCGGTTCCGGTTTTATCGCGTAATTCTTTAACCATTGCTGATGATATTTCCAACTTTCATTTCCTCCTCATTTAGGGTCAACGGTAATATTATTTATATTTTTCTTCTGAATAATCTTCTGCTTTATCGTCCATTTCCACGCTTTCCGGAATGTCCGCTTCATCAGATTTCCCCTCTACAACAGCTTCGGACATTTTGTTGGACTGGGCTGATAATTTCTCCTGAAACTGTTTTTTCCCCTCCAGTACGGCATCGGCAAATTTCGATGCGAACAATTTGATTGCCCTAATCGCGTCATCATTTCCCGGTATGATAAAATCTATGCCTTCGGGGTCGCAATTTGTATCGACAATCGCCACAATGGGGATTTTCAGCTTCTTCGCTTCGTTAACCGCAATATGTTCGCGGTTGGGATCTACTACAAAAACGGCGGCGGGATGTGTTTTCATGCCCCTGATACCGCCCAGGACATTTTCCAGTTTCTCCTTTTCCTTCTGCAGAGAGGTAATTTCTTTTTTCGGAAAAGCCTTTATTGAATCATCTTCGAACATCGCGCTTAAAGTATTAAGGCGGTCGATGCTTTTCTTAATTGTCGCAAAATTGGTGAGCATGCCACCCAGCCAGCGCTGATTAACATAGGGCATACCGCAGCGCAGCGCTTCCTCTTTTATCGCTTCCTGCGATTGTTTCTTTGTTCCGACAAAAAGAACTTCTTTACCTTGCGCGACTGTTTCAATAATGAAATTATAGGCGGTCTGAAACATGCCAACTGTTTGTTGCAGGTCGATAATATAGATGTTGTTTCTAGCCCCAAAAATGTAAGGCTTCATTTTTGGATTCCACTTGTTTGTTTGATGCCCAAAATGGACACCGGCCTCGAGTAAAAGTTTCATGGAAATTGCTGACATTTTGATCTCCTTTTTCTTGTTTATTTTCCTCCACCCTTATCAACTTGCGCGGCAAACTTTTTTAAAAAAGCAACACGCCGGCAATCCAAGGATGTGCGAAGTTGGGCGGCACTTAACATATCTGCGTCAAATCTTCAAGCTCTATTAATTAATTACACTAGTAAATTTAATGGCTTTGTAAATTATTTTATGTTGAATAATCAGCGTTTATTTTTACATATTCCGCGGATAAATCAGATGTATACACGTAATAAGATTTGTCACCCCCGCCTAAGCCAATCCGTACCTCTATCTTATCTTTCTTAAATGCGTCTTTCAATTTTTGCGTGTTGAAATTTGCGGGGCTGTCCTGCGAATATACCAGAACGCCGCCGACGGATAACGTAACTCTTTCTTTTTCCAGGGAAATTCCCGATGCGCCCAAAGCAGCGATAATTCTGCCCCAGTTGGGATCCTGACCATAAAAAGCAGTTTTCACAAGGTTGGAATTCGCCACGGCGTATGCCGCGCGTCGGGCATCGGACCTTGATTTTGCTCCTTCCACGGAGATGGTAACGAATTTAGTTGCTCCTTCGCCGTCTTTGACCACCGCCTGGCATAATTCATTGAGAACATCGCAGAGCATGTCCCGGAAACGCTGCAGGCGCGCCTGCGCCCTTTCCAAGGGATTATTGCCGGCCAAGCCATTTGCCATGATAATCGCCATATCGTTGGTGCTCATGCATCCATCAACGCTGATACAATTAAATGTTGCATCTATGGCCTGATGAAAAACAGTATTGAGAGCCTTATTGTCAATCAGGGCATCGGTCATCACATACGCAAGCAGCGTCGCCATATTTGGTTCGATCATCCCCGCTCCTTTGGCAATGCCACAGATGGTAATGTCTCTGGCGCCAACAATGCCTTTTCTGATGGCAATTTTCGGAAATTTATCGGTTGTCATCATGGCTAATTCCGCATCTTCTATTCCCTGCTCGTTTAGCCCCTTAACCAATTTGCCTATTCCTCCGGTTATTTTTTTTACCGGCAGTCTTTGTCCGATAATACCGGTTGAGGCGAGCAAGATATGTTCTTCTTTTATCTGCAATTCCTTGGCAAGCTGTGCCGAAACGGCCAGGGCGTCTTTATATCCTTCCTTGCCGGTAGCCGCGTTGGCACAACCGCTGTTGGTAATAATCGCCTGTGCCGTCCCCTTTTTTATTCTTTCCGCATTGATCAACAAAGGCGCGGCTTTGAAAGAATTCTTGGTGAATACCGCCGCAACCTTCGCCGGCAAAGTTGAATATATAAGCCCCACGTCTTTTTTGTCGGCACTTTTTATACCAACTGATATTCCGTTAGCCAAAAAGCCGGGGACGCTTATTTTTTTTGTTTTTGTCGACATATTTCCTACTCCTTTTTTTCCTAAGCACCGCAGCATTTTTTATATTTTTTACCACTTCCACAGGGGCAAGGATCGTTTCTGCCCACTTTATCGCCGGATCTTTTAATTGTCTGCTTCGCCGGAGCGTCCTCACCCCGGCTCATAACATAATCTTGCTTTTGTTTTTGCCTGATTTCCTCAACTTCCTCTTCTCTCTGAATGCGCACCATGCATAGTTTTTCTATCGTATGCATTTTTACGCGGAAGATCATCTCCATAAACATGTCATAACCTTCGCGCTGATATTCCCTTATTGGATCTTTTTGCCCGTAGCCTCGCAAGCCGATACCTTCACGCAGATGATCCATGGCCAGCAAGTGTTCTTTCCAATGGATATCGATGGCCTGTAACATGATTACCTTAATAAGGTAATCCATCAACTCCTTGCCGAATTCTTTCTCCTTTTCTTCCAAGAGTCTGTGTATATTTTCCACAATGAACTGGCGCAGAGAGGCAACTGACGATAATTTCTCTTCACCGGCAAGATTTAATTTTATGTTGAATTGCTTATATACGGCGTCTTCTAGACCCTTTAAATTCCATTCCTGAATATGAGTCTTTTCATCCACAAATTCAAACAAAAGGTCATCAACAACCTCTTCAATCATTTCATTGATGTCCGACCATAAGTCTTCACCGCGCAGTACTTTTTTACGCTGTTCGTAGATGACTTTTCTCTGCCTGTTCATTACATCATCATAATCTAACAGGTGTTTGCGGATATCGAAATTTTGGCCTTCAACTCGTTTTTGCGCGTTTTCTATCGCTCGGGATATATATTTGTGCTCGATTGGCTGATCTTCTTCTATCCCGATCCTGTCCATTATGGACGCGATTCTTTCCGCGCCAAAAATTCTTAATAAATCGTCTTCCAGTGAGAGATAAAAACGTGAAGAGCCTGCGTCTCCCTGTCTTCCGGAGCGCCCGCGCAACTGATTGTCAATACGCCGGCTTTCATGCCTTTCAGTTCCCAGTATATGCAGGCCTCCCGCCTCCGCGACACCGTCACCTAAGCGAATATCCGTGCCGCGACCGGCCATATTGGTGGAAATCGTGACCATGCCAGGTTGGCCCGCCTGAGCGACAATTTCCGCTTCTTTTTCATGATTTTTCGCGTTGAGAACATGGTGCTTGATCCCCGCACGCGTCAGATGTCTGCTGAGCAGTTCTGATTTCTCTATAGAAATAGTCCCGATCAGCACCGGCCTTTTTTGCCTGTTGAGTTCTTTTACCTCGTCGATAATCGCCTTGATTTTTTCCTTTTCCGTTTTATAAATCAAATCATTGTAATCTGCCCTGATCATCGGCATATTGGTAGGCACGACAACCACTTCCAGGTTATAAATTTTCTTGAATTCCGCGGCTTCCGTATCCGCCGTACCGGTCATGCCGGCCAATTTTTTATACATGCGGAAATAATTCTGAAAAGTTATAGAGGCCAGTGTCTGGTTTTCTTTTTCAATTTTTACTTTTTCCTTTGCCTCCAGCGCCTGGTGCAGGCCGTCGCTGTAACGCCGGCCGGGCATAACACGCCCGGTGAATTCGTCCACGATAATGACCTGGCCGTCTTTGACCAGATAATCAACGTCCCTTTTAAAAAGGGTGTGCGCTTTTAGCGCCTGATTGACATGATGAACGATTTCAATATTTTTCGGCTCATAGAGATTTGGCACATTAAGCAGTTTTTCAACGTGCGCGACGCCTTCTTCGGTTAAAACAACCGTCCGGCTTTTTTCCTCCACGCTATAATCCACATCCTTTTTCAATCGGGGAATGATTTGATTTATGCGATAGTATTTATCCGTCGATTCCTCCGAAGGGCCGGAAATAATCAGCGGTGTCCTGGCCTCGTCAATGAGTATGCTGTCCACTTCATCGACAATGGCGTAATTAAATTCACGCTGGACATAATCATTAAGGTTGAACTTCATATTATCACGCAGATAATCAAAACCGAATTCGTTATTCGTGCCGTAAGTAATATCCGCGTGATAAGCCTTTCGTCGCTCTTCGTCATCCATGCCATGGACAATTACACCCACGCTCAAACCCAAAAACTCATATATCGGCCCCATCCATTGGGCGTCTCTTTTGGCCAGATAATCATTTACCGTGACGACATGGCAACCCTTGCCTTCCAGGGCATTAAGATACAAAGGCATGGTGGCCGCCAATGTCTTGCCCTCGCCTGTTTTCATTTCCGCTATTTTCCCCTCATGCAGAACAATGCCTCCGATCACCTGCACGTCAAACGGTCGCATCAATAGCGTGCGCCTTGACGCTTCTCTGGCCACGGCAAAGGCCTCGGCAAGAATGTCTTCGAGGCTGAATCCATTTTGGAGCTTTTCCTTGAAATACTTAGTTTTCGCCTTCAATTCACTGTCGGACATTGACATCATCGCCGGCTCCAGAGCATTAACCTCATCTAAAATAAAAGAGTAGCGCTTTAATTCGCGGTCGTTTTTTGTCCCGACTATTTTTTTGAGAATATATTCAATCATACCTTTTCAACCTGTTAAAAAAAAACCGGCATGTTAACCGGTAAAATCAGCAGCTAGTTATTTCTCGAATGACTCTCTTGGATTGCCTGCGGGCGTATTTTAATAATTTTATTAAACCCGCCTCTGCTTCGGGGGAAGTCACTCTCGGATAAATGATTTTATCATGAATACTATCTTTTCAAATACCTTCTCGGATTCACAGAAACGTTGTTTACGAGAACCGTATAGTGCAAATGCGACCCGGTTGAACGGCCTGTATCTCCGACATATGCAATAACATCTCCTCTTTTAACCCTCATGCCCTCTTTTACGGCAAACTTTGACAGATGGCAGTAGAGAGTCGCGTAACCATGGCCGTGATCTATCTTTATATAATTGCCGTCGGCGGCGCGATTGGAAGCTTCTACGACCAATCCATCCGCCGGAGCGATTATTTCTTTTCCATAACGCGTCGCGATGTCGATTCCATTGTGAAACTCAACACCCGAGGAAAAGGGTGACTCACGCATGCCAAATTCCGAAGTGACCCATCCCCGCACCGGCCAAAGAGAAGGCGTTGCCGCCAAAATCGATTTTTGTTCACGCAGAAAGGATAATAGCTCGTTAAAGCTTTGTTCACGATAATTGGCGTCTTCATTCATCGCGGAAAGGTTCCTGCGCATTTCCGCGACTATTTTCTGATTATCGGAATCAAGCAACTCTTTCAGTCGGACATCGGAACTTACTGCGCCGCCAATGCCCAGAGGCATTTTTTTATCACGCGCCGTCTGGTAGCTTGCCAATATCCTTATCTTTTTGTCAAACTGCCGTAATTCTTCCATCCTATCGGCGAATTCATCCACTTTCAGCGCCAGATCTTTTACCTGCCTTGCCTGTTCCTTGGTTTCTACCCGCAAACGCTGCAACTCCGCCTTATCCCGCTTAATACTGGCGTAATCATAAATAAAATACAAAAAAACAACAAAGGCCACGAAAAAAAACAACCCTAAACTGCGGGCAAAATATGTGGGAATGGTTATTTTTTTGACCGTACTGCTGGAGCGGGGAATGATCATTAAGGTAAACAAGTTACCCGGCTTTCTTTGCTTCCACAAATTTTGGCAGGCTTTTTTGATGTTTACCATAAGGTTTTTATCTATCATAAAAAAAAGATGAAAGTCAAGAATTTCAAGGCAATAATACTTACTTTTCCATAACTACTTGTGTGGCCTTTTAATAAATATATTAATATTTACAAAGACTTACAAAAATAGTCTGCTTTTTTTGCAATAATTACAAAATAATAAAACCACCGAACGCAAATCTTTCCCTCAACAATATTGATTGAAAATAAATGTAAGATACTTTAAAAATTACAAAAAAAATTAAGAAAATCTATGCGAAGAAAAAAATCTCTCAGCAGTCTCAAATTATACCCCTTCGTTTCAGCGCTTTTTTTGCTTGCCGCTTGTTTATCCGCCCCTTCCTTAAATCAGGAAAGTATTTTACCTTATCTTTTATCTTTTTCTGAAAAAAACGTTTTAGATGCTAAACAAATCCTGCTTGTTTATGAACAAAAGGGCTTTTTTTCATCCCGCTATTACATGCACGCCGTGGAGAGGACGGAAAAAGGCTTTAAAATGGCCTTTGGACCAATCAGCGCCGTAATCGGAAAAAACGGTTTCGCTCCCGATGGAACAAAGAGAGAGGGAGATGGCAGAACACCCACGGGAGTATATGAACTAAAGAGGGCTTTCGGTTATAATAAATCGGCAGACACAAAAATGAACTACCGCCATGTTTTGGATAATGATATCTGGATTGATGATCCCCAAGCCCCTGATTACAATCAATGGACAAAAACAGACAAAACTACCGCGCGGTCTTTTGAAAACCTGAAAAGAAAAGACGACCAGTATAAATACGCGGTTGTCATCGAATACAATACAAACCCGGTTATTAAAGACCGCGGCAGTGCCATCTTTCTTCATGTTTGGAAAGCGCACAACAAGCCGACTGCGGGATGTGTCGCCGTATCCGAAACAGATATGCAAAAAATTCTTGGCTGGCTTGACCCCGCAGCCCGGCCTGTTATTATCCTGGGGGATCTGAAGGAGACGCGGCAATGAAAATTAAAAGCTATATTTTGTTTTTAACGCTTATTTGCTTTTACTTGTCATGTTTTTCTTTCGCTGCGCATACTCCAGATAAGAAACCGGATAATTTCGTGGATATTGTCAATATTATCCCCCAGATCAATCTGGAAATGCGTTACTATGGGGCGCACAATTTCCTGGGCGTCCCAGTGGATGGCTACCTTGCGCCGAAATGTCTCTTAACCAGAGAAGCGGCAACGTCACTCGCAAAAGTGCAAAAGGAATTGGAAGAATTTTCTTTGGCTTTAAAAATATATGATTGTTACCGCCCGCAGCGCGCGGTGGATCACTTCGTGCGTTGGGCCAAAGATATAGAGGACACAAAAACTAAAAAAGAGTTTTACCCCACCGTGGATAAAAAAAATCTTTTTAAAGACGGTTATATCGCGGATAAATCAAGCCACAGCCGCGGCAGCACTGTAGACTTGACCATTGTTCCCCTTCCTGTTCCCAAACAATCCGAATATTTTCCGGGACAAAAGCTTTTTGAATGCTATCTCCCGGCGGAAAAGCGCTTTTTCGACAACAGTATCGATATGGGAACCGGCTTTGACTGTTTTCACGAACTTTCCCACACAGCCAATAAAAATATCAGCGTGCAGCAAAGGGTAAATCGCTTACTACTTAAAACCTTGATGGAAAAACACGGATTTAAAAATTATGAATTGGAATGGTGGCACTATACTTTGAAGGACGAACCTTACCCCAATACCTATTTTGATTTCCCCGTTGAGTAATTAACATGAAAATTAAAATTCCATCTTTTTTAAATTCCTATGGTTTCTCTTTGATCCTGATTATTGCCCTGCTTACAGGCGTTTTTCTGGGTTTTATTTTGAAAAAAGACGCCGCCTTACTCAAACCCCTGGGCGACATTTTTCTTAATCTTCTCTTTACGGCCATCATCCCCCTGGTCTTCTTCTCTATTTCTTCAGCTGTCGCCGGAATGACCAATATCCGTCGCCTGGGCAAAATAATGTCTTCGATGATTTTTATTTTTATCGTAACCGGCCTGATTGCGTCCCTGGTAATGATTGCCGCTGTCATATTCTATCCCCCGGCTACCGGCGTGGCTATCGACCTGGCATCTAAAATGGCACCACAGCAATTGTCCGCCTCCGAGCAGATAGTTAAAGCCTTTACCGCACCTGATTTTGCCGATATTCTTTCCAAGAAGAACATGCTGGCATTAATTATATTTTCCATTCTCGTCGGCCTGGCTACTTCCGCCGCAGGCGAAAAAGGGAAAGTATTCTCCGCCTTTCTTTACTCGGGAAGCGCGGTGATGCTGAAAGTAATTTCTTTTATCATGTATTACGCGCCCGTCGGTCTTTGCGCTTATTTCGCCTACCTGGTAGGAGTTTTCGGAGATCAGCTTCTTGGTTCTTACGTCCGCGCGATGATAGTTTATTACCCCACAGCCATTTTGTACTTTTTTATCGCCTTTACATTATATTCCTTCGTAGCCGCCGGAGCTAGAGGAGCGAAGAAATTCTGGGGAAATATCATCCCTCCGTCACTTGTTTCCCTGGCTACGGGCAGTTCTATCGCCACAATTCCCTCCAATTTGCAGGCGGCGGAAAAAATTGGCGTGCCTAAAGATATCCGTGATGTTATTATACCGATTGGCGCGACCATGCACATGGAAGGATCCTGTCTGGCCGCGGTGCTGAAAATTGCCTTCCTTTTTGGCATATTTAACATGGAGTTTTCCGGTATTGAGACTATTTTCACCGCCCTGGGCATTGCTCTTCTTACCGGCGTGGTGGTGAGCGGCATTCCCGGCGGCGGCACCATCGGCGAACTTCTGATTATTTCCTTTTATGGTTTTCCACTGGAGGCTTTCCCGATAATTATGATGATCGGAACCATCGTGGACGCGCCGGCTACGATGGTCAATGCCGTTGGCGATAATGTTTCCAGTATGCTGGCAGCACGCATCCTGGGCGGAAAAAATTGGCTGAATGATTAACATATTTTCAAATTACAAATGAGAATTTGCCATCATTGTAAAAAAGAGCTCGCTTCGGATTATTTTGTCGGCAGACAGGCGCAATGTCCATCCTGCGGGGCCGATCTGCATTGCTGCCTGAACTGTAATTTTTATGACGAAAATATTTATAATAACTGCCGCGAATCCCAAGCCGACAGGGTCGTGCAAAAAGACCGCGCCAACTTTTGCGACTTTTTTCAATATCAAATTACTGCAGGTCTGGGGGTTTTGAATTCGTCTGCAAAAAGCAAGCTGGAGTCGTTGTTTAAAAAATAAATTTTAAAGCGATGTTAAATTCATACGTCCTTCTATGTGGTTAAAATGAAAAATATATTGATTGATTACCGCAAAGAATTGTTCATAATTTTCACGATACTTCTTTTTTTTATTGTCCGTTTTTTAATCATCGGCAGACTTCAACTCGCGCCAGACGAGGCTTATTACTGGTATTGGAGTAAGCATCTTGATTTCAGCTACGCGGATCACCCGCCGCTGGTCGCTTATATTATGGCTGCATTTACCGCGATAGGCGGCAACACGGAATTTTTTGTCCGTCTGGGCGGGATGATTCTTTGCATTCTTTCCTTGTGTTTTCTCTATAAATCTTGCGTTATTTTATTTCCCAAAGACAAAAGCATTGCCTGGGAAATATTGTTTCTCATAAATATAACTCTCCTTTTTTCCGCCGGCTGCATCGTGCAAACACCGGACACGCCGCTGTTTTTTTTCTGGATGGCGGCATTTTATTGCGCCTCTAAAGTAATCTCTGATGGACAAGCCAAGTATTGGTATTGGGGAGGGGTCGCCCTGGGCTTCGGATTATTGAGCAAATACACTATGATTCTAATCATACCATGTTTGTTTCTTTTCTTTCTTGTTTCACCTCGCGATAGACATTGGCTAAAAAGAAAAGAACCTTATCTGGCCATCTTGATCGCATTAATTATTTTTTCCCCCGTGATTTATTGGAACTGGCAGCATAACTGGGTTTCCTTTCTTTATCAGCTCCAGCACGGCCTAGCTCCGAAAAAAATTCAAATATTCCAGATTTTAAGTAAATTATTAGAATATTTAGGTGGCCAAGCCGGCATCGTCACGCCGCTGCTTTTTATTTCCTTTGTCATTTACAGCATCAAGGGTGTTTTTCAATCCACAATTAATAATAATAGAATTTATCTGTTCCTGGTTTGCCTCTCCTGGCCCATATTTATTTTTTTCTGGTTTTCTTCGGCGCTGGGAAAGGTCGCCGAAGCAAATTGGCCGGCTCCCGCTTATATAGCCGGAGGTATTTTGAGTCTTGACGTCTTTAACAGATTCTACAAAAACAATGTTTTACATAAATATTTTGTATCTGCCGGTATCGTTCTGGTGGTTATCATTAATATATTAATTCATATACATTTAATTTTTCCGTTTCTGCCTATCCCCGCAAAAATTGATCCGACCAATCAGTTTCATGGATGGCGCGAGTTAGGAGTCGTGATAAATGATTATGTAAAAAATACTACCAATAGCGAAAATATTCGCTTCATCGCGGGAGACAGAGGAACAATCGTTGCGGAAGCCGTTTTTTATACAAACAACAACTTTATCGGCATTGATTTCAAGCAGCCACAGCGTTATATTTTCTTAAAAGACATAGGATATTTAAAAGAAAAAGACGCGATAATCATTACGCGTGACTCAGGCATTAGCTCTCTCAAAAAATATGAGGATTATTTCGCGTCCTGTGAATTTATTACTGCATATGATTTGTTATTTCGCGATGAAAAAATAAAATCTTACCGCTTTCTCATCGCCCGGGGAAACACTTTCCGCGGTAACTGGTCACCCCTTCCCTGAATTGCATTAGCATTATTTTTCATTGAATTTTACATTATTTTCTTCGCGATAATTTATCTTTCTGAACTTAAAAACCTGCGCGAGTAAATACCCGGTAAGATAGGTGATCACGCCGGCCCAGACAACATCGGTCAAATAATGGCCTCCCTGAACGATTCTTCCCGCGCCCATAAATAATCCGTAGCTTATGCCCAATCCTAAAAAAGCGCAAGCCATTTTCCTGTGGGCGCTCATCAGGAAAAAAAAGGGGGCCATCAGATAAAAGCCAACCGACGCGTGTCCGGAGGGAAAAGATTTTCCCTGTCCCGGTTTCCCAATCTCCCAAAAATGATGATAATTATGTTCTCCGCCAAAATTCACGATATCCGCCGGACGCGGTCTTCCCCAATTTTCTTTGAGCGCGCTGTTGATGACCAGTCCCGGCCCCAAAACCATGAACACGGCTAGAAATAAACCAATTTTTCTGAATGCTGACAATTTATCAAGAAAAAAACTGAAGAAGAAGATAAAAAACCCTCCGACTGCTAAAATAATCGCGGGGATATTTCCATACTGATAAAGAAAATACCAGGGCATCTCACGTTTCATAAGCCAGCCTTTTTCTGGTGAGTAAAAAAGCGCTGCCACTTTAAGGTCTGTATTTGTCAAAGAAACGATCAGCGAAAATATTACGGCGGCGCTCATAATTAACCCGCAATGCAGCGCGATTCTTTTCTTCATTTTAAAACCTGTGCGTCATCTTTCTTGAGGTTTAATCATTTTTTGTCGTTCGATAACGTGATTTCTTTTTTTTCAAAAATAATTTTTACAATTACTGCGGATATGATGCCCACACCCGCGCCGCCGATAACATCGGCCAAAAAATGCGATGTTATTACCACTCGAGATATTCCGATAAGCAGCGCCGTTGTGTACGCGGGTATACGCCAGCGGGGAAACAAAATAACCACGGCTGTGGCAAGACAAAACACCACCGCCGTATGACCGGAGGGAAAAGAATTTAACTCATAGCCGCTTGCGAAAAAAGTGAATCCGTAAAGATCATGCTGGAATAAGTTTTTTGGCCGATGCCTTCCGGCCAGCCACTTTATTGATGAGTTTATAATTCCTGAGGTAATTAAAGAAATAAGAATGTATATAACGCGCATAAAATACAATTTATTTTTTTTGAAAAAATAAAATACCGCTGCGAGAAATAACAATAACAAATAATACCACTTAGCGTCTCCCAGAACGGTTATGAACTGCGCCGGCGCGCGCAGCTTCAAGCCCATTCCGTATTTGAAATAATTAGCTATGGCCATATCCCAGTAAATATATGATAAAATAACCAAAAAAGAACACGTCAGAAAGACAAAATAAATAATTTTTCTATCTTTCAATGTTAAATCCTCCGTAATTCCGGCACCAGATGTATCTGATATTGTCAACCCTAGCCCCATTTAACTCTATCGCCAATTCTCCTGCTTCCTCTATAGATGAACATTTGATTTTTTTTAGATTTCTCTCTTTGCAGAAGTGTGTGTGCAAAATCAAGAGGTCAAGACCCAAAGGCGGTTTTTTCTCCCAGATATCGAATTGGTCTTTGCGGGAATCAAGAACATACACATCATTGCCGTGGGTCAGACTGTAATACATTGTTCTGCTACCGAGCGTCCAGTTTGTTACCGCAATGGCTTTTCCGGTATTATCATTTTCTTTCAATATTTCATCGGCTTTTGCGGTTATATCACTGAAGCCGTAAATATCACGCCAGGGAGACATGTAATCAGGAAATTTTATAAATTTACCGGCAATTTCAACATATACAAAGAGCATAAGAAATAAGGTTAATCCGATCGACAAATAAGCATAATTTTTTTTCCATTTGTTATTATCGCGCAGCAGAAAATAACAGCCGATAGGTATAAACAGAAGATAAAATATTGCCGGCCAGTGAGGCAAGGTGCTTTTAGAAAATGAAGTCAGCAAGAAAAAAATGATTATCGTTCCGCCGATCAAAACAGCCAAACGCAGGTAATCATTCTTTTGTCTTAGCGACTTAAAAAAACCGTAAAATGCGGCAATAACAAGCAAGGGACTGTAGGCGCCAAACTGGGCGCCAAAAGATATGAAAAATTTTTGCAGACTGCTCGTAAATGAACCAAATACATGTGCTCCCTGATAGCGAAAACTGGCAAAATCGTGTTGAATATTCCATACAATTACCGGTGTAATCATGAGGAGAGCGATCAGCGCCGCTAAAAACATGCCTTTGGATAACAAAATATCATATCTCCTGTTTATGAGATAATATGCCAAAAGCGGCGCAACCACAACGATGGCCGTGTATTTTGCCAGCCCCATGAGACCAAGAATTACTCCCAAATAAACGAAATAAACGATTTTTTTATCTTGATTAACCCTCTCGGCGATAAAGATAAGAAAAAAAACAAGCGGCAGCAGTAGCGAGTCAGGCAGTAACATCAGCCCTAACACGTTAAACATAAAAGAACAGTTAAGGGCCAAAACGGCGAGCAATGAAAGACGGTTTGATCGTGTAATGTTTATCATGAATAAATAAGCGCAATACGAAGTGAGGGCAAAAATTATAACCGCCGGCAATCGTGCCAGAAACTCGTTTGTCCCGAATGGGTAAAAAAACAATGCGTGCACCCAGCCTACAAGCGGCGGATGATCCAGATAGCTCCAATCCAGATACTTGGCGTATAAAACATAATGCGCCTCATCAACGCCAAGACCGAAAAAAGGAGAAACAACAAGACGAATGCTTGAAAAAATAATGATCAGCAAAAAAATCTCTCTATTTTTTTTAAGCATTAATCTTCTCTAATTCTTTTTTGATTATTTCAAACACTTTCTCCGGCTTGATGACCTGCAGACAAACATTGTCTCGACATGCCGTTTTTCGGTGATTTGCCGCGCTCACGCAGGGAGAGCAAGCCAGGCCCGCATAAATAGGCGTTGATCTTCCCAAAGAGCCATATAAATCAGGCGTTTCGGGACCGAAAATAACATAAGTATGCATATTGGTTACCGAGGCGAAATGCGGCGGGCCGGAATCATTGCTTACCATAAATTCTGAAATGCTATAAAGTATCGGCAACTGCGCCAATGTTACTCTTCCCGCAAAATTAATGCATCTTTCCTGAGCGACATTTTTTCTTAATATCTCCGCTTCTTCTCTTTCACGCGAGTCACCTGTGATAAAAACAAAGGCGCCGGAGCATTGTGTTAAAATCATCTTTATTAATTTTGTAAAATATTCCGGCGGCCAGCGCCGCTGAATGAGCAATTCACTGGCATTGGGATTAACCAATATTATTTTATGAATATTCGGCCTGAATTTATCCGCACAGGAACATATAATATCCATGACTGATTTTTTTTCCGCAGTGGAATACTCAACCTTGGCTAGGGTTATTTCCTTGTCTGAAATCATCGTTTTTGAATAGGGAATCTCTTTTTTTTCGGAGAGCAAAGCGTTGACCAACGCAATAAAATTTTTCGCTATATGGATATGGGGATTATAGAGAACTTTGTGCGTCAAAAAACCGCCCCGGTAAAGGCCTTCATTATAATACGCGTGAAAACCGACCTTATACCGCGCGCCGCTGAAAGCTGTTAAAAGCGCCGTAAAGCGGGAAAACAACTCCAGATCTATCACGGAATCTATTTTCTTTTTTCTGGTCCAGATAAAGAATTTTAAGGCGTCAATGATAAAGTTGAAGATATTATCTTCGCGGATGGTGTAGATTTTCTCATCATCCACGGTTTTAAGCAATTCCAAGCTGGGTTTGTTTTTTTTAAAAATAGCAAAATGAATATTGCCTCCGGCGGGCAGCAATATTTTTTTAAGCTTTTTCATTGCGGGGTCTACTAAAATAGCGCTGCCCATTTCGGACAACTCAATGAAAAGAACATTGCGCGGAGGTTCGTTGCTTTTTTTAAAAAAAATTGACAAAATTTTCTGCAACAACGATCCTAAGAAACACAAAGGAACTCCAAAATAGTAATCAATGCGGCGCATCGTATCGACTTTCATAGGCAAATAAGGTTTCCTGTTCTCATTTTTTTATGCACATCGCTGAAATATATAGGCAAAATAACAACCGGTGTCAACAAAACATTATTTAAATATCCAGTTATTTTTATTAATAAAATAAGGACTGTTTTTATGTTTAACTTGAAATTTTGGGCTAATAAATGCTAATTAACTCAGAGTTATGTATAAAATAATAAGCAGATACATATTCAAAGAAACATCATCTCTTTTCTTCATTATTTTGTTCGTGCTGACCTTTGTCTTGATCATGGGCAACATCCTGCAGATAATGGATTTGTACGTTAATAAAGGTATCAGTTTTTTTTCTATCATTAAGGTCATTTTGTTTTTGCTCCCCTCTTTGTTTACGTTTACCATTCCCATATCACTATTGATTGCCATACTCATTGCCATGGGCAGGCTTTCTGCCGACAACGAAATAACGGCGTTGCGAAGTTCCGGCGTCAGCTTATTACAAATATATTATCCGGTGGGCATTGCTTCATTAATTGCCCTAGTCTTTACATTTATTTTCGGTTATTTTTTTATGCCACACAGTTATGCGGCGTCGAAACAGGTATTTTTCGAAATTGCCCTGCAAAATGCCAGCGTGGGCATCAAGGAAAAAGTATTCAATGACGACTTTAAGGATATTCTTTTATACGCCGATAAGATATCCTCTGATAGTAAATATATGGAAGGCGTTCTCGTTTCCGATAACCGTATTACCGATCAGCCGAACACAATTCTCGCAAAGAGAGCTTCCTTAGTATCCAACAATGAATTAAAAAGAATAAAAATCAGCTTGGAAGCGGGTTCCATTCACACGGTTACATCGGATTTCAAAAATTACCGGCGCATAGACTTTGATCGCTATGATATTAATTTAGACCTATCTAAAATTATGAACACCGCACGTTATGAATCCAAGACTAAAGACGAAATGACCATGCCGGAACTCATCAGAAAAATAAGAAAAGCGGACGTAAAGGAAACCGACCGTCGTGAATTTATCATCGAAGCCAATAAAAGATTCGCTATACCCCTATCGTGCGTAATATTCGGCATAATAGCCCTCCCCTTGGGAATAACGAGTCACCGTGCGGTAAAATCACGCAGTTTCGCCATCGGCATAATCGTAGCCTCCTCTTATTTTCTGCTGCGCCTGGGTGGTGAGGCCTTCGGGGAAACAGGGTATATATCACCTTCTTTAGGCGTCTGGGGACCTAATCTTATTTTCAGCGTTTTAGGCATATTTATCTTCTGGAGCGCCTACCGTGAAATATCCATAACCACCACCATCAAAAATTTGCTGCGGCGCCTACGAGCAAGAAAATGAGGGTTGTGCTTTGAATATTCTTGACAGATACATCCTGGAAAAATTTATCAAACTGTTCGTGATTATCTTAATCACATTCATCGCCTTATATCTTATTGTTGATTTTTTTAATCGTATACGGATGTTTCTCAGCAACAATGCTTCCATAACGCAAATGGCCCTATATTTTGTTTATTCCATCCCTTTCATCATTTCCAATGTCTTGCCATCTGCGGTCCTTCTGGCCACTTTGATAACCTACGGAACACTGGCGAAATATAATGAGATTACTGCCATGAAATCCTGTGGTATAAGCATTTATCGGCTTTTAATTCCCGTTTTATCCTGTGCCGCCATACTCGGTGTTTTGCTGTTTTTATTCAGTGAGTTTGTCACTCCCATTGCGGTTCAAAGAACTCAGCATATAACGAAAGTTGAAATACAAAAAAGACAGGCTTTGGGTTTTTTCAAAAAGAAAGAGATATGGTATCGATCAAACAACGCTATTTACAATTTCAAACTCTTCGATATTGACAGAAACTATCTCCACGGTGTAACCATTAATTATCTGAACTTTGACGATTTCAGCATGCAAATGCGTATTGACGCCCGCGGCGCGCTATGGGAAAAAGATCATTGGGTTTTTCATAACCTCTTAATCACGACATTTGACGAAAATAACTATCCGGTTATGGAAAGATTGGACGAAAAAGTTATAAATCTCCCGGAAAAACCAGATGATTTCAAAATCATTCAAAAAGACGCGGAAAAAATGGGATATTTCGAATTAAGAAACTATGTCCAAAAAATACAAAAAGAGGGCTACGATACCACTAGATACAAAGCCGATCTGCAGGGGAAAATCGCTTTCCCCTTTGTCACGATAATTTTAGTCTTTATCGGCATGTTCTTTTCCCTCCGTTCGGAAAGAAGCGGCGGTGTCATGCAAAGCGTGGGGATGGGTATTTTTATCGGCTTTTCCTATTGGATTGTTCATGCTTTCTGCTTGTCTTTGGGCCGCGCGGGCACTATAAGTCCTTTTTTGGGTGCATGGTCAGCCAACATTATTTTTATTATCGCATCCGTGTATTTATTCAAAAAAGCAAGGACTTAGCTAATAACGGTAATGTTCCGGTTTAAACGGGCCCTCCGCGGATATGCCCAAATATTTTGCCTGTTTTTCACTAAGCCTGGTGAGATTTACCCCGAGTTTTTTCAAATGAAGCCTTGCCACTTCTTCGTCAAGCTTTTTCGGAAGAGTGTATACGCCGATGGGATATTTTTTTGTCGCCAATTCAATTTGCGCCAAACATTGGTTAGTAAAGCTATTGCTCATCACAAAACTGGGATGACCGGTGGCGCAGCCCAGGTTTACCAGCCTGCCTTCCGCGAGCACGATTATCGAGCGGCCCGATTTTAATTTCCATTTGTCCACCTGTGGCTTAATCGTTTCTTTTTTGCAGAATTTGCTTGTCTCCAGATATTGCATATCTATTTCACTGTCGAAGTGTCCGATATTGCATACAATAGCTTCATCTTTCATTTTTTCCATGTGTTTGCCGGTAATAACATCGCAGCAGCCAGTTGCCGTAACATAAATATCTGCGATATCCAAAACTTCTTCGAGCGTCCTGACTTCGTAGCCTTCCATCGCCGCCTGCAGCGCGCAAATCGGATCAATTTCTGTAATAATCACCCGTGCGCCGAAACCACGCATCGACTGCGCGCATCCTTTACCTACATCCCCGTAACCACAGACGATCACTACTTTACCGGCAATCATAATATCGGTCGCTCTTTTTATGCCATCGGCCAGTGACTCCCGGCATCCATAAAGATTATCAAATTTGGATTTTGTCACTGAATCATTGACATTTATGGCGGGAAACAATAATTCGCCGTCTTTCTGCATCTGGTAAAGTCGGTGTACTCCTGTTGTTGTTTCTTCAGATACACCGCGTATTCCGGCCGCCACCTTCTGCCATTTCTGTGAATCGCGTTTTATTGACGCCCCCAAACGTTCATATATAATTTTCAGTTCTTTATTATCAATTTTTTTCTTCAATAACGACTGGTCTTTTTCCAGCTTGACCCCCAGGTGAACAAAAAGCGTTGCGTCGCCGCCGTCATCGACAATCAGATCAGGGCCTGTGCCATCCGGCCAGGTCAACGCCTGTTCCGTACACCACCAATACTCTTCCAGGGTTTCACCTTTCCAGGCAAATACCGCCGCCAGGCCTTCTTTGGCAACGGCCGCTGCCGCGTGATCCTGCGTGGAAAAAATATTACACGATGCCCAGCGAATATCCGCGCCCAATTCCTTTAGCGTCTCGATAAGCATTGCTGTTTGTATGGTCATGTGAAGCGAGCCGGTTATTTTCATGCCGCGCAACGGTTTTTTGCGGCCGTATTTTTCCCTTATCGCCATCAGGCCCGGCATTTCGTTTCTGGCCAACTGCATTTCCTTCTTTCCCCACTCGGCCAGCTTGATATCGGCAATCTTATATTTTAAAGAGTTTTCAACTTTTAAATTAGACATTCGTTTCTTCTCCTTGGCGCCATCGGCGCGACATGATGCTGTTTATTAACATATAATAAAATTAAGTTAAATTATTTTTTATCTTGCGGTCTTTGTACCGCTGATCATAAAAGAAAAGGCCAACAACGACGAAAATTGCTGGCCTTTTCAACGTCTTTGTTATCCGGCAGTATAAGTGTTTCAGCTTATTTTCTTTATTTTATTTTTTCCGTCAACCAAAACGCATTTGGGCTGCCAATTGGATGTTTCTTTTTCTTCCACGCTAACGTAGGTGGCAATAATAATCAAATCGCCTTTGGACACCTTGCGGGCCGCAGCGCCGTTGAGACAGATTGTCCCGGAATCCTTCGGCGCCTTGATCGCGTAAGTGGTAAATCTTTCTCCGTTAGAAATATCGTATATGGCTACCTTTTCATAAGGAACGATATTGGCCTGTTCCATCAGGTATTCATCAATGGAAATACTGCCCTCATAATGCAAATCAGCGTCGGTTACCGTAGCGCGATGAATTTTTGATTTCAGCATGAATCTTTGCATGTCTAAAACTCCTTGATTTTGTTTGCCTTATATCACATCACCAAAAACATGATTGTCAATAAGCCTGGTTTGCGCGACTTTTACCGCCAGGGCGATAATTGCCTGACCTTCGATTTTGTCGATGTCCTGCAATGTCTGCGTATCGCATATCTTTATATAATCGATTTCCGTGTAAGGGGCAGCTTTAATTATTTTTTCTGCCTCGCCGATTATTACTGAAGCTTTTCTTTCTCCCTCATCATAAAGTTTCTGCGCGCGTTTTAAAGAAGCTATCAGTGTCAGCGCTGATTGCCTTTCATTATCTTTCAGATAAACATTACGCGAACTCATTGCCAGACCGTCCGCTTCCCGTATCGTGGGCAAGCCAATTATTTCGAGATCCATATTTAAATCGTCAACCATTCTTTTAATCGTCACGTACTGCTGATAATCTTTTTTCCCAAAAACTGCCACATGCGGCTTTACAATATGAAAAAGTTTAGCACAGATTGTAGTCACGCCGCGAAAATGTCCCGGACGAGAAAGACCGCAGAGATTTTTGGTAACTTCCTCAACCGTCACATAAGTTTGATAACCTTCAGGGTATATTTCTTTACTGTCGGGATAAAAAATGATGTCGACGCCTACGGTTTTGGCCATTTCCGCATCACGCGCAAAATCACGCGGGTACTTAGACAAATCTTCCTTGGGTCCAAACTGCGTGGGGTTCACGTAGATACTAACAATAAGGCAATCAGCCAGCTTCTTCGCCTCGCGCATCAATTCCAGGTGGCCTTCGTGAAAATATCCCATGGTGGGAACGAACGACAATTTCTGCCCCCGCCGCCTGAGACCTTCTGCGTATTCCTGCATTTCCTTTGTAAATTCGATAGTTTTCATTTCGGGCACAAAAAAAGCCTCTCGCTGCTAGACGAGAGGCTATGTCTTAAGATTACCGGTCATGTTCCTTCCGTCCCGGTCCTTGCGGATCCAAGCGTTCACAAGAATTATCGATATTTTTTCATATTTGTCAAGAAAAAATAATTTTCTGTAAGCAGCAAATGATTTGTC
>DLNC01000005.1 GCA_002478265.1 Syntrophaceae bacterium UBA7520
TTCCTGAAGGGGGTGCATTACCATTTTCGTTACTTTCGCGTCCGTAATTGGCCAACACCACCAACGCGCTTAACTGATCCGGATTGACAAAAAAATGATGGCCTGCGGCTTCTCTTTTCTGTTATCCAGATAATCAAGCGGCTTAAAAACAACGTATGGCTTTGGTATATTAGCAATCGGCAGATTACTGATAAATTTTTCCACCAAGATCGGAGATTTGATGTAACGCTCGTCGTGCAAAAAATTATCATACGTTTTCTCGCGCAAAAAAGGCTTTATCTTTTAAGCTGTTTCCGTGCCACCCGCTCTCTTCTCGTTGCCTGATGAAAGAAAACGACAAAATCCGTTTTCGCCGCCGGGATAATTTTGTATTGATTGCCAAAACCCAGACCCACGCCACCGCCGATGCACCAAAATTTCTTGTCGTCTGCCACCAACGTTTTACCCTTGGCCGCTTGAATCGCCAGCCGCATGACACATCCTCATTTGCCTTCGGCAAACTGTAGGGCATCCGCGGGTTTTTATCAGCCCAGATCAGCGCGACCGGATGATATTTTAGACCGATAGCTTGGACAAGCTGGCTATCCATGCAACCCTGCTGCGCAATAATGTAAAAATCCATAAATTTTTTGGCAGAATTTTTACATCATTTTCCGCTTTTGATTACAAGCTATTCGAGCAATATTCTTTCACCCAGGCGTGTGCCGCCATTTGCACCGGATCCCATGGAGTGCTCAAAGGAGGTGTGTAACTTAAATCCAATTTATCGATATCCGCCACTTTCATGCCGTGATAGAGCGCAGCGGCTAAAACATCAATACGCTTGGCAACCTGAGAAGACCGATGGCCGACCATTTGCGCTCCCAGCAATTTGCCTGTTTGCCGATCCCCGGTAATGCGAATAATGATTTGACGCGCATCCGGGTAATAGACTTTATGATCCCACGCTGCGCACTGCGCTGTCGCCGGCATAAATCCGGCAGACGCTGCCTCCGTTTCGCGCAATCCTGTTTTTGCGGCCACTGCATTAAATACTGCCACTACCTGAGTGCCTAAACTGCCTTCGTAGCCGGCGTCGCCTCCCGCCATATTCTCCCCGGCAATCCGACCCTGTTTATGAGAGGTTGAACCGAGAGGCAGATAAACATTTTTTCTCACAATCCTGTGCCAAGTTTCCGCGCAATCGCCGGCGGCGTAAATATCCGGCAAATTGGTTTTCATTTGCCGATCCACATTTATTGCTCCACTTATCCCCAGCGCCACCCCCGCCGTTGCCGCAATGCTGATGTTCGGCTTAACTCCCGCAGCGACAATTACCAAATCAGCGGACAGGTTTTCTCCTCTTTTGTTTATGATGAAAAGGCCGTTATTGCTGCGTATAATTTCTTTTACTTCATGATGCGTTTTTACAATTACATCATTCTTCTCCAATTCCTTTTTTATATAACTGGCGAGTTCCGCATCCAGCGTCGTAAGCACTGAAGGAGCATATTCCAATACAGTCACCTGGATTCCCCGCTTCACCAGGGCATCAGCCATTTCCATTCCGATATAGCCACCGCCGATAACAGCGGCTGATTTCACCTGATGTTGCGATAAATATTTCTGGATTTTTAAACCATCGCCGATCCACCGCAAGAAAAATACGCCTTCATTTTCCACGCCTTTAATTTGAGGGATAAGAGAAATCCCACCTGTGGCCAGAAGCAACCGGTCATAAATCAATTCGGAAAACGCGCCATTCTGCTCAGCATAAGCGATTATTCTCTTTTGAGGATTAATAAATTTAATTTTCTTGCCCAGTAAAAGCTGAATGCCATTTTTCTCAATTTCAGGAATAGTCCTATGCGCTAATTTGCGCCAGTCAGAAACCTCTGAACTGATCAAAAACGGAAGTCCACAAATGCTGAAATTCGGATAATAATCAGCGTCAATTACCTTTACAGCAGAATCCGGTCTTATCTCTTTTATACGGAGCGCCGCGCTGATTCCAGCATCACTGGCGCCGATGATCAGGTGCTTTTCCAACTTAATTATCCTTGAAAATAAGGAAAAAACAATGAAACGGTTGTGCCGCGACCGAGTGCGCTTTTTATTTCCATGCGACCGCCATGCGCAACCATCAGATGCTTCACGATGGAGAGTCCCAATCCTGTGCCTCCCAAATCGCGGGAGCGTGTTTTATCCACGCGATAGAAGCGCTCACCTAACCTCTGTATTTCTTCTTTTGGTATGCCTGTCCCCGTATCAGTTATATCAACAATCACGCCTCCTTTTGTTTCCGAGGCATTAATCGTTACCTCGCCGTTTTCTTGCGTAAATTTTACGGCGTTATCCAATATATTGACAAATATCTGCATAAGGCGATCCTTATCGCCTCTGATCGTTTTCATTCTCTGCGTCATGCCGTTTATTATCTTTATCTTTTTTTCCTGAGCTTTCCTTTCCAGCAATGGAATAACACCGCCGATTACCTCCGAAAGATCAATGTCTTCATGTTTGAAGCTCATTTCTCCCAATTCAATTTTCGATATGGTCATCAAGTCTTCCACAAGGCGATTGAGCCTTTGCGCCTGATTCAGCATAATGGATACAAACTTGTTTATATCTTCGGTATTCTTGACTTTTCCTGATTTGATCGTTTCCAGATAACCGATAATGGCCGTCAGCGGCGTGCGTATTTCATGCGTCACATTGGCAACAAAATCCGTGCGGATCATTTCCAGTTTTCTGAGTCGCGTTATATCATGAAAAACCACCATCGCTTTCTCGCTTTCATTTGCGCCGTGAAAAGGAGAAATGCTCACTTTAGTGATGACCGGATCTGCATCTCCCAGCGTGACTTCGCCGGAAACAGCACTCCTCGTTTCTTTGAACTTTTTATACAAATCCAATAATTCCAGATTACGCAGTGCCTCCATCAATGTTTTGCCAAATATATTATCGTATTTCTGATTAAGAATATTGTTGATTGCCGGACTGATAAATTCAATCTTTTCTTCTTCATTCAGAATTAACACGCCCTCATTGATGCTGGTAATGGCGGTCATTAATTTGCTTTTTTCTTCATTGGCCAGCCTGATTTGGTTTTTCAGTTCTTCGACAAGGTAATTGATATTATCGGCGAGTTTTCTTGTTTCGTCGGAAGTATGAAGCAGTATGGCGCTGGCCTGCTGCCCCTGCCTTAATTTTCTTGTTACTTTTTCCATTAAGCGGATAGGCGCGGCAAGACGATATGATATAAAAAGAGCGGTAAGCAGAGATATTATGGCCAAAATTACGATGGTCACAAAAATAGATTGATAAACCTTTTCTATAAAATCTTTTACGTCCTGCAAGGGGCGGGCAAGGCGAATATATCCCATGATTTTGTTGTCTCTTTTTACCGGGGCGGCAATGTAGAGCATATCCACATTAAGGGAATTGCTGAAACGAACCGATCTGCCGTATCCTTTGACCCTTGATTCCTGAACCTCCGGTCTGTGCAAATGGTTGTCCAGGTCTTTAACCTCTTTTTCCGAATCCGCCAGGACGCTGCCCGACGCATCAATAAGCGTTACCCGGGAATTAGATATCTGCGATATCCTGTTTAACTGCGCAGACACCTCCGAAAGTGATTGCAAATCAACCAATGCCACATAAGCTTTCAGCTCGGCTTCAACTTTAGAAATCAGAACTTTTTTTATTTCGTCCTTTATCAAAAGGTCCAAAACAAAAAAGGAAACGGTAATAATAACTAAATAGGAGAAAAATATTTTAAGAAACAGGTTTTTCTTCATTGTCGTCTCTTTCAGTCGGCTGACTGTTCCTGATGACGGACTGATTCACCCGTGACCATATAGGTAACCATATCGGCTATGCCTTTAGAGTGATCCGCTATGCGCTCCAGGTTTTTCGAAACCTGCATAATATAGATGGCTCTTTGAATCGTCTTTGAATCATTGAGCATGAAAGTCAGCAACTCACGGAATATCTGCTCGTTTAAATCGTCAACAATTTGCTCCTGCTGCCGGACTTTCTCCGCTAATTCCAAATTTTCATTAATAAATGAATCCAGCGAGTTTCTGATCATCTCGATGACCATACCGGACATGCGCGGCAAATCTATATATGGCTTCAGTTTCGGCTCTTCATTGAGCTGAATAGCTTTTTCCGCGATATTCACCGCCATGTCACCGATGCGCTCCAGATGCCCGGTAATTTTTATGGCCGTGGTAATAAATCGTAAATCGATGGCGGTCGGCTGGCGAAGGGCCAGAATACGGATGCACTTTTCCTCAAGTTGAGCGTCGCACCTGTCTATTTCGTCATCCGCGCTGATTACCTTTTGGGCCAGGGCCGAATCCCTTTCAGTTAAAGATTCCATGGCCATCTTGATGCTTTTTTCGGTCAACGTGCCCATGTAAATCAAATCATTTTTAATTTCCTGCAGCTCTTTTTCGTAATGGGAACTGGTGTGTCTTCTTTCTTCCATCTTATCCTCCGGTTATAATATCAGCCAAATCTTCCGGTTATATAATCCTCTGTTTGCTTGACATCCGGTTTGGTGAATATTTTTTCTGTTTTATTATATTCAATCAGGTTACCCAGATAAAAGAAAGCGGTTTCGTCGGAAATACGGGCGGCCTGCTGCATGTTATGCGTGACAATGATAATTGTGTAATCCTTCTTTAACTCTTCGATTAGTTCCTCAATTTTCGCCGTGGAAATCGGATCGAGGGCTGATGTCGGCTCATCCATCAACAATATATCCGGTTTCATCGCTAGGGCGCGGGCGATACACAGACGCTGCTGCTGGCCGCCGGAAAGCTTCATTGCCGATTGGTTTAAAATATCCTTTACTTCGTCCCACAATACCGCCTGCTTCAGAGTTTGCTCTACTAACATATTGATATCACCGGTATTACTGGCTGTGAGTTTAGGACCATATGCGATATTGTTATAAATTGTTTTCGGAAAAGGATTAGGTTTTTGAAAAACCATGCCGATTTTCTTGCGGATTTCGACCGGATCGATATCCGGAGAATAAATGTTTTTTCCTTCGTAAATTATATCGCCTTCGACGCGCGTATCATCGATCAGGTCGTTCATTCTGTTTAACAGCCGCAAGAGGGTTGATTTACCGCAGCCGGATGGGCCGATAAGCGCCGTAACCTTGTTTTTACGAAAATTCATGGTGATATCCGTCAGGGCACGGTTTTGCCCGTAATAGAAATTTACGTTGTTCAGACTGATAATAACATTTGCATCCATTTTTACCACCTTTTATGTCTTCTCATATAACCGCGGATAAGTATCGCAATCAAATTGATGCCTAAAACCACAGCGACTAGAACCAGTACTGTTCCATACTGAATCGGCCTGGTGGCTTCAATATTTGTCCCAGCCGTCGCCAACACATAGATATGATAAGGCAGCGCCATTACCTCGTCAAAAATCGATCCGGGCAATTTTGCCGTAAAGTATGCCGCGGCAGTAAACATGATCGGCGCTGTCTCGCCCGCGGCGCGGCCGATTCCCAAAATAGAACCCGTGAGGATACCCGGCAAGGCATTGGGAAGAACGATACGATAAATTGTCTGCCATTTGGAAACGCCTAAAGCAAGGGATGCCTCGCGGAATGTCTGCGGCACAGATTTGAGCGCCTCTTCGGATGCTCCGATAATTGTCGGCAATATCAAAAAGCCCAGCGTTAATGAACCGGCAAGGATGCTGGAACCAAATTTAAACAAAATAACAAAGAAAGCCAGACCGAATAACCCAAACACCACGGAAGGTACACCAGCCAAACAATTTATACCGACTTTAATAAAACGGATCATCTTTCCCTGCTTGGCGTACTCAGTTAAATATATAGCGGAAGCGACACCCAGCGGTAAGCCTATGGAAATAGCTCCCACAGTAAGATAAATTGTGCCCAGGATAGCAGGCATAATGCCGCCTTTGGTCATGGAGTGCGTTGGCGGTTTTGAGATAAATTCCCAACTGATGACGGAAAGCCCATTATACAAAATATAAAAAATAATGCCGCCTAAAGCCAGGGTAATGATCAGGGCGGAAGCGCGCAAAAGGCCAAAAAAAGCGGATTGCCTGAAATAGCGCCATTTCATCTGATTAATCTGATTATTAATAGCATGCTTCATGTTGCTTATACCTAAAGCGTTGCGGAACCTGTCTGCTTAAACTTATGCGAAACGTAATCGGCAATAATATTAAATGTTAATGTCAGAAAAAATAAAACCATACCCGTGGCAAAAAGAGCGTGATAATGAGCGCTGCGATAGGGAGTTTCTCCCATTTCCGCCGCGATGCTGGCCGGCATAGGCCGCACGGAATCAAAAATACTCTCCGGAATCGCGGCGGAGCCCCCCGCCACCATCAATACCACCATCGTCTCACCAATCGCCCTGGCCATTCCCAGCATCACCGCCGTGGATATACCAGACAAAGCGGCGGGAAATATTACTTTGATAATGGTCTCATATTTTGTCGCGCCCAGCGCGTAAGAAGCTTCTTTAAATTCTTGCGGCACGGCGTAGAGAGCGTCTTCCGATATGCTGGATATTGTTGGTATTGCCATGAGCGCGAGAATAACTGAAGCGTTGACTATATTGAGACCGGTGGGAAGATCAAAAGTTTCCTGCAGTATTGGAGCCACCACAACCATGCCGAAGAAACCCAGAACAACAGAGGGAAGACCGGCCAAAAGCTCAATGACCGATTTTAGTATTTCCTTTATTGCCCGCGGAGCTATCTCGGAAATATATATTGCCGCCAAAACCCCCAGCGGCACGGCGATTAGCGTGGCGAAAAAAGTGACAACGAATGAACCTACAATAAGGGGAAAGATGCCGAAATCGGGCGGATCATATGTCGGATACCACTCCATACCGAAAACAAAATTTTTGAAAGAAACAACTTTGAATATCGGCAGGCCTTCCCGGAAAAGAGAAAAAACAATCATCGCCAGAACAATTACCGAAACGAGGGCGAAGATAAAAAAAATGTATTTGATAAATATCTCTTTTGCCTGACGTGTCATTTTTTCCAGTTATGCCTCTGACAAAACAATATATTTGGCTTCGCCAATTAATGAATAAAAGTTCTGCAGCGGCTTATACATCATTTTAAGCCGCTGCAAAACCTTTTTCTTCTTTTTACTTTTTTAAAATAATTATTTTAAAGAAATCATCGGAACATAGCCGACTTTACCAACAATTTTCTGCCCTTCTTTTGACTTAAGAAACGCGATAAATTTGGCGATTTCGCCGACCGGTTCGCCATTAGTATAAACATAAAGCTCCCTCGACAAAGGGTATTCTTTGGAAAGAGCAGTTTCCGCCGTTCCTTTCACACCATTTACTGAAAGAGCTTTTACGTTTTTATTTAGATAACCAATGCCGACATATGCTATAGCGTAACGATTTTTGGCGACGGCAGTAGTGACCGCACCACTGGAAGCCAGCATTTGGGCGCGCGGTGTAACCTTTGTTTTTTTCATCACAAAATGATCCCAGGATTCAAATGTTCCGGATGAAGAATCACGCGAAATGGCAACAATCCTGAGGTCTTCACCTCCCACTTCTTTCCAATTGGTGATATTGCCCTGATAGATTTGACTCAATTGATCAATAGTTAAATTGGACACTTTGTTTCGCGGATGAACAATGGGGATCAGAGCATCATGAGCAATGACATGTTCGACCGGATTTCCCCCTCTGGTTTTGGCCAATTCTATTTCCTCTTTCTTTATTTCCCTGGAGGACATGGCAATGTCCGTGGTCTTATCAATAATTGCCTTGATTCCCTCGCCGGAGCCGCCGCCGGAAACAGATATCTGCACACCCGGATTGGCTTTCATATAGGCCTCAACAGCGGCCTGCATGATCGGTAAAACAGTTGTCGAACCCTTGATTACAATTGAATCTGCGGCAAAACTAACAGAAGCCATCAGCAGAAAGGCTGCCGCCGCGCACACAGATTTTTTAAACATTTTGAACATAATAGTTTCCTCCTTGATTAAATTGGAAGAACACTACCGCACAAATGTTACAATTTGATGACAGCAAAGTGAAAAGGTCGATAAATTATCTGATATGACGATATATTTGCAATCTTTTGATTTTATTTGATATCTGCAAACTTATATCCGAAACCGCGGACAGTTAAAATATATTTAGGGTTTTCCACGTCTTTTTCGATCTGTGAGCGAAGCCTTCGGATATGCACATCGACAGCGCGTGGCGTTATAAATGTTCCGTCTCCCCAGACATAATCAATAATCTGATCCCTTGTATAAACACGTCCGGGATGCCGGGAAAAAAAGAAAAGCAGCTTTAGTTCCATGGGGCTCAAATTTATCGCTTTGCCGTGTATATTAACTTTGCATGACGCATAATTAATTTCCAGGCCGGCGTGACTGAATTTTTCCGGAGATTTTGTTTTATCTCTATCCTGCACGCGGCGCAAAATTGATCTTATGCGCGCCATCAGTTCTTTAACGCTGAAGGGCTTCGTAATATAATCATCCGCGCCTATTTCCAGACCAACAACTTTATCCACCTCGTCGGCCTTGGCGGTAAGCATGATAATGGGCAGATCAGAGGTTGCCGGATGAGCACGCAGGTTTTTACAGACATCGATGCCGTTTATTCCCGGCAGCATCAGATCAAGAATGACCAAATCCGGCTTTTTTGCTTTAATCATCCTTATCGCCGATTCGCCGTCATAAGCTTTGGCAACGGAGAACCCTTCACTTTCTAGATTGTACGCAATCAGGTCAACGATATCCTTCTCATCGTCGACAATCAAAATTTTCGGCATAATTTAATAAATCAAGTTAATCCGGAATGATTTTGAACACTTCATCACCGGGGCGAACGCGATCAGAAACTTTAACGCCGATGAAATCACCGGCCACGGCTTTCTGCACTGATTTATTCTCCACCTCCATTGATTTAATGACATCCGTAAAATCAGTTGTGTGGCCGACAAATTTGATACTGTCCCCGACGGAAAGCTCTCCTTCCTGAATCTTGACGGCAGCCACGGAAGGTTTTGCAAAAAATTTTACGACTTCGCCGATTTTCTTTTCTGCCATACCAAACCTCCATTTTTTAGCGAATTTTACGCTTAAGTAGCATTTTTTTACATAAAAAAACAATAATAAAAAAGGCAGGCCACAATGGCCTGCCTTTTATCTATCTACAATGATGGTTTTTATTTATTTTATTTATCTTTTTTTTCTTTTTTACCTTCTTCTTTATACTCCGATTTTTTGGCTTTTTCCTTGGATTTGGGCGGCGCTTTCACCTGTGTCGCGGTTTCAGCTTTTCCCTTCGCTCTCTTTTTCGCCTTGTCTTTTTCGTCCGCTTTCTCTTTTTTTCTATCTTCGGCAATGAATTCCAAAATAGAAACAGGCGCGTTATCACCGGCGCGGTAACCGACTTTTACAATGCGTGTGTATCCGCCGTTGCGCTCGCGATAACGCTCGGACAGCTCGCCGAAAAGTTTCTGCACCATTTCCTTGTCACGGACAAAAGCGAGCGCCTGACGACGCGCGTGTAAATCGCCCCTTTTGCCCAAAGTTATCATTTTTTCGGCAATTTTTCTCACTTCTTTGGCCTTGGCGTCCGTGGTGCGGATACGCTCATGCTTTATTATGGAAGTAACCATATTACGGAACATGGCTTCCCTGTGGCTGGAAGTTCTGCCTAACTTTCTGCCCGCTTTACCGTGATACATCTCTACAACATTCCTTTCCTGACCATAACTGACGTTTCAATATCCTATCCCTGATTAATCTCCTCAGATGTTAAGGACGTCACATTCATTCCAAAACTTAAACCGTATTCATTGAGGATGTCCTTTATCTCGCTCAGCGATTTGCGTCCGAAATTCTTCGTCTTGAGCATTTCCGCCTCTGTTTTTTGCACCAGTTCGCCGATGGTATTAATTCCCGCGTTCTTCAGACAATTGGCGGATCTTACAGAAAGCTCCAGATCTTCCACTGAGCGCAGTAATATTTTATTAATATCTCCCTTTTCGTCTTCGATTATCAGTTCGACCTCTTCTTCAATTTCTTCAAAATTGATGAAAACGTCGAGTTGTTTCTTTAATATTTTGGCAGAATAGGCGATGGCGTCTTCCGGCTTCACCGAGCCGTCGGTCCATACTTCCAGCACCAGCTTATCATAATCGGTGATCTGGCCGACACGCGCGTGGGATACAACGTAATTAACTTTCTTTATTGGCGAAAAGATCGCGTCAATATTTATTGTTCCTTCCGGTTGATCCGGATCAAGCTCTTTTTTCGCCGGCAAGTAACCTTTTCCCATTTTCACCATCATGGATGCCTTGAATTTGCCGCTTCCCGAAATAGTCGCTATATGGTGTTCGGGGTTAAGCACTTCCACCGAACCGTCGGTAATTATGTCTTTTGCGGTAACAGGCCCGGTACGCTCAACATCGATGCGTACTTCTTTGACATTTGCCTGCCCTAACTGAAAACGAACGCCTTTTAAATTCAGAATTATGTCTGTTATATCCTCTTTCACTCCTGGAAGAGTGGAAAATTCATGCAACACCCCTTCAATCTTCACGGAAACAATGGCCGCGCCCTGAATAGATGAAAGCAACACACGCCTTAAAGCATTACCCAACGTTATACCGAATCCTCTTTCGAGAGGTTGAATAGTAAATTCCCCGTAAGAGCTCGTATGCGTCGCGCTATCCACGTCTATACGCTTGGGTCGAATTAAACTTGACCAGTTCCTCTGCATAATTATACCTACCTTTTAGCTGGCTGATAAAAAAATTTTTTTACTTAGAACAGAGTTCCACGATTAGCTGTTCCTGCACCGGCATGGTCAAATCCTCGCGTACCGGCAACATTTTAATGGATGCCTTGAAATTATCTTTATCCAATTCCAGCCAATGAGGCACGCCGCGCCGGGCAACTGTCTCCATTGCCGAAAGGATTCTAGTTATCTTGCGGCTGCTATCCTTAACCTGAATTTCGTCTCCCGCTTTAAGCAAATATGATGGTATATTGACAGGTTTGCCGTTAACCAAAAAATGCCCATGATTAACCATCTGTCTTGCCTCCACGCGGGAACTGGCAAAACCGATGCGGAAAATCATGTTGTCCATTCTTCTTTCGAGAAAAATCAGCAGATTGCTGCCCGTAATACCTTTTTGCTGATCCGCTTTTTCAAAATAACCGCGGAACTGTTTTTCTAAGAGTCCGTACATTCTTTTAAGTTTTTGCTTTTCTCTCAGCTGCACACCATAATCGGAATGCTGCTTTTTATGCGACTGTCCGTGATCCCCCGGCGCATAACCCCTTCTTTCGAAAGAGCACTTTTCCGTGTAACATCTATCGCCCTTGATGAAAAGTTTCAAACCTTCACGTCGGCACAATCTACATGAAGAATCTTTATATCTTGCCAAAATGCCTCCCTTAAATTCTGCTAATTTTACCGGTAATTGAACTTACCTGATTAAACTCTTCTGCGTTTCGGCGGCCTGCAGCCGTTGTGAGGAACAGGCGTCACATCGCGGATGACGGTAATCGTAAGACCAGCCAGTTGCAACGACCTAAGCGCAGATTCCCTGCCCGCTCCGGGGCCTTTTATGTATACCTGCACTTTGCGCATGCCCTGTTCCTTGGCCTTGCGCACTGCGTCTTCCGCAGCCATCTGCGCGGCAAATGGGGTGCTCTTGCGCGACCCCTTGAATCCCTGCATGCCCGCCGATGACCACGCCACTACGTTACCCGTCAGATCGGTGATCGTGATGATGGTATTATTAAACGTCGACTGAATATGCGCGATCCCGTCGGTTATATTTTTCTTTTCCTTTTTTTTGCCTGTCTTTTTGACTGCCTTCGCCATTTTTCCTCCGGTCGAAAGTTATTACTTATTTCTTTTTGCCTGCGATTGTGCGGCGCGGACCTTTTCTTGTCCGGCTGTTCGTGTGTGTTCTCTGCCCTCTCACGGGAAGTCCCTTGCGATGACGCAGGCCGCGATATGTCCCGATATCCATCAGTCTTTTAATGGACATGGACACTTCACGCCTCAAGTCGCCTTCAACTTTGAGGTCTTTATCAATAATGGTTCTGATCGCTGATATTTCCGAATCGGCAAGCTCGTCAGTCTTTGTGTCGGGACTTACATTTGCATCCTTAAGGATCTGCTTTGCCTTGGTGCGGCCGATGCCGTAAATATAAGTCAAAGCGACTTCCATTCTTTTGTTTTTCGGTAAATCAACACCGGAAATTCGTGCCACCTAAAAATACCTCCTGAATTTCGCCAAACTAACCCTGACGCTGTTTATGCTTGGGGTTCTCGCAAATAACGCGCAACACACCCTTGCGTTTGATAATTTTGCACTTCTCGCACATTTTTTTCACAGATGATCTTACTTTCACCACTAACTCCTAATCTGGCCAGATATAAAATTTATTTCGTCCGGTAAGTAATCCGGCCCCGGGTTAAATCATAAGGCGAAAGCTCCACGGTCACTTTATCCCCGGGCAGTATTTTAATAAAATGCATCCGCATCTTGCCGGAAATGTGCGCCAGAACTTTATGCCCGTTTTCCAGCTCAACTCTGAACATCGCATTGGGCAGCGGCTCGATAACCCTGCCTTCCACTTCTATCGCTTCCTCTTTGGCCATAATTTTTTGCCTAAATACCGGAAAAACTTAATTCATCCTACTCAATATGTCCGGTCCATTGTCCGTAACCGCTACAGAGTGTTCAAAATGCGCCGATAATCCGCCATCCGCCGTAACCACCGTCCAACCATCCGGTAAAACTGCCACCCTGTAATCCTTTTCATTAACCATCGGCTCAATGGCCAGAATCATGCCGCCTTTTAATTCAATGCCGCGGTCTTTCCTGCCGAAATTGGGGATCTGGGGGTCCTCGTGCAATTCCTTACCAATGCCATGCCCGACATAATCCCTCACTACGGAAAAACCGTTGTCTTCCACGGTTTTCTGTACCGCTGCCGATATCGCGCCAACCCTGTTACCTATCTGCGCATGGGAGATGGCCGCGTATAAACTTTTTTCTGTCACCTCAATCAGCCGAGCCGCCTGCTGAGTTATTTTGCCCACGGGCAAGGTGATTGCGGCATCGCCAAAAAAACCCTGATAATAAATTCCAAAATCGAGCCCGATGATATCGCCTTCTACCAACACTCGCTCGGATGGCATGCCGTGCACAACCTGTTCGTTAACCGAAGTGCAAAGCGCGTAAGGAAAGCCCCGGTAACCTTTAAATGCCGGTTTCGCTCCTCTTTTCTCCGCTATTTGCTGCGCCAAACTATCGAGCTCTTTTGTTTTAACACCCGGTCTGATCTTTTCTCTTATTTTATTTAAAACCTCGGCAACAATCCTGTTGCTCGCCCGTGCTTTCTCTATTTCTTCCGGAAGCTTTAAAATTACCATTCAGCACATAAAGCTCTTCAAAAAAATCTCTTCTATCTTCTGCGGGCGATATGTCCCTTTTTCAAAAAACCTTCATATTGCCTGGTCAGCAGATGAGATTCAATCTGACCGGCGGTGTCCATGGCTACGCCGACAACAATAAGCAGCGCCGTGCCGCCGAAATAAAAAGGTATATTGAACTGCCCAATCAAAACACTAGGCAACACACAAATAATTGAAACGTAAATAGCACCGCTAAAAGTAAGCCTTTCCAATATTGTTTCGATATACTCGGCGGTCTTTCCACCGGGACGAATTCCAGGAACAAAGCCGCCGAATTTTTTCATATTCTCCGCCATGTCATCGGGCTTAATGGTAACTGCCGTATAGAAAAAACAGAAGAAAAAGATAAGCCCGACGTAAAGAACTTCGTAACCGAGCTTGCCCGGAATCAGATAACCGGCAATCTGTTTCATCCACCCTTCCTGCGCGAAGTTGGCGATAGTCGCCGGAAACATAATCACCGAAGATGCGAAAATCGGCGGAATAACTCCGGCGGAATTGATTTTCAGTGGTAGATGAGTTGTCTGACCACCGTACATTTTGCGGCCGACAATTCTTTTGGCGTATTGCACCGGAATGCGACGCTGGCCTCCTTCAACAAACACGATGGCCCCAATGACCAGAACCATCATTACCGTCAGCAATAAAATAATCAACACGCCCAATTCACCGGCGGTTACCAGTTGATAGGTATTGCCAATGGCCGCGGGCATACGGCAGACAATACCGGCAAAAATGATCAGCGATATTCCGTTACCGATGCCTTTTTCCGTAATTGTTTCACCGAGCCACATCAGAAACGCCGTCCCCGAGGTCAGTGTGATAATGGTCATCAGAATAAATGTCCATCCTGCCTGCAGAACAATCGGCGCTCCGGAAGGGCTAGCCATATGCTGCAAACCCCAGGCGATGCCAAAGCCCTGAATCATGCTCAACAGAATCGTGCCGTAGCGCGTGTATTGGGTGATTTTACGCCTTCCCGATTCACCCTCTTTGGAAAGTCTTTCCAGATGAGGCACGGCAACAGTCAATAGCTGCAGGATAATCGATGAACTGATATAGGGCATGATGCCGAGGGCAAAGATAGAAAAATTACTGAAAGCCCCACCGGCAAACATATCCATCAGGCCAAACAAGGAGCCGCGCGCATGCTCAAAATGCGCCATCAGCGCCACATTGTCGATGCCCGGTGTCGGGATGTAAACACCGATCCGATACACAGCCAAAAGAAGAAGGGTAAATAGGATTCTTCTTTGCAGTTCCGGTATCTTGGAAACGCCACCTAGTCCTTCGAGCAATTTAAATCACCTCTTCTACGGTTCCGCCTGCCGCGGTAATTTTTTCTTTTGCCGCCTGGCTTATTTTGGAAAGTTTTATTGTTACGGGGAAATTAATATCACCTTTGGCAAGAATTTTCACCTTGTCCCCTTTCTTTCGTAAAACACCACTGGCCAAAAGCGCTTCTTCATTGATTACAGCACCCTGAGAAAATTTGCGGCAGATATCGGTGAGATTCACCGCGACATACTTTTCGCGGAAAGGATTGCGAAAGCCTCTTTTGGGCAACCGGCGCGCGAGCGGCATCTGTCCGCCTTCAAATCCGGCACGCACCTTTCCTCCCGAGCGCGCTTTCTGCCCTTTGTTGCCACGACCCGCTGTTTTCCCCCAACCGGAAGATTCACCACGGCCCACGCGCTTTCTTTTTTTTGTCGCCCCAGCAGGCGCCTTAAGCGAACTCAAATCCATTATCTTATTACCCCTTGCTCTCTTCCACCGAAACCAGATGAATAACTTTATTGATCATGCCTCGAACCTGCGGCGTATCTTCCAGAGTAACGCATTTATTGAGTCTGTTAAGACCCATGCCGCGTAAAACTTTCCGTTGCTTTTCGGGTCTGCCAATCCCGCTTTTAACCATTGTAATTTTCAATTTTTTGCTCATTAGCGCCACCTCTTCCTTTAATTATCTGCCCCGATGAGCAACAATTTCCTGGGGATCTTTCAACTGACAAAGACCATCGAGAGTCGCCTTAACCAGGTTATGGGGGTTATGAGAACCAAGACACTTGGTCAGAATATTACTGACGCCAGCCACCTCCAAAACAGCGCGCACCGCTCCACCGGCAATCAAACCTGTTCCTTCCGACGCTGGTTTGAGCAAAACTTTTCCCGCGCCATAGCTGCCGACCACTTCGTAAGGAATAGTCCTGTTGCTGATGGCTACCCTCGTCATGTTCTTTTTGGCCATATCCATTCCTTTGCGGATGGCTTCCGGAACCTCATGCGCCTTGCCCAGACCTGTGCCGACCATGCCCTTGCCGTCACCGACAACAACAATCGCGCTGAAACGGAATCTTCTGCCGCCTTTAACTACTTTCGCGGTCCGATTGATAGTAATAACCCTGTCCAGAAGGTCCATGTCCTTCATTTCTTTTCTATCCAATGCTTCTTGCCTTGCCATATTTTTCCGAATCCGCTCCTAGAATTTGAGGCCGCCGGAACGTGCCGCTTCCGCCAGCGCCTTGACCCGACCGTGATAGAGAAACTTACCGCGGTCAAAAACCACTTTATCAATTCCGATAGAAATCAGCCGTTGGGCAATCAGTTTGCCAATCTCGCCGGCCGCTTCTGTTTTCTTCTTGCTCTTAACTTTATCCGCCGCTTCTTTACACAAAGTCGAGGCGGTGGCTAATGTCTTCGCCTGTACGTCATCAATGGCCTGAACATAAATATGCTTCTCGCTGCGAAAAACACACAAACGTGGTCTTTCCGGCGTGCCTTTTATTTTTCCCCGGACTCTTTTTTCTCTTCTTGCGCGAACTTTTAATGTTTTCTTTGATGCCAACTTATTACCTCTTTATCGCCACCATTAAATTAATACTGCCAACACAAATTATGCCGCGGCTGATTTGCCCGCTTTGCGCCGGATATATTCTCCGGCGTATTTTATTCCTTTACCTTTGTACGGCTCCGGTTTCTTCAGCGCCCTTATTTCCGCCGCCACGCGACCAACCAGCTGCTTATCAATACCGGAAATAACGATATTTGTCTGCTTATCCACTTTCACTTCTATGCCTTTGGGAATGGCATATTGCACCGGAGTGGAAAAGCCCAACACAAGTTTCAGGTCCTGACCGGCTACTTCCGCGCGGTAACCGACGCCGGATATTTCCAGTCGTTTTTCAAAACCTTTGCTCACTCCTTCCACCATATTTCCGATCAGCGTTCTGGCCAATCCATGATAGGAGCGAGCCATCCTTTCGTTGGATATTCTTTCAATCACCAGACTGCCGTCGGATATAACCATGGATATGCCTCCCGGCAACGGCGCGGATAAAATGCCTTTGGGACCTTCTACTTTAACCATGCCGGCACTCTGGCTTATTTTTACGTTTTTCGTGAAAGCTATCGGCTTTTTTCCTATTCTCGACATTTAAACAACTCCCGTCAATCCTTGTGGGTTTTTACCAAACCTGGCAGAGCACTTCTCCACCGACGTTCAGCTGCCTTGCCTCTTCATCAGTGATAACGCCGCGTGAAGTTGAAAGTATGGATATGCCATACCCGTTCAATGTTTTTGGTATCTTGCCGGAAGCGACATAAACCCTGCGTCCCGGCTTGCTTACCCTCTTGATGTTTGTAATAACTGCGCGTTTGGCATCGGGGTACTTGAGGGTTATTTTTAAAAATTGTCTCCCTTTTTCGTCCTTAACTTTGTCGTAAGCGTTTATGTATCCGTATTTTTTCAGCACCTTCGCGATATTGATATTCATCTGAGACGCATGGACATTAACGCTCGGAAAGCGTGTTTTGTTCGCGTTTCTGATTCTGGTCAACATATCGGCAATAGGATCAGTCATCCCCATGCATTATCTCCTTACACAAAATTACCAACTCGATTTTATTACTCCGGGAAGCTCCCCTTGCAGGGAAAGCTTTCTCAGACAAATTCTGCACATGTCAAACTTTCTGTAATAAGCGCGTGGCCGGCCGCAAAGCGGGCAGCGGTTGTATTCTCTTACGGAAAATTTATTCTTTCTCTTTGATTTAGCAATTAACGACTTTTTGGCCACACCAATCCTCCGGCTATGTTAATTCTTAAAGGGAACGCCCATCAGTCTCAATAAGGCCCTGGCTTCCTCGTCTGTCTTCGCCGTAGTTACGATAGTTATATTCATCCCTTTTACTTTCTCGATTTTATCATATTCAATTTCCGGAAATATTATCTGCTCCTGCAGACCGATGGAAAAATTTCCCCTGCCGTCAAAGGCATTTGCCGAAATGCCGCGAAAATCCCTCACCTTGGGCAGCGCCACATTGACCAGACGATCAAAAAATTCATACATGATTTCTTTTCTCAATGTCACGCAGCAGCCGATAGACATGCCCTGCCTTAATTTAAAGGTGGCGATTGATTTCTTTGCCTTGGTCACGACAGGTTTTTGCCCGGTGATCATCGCCAGTTCCTGCACGGCATTGTCAATGAGTTTGGCATTTTGAATCGCTTCCCCCAGCCCCATATTGACTACTATTTTCTCCATCTTGGGAACCTGCATGGGGTTTTTATAATTAAATTCATTCTTCAGGGCAGGAACCACATTTTTTAAATAATATTCTTTCAATCTTGCCATTTTATCAACCCACATTGATCGCATCGCCGCACTTGGCGCAGATGCGCACCTTCTTTCCGTCCTCCAGCTTTTTGCTCTTTATTCGGACTGCCGTGTTGCATTTGTTGCACATAAGACCCACGTTAGAAACATGGATGGAGCTTTCTTTTTCCAATACACCGCCCTTAGACTTCTGGTCCGGCCTTTGGTGTTTTTTAATAAGATTAACCTTTTCGATGATTATTCTGTCTTTTTCTGGCATGGTTCTCAGCACTTTCCCGGTTTTTCCCTTGTCCTTGCCGGAAAGAACTTTAACCATGTCGCCTTTTTTGAATTTACTTAAGCTCATCAGTATCCTCTAAAATACCTTTTATAAAACCTCTGGCGCCAGAGATATAATCTTCATGAATTGCTTGGCTCTCAGCTCACGGGCAACAGGCCCGAAAATTCTCGTTCCGATCGGTTCCATCTGATTGGTAATCAGCACGGCGGAATTATCGTCAAATTTAAGATACGAGCCGTCCGGCCTTTTGACTTCTTTAACAGTGCGCACGATGACGGCCTTCATCACGTCGCCCTTTTTTACCTTGGAATTGGGAATCGATTCTTTAACCGATACAACAATCACATCACCCAGGCTGGCATAACGGCGTTTTGACCCGCCAAGCACCTTAATGCAGGCGACTTTCTTGGCGCCGGAATTATCCGCGACATTTAATATGGTTTGCATCTGAATCATAAAACATTAACTCCAATCAAAACGTCCTTATCAAATAACGCTATTTCGCTTTCTCCGTGATTTCCAGCATCCGCCAGCGCTTATCCCTGCTGATAGGCCTTGTTTCGATGATCACGACCGTATCGCCGATTTTACAGAGGTTCTTCTCGTCATGAGCCTTATATTTCATATGCCTGCGCACATACTTGTGAAATATCGGGTGCCTTACCAGTCGCTCGGCTTTTACCACTATGGTTTTATCCATCTTATTGCTGACCACGACGCCTTTGATCGTGCGTTTGTTGCCTCGTTCACCCATTCTCTAGCTTGCGGCCTCCTTTTCCCTTAGTACCGTTTTGATGCGCGCAATATCTTTTCGCAAATTATTCAGCATCGCTGTTGATTCAATCTTTTCTGAGGCATGACGAATGCGCAGGCGCAACAATTCTTCCACCAGCTCGGTGTTCTTCTTTTTCAACTCATCGATGCCCATATCTCTGATATCCTTAATTTTCATCAGAAATCTCCCTGGATAAAAACTTCGTCGCGATGGGCAACTTATGAGCGGCCAGACGAAAAGCCTCTTTCGCCACTTCTTTGGTCACGCCTTCCATCTCATAAAGAACCGCGCCCGGCTTAACTACCGCCACCCAACCTTCCGGCGCCCCCTTTCCCTTACCCATTCTGGTTTCCGCCGGCTTTTTGGTTACCGGTTTGTGAGGGAAAACACGTATCCAGATTTTGCCGCCGCGTTTCACGTGACGCGTCATTGCGACACGGGCTGCTTCAATTTGCCGTGCAGTAATCCAACCACATTCCGCCGCCTGCAGGCCGTAATCTCCAAAAGCAACAGAGGATCCCCTGGTGGCCTTTCCACCCATGCGGCCTTTCTGCATTTTCCTGTATTTTACTCTTTTCGGCATCAACATAACTAAAACTCCAAATTACATCCGGCTTCTATATTTATGAGCAGCCCTGAATTGTTAGGCGGCGACTTTAGTTTTTTCGGTTTTTTCCGGCAATACTTCCCCATGAAAAATAAGAACTTTTACTCCGATAAGGCCATAAGCCGTATGCGCTTCGGTAAATCCGTAATCTATATCGGCGCGCAGTGTATGCAAGGGCACTCTGCCTTCGCGGTACCATTCGGAACGGGCGATTTCCGCGCCGCCCAATCTTCCCGAACAGGTAATTTTAATGCCTTTCGCGCCGAATTTCAGGGCGTAACCAACACATTTTTTCATTGCTCTGCGGAAAGCCACTCTTCTCTCCAACTGCATCGCCACATTCTCCGCCACCAACTGAGCGTCGACTTCCGGCTTGCGCACTTCCAGAATATTGACAATTATTTCCGCGCGGGAAAATTTTTCGATGTCCGATTTAAGCTTTTCTATTTCCGAACCTTTTTTACCGATAATGACTCCGGGACGCGCCGAATAAATATTTACCTTTGCTTTGTTAGCCGCTCTTTCTATTTCGATCTTGGATATGCTCGCGTGGTAGAGCTTTTTTTTCAGGTATTTTCTTATTTTTACATCTTCGTGCAGCATTTCACTGTAGCTTTTATCGGCAAACCAAACCGACTGCCATTTCTTAATATAGCCCAGCCTTAATCCCACCGGGTTTACTTTCTGACCCAACGCCCTACCTCCTTACCTTTCATCCAAGACAACTGTAATATGCGAAGTCCTTTTACGGATTCCTGCCGCCCTTCCCTGAGCTCTGGCGCGCCATCTTTTCAGAGCAGGACCCTGATCAACATATACTTCTTTTACATATAAAATATTTTCGTCAATATTCGGATTTTGCGCGGCATTGGCTATCGCCGATTTTAAAACCTTCGCCACGACGCCCGCCGCGTACTTTCTCGTATAAAGCAGAATATTGCTGGCTTCCTGAACTTTCTTGCCTCTGATCAAATCAACCACCAGCCGGACTTTCTGCGGCGACATTCTTATATATTTTGCTACTGCCTTAGCTTCCATTTATTTATCAACTCCCAATTTATCCGACTAGTTAAGCGGTGCGCACTTTCGTTTTACGATCGCCTGAATGCGAATAAAATGTCCTGGTCGGGGCAAATTCACCCAGCTTATGCCCGACCATATTTTCTGTCACATAGACCGGGATAAATTTTTTACCGTTATGCACGGCAAAAGTATAACCGATGAGTTCCGGCGTTATGGTGGAACGCCGCGACCAGGTCTTAATCACGTTTTTAGAGCCCTCAACTTCCATCTTCCTGACCTTCGCCAGCAGCTTTTCATCAATGTAAGGACCTTTTTTTATCGAACGCGCCACTTCTTATTTGCCCCTTCTCTTGATAATGTATTTATCGGTTCTTTTGTTCTTGCGGGTTTTATGCCCCTTGGTGGGAATACCCCAAGGCGTGCAGGGATGACGGCCGCCGGAAGACTTTCCTTCACCGCCGCCCATCGGATGATCAACCGGGTTCATCACGACACCACGCACGTGAGGTCGTTTACCCAGCCATCTTGTTCTTCCCGCTTTGCCGATGCTGATATTCTCATGCTCAATGTTGCCGACCTGTCCGATTGTCGCCATGCATTCAATAAAAACTTTGCGTACTTCGCCGGACGGCAGACGTACCTGCGCGTAGCTGCCTTCCTTGGCCATCAACTGCCCGTAAGCGCCAGCGGAACGTATCAGCTGTCCACCTCGCCCTACTTTTAATTCAACGTTGTGAATCAAAGAGCCCAACGGAATGTATTTCAGTGGAATCGCATTACCCGGCTTAATGTCGGCCTTTTCGCCGCTGACAACCACATCACCCACGTTAAGCTGCGCCGGAGCAACAATATATCTTTTTTCCCCATCGCGATAGTTGAGCAGCGCTATTCGTGCTGTTCTGTTCGGATCGTACTGAATCGCCGCCACTTTGGCCGGAATATCCTCTTTATTTCGGCAAAAATCCACTACACGATACTTTCTTTTATGCCCGCCGCCAATATGGCGAGAAGTGATACGCCCGTACGCGTTACGTCCGCCGGTTTTCTTCAACGGCTTGAGCAACCCCTTAACACGCTCGGTCGAGGTGATTTCCGCAAAATCGGAAACACTCTGAAATCTTCTCCCGGGAGATGTTGGTTTATATTTAATAATTGCCATTTGCCCGTTCCTTAAAATTAATCTTTATGCGCCTTCGATAATTTCTATGCGATTGCCGGCAACCAGAGTAACGATGGCCTTTTTCCATGATCTTTTCTGCCCGACATTACGGCCCATTCTTTTTTTCTTGCCCAACACCTGCATGACGCGCACATCGACAACTTTCACGTTAAAAAGTTTTTCCACCGCCTTGCCGATTTCCATTTTGTTGGCGCGGCGATCGACTTCAAAAAAATATTTATTTGATTCTTCGCGCGCGGCGGTGCTTTTTTCCGTAACCAATATTTTTTTAATAACCTGATGCATTTCCATTACGACAGCAATGCCCCCTCAATCTTCTTTATTGAAGGCTCCAGGAGAACCAGATGCTCATGTTTTAAAATATCATAAACATTAATTCCCTCTGATCTGATCATTTTAATGTTTCTGATATTGCGCGAAGATTTCTGCAGCTTCTCGTCGGCATCGGCCAGCACAAAAAGCGCTTTGGACAATTCAAAAAGTTCGACAACACTTTGGAACTTCTTCGTACTGATTTCATCCATTGGGAAATCTTTGATCACCAGAATTTTATTTTCTCGGGCTTTTAAACTCAGGGCGCTGATTAACGCCTGTTTGCGCATTTTTTTGGGCACGCTGTATGAATAATCACGGGGATGCGGGCCAAAAACAATACCGCCACTTCTCCAGAGAGGTGATCTCGACGTCCCTGCCCTGGCTCTGCCCGTCCCTTTTTGTCGCCACGGTTTTTTTCCGCCACCGCTGACATCGCTTCTTGTTTTTGTTGAAGCCGTACCCGCGCGGCGCGCCGCCAGTTGCATCTTTATCACGTCATAAATGACTGCTTCGTTCGGCTGGGCGCCGAATACTTCGTCGCTAAGCTCAACCTGAGAAACTTTCTTCTTTTCTATGTCAAAAACATCCGCTAACGCCATCTTCAATATATCTCCAGTGACTTACGCGCTTTTTTTCTTCGCTTTTTTAATAAAAACAAACCCGTTTTTCCCCCCGGGAACAGAGCCTTTCAAAAGCAGCAAATTCATTTCCGGGCGTATCTGCCATACCTGCAAATTCTGAATGGTCTTGGTTACATTGCCCATATGACCGCCCATTCTTGTTCCTTTGAAAACGCGGGAAGGGTCCGCGCTGGCGCCGATCGAGCCGGGGGCACGGTGAAACATCGAACCATGTGAAGCCCGGCCACCACGGAAACCGTGCCTTTTAACGACACCGGCAAAACCTTTTCCTTTTGAAGTTCCCATGACATCGACAAAATCGCCTGGCTTGAAAATATCCGCGGCGATCTCCTGTCCCACTTCAAAATTTCCTGGTTCCACGGAAAATTCCTTTAATACCCGGAAATTTCCCTTGTTCGCTTTTTTAAAATGTCCCTGCAGAGGCTTCGTCACATTTTTCTGCTTGATGCGGCCGTAACCTAGCTGAACGGAATCATAACCGTCTTTTTCTTTTGTCTTAACCTGCACGATTACCGAAGGTTCTACTTCCACGGCGGTCACGCCTATTGCCGCTCCGTCTTCGGCAAAAACCTGGGTCATGCCTAATTTTTTTCCGATAATTCCCTTGCTCATCGCTTTCCAACTTTTTCAAAAATAATAAAGCCAAAAAAATTCTTTTCGGGAAACGACCAACGATACAGCCATCTACCGACAATTAAAAAAATAAACCTACGCTTTTATTTCCACATCAACACCGGCGGACAGATCAAGTTTCATCAGCGCGTCTACTGTTGCCTGCGTAGGATCGACGATATCAATTAATCTTTTATGAGTGCGAATTTCAAACTGTTCGCGGGATTTTTTGTCCACATGCGGCGAGCGATTTACACAATACCTATTGATTTCCGTGGGAATAGGTATAGGACCGGCGACACGCGCGCCGGTCCTTTTTGCGGTTTCCACAATCTCTTCCACAGAGCGATCCAATAACTTGTAATCGTAAGCTTTGAGTCGTATTCTTATCTTTTGATCTTTCATTAAACTTGCAACCTGTCTCGTTTCTTATGCGATAATCTTACTTACGACTCCGGCGCCTACCGTTCTGCCGCCTTCGCGAATAGCGAATCTGAGCTGCTCTTCCATAGCGATTGGCGTGATCAGCTCCACTGTCATCTTTACATTATCCCCGGGCATAACCATCTCCACGCCCTCGGGCAGGGTGGCAACACCCGTGACATCTGTCGTCCGGAAATAAAACTGGGGGCGATAACCGGAGAAGAACGGTGTATGGCGCCCTCCTTCCTCTTTCGTCAGCACGTAAACAGCGGCTTCAAACTTCGTGTGCGGTGTAATGGAACCGGGTTTAGCAACAACCTGCCCTCTTTCCACTTCCTCGCGTTTGATACCGCGCAGCAACAAGCCGACATCATCTCCCGCCCGACCTTCGTCAAGGGTTTTGCGAAACATTTCCACCCCGGTTACAACCGTTTTTGTCGTCGGGCGAATACCGATAATTTCCACTTCCTCGCCGACTTTCACGATACCTCTGTCCACTCTTCCGGTAACAACCGTACCGCGCCCGGAAATGGTGAAAACATCGCCTACCGGCATGAGGAAGGGTTTTTCAATATCACGTTTGGGTTCGGGAATATATTCATCAACTGCTTTCATCAATTCCCAGATTGATTTGGCGTCGGGTGAATCAGGATCATCAGCCTCCAGAGCTTTCAGAGCGGAACCGCGGATAATAGGAATTTTGTCGCCCGGAAATTCATACTGGCTCAGAAGCTCTCTTAGCTCCAGTTCAACCAGATCCAAAAGCTCAGGGTCATCAACCAAATCAACTTTATTAAGATAAACGACAATGTAAGGAACCTGAACCTGCCGGGCAAGGAGAATATGCTCACGGGTCTGAGGCATCGGCCCGTCGGAAGCGGCCACAACGAGGATGGTGCCGTCCATATGGGCCGCGCCGGAAATCATGTTTTTGATATAGTCGGCGTGGCCGGGGCAATCCACGTGCGCGTAGTGTCTTTTGTCCGTCTCATATTCCACGTGGGAAATATTGATGGTAACACCGCGCTCTTTTTCTTCCGGAGCGTTATCAATAGAATCGAAAGGCCGGAATTCCGCAAAACCTTTCTTCGCGAGGTGTTTCGTAATCGCCGCCGTCAGCGTAGTCTTGCCATGGTCAACGTGACCGATTGTTCCGATATTTAAATGCGGCTTTGTCCTTTCAAATTTTTTCTTTGCCATCTCTCATACCTCCTTAACTTTGAATGGTTGGTTCGTTTGTCGTTTAAGTATTATTTCCTTTTAATATTAAAACTTATAATGCGCGAAAGCTTTATTCGCCTCCGCCATTTTGTGTACTGCTTCTCTCTTCTTAATTGCTCCACCGCGGTTGTTGGCGGCGTCTATTAATTCCGCGGCCAGCTTTTCCCGCATCGTTTTTTCCGTGCGTTCCTGCGCGTTGGTGATCAGCCAGCGAATGGCGAGCGCGGTTCTCCGGGCAGGCAAAACTTCCGTAGGTACCTGATAGGTGGAACCGCCCACGCGCCGGGACTTTACTTCAATCAGCGGCTTAACGTTGTTTACCGCTTTTTCAAAGTATTCCACGGGCTGCTCTTTGACTTTCTTTTCAATGATATCAAAAGCGCCGTAAAGAATGCTTTCCGCAACACTTTTCTTGCCGCGTTTTAAAAGCGAATTAATAAATTTTGCCACCAGCTTGTTGTTATACTTAGGGTCAGGCAAAATATCTCTTTTTTCGATTTCACGTCTTCGTGGCATGCAAATTATCCTTCAAAAAGTTTAGCTTGGCTTCTTTGCCCCGTATTTTGATCTGCCCTGCTTACGGTCCTGCACGCCCACCGCGTCCAGTGTTCCCCTGACGATATGGTAGCGCACGCCGGGCAAATCTTTCACTCTGCCGCCGCGCACCAAAACGACCGAATGCTCCTGAAGGTTATGCCCAATGCCCGGAATATAGGAAGAAACCTCATAACCGGTGGTCAGACGAACCCTGGCTACCTTGCGCAGAGCCGAATTCGGTTTCTTCGGCGTTGTCGTATACACACGGACACACACGCCGCGGCGCTGCGGGCAACCAGCCAAAGCCGGTGTATTCGTTTTCTTTTTTATCTTAGCCCTGCCTTTCCGGACTAATTGACTAATTGTCGGCATCTATCCTCCAAAAAAAGCGCATAAATTAAACCATATGCAGCAGCAAATCCGGTGTTGCTATCAAGTAACCCCGCATATGTCAAGCATTTTTTGTATTTTTATTGCGCCAAATTTTCCTCGGCTTTCTCTTCGTCGAGCACCTGAATGCCCAACTTCCTATACATTACCAACCCCGTACCGGCAGTGATCAATCTGCCCATAATGACGTTCTCTTTCAGGCCTCTCAGATAGTCGGTTTTGCCGGAAAGTGAGGCTTCCGTAAGCACTCTGGTGGTTTCCTGGAAAGATGCGGCCGAAATAAAGCTCTGCGTGGAGAGCGATGCTTTAGTGATACCCAAAAGCAGCGGTTCTCCCGTCGCGGGCTGGCCGCCCTGCGCGATAACCTTATCATTTTCTTCCTGGAAGCGATAACGCTCAACCTGCTCGTCAGCGATGAATCCAGTATCACCCGGGTCGGTAACGCGAACGCGCCGCAGCATCTGGCGCACGATTACTTCCATATGTTTATCATTAATCTTGACGCCCTGTAAGCGGTAGACTTCCTGCACTTCGTCAACAAGATAGCGAGCCAGTTCTTTTTCCCCTTTGATGGCTAAAAGATCATGCGGATTGTTTACGCCATCCATTAACGCGTCGCCCGGCACGACGGTATCACCTTCCTGCACGCTGATATGCTTTCCTTTGGCGATCAGGTATTCCTTTTCCTCCCCTACTTCCGGCGTGACGATTATTTTGCGCTTTCCCTTTGCGTCCTTACCGTAAGAAACAACTCCTTCTATTTCGCTGATAACCGCGAAATCTTTGGGTTTACGCGCTTCAAACAATTCCGCAACACGGGGCAGACCACCCGTAATATCCTTTGTTTTTGTTGTTTCCCGCGGAATTTTTGCAATGATGTCGCCGGCGCGCACCGTGTCTCCTTCTGTCGCGACAATATTTACGCCGACAGAAAGAAGATAGCGCGCCACCGAATTTGTTCCCGGAATTTTCGCCGTTTTCCCCTTGTCATCCTTTATAGAGACGCGCGGCCGCAAATCGCCGCCCTTGAATTCAATGATGACTTTACGGGAAAGACCGGTTACCTCATCCACCTGTTCCACCATGGTCTTTCCTTCAATAATGTCACCGTATTTAACCGTGCCATCTACTTCCGCCAGAATCGGTATGGAGAAGGGATCCCATTCCGCGATCAGTTCGCCACGCTTTACGGTGCTGCCATCCTTAACTTTCAGATGCGCTCCGTAGGGAACTGTATACTTGCCGCGGCTTCTGTTTTGCTCGTCCAAAACGTGCACCTCGCCGTGACGGTTCATCACCACGTAATCGTTCTCGCCTGTTTTGGCCGTGTTGAGATTTACGAATTTAATCGTGCCGTCATGCCGCGCTTCCAGCGTGGAATGTTCCTCAAACTTCGCGGTGCCGCCGATGTGGAACGTTCTCATGGTCAGCTGCGTACCCGGCTCGCCAATCGATTGTGCCGCCACAATACCGACTGCTTCGCCGATGTTAACCAGATGTCCATGCGCCAGGTCGCGTCCGTAGCACATGGCACACACGCCATGCTTGGAACGGCACGTCAGAACGGACCTTATATTTACTCTTTCGATACCGGCGCGATCAATTTTTTCCGCCAGCGTTTCATCGATAGATTCATTGGCATTGACGATAACTTCGCCGGTGAAGGGATCTTTTATTTCCTGAAGCGCGACTCTTCCCAACACTCTTTCTCCGGCGGTTTCGATTATTTCACCGCCTTCCATGAGTGCCGAGACGTAAATTCCGTCAACTGTTTCGCAATCCTGCTCGGTGATGATGCAATCCTGCGCGACATCAACCAACCGACGCGTCAGGTAACCGGAGTTGGCTGTTTTTAAAGCGGTATCGGCCAGACCTTTGCGCGCACCGTGCGTGGAGATGAAGTATTGCAGCACGCTCAATCCTTCGCGGAAATTCGCCGTAATCGGCGTTTCAATAATTTCTCCGGAGGGCTTGGCCATCAATCCGCGCATTCCGGCCAGCTGCCTTAACTGCTGCCCCGAGCCGCGGGCGCCGGAATCAGCCATCATGTAGATGGGGTTGAAGCTTTCGACTTTGCGTTTTTTGCCGTCGGCAAAGACCACTTCTTCCGTGCTGATGCCGCTGAGCATTTCCGAGGCGATTTTTTCCGTCGATTGCGCCCAGATATCAATAACCTTATTATAACGCTCACCGTCGGTAATCAATCCATCCATGTACTGTTTCTGGATTTTTAAAACGTCTTTATCCGCCTGGGCGACAATGTTCTTCTTGTTTTCCGGGATAATCATGTTGCCCACAGCAAAAGAAAGTCCGGAAATGGTCGCGTATTTAAAGCCCAGGTCTTTGAGCCGGTCCGCCAACAGAACGGTAGTCTTATCGCCGCTCAGGCGGTAACAGTGGTCAATCAAATTGGCAAGTTCTTTCTTGTTCATCAGCTTATTGATGGCATCAAAAGAAATTTCGCGCGGAACTATTTCGTAAAGAATTATTCTGCCGACGGTTGTTTCTTTCAATTGGCCGTCAATACGGACTTTAATACGCGCGTGCAGATCTATTTCGCCCGCGTCAAAAGCCGAGCGCACCTCATCCGGCGAGGAGAAAATCATTCCTTCACCCCTGACGCCTGTCTTGGCCCGCGTAAGAAAATAAATTCCCAAAACGATATCCTGGCTGGGCACGATGACCGGCTTGCCGCTCGCCGGAGAAAGAATGTTATTCGTAGACATCATAAGCACCCGCGCTTCCGTCTGCGCCTCAACAGACAAAGGAACATGGACGGCCATCTGGTCGCCGTCGAAGTCCGCGTTGAACGCCGTGCAGACCAGAGGATGCAGTCTGATCGCTTTGCCTTCAATCAACACCGGTTCAAATGCCTGCATGCCGAGGCGATGCAGCGTGGGGGCGCGGTTTAAAATCACCGGGTATTCGCGCACCACTTCATCAAGCGCGTCCCATACTTCCGATTTTTCCTGCTCGACCATTTTTTTCGCGCTTTTTACGGTGGTCACATAACCTTTTTCCAGGAGGCGGTTGTAAACAAACGGCTTGAAAAGTTCGAGCGCCATTTTCTTGGGCAGGCCGCATTGATGCAACCTCAAATCCGGACCGACGGTAATAACGGAACGACCGGAATAATCGACTCTTTTGCCCAACAGGTTCTGACGGAACCGTCCCTGCTTGCCTTTGAGCATATCTGATAACGAACGCAACGGTCTTTTGTTTGTGCCCGTAATAGCCCGGCCGCGCCGGCCATTGTCAAAGAGAACATCTACCGCTTCCTGCAGCATGCGCTTTTCATTACGGATAATGATTTCCGGGGCGTTGAGTTCCTGCAATCGCTTCAGACGGTTATTTCTATTTATAACACGGCGATATAAATCGTTCAGATCGGAAGTAGCGAAACGGCCGCCGTCGAGAGGAACCAAAGGCCTCAAGTCAGGCGGGATGACAGGAAGAACGGTCAGGATCATCCACTCCGGCTTATTGCCGGATTTGCGCAGCGCTTCCACTACTTTTAACCTTTTGACCAATTTCTTTTTCTTGGTATCCGAAACGGCGGTGATTGCTTCCGAGCGCAATTCTTCATAAAGCTCTTCCAGATCAATTTCTTCCAAAAGCTGCCTTATCGCCTCGGCGCCGATCCCTGCGACAAAACCGGAATCACCATAGGTTTCGCGCGCTTCGATATATTCTTCGTCGGAGAGGAGTTCCTGCTTCTTCAACGGTGTGTCTTTGGGATCGAGGACAATCCATGATTCGAAATAAAGAACTTTTTCCAGTTCTTTAAGCGTCAGATCCAGGACGTTGCCGATGCGGCTGGGCAGGCTTTTCAAAAACCAGATATGCGCCACGGGAGTCGCCAGCGTGATGTGCCCCATTCTTTCCCGGCGCACCTTGGACTGGATGACCTCCACGCCGCATTTTTCGCAAACCACCCCGCGGTGCTTCATACGCTTGTAGCGTCCACACAGACATTCGTAGTCCTTAACCGGACCGAAGATTTTGGCGCAGAAAAGGCCATCTCTTTCCGGCTTGAACGTCCGGTAATTAATCGTTTCTGGCTTCTTTACCTCGCCGTGCGACCAGGAAAGAATTTTTTCCGGCGACGCGATAGAAATTTTTATCGCGCTGAACCTGATAGGATTTTTTGGTTTTTCGAAATAACTGAAAACGTCTTCCACGGATTTGCCCCCGTATTTTTAAGCTAACTAATTTATGTGTAATAAAGGTTACGCCTGATCCAGGACGTCATCCTTTTCCTCTACCAATTCAACATCCAGGCTGAGGCTTTGCAATTCTTTAACCAGCACATTAAATGATTCCGGCAATCCCGGCTCGAATGTATGCTCGCCCTTGACGATCGATTCGTAAATCCTCGTTCTGCCGGCAACATCGTCTGATTTAACCGTCAGAAATTCCTGCAACGTGTAGGCCGCGCCGTATGCTTCCATCGCCCAGACCTCCATTTCCCCGAGGCGCTGCCCGCCGAATTGCGCTTTGCCGCCGAGGGGCTGCTGCGTAACCAACGAATAAGGCCCGATGGAGCGGGCGTGTATTTTATTATCCACCAGGTGATGCAGCTTCATCATGTAAATGCTGCCCACCGTAACTTCTTGCTCAAAAGGCTCACCCGTCCTGCCGTCAAAAAGAATGGCTTGCCCTTTTTCAGGGAGTTCCGCTTTCACCAGCATTTCCCTGATCTGGCTTTCCGGACAACCGTCAAAAACGGGGCTGGCCACTAGCAATCCTTTTTTCAATTTCTGCACGAAACTTTTAATTTCTTCCGCCGTAGCTTCTTCAAGAAACTTGTCAAAGTCGGGTGACGAATAAGTTTTTTTCAATTCGCTCTTGATATCATTTAAATTGTTCTTCTTTTCCAGAAGCTCATTAATGCCTTCGCCGATTTTCTTTGCCGCCCAGCCCAGATGAGTCTCCAGAATCTGGCCGACATTCATACGCGAAGGAACGCCCAGCGGGTTTAGCACGATATCCACAGGTGTTCCGTCGGCAAAATACGGCATGTCCTCTTCCGGCAAAATTCGCGACAGCACGCCTTTGTTGCCGTGACGTCCCGCCATTTTGTCGCCCACGGAAAGCTTTCTCTTAATCGCGATATAGATTTTCACCATTTTAATGACACCGGGCGGTAGTTCGTCGCTGGCCTTAATCTTTTCCAGTTTCTGCTCAAAATGAGCGCGGATAAAATCGATTTTTCTCTCCATCGCGGCTAGCAGGCTAGCCAGTTTTTCCTCAGCAGTATCGCTGTCCGCAAGTGATATATCCTTCCAGCAGGTGTAAGGCAATTCGGCGAATATTTCCTTGGTAATCTTTTCACCCTTTTTCACCAGCGTTTTCTTTTTGGCGTCGCCGATTTTGCCGGCGAGAGTTTTCCCGACAACAATCTTTGCCACGTCCTTTTTCATGGTTTCGGTTAGTATGCGTATCTCATCATCCCGGTCTTTGGTAAGCTGGGCGATCGCGTCTTCTTCAATCTCCTGCGAACGCAGGTCCTTATCCGCGCCCTTGCGCGTGAATATTTTCGCGTCGATGATCGTCCCTTCCACGCCGGGCGGAACGCGCAGGGACGTGTCACGCACGTCGCTGGCTTTCTCTCCGAAGATCGCCCGCAGCAGTTTTTCTTCGGCCGACAACTGGGTCTCGCCCTTAGGCGTGATTTTCCCGACCAGAATGTCACCGGGCTTCACCGAGACGCCGATGCGAATAATGCCACTTTCATCCAGATTGCGCAGCGCTTCCTCGCCGACATTAGGAATGTCCCTGGTTATTTCTTCCTTCCCCAGCTTGGTATCCCGCGCCATTGTTTCGAATTCCTCGATGTGAATGGAAGTGTATACATCTTCCTTTACCACGCGTTCACTCACCAGAATCGAGTCTTCGTAGTTATAGCCGCCCCAGGACATAAAGGCCACCATAACATTTCTGCCCAACGCCAATTCCCCTTCGTCGGTCGCCGGACCGTCGGCCAGAATGTCTCTTTTATTAACGTGCTGTCCCACGCTCACTACCGGTTTTTGATTGAAACAGGTATCCTGATTGGAACGCTGATATTTGGAAAGCGAATATATATCCACGCCGCTGTCGATGCCGTCTTCTTCGGGATGATCGGCAAGAATAACAATACGCGAGGCGTCCACGCTTTTGACCACACCCGCGCGTTTGGCCACCAACACGGCGCCGGAATCACGGGCAACAACAGCTTCCATTGCCGTTCCGACAATTGGTGTTTCCGGACACATCAGCGGCACCGCCTGGCGTTGCATATTTGAGCCCATGAGCGCGCGGTTAGCGTCATCATGTTCCAAAAACGGGATGAGCGCCGCGGCAACACTCACTAGCTGATTGGGCGAAACGTCCATCATCTTCAAGTCTTCCGGCACGACAGAGATAAAATCCCCACCCTTGCGCACGGAAATCAATTCTTCCAAAAATTTTCCATGCTTATCAAGCGGGCGGTCAGCCGGCGCGATAATCTGATTTTCCTCTTCAATTGCCGTCATGTAGCGGACTTTTTCCGATACCTTGCCGTTTTCGACCAGCTTATAAGGAGTTTCGATAAAGCCGAATTCATTAACCCGCGCGTAAGTGCTTAAAGACACAATCAGTCCGATGTTCGGTCCTTCCGGTGTTTCAATCGGACAAATGCGTCCGTAATGAGTGGGGTGAACATCGCGCACTTCAAAGCCGGCTCTCTCGCGCGTTAAACCGCCGGGACCCAACGCGGATAAGCGCCGCTTGTGCGTGATTTCCGAAAGCGGATTGGTCTGATCCATAAACTGAGAAAGCTGGCTGGAACCGAAAAATTCGTTAACCACCGCAGAAACCGGCTTGGCGTTGATGAGGTCGTGCGGCATCATGGTTTCGATATCCTGCAGGCTCATTTTTTCTTTGATGGCCCGCTCCATGCGCACCAGGCCGATACGGTACTGGTTTTCAATAAGTTCACCGACGGAACGCACGCGACGGTTGCCCAAGTGATCGATATCGTCAACGCTGCATTCCGCGACGCCGTTTTTCAGATCAATCAGATACTTGACCGAGGCCAGAATATCTTCATTGCGCAAAACGGTCACAGAAGTGGGCGCGTCCAGATGCAGTTTATAATTCATCTTGGCACGGCCGACATCGGACAGGTCATAAGTTTCCGGCTCGAAGAACAGACTCTGAAAAAACTTGGTAGCCGTCTCCGGAGTGGGCGGGTTACTTGGTCGCAGACGCCTATATATTTCGAGAATCGCGTCTTCCGTCGTTTCGATTTTATCCATCAAAAGCGTGTCACGAATCGCGGCATTATCCAGATCCTCGTCTATATAAATGAAGCTCAGTTCTCTGATGCCTTTTTCTTTGGCGATTTCCAGACCGTTGACCGGCAACTCTTCGTTGCAACGAAAAACCACTTCTCCGGTATTCGGATCTTTGACGTCAGACGAAAAAACTTTCCCGGCAAGATCAGCTTCCTTTACGGCAATGCGCTTAACGCCTGAATCCAGCACCTTTTTTAAAAGGGGCTTGGTCAGCTTGCGCCCTTTTTTGATAATCACTTCACCGCTTTTCGGATCCTTTATGTCTTCGGGCGCTTTCTGGCCGGCCAAAGATTCATCAGCCGTCAGGTAAAGCTTATCGCCCTCGATAATCAGCTTCTGAATATTGTAAAAATAATTCAGGATAAATTCCGTGGAATTACCCATTGCCTTGAGCAGAATTGTCACCGGCATTTTACGCCGCCGGTCGATGCGCACATAAAGAATGTCCTTGGAATCAAATTCCAGATCCAGCCAGGAGCCTCTGATGGGGATAATGCGCGCCGAATAAATCAGCTTGCCGCTGGCCACCGTCTTACCCTTATCGTGATCAAAGAAAATTCCCGGTGATCGATGCAGTTGGCTGACAATAACGCGTTCTGTGCCGTTGATGATGAACGTTCCATTTTCGGTCATCAGCGGAATTTCACCGAAGTAAATTTCCTGTTCCTTGATATCGCGTATCGGCTTTGTCTCCAACGCTTCCTTGCTGTTTCTGTTTTCGCCGAGGCGGTCCGTGTCGAAAACGACGAGCCGCACCACAATTTTCAACGGAGCGGCATAGGTCATGCCCTTCTGAATACACTCCTTGATATCGTAGCGGACATCGCCGATCTTGTAGTTGACAAACTCCAGAGAACATTTCCCGCTGAAATCAGTAATCGGGAAAACGCTTTTAAACGCGCTTTGCAGGCCAAAGTTTCCACGCTGGCCTGCCGCCACGTCTTTCTGGAGAAATTTTTCATAAGAGGCTGTCTGGATTTCAATCAGATTGGGGATATCCAGAACTTTTCTTACCCGGCCAAAATTTTTTCTAAATTTGCCCATAACATCCTTAACATTTAAAAATTTTTAAGGTGGAGATTATAAACTTATTTAACCTCTACTGTTCCGCCGACTTCCTCGATTTTCTTCTTAATATCAGCGGCTTCCTCCTTGGAAACGCCTTCTTTAATCGGTTTCGGAACTCCTTCCACCAGATCCTTGGCTTCCTTCAGCCCCAGGCCGGTAATGGCCCTGACCACTTTGATGACCTGAATTTTGTCCGCGCCAAAACCAGTGAGGTTGACGTTAAACTCGGTTTTTTCTTCGGCCGCTGCCGCCGCTGGAGCTCCCGCGCCCGCCGCCGCCACTGCCATCACGGGCGCTGCCGCGGATACGCCGAATTTTTCCTCCAGTTCTTTCACCAGAGCGGATAGCTCCAGCACCGTCATTTCTTCAATGAATTTTATGACATCTTCTTTCGTAATTTTACCTGACATTTTTTTATCCTCTCTTCTGTATGTTTTTTAGTTTAAAGTTTTTTTCTTCTGTGCATAGGCATTTAGCAACTGCACGAAATCTCTTTGAGCCGCGTTCAAAACCGTCACAAAGGATGTCGGCACCGCCGCCATGACGTATACCAGTTTGCCCAGAAGCACATCTCTGCTGGGCAATTCCGCCAGCGCCGTCAGATCTTCCCTGCTCAGGAGCTTGCCGTCAAGCGCGCCGACCTTAATTTCAAGCTCGGGATTTTTTTTGGCAAAATCCACAAGCGCCTTCGTCGGCTCAACCGGGTCCGCGTAGCCCAGAATCATGGCGATGGGCCAACGGAAGTGCTCGGACAGAACGCTGAAGGAAGTGTCTTTTGAGGCGATTCCCAAAAGTGTGTTTTTCACTACCTTTACTTCCGCGCTGGATTTGCGCAGAGTATTCCGCAGCGCTTCCATCTTCAGCACATTCATCCCGCTGAAGCTGGTTAAAACACCGAGTTTGGCCTTGCTGAGCTTTTCGTGCAGTTCGGATACTACCTGCTCTTTCGTTTTCCGATCCAATGTATCAGCCTCCTTTCACAACTAATTTAATTGCTTCGAGGCCAAAGAAAGCAGCCACATACAGAAAAACGGCATCTTTAATTTTTCCCGATTCCCGTTTAAAAAAATGTTTACCTGTAAACAAAACAACTTTTATTCTACGAGTCTCGGCAGGCCGTCTTACGTTTAAACTTCTGTACCTGCTGTCTTCGACCTTGTTGCTAAAAATATTTGTTTCTTTCTTACGCCGCCTTGAAATCAAGCGGATCAATCCGCACGCCCGCGCCCATCGTGCTGGAGATGGAAACGCTTTTTATATAAGTTCCTTTACTGGACGCCGGCTTCATTTTAATGATCGTTTCCATCAGCGCGCTGACATTTTCTCCCAGCTTCTGGGCGCCGAAAGAAAGTTTGCCCACCGGCGTGTGCACGATTCCCGCTTTCTCCACGCGGAACTCCACTTTGCCGGCCTTGAGTTCCTTTACGGCATTGGCCACTTCAAAAGTAACCGTGCCGACTTTGGGATTAGGCATCAACCCGCGCGGGCCCAAAATCTTGCCTATTTTGCCCACTGTGCCCATCATATCCGGAGTGGCGATAACGCGGTCAAATTCAAACCAGCCGTTTTTAATTTTTTCGATAATTTCGTCGTTGCCGATATAATCCGCGCCTGCTTCCTGCGCTTCCTTTTCCTTTTCGCCTTTGGCAAACACGAGCACACGCACTGACTTACCCAAACCGTTTGGCAAAACCACGCTGCCGCGCACCATCTGATCGGCATGCGCCGGATTAACGCCCAAGCGAACAGCCAGATCAACTGTCTCATCAAATTTCGCGTGCGGCATGGCGACAATCATCTCCGTCGCTTCCTTGAGTGTGTAGCGTTTGCCCGGCTCCACGTTCTTTTTTGCCGCTAAAATTCTTTTTCCTCTTCCTGCCATAATAAACCCTCTTTATTTATTAACCAGCTATTTCGATGCCCATCGATCTTGCCGTGCCGGCAATAATCTTGATAGCCCCTTCCATATCTACCGCGTTGAGGTCATTGTATTTCAACTGCGCGATTTCCTGCACCTGCTTCGCCGTGACCGTGCCTACTTTCTCCCGCTTGGGGTCAGCCGCGCCCTTGGCGATTTTTGCCGCCTGTTTGAGCAGCACCGATGCCGGTGGCGTTTTTGTGACGAACGTGAACGAACGGTCGGCGTAAACGGTAATAATGACGGGAACGATCATGCCTTCCTGCTTCTGCGTCATGGCGTTGTAGGCCTTGCAGAACTCCATGATATTCACTCCGTGCTGACCCAGAGCCGGCCCCACCGGCGGCGAAGGGGTTGCCTTGCCCGCCGTGATTTGCAATTTGATGTTCGCGATAACTTTCTTTGCCATAAGATTCACCTAAATATAAAAATTTTTGAAAAACTATTAAAACAGCCGCGATTTATATCAGCCGCCCTGCGTTACCTGAATAAAGTCCAGCTCCACCGGCGTGGGGCGTCCGAAAATGCTGACAATAACCCGCAGTTTGCTCTTTTCCGGCTTTACTTCGTCGATAACACCGTCAAAATTGGTAAACGGGCCGTCGATAATTTTTACATGATCGCCGACGTCGAACTTGAACTTTGGCTTGGGCTTAAGCGTTCCTTCGTCGATTCTGATCTTGAGATTTTCCACATCTTTGTCGGATATGGGCGAAGGCTTGTCCTTGCTGCCGATAAAACCGGTAACCTTGGGCGTGTTTTTGACAATATGCCAGGTCTCATCCGTCATCTCCATGCGCACCAGGATATAGCCGGGAAAAAACTTGCGTTTGGAGGTCTTCTTTTCTCCGGAAATCAGTTCCACGACATCTTCCTCCGGAATAAGAATATCGGAAAAATATTCCTGTGCGCCCGCCATTTCAATTCTTTCCTGCAGGCTCATTTTTACCTTATTCTCGTATCCGGAATATGTGTGTACAACGTACCACTTCAAAGCCATTTTGCTATCCCAAAACTACGCGAACCAATCTCGCCAGAATGTAATCAATGATACCCAGATAAATCGCCACGATAAAAACAATAATGATGACCACCGCGGTCGAAGCCAAAGTCTGCTTTCTGGAAGGCCAGGTTACCCTTCGGAGTTCGGCTTTGGCATCGCTGAAAAACTGGACCATTTTCCGGAAGACTTCTTTGATTTTTTCCATAAGCTTAAAAATCCTTTATAAGTGTAAATATGGCAGGCCAGGAGGGACTTGAACCCCCAGCATCCGGATTTGGAGTCCGGCGCTCTATCCATTAGAGCTACTGGCCTGTGCCCATATCATTACCTATTTGGTTTCTCTGTGCAGTTTATGCCCGCGGCAAAACTTGCAGTACTTTTTCAACTCCAGACGGTTTTGCATCGTGCGTTTGTTTTTGGTGGTGACGTAATTCCGCTGCTTGCATTCCGTGCAGGCCAAAATAATATTATTGCGCATAACTCTCCCTTAACTGGAGCCCACGACCAGGATTGAACTGGTGACCTCATCCTTACCAAGGATGTGCTCTACCGACTGAGCTACGTGGGC
>DLNC01000029.1 GCA_002478265.1 Syntrophaceae bacterium UBA7520
GCACTTTTTCATGTTATCATTCCGGCCTACGAGCCGGAATCCAGTATCCTTGTCATTTCGAGCGAAGCGAGTAATCTTATAGTACTTTCCATCTGGAAATATTTTTAAAGCTGTTGTAAATAGCTTCGCAGTATTTCTTGGAGATCAGCATAATGGAACTTATCTTTGACGAAAACGAAGATTGGGAAAAACGGATTCTGTGTTCCGATGAATCCTGTATTGGCACCATTGGCATCGACGGCAAATGCAAAGAGTGCGGCCGGGTTTTTGAAGGCGAACTGCCAGCGGATAACAGAATAGTTAGCAGCAAACCGGTTGCGGCAGCAGAACAAAAAATAAAAGCACAATCGTCTGAAGATGATGACTGGGAAAAACGTATTCTATGTTCAGACGAATCCTGCATCGGCGTCATCGGCCCGGATGGCAGATGCAAGGAGTGCGGCAAACCCCTTAAATAAAATTAATTTCTAAGCATATAATCTCTTAAGCGGCTTTTTTTGATTTTCCAAGCCCAGCGTGAAGTTTCAACCCAAGAGCGTTTACCACTTTTAAAATAGTCGAAAACTCCGGATTTCCTTCCGGGGACAATGCTTTATATAAGCTTTCTCGACCCAGGCCGGTTTCGTTGGCTAAATGAGTCATGCCTTTGGCCCTGGCAATATCTCCCAGCGCCGCCGCTATTAATGCGGGATCGTTTTCTTCCAAAGCTGCTTCCAGATATGCGGCTATATCCGCTTTTGTTTTAAGATGTTCGGCAGCATCCCAATTTTTTATTTTATGTTTTTTCATTTTTTAATCCTCAATTTCCTGCGCCAGCTTAATAGCTTTTTTGATATCGTCAGCTTGAGTTTTTTTATCCCCACCTGCCAGTAGAATAATTAGCGTGTTTCCTCTCTGTGTGAAATAAACGCGATAGCCCGGCCCATAGTCTATTCTTAATTCTGATATGCTTTGTCTCACGGGTTTAACATCGCCGGGATTGCCCAAAGATAACCGGCGAATGCGAATATTAATCCGCGCGCGTGCATTTCGATCTTTTATTTTATCAAACCACTTACTGTAATGCTCCGTCTGGCGGATCTCGATCATATCGCCATTGTATTCCATGGGATACAGCCTGTCAAGATTAAGTTTTGAGCGAAAATCATATCGATTTTATTAACGGGTGAGCCACTGATGGATGAAAGCAGCGACAAGCCACACGCCGAAGCTCGCCGCAAGCAGAAGCGGCAGAGGCGCTTCCTTTTTCAGGCACAGAAAAGCTACCAGAAAAAACAAAATGCTGGGCAGTATTCCCCAAAGCGCGCCTTTGGTAAATGCCTGCAAAACCTCGGGATTGCCGCTGTTTTCCAGATAAACCCAGATTAAAACCAGCGCGCCGGTAAGCGGCATCACGGCAATCAGCCCCGCCAGAGAAGGGAACTTTTTGGCGATTCCGGTGGCGATAAGAATGATGGCGACGCTGATGAAAATTTTGATAAGAAGCTGCATTTCAATAAAGAGTCAATAAATAGTCACATCCCATTTATTCATTTATAGATTTGTGCCAATATTGCATACTCTGCAAAGCTACAGCATATAATAATGTTTATTCTGTCACTTGCTTACTATTATCTTTTATTCAACGGACAAACCTTGACGCATTCGTCGCAGTCAATCCAGTAGTTGTGTCCGGCGGTATTGATGACGCGTTCGATGTTCTTTAAACCTTCTTCAGTTTTTAAGGCGAGCGGATAAATCGCGTGTTTTATGGCGTAGGTTAGACAGGTCATTTTCTGAAAACTTCCATTTTCGTCAAATGCCTTGGAAGGGCAGATTTTCATACACGCTCTGCAATTAGACGGGCAGGGCAGTTCATCAGGGAGAAGTTTATCGCCGGGAATCGCCGCGCTGGTGACAACAGCGGCAAGTCTTAAAAGCGAGCCGTATTTGGGATGATAAACCTGGCCGGAGCGCCCGAAGCGTCCCAATCCGGCTTTTACCGCCGCGTGTTTTAAAGACATCACGCCCCAGGGCTCAAACTGATGAAAAACCATCGGCGCGTAACTGGGAATCGGAATGGCCAGGAATTTGCCTTTGGCTTCGATAAAATTGCTCAAGTTAAGCGCGATATGGTCAAGCATGGTGTAGGCGCTGTGATAAGTTCGATGCACGCCGTAAAGATTATAATCGGGCGAGCGCAGCATTCCCTGCGGCACCGGGATGCCGAGCACGATAACCGTTTTCGCGTCTTTGCAAACGCGCGCGGGATGATGCGCTTCCGGCGCGTCGTCGAAACGCTCCACCGGGGCAAATCCCACCGCTGCCACCTGCGGGCGCAAAAATTTTTTGACGGCTTGTTTTAAGGTTGCGGCCATAAAAACAAAGCTAGAATTCGTATAGCTTTTTGCCCGGCACGACCGTGAAATTTTTCTTTGTTAAAATCTCAATGGCCTTTTCCGGATTATCAAAACGGAAAATGATGACGGCGTTCTCGCCGCTTTTTTCCACAAAGGCGTAGAGGTATTCCACGTTGATGCCTTCTTGTGAGACGGCTTCCAAAACGCTATGCAGGCCGCCCGGCTTGTCCGGCACTTCCACAGCGACCACGGGAGTTTTGCTTACCTGAAAGCCGCTGTCTTTCAGTACTTTGTTGGCTTTTTCCACATCATTGACAATGAGGCGCAGAATGCCGAAATCCGCCGTTTCCGCCACGGACAGGGTGCGGATGTTGATATTGGCGTCTTTGAGCACGCGTGTTGCTTGCTGAAGCGTGCCGGGTTTGTTTTCCAGAAATACGGATATTTGCTCAACCTTCATGGCTTGCACCCCTTTCTTTTTAAATGCGACGTTTATCGATGACCTTGGCGCCCGCTTTGGGCAAAGTGTTCGGGCCCACCAGCTTCACACGCGGCTCGACGCCCAGATAATCCTGCATATCCTTGACGATGCGCTGTTCGATTTTCTGTAGTTCCTTGACGCTGCCCGAATCGCTGAAGATTTTGTCGCTCACTTCGACCTGCAGTTCCAGCGCGTCGAGTGCGCCCGCCTTGTCCACGATGAGCTGATAGCGCGGTTCAAGCCCTTCGATGTCCACCAGAATCGCCTCGACCTGCGCGGGAAAGATATTGACGCCGCTGATAATCAGCATGTCGTCGCTTCTCTTGAGCGCCCTTTCCATTTTGATATGCGTGCGCCCGCAGCGGCAAGGTTCGGTAATCAGTTTGGAGATATCGCCGGAGCGGTAGCGGACAAGCGGAATCGCTTCGCGCGACAGGGAAGTGAAGACCAGTTCTCCTTCCTGTCCTTCGGGCAGGACTTCCCCGGTCTGCGGATTGATGGTTTCCACAATGAAGTGATCTTCAAAGATATGCATGCCGTTGTGCGCCTCGATGCATTCCATGGCTATCCCTGGGCCGATTACTTCGGAAAGGCCGTAAATATCGAGCGCGGTGATGCCGAAAGATTTTTCGATTTCCTCACGCATCGCCTTGCTCCAGGGCTCGGCGCCGAAAATGCCCACGCGCAATTTGAAGGTTTTTAAATCCATGTTCATGGTTCTGGCTTCCTGCGCCAGATACAGGGCGTAAGAGGGAGTGCAGCAAATAACGGTGGGCCCGAAATCGCGCAGTATCATCAACTGGCGCTTGGCGTTGCCGCCGGAGATGGGGATAACGCTCGCGTCAATTTTTTCCGCGCCGTAGTGCAGGCCCAGGCCGCCGGTAAATAGCCCGTAGGAAAAAGCGTTGTGGATAATGTCGTTTTTGGTAATGCCCGCGGCAACCAGACAACGCGCGACCAGTTCCGACCACGTTTCAATATCGTGGCGGGTATAACCGAAAACGGCGGAACGGCCGGTCGTGCCGGAAGTGGCGTGCAACCGGACGATACTGCTCATCGGCACGGAAAACAGGCCGTAGGGGTAGTTGTCGCTCATATCCTTGCGGGTGATAAAAGGGAGCTTTTTCAGATCGTTGAGAGACTTAATGTCCGAGGGTTTGATTTGCGCCCGGTCAAACGCTTTTTTGTAAAAGCCCACCGTGTGGTAAACGCGCTGCAGCACCTGCTGGAGTCTTTTGAGCTGCAGGGCTTTGAGCGCTTCGCGGGGCAGGGTTTCAAATTCTTCATTGTAGAACATGGAAGTGCCTCCCTTCAATATTGAGTTGTCATTGCGAACGACCGTTGGGAGCTGATTGCCGCGGCGGCCTGCGCAGCCTAGCAACGACTACGTCGAATTGCTTCGGTCACTACGTTCCCTCGCAAAGACATGATACATGCCGTTTGTTACCAATATTACATTTACGATAAAAGTCTAACAAAACTTTAGTGCTCTGGCAAGAAGCTTTCCCGATAAATTTAAGCGGTCCTTATGGGGAATTTCCCGCGGCCTTAAAATAATTTAAAGTCAGCATGATGCCCAGGGCGGTTTTTGTGTCGGTGATTTCGCCTTTTTTGAACATTTCTGCGGCGCGTGATAGCTCGGTCGGCACAACTTCGATAAATTCATCCTCATCGGGCTTAAGCGGCGCGTAGGCAAGATCGCTAGCGAGGAAAAAATGCATATATTCATTGCAGTATCCCGCCAGTAGATACCCCTCGTAGAGCTTGGTCATTTTTGCCGCGCGAAAACCTGTTTCTTCCGCCAATTCGCGTTGCGCGCAGACTTCCGCAGGCTCTTCATGATGGTCAAAGGCCCCGGCAGGAATTTCCAGCAGGTGTTTTCTGACCGCGATTCGGTACTGTTTTACCAGAAGAATTTCATTTTTGTCGTTGATAGGAATAATTGCGACCGTGGGTTTGTGGTCAATCCATGTCTGACGAATGGATTTTCCGTTGGGCAGAGGCACGTCTTCTTCGTAGACGTCAAAAATTTTGCAGCGGTAAACACGGGTGGGATTATTTTTTTCCATGCGGGGAGCATCCGCGGTTAGTTTGTCTTGATGATGCTTAGTAAATTTTTTTCGATTTCTTCCTTGGGCAAGGCGCCCGTCAACCGCTGCACCAGTTTTCCTTCTTTAAAAAACAGCATCGTCGGGATGCTGTGAATTCCGTATTGCTGGGCGGTCAGCGGATTCTCGTCGACATTGAGCTTGGCAATCTTGACGCCGCCTACGTAATCGGACGCGAGTTCATCGATGATGGGCGACAAGGTGCGGCAGGGCCCGCACCAGGGCGCCCAGCAATCGACGAGTACGGAAATATCTGAAGCTAATACTTCCCGCGCGAATGTGTTGTCCGTCACATCCACGGGTTTTGTTTTTTGTTGCGTGACCACCAGCGGCTCGTGGCATTTGCCGCACAGGGGTTTTTTATTAAGCCTGTCTTCGGAAACACGGTTTTTGGTGCCGCATTTGAGGCACGGAATAATCAGTTCATCCAGCGGCGCGGCGCATTTTCCGCACACCGATCGTCCCTGGAATTTTTTTTTCGGAATGCGATTTTTAGTGCCGCATTTAAGACAGCGGATAATTACGTTATCCGTCATATTCCTGTTCCCTGCTCTAAGCTTTTTATCTCCTTAATGTTTTGCCCCTTATTTGGCGACGCTTACCATGAACGGTTTCAGCGCATCAATAAGCTCTTCGGGTTTCATCTTCGCCATCAGTCCGCGCTGTCCCGCTCCGATATAAATTTCCGGCAGCATGGCAATGGATTTTTCCATGAAAGCGGGCATTACTTTCTTAATGCCGAAAGGAGAAATGGCGGCTGCTTCATAGCCCGTGTGAACTTCGGTGAGTTCCGGGCTGCACGCGGAAATCTGCTGCGCGCCGACGGTCGCGGCCAGTTCCTCCGCGGATACATCCTGATCACCATGCATTAAAACCAGCATGGGTTTGCCCAGTTCGTCTTCCATGACCACTGTTTTGATGATGCAGTGCGGATCAACTTTCAGTTCCGCCGCCGCCTGCTGTATGGAATCAGCATCCGTGTACTGGCAGGAGCAGACGCTGAATACCGCTTTCTGTTTTTGTAATTCCTGAATCGCGGGTGTCGCCGGCAGTGCCGCTTTGGGTTTTTTGGGAGCCGCCGGTTTTTTCTGTGCCTTGGCCTTCTTCGGCGCGGCTTTTTTTACCGCTTTGGCTTTCAAGGCCTTGGCCTTCACGGGTTTCGCTTTTTTTGCAGCTTTGGCTTTTTTGGCTGGTTTGGCCTTCTTCAGCGCTTTGGCTTTTTTGACGACCTTTTTCTTCTTTGTCGTCTTTGCTTTTTTGGCCACTTTTTTCTTCTTGACTGGTTTCGCCTTTTTCAAGGCCTTAGCTTTCTTCTTCGCTGGCGCCTTTTTTTTCGCTGGTTTTTTCTTTTTCATATTTCCTCCCCTTCTATAAGGATTGTTATGATGCTGCGCTGGTTAATATAGCAATTATAATTAAAAAAGCAATATGTTATGATGCGGCACTAAGCCTTTGTATAAACGTTATTTTGATAAAAAATCTTGCCTCATTGGTTTAAATTGTTTAGAAATGATCAGATATGCCGGACGGGGAAGATAAAGCATGGCGGAGTCAACACAAATTATTATCGGTATTTTATCGCTGGTCATTGTTGTCATTCTGGCTATGTTGGGAACGGGATGGTGGACAAAAAGAATGTGCCTGGCCATTATGCGCGAACTGGAATCCCGCGGCGCGCTTTCCGCGGTCAGCGCGGTGGCGCTGCCCTATGATAAAGTTGATTATTTTCGCATCGGCTATCGTGATTATCGCCCGAAAGCTTTGGAAATGCTCCTTGTGAGCGAAGCAGTCTGCCGCACGCCCGACGGCCGTTATTATCTGAATAAGGAAAAAGCGGAAGATTCGCGGCAAGAAGAAAACCAAATAAAGCTGAAATAAAGCGATCCGCAGAGATCTGCCCCGCGCCAAAGCAAGCCAAAACATTCTCCGCCTTCAGGACGCCGAAATTCGGTTATTCATTTCCTTGATTTTGCGGATATTTTGAGCTATTTGACCACCACACATTAAAATTTTTTACGGAGTCTTTGTTTTGCAATTTAACCCCTGCATGAAGCATAAACTCATCCGCGATTCCGCGCGTCATTTCGCGGAAACGGAACTGGCGCCGATTGCCGCGGAAATCGACAAAAACGCAACCTTTCCCGTCGCCGTCATCGAAAAAATGAAGAAACTCAATTATTTCGGCCTGCAGGCGCCGAAGGAATTCGGCGGCGCGGCGCTGGACTCGGTAAGCGCGGCCATTGTGGTGGAAGAACTTTCCCGCGTGTGCGCGGCAGTGGGCCTTTGCGTGACGGTGCACAATGGCGTGGCTGTTTTCCCATTCCTGCAGTTTGGCAACAAGGAACAAAATGAAAAATATCTGCCCAGGCTCGCGCGCGGCGAAATGATCGGCGCGTTCAGCCTGACGGAGGCCAATGCTGGCTCCGATGCCGGTTCCGTGGAAACCACGGCGGTGAAAGAAGGCGGCGATTATGTATTAAACGGCACGAAAATTTTTGTCACCAACGGCGGCGTTTGCGATCTGGCGCTGATTTTCGCTCTGACCAATACCGACCGTCAGCAGCTGCAAAGTTCCGTTTTTATCGTGGAGAGTTCCTACGAAGGATTTTTGCGCGGCGAACTCGAGGATCTTTGCGGCATGCGCGCCAATCCTGTGTCCTCGCTGTTTCTGGAAAACTGCCGCGTGCCGGAAGAAAATATCCTGGGCAAGTTGGGCATGGGGATGAAAATCGGCATGACCACGCTCGATAACGGCCGTATCGGCGTGGCGGCGCAGGCTTTGGGCATCGCCCAGGGCGCATTTGAAGCGGCGGTTAAATACGCCAAGGAAAGACAGCAGTTCAAAAAGCCTATTGCCTCGCTCCAGACCATCCAAAATTATATCGCCGATATGGCTACCGAACAAGCGGCGGCGCGCCTGCTTTTATACCGCGCCTGTGAGCTCAAAGACGCGGGGCAGCCCTACGGTTGCGAAGCGGCGATGGCCAAACTTTATTGCAGCACGGTTGCTTCAAAAACAACATCGCTGGCCGTGCAGATTCACGGCGGTTACGGTTACAGCAAGGAGTATGACGTGGAAAGGTATTTCCGCGATGCCAAGGTAACGGAGATTTACGAAGGCACCAGCGAAATTCAGCGCATGGTCATTGCGCGCGCGGTGCTGGCAAAACTGACATTGTAGGATTTCATGCTAAAACTGGTCGTCTGCATAAAACAGGTTCCCATGGTGACGGAACTTCCCTGGGATGAAAAAACCGGCACGCTCAGGCGCGATCTCGCGCCGGGCATGATGAACCCCGCCTGCAAACACGCGTTGGAGGCGGCGCTGCAAATTAAAGAGAAATATTCCGCTCATATTACGGTAATTACCATGGGTCCGCCCACGGCCAAAGAAGTGCTTTATGAGGCGCTGGCCATGGGCGCGGATGGCACTCTTCTGATTTGCGATAAAATATTGGCCGGCTCCGACACCTACATGACATCCTGGATTCTCGCGCAGGCGATAAGAAAACATTGCGCAAATGTTGATTTGATTCTGTGCGGCGCGTTTACCGCTGACAGCGAAACGGCGCAGGTTGGCCCGCAGCTTGCGGAAAGTTTGAATCTGCCCGCGGTGGCCTATGTGGAAAAAATTGAGATGAACGGCAGGATACTGCGCGTCCGGCGCATCGTGGATAATTTCCGCGAAACAATGGAAATGGAATGCCCCGCGCTCGTGACCGTTTCCATAGAAAATTATCTGCCGCGCTACGTGGGTCTGGGCGGTCTGCAGAGCGCCTTTGGCGAAAATCAGATTCAGGTTATTGATGCCACGGCTCTGGGTATTGCTGCCGCGGATGTGAAGAAGCAAGGTTCGCGCACGAAAGTCCGCCGGGTATTTTTACGCAAGACGCAAAAAGAAAATGAATATTTCACCGGCGTCGCGGTGAATGTGGTCAATGAATTTCTCAACAAGTACGAAAGAAAAATCAGCACGGTAATCGGCAAATCGATTGAAGGGAAAGAACGCACGCGTGGAAAATAAAAAGAAAAGCATCTGGGTGTTCGGCGATTACCGCAACTATTATCAGAATCGGGTAACGCTGCAGCTTATATCCAAGGCGATGGATCTGGCCAAAGCCATCGACGCGGAAGTGTGCGCGCTCGTCTTCGGCCATGAAATTGACGAATGGATCATGGAATACACGGCGCACGGCGCGGATAGAATTCTAGCCATCGATGATCCCGCGCTCAAAAGCTACAGCACCGAGCAATATCTGGCGATTATGGAAGCTCTCGTTAAGGAACGGGATCCGGAAATTATTTTAATCGGCGCGACGGATTTCGGGCGGGAATTTGCCCCGCGCCTGGCCAAGCGCCTGCAAACCGGTTTGTCTGCCGACTGCGTTGGTTTGGAAATTACCCCGGAAGGATTGCTTGTGCAGATCGCGCCTTCTTTCGGCGGAAATATGCTGGCGGAAATCGTCACCGAACATCACCGCCCACAGATGGCGACAGTCCGCCCCGGCACGTTCAAGGAAATCCCCCACGACAACAGCCGTAAGGCGCAGGTGGAGAGGCTGCCGCTGATGAAAGGATTGCCCGCACCGCGCGTGCGGCTTATCGAATATGAACGTTGCGCGGAAAAGGAGCATTCCATTGAAAACGCGCAGGTGATTGTCTGCGGCGGCCGCGGCATGGGCAATAAAAATAATTTTGCCAAGCTGCACGAGCTGGCCAGAATTTTAGGCGGCGGCGTGGGCGCGACGCGTCCCGTGGTTTACGCGGGCTGGGCGGATCACGACGCGCTGGTCGGCCAGGCGGGGAAACACATCAAGCCAAAAATTCTTTTTTCCTTCGGCATCAGCGGCGCGATTCAGCACACGGCCGGATTGGGCGAGGCGGATTTTATCGTCGCCATAAATAAAAACCCGCAGGCCACAATGATGAAAATGGCCGATGTCGCCATGGTGGCCGACGCGGGCGATGTCCTTAATTCGCTGATTAAAGAACTCAAAAAACGCATCCGGGAATAGCCCGCCTGATTATCAGGGTATCAGAGGCCTGTCAAAGCTCTTATTCAGCGCGCCGTTTTTTTCCATCTGCGCGTCCCATAAACCCTGATTGATAAAAGGAATGATCTGGAGCATATTTTCCGCTTTCAAATTTTCCGGATGAGCCAGTTTTTTAAGAAGCGTTTCGTCGAAGATGCCCGTCTTCCCGAAATGAAGACCGATAGCCTGGAAAGCCAGGTAGTATTTGGCCGTGAGAAAATCAGGCTGAACATCAAGCCCTTCACAGCCGCCTTTCAGGATGCAACCCAGAGGGCGGCAGCCGAGACGGCGGGTAAGTTTTGCGCAATACCTTTCCACAAAGCGCAGATGCGCCGTTTCCGGAAAACCGCACTGGATAACAAACCCCAGCGCGGGCAGCTGTTTGCTGCCGCTAAGCGGCTCCAGCGCTTCGATGAATTCCTTCACGCTGCCGGGCATCGCGTCCACATAGAGGGGAAAACCGATAATCACGTTTTCGGACGAGGCGAAATTTTCCGCAAGCGCGTCAAGATTTTTTCTGTGGCGGGCCAGAAATTCCGTCTGGCAGGTATTGCCCGCTGTTTCCAAAAAACCCCTGATGAAATGCTCCATGAGCCTGCCGGTATTGCTTTTTGCCGGCCGCGGGGAACCATTAATGAACGTCAATTGCACGGAGCACCTCCTCAACAGGTGACTGAGTCAAACGAACGAAACCAAGCGTTGTCCTCACGTTGATAGCTTGCCTACGAAAGATTTCCGTGGCGATGGCCATGTCTTCATCATCGGTACAGGATTCCTTTTCCAGCAGAAAAGAAATGACCGGGTATTTGTCATAGCGCTTTTTATGATGAATTTCCCCGTCCAAATCCTCCAGGTGCGGATGAATAAGAGGTAGATTTCGGTCCATGGCATTTTTCAGAAGCGAGCTCACAAAGCCCATAATCAGCGGCGAGCAGAAGATGACATGATCCGACGCGATATAATTTTTGGCCACCTCTCTGGCGTCGTCTTTGATGCTGCATAAACCCGGTGTTTTGACCCAGCAGTCGAAACAGCCCAGACAGGGATTGATTTTCATGTCCCGCAAAATAAGTACCTCAACATCGTGCCGGGCATTTTTTATCGCACCGGCAAGCCGCTCAATGTATTCGTCAATTTTCTTGCCCTTCCCGGGAGGGTTTCCGTTTAAAATTAAAAAATTCATGTTTCCCTGCTGTTTTTGATTTTTTCGAAAAATTATTCCTTGATAATTTCTCTGGCGATGACAATGCGCTGAATTTCTGATGTGCCTTCGTATATTGTTGTGGCGCGCGCGTCACGGAACAGACGTTCCACTTTGTAATCTTTTGTGTACCCGTAGCCGCCGTGCACCTGCAGCGCCATGTAGGCAATAGCGTTGGCCGCTTCCGAGGCGAACAGCTTTGCCATGGAGGCTTCTTTGGTGAACTTCAGGCCTCTGTCCTTGCGGTCTGCCGCCGCCAACGTCAGCCAGGAGGCGGCTTCAATTTGCGTGGCGGCGTCAGCCAGCATGAATTGTATCGCCTGAAAAGAGTTGATGGTTTTGCCGAATTGTTTTCTTTCCCTTGTGTAGGAAATCGCTTCGTCCAAACAGGCGCGGGCGATGCCCACCGCCTGAGAGGCAATGCCGATTCTACCGCTGTCGAGCGCGAGCATGGCCACTTTGAATCCTTCGCCGGGATTGCCCAATAAATTGGCGGCGGGAATTTCACAGTCTTCAAAGATCAGCTCCACCGTGTTTGATGCCCGCAGTCCCAGCTTGTCCTCTTTCGAGCCTATTTTAAAACCGGGCGTTCCTTTTTGCACGATAAAAGCGGATAAACCGCGGGAGCCTTTTTCCTGACCGGTGCGGGCGATCAGATTGATCAAATCGGCCTGCTGGCCGTGGGTGATAAAAACTTTTGCGCCGTTGATGATATATTTGTCCTTTTTCAGCACGGCTGTGGTTGTCATCGAACCGGGATCTGAACCCGCGTTCGGCTCCGTCAGCGCGAAGGCTCCCAGCAGAGCGCCGGCGGCCATGCCGGTCAGCCATTTTTTCTTCTGCGCGTTAGTGCCGAACTTAAGCAGCGGTTCCGAGGAAAGATTGGCCACCGACATGGTAACGGCGCTCGACGCGCAGGCATAGGCGATTTCCTGCAGCGCCAAGCAGTAAGAAACCGCACCCGCTCCCGAGCCTCCCAAATCCGGCGGGACCATCATTCCCAGAAGCCCAAGCTCGCCCATTTTTTTTACCGCATCTATCGGAAAGATGCCGCTTTTGTCCCACTCGGCCGCTTTCGGTTCGAGCTCTTTTCTGGCAAAATCACGGGCCATGAGCCTGATCATTTCTTGTTCGCTGGAGAGTTCAAAAGCCATAGATGCCGCCGTCAGGGAACGTATAAAACCACAAGCAATTCTGTTTTTTCGCCGGAAGGATTGCTGAGCGCGTGATGCAGCGCTGAATTAAAATGTATGCATTCGCCACGTTCCAACACACTGGTATTTTTGCCCACCGTTATGGAAAGCTTGCCTTTTAAAACATAGATGAATTCTTCGCCTTCATGATGGTATTCCACGCCTTCATGAACGGTATTTGGTTCAATGGTGACGCGGTAGGCGCCCAGATGCTTGTCGGAGCCTGTTTTGGTCAACTGCGTGTAGGCGTAGGAACCGGCGCGTTTTTTCTGACTTTTGACGCGCGATGATGCCTGTTTCGTGAGGGCTTCCACGTCGACTTTGAGCGAGCGGCTTAACTGCAGGACCAGCGCCACCGGCGGGGTTATTTTGTCTGCTTCCACTTTTTCCAGAACGTCGGCCGGATATCCGGTTTCATGCGCCAGGTCTTTTATGCTCATCTTTCTTTCTTCGCGATACGCTTTTATGCCCTGGCCGAAAGATTTTTTAGCTTCTTTGACTTTTGCCATAATGATCAACCGTATGTGTGTTGATGAGTGTCTTTACGTCAAGGTTAACAGATTGTGACATGCCAACAAGTCTAAATAATTCTTTGAGCGGAAAGATACCTCTGTGGGTGATTATTAAAGTTTTTTAAAAGGAAAGCAACATCTTTTTTATCATGACCAGTGGTCTTCTTAAAAAATATTTCAAAAAGCTGGTTATTGACTTTCGTTAATTAAGGGATGATAAATCATCAAGCGTCTGTAGTTTTTCACCAGGGCGCGGAAAGGATGTAAATATGGCCAAGAAAAGAGTTACCAGTATTTTTAAAGGCGCGGTAATTGCTTTGTTCTTATTGATGTTAGTAAACATGCTAGGCGGTTGTGCTTATTACAAAATCCGCCCGCAGCCACAGGTGACAGGCGAGCTGAAAGTGGCGGGACTTAAGGAAAGAGTTGAGATTTTGCGCGATGCCGGCGGTAAACCGCATATCTACGCGAATAATATGCGGGATCTTTTCTTCGCCCAGGGTTACGTGCAGGCACAGGACCGCTGGTGGCAGATGGAATTTTTCCGCAAAACTTGCGGCGGGCGGATTGAGGAGCTCACCGGCAGGAAAGTGACGCTGGTAAATTCCGATATTTATTTGAGGTCTTTAGGTTTGTATAAAGTCGCCGAGCAGGAATATAACAGCTACAGCGCTCCAGAGCGTGCCGCGCTGGATGCTTTTGCCGCGGGGGTAAACGCTTATATTGCCGGCCGCAGTCCTCAGCAGCTTTCCTTTAACTATTCGATTCTTGGCCTTACCGGGGTCAAATTCAAAGTAGAGCCCTGGTCGCCGCTGGACACGCTGGTCTTTTCCAAGCTGATGGCCTGGGACCTTGGCCTTTCGCGCGATTTGGAAATCACCCGCGCCAGGCTCTATGCGAAACTCGGTCCAAAAATGGCGGAGCATTGGCTGGTACCGCCCTGGCCGCACGGTCTTAAACCAACGACTTTGCTGGAAGAGGATATTAAGGCAATGTATCCGGCCGCTTTAGCTTTCTCGTCCGAGCCGCGAGAACAAGTAACTGCCGGGGTTACTCAAATTTATGATGATCTAGCCGCAGATCTTTCCCACATCATGGGCCAGACCGAAGGCATCGGCACCAATTCCTGGGTGGCTACCGGTTCTATGACTAGTCATGGCAAAGCGCTTCTGGCCAATGATCCGCACCTGGGCATCCAGCAACCTTCCATATGGTATGAAATCGCCCTGCATTGTCCGGACGACGGCACCGGCCGGCCGTTTGACGTAACCGGTTTTACCTTTGCCCTTTCTCCCGGTGTGGTCGCGGGCCATAATAACGATATCGCCTGGGGAAACTCGAACGTTTACCCTGATGTGAACGATCTTTATCAAATCAAAGTCAATTCGGCTAATCCGCTGCAATATGAGTGGAACGGGAAATGGCGCGATATGACTGTTCGTGAAGAGACGATCCGATTCGGCGAGGAGAAACCATCTCTCAATATCAAAGTCAGGATAACCCACCTGGGGCCAATCATTAATGAAAACAGGATAGATCCCCAGACGGGCGAACAGGCAGGATTTAACAATAAAGATCCGCTCGCCCTGCGCTGGACCGGCTTGCAGCCAAGCACCATCACGCTGGCCATTTTGAAGCTCAACCGCGCCAGAAACTGGAATGACTTTATCGGCGCGCTCAAATATTGGGATACTCCTTCGCAAAACATCGTCTATGCCGACCGTAAAGGCAACATCGGCTTGCAGATGCCGGGGAAGATTCCCGTCCGCGCGAAAAACCACACCGGCCAGGTGCCCGTGCCCGGCTGGACAGACAAATTCGAATGGAAGGGTTATGTTCCTTATGAGCTGATGCCGCGTCTGTATAACCCGGCGCGAAAATATATTGTGGCTTCCAATCAGGAAATAGCGCCTCCGCGGTACTTCGCCATGCTCGACAGAAAGCTGGGGCCGAATGTCAACGCGCACTTTGGTTCCAAGTATAACAAATGGGTTTACGGATACCGTTCACAGCGCACCTGTGATCTTATGCAGCAGCTGGCGCCGCACAGCGTGGCCACGTATCAGGCGATACAAGGTGATAATTTGAGTATTCCGGCACAGGAGATTATGCCCGCGCTGACCAACCTGCAGTTCGCCGACGCGGAACTGGCCGCTGCCCGCGACTGGCTTATGAAGTGGGACGCCGTTTGCGGAGAGGGCAGCCCGCACGCCGTGTTGTTCAATTTTTTTGTCATGAAATTAATGCAGAACACTTTTCAAAATAAAATAGGAGATATAGGAAAGGCCGATGGCATTGATAAGGAGTTGTGGGCAATAACCCTCCTTTTGCAAAATCCCAACGACCCCTGGTGGGATGACCCCGCAACACCGGACAAGAAAGAAACACGCGACGAAATATTGATTAAATCATTCGCCGAAGCTTACGCGGCGGCCAAGGCAGCTCAGGGCAATGACCGCGACAAATGGAATTGGGGCAGGCTTCATACCGCCACGTTTGTCAGCAATCCGTTGGGTGCCAGCCGCGTCAAACTTCTCGAAGGACTGGTCAACCGTGGTCCCGTGCCCACCTCCGGCTCCACCGAGACGGTCAACAACAATATCTGGTACGCGAGCAAGGGGAATTTCGGTGTGGGGCTGATACCTTCCATGCGCATGATTGTCGATCTGGCTGATTTTGACCAAAGCGTGAAAATAAATTCGACCGGTGTCAGCGGCCATCCGGGCAGCAAGTGGTATGAAGATCAAATGGCGCCCTGGGCCAAAGTCGAATACCGGCCGATGCTATGGAGCCGTGAAAAAGTAGAGGCGGCTGCCATGTATAAACTGTATCTTAATCCGTAATACGTTTTAAACAAGGTGTTGCTTTGAGCCCTGCCTCTTTCAGAGGCGGGGCTTTTTCCCTTGCATTTTGCTGAATATCCAACTATTAATTAACGCATGAAAAACGAAAAAGAAATCTCCTATATGCCCTTCATGGTGGTCTATGTGTCGGCGGCCGTGATTTTCATGATAGTCAAAATCTTTGTGCCCGACTTTACGGCCAGCTTTGTGATAAAAGTAATTCCGGCGCTGACTCTGGCCGCGGCAATATGCTTCACCGGCCGGTTGGCGCTTTCTCAGAAAATCGCCATGCTGGCGGGGGCGCTGTTTTGCGGCGCCGGCGACGTGATTCTTGATATCGACAGGGTAAGATTATTTGTTCCCGGGCTTGCCGCGTTTCTTCTCGGTCATGTCGGCTTTATTATCTTGTTCTGGATGCGGCGAGTTTCAAAAAGTCCCCGCCGTATATGGATAATACCCGTGTTGCTTTTTTCGCTGGCCATGGCTTTTGTGCTAGTTCCCAAACTGGGTTCGCTGCTTGTGCCGGTTATGTTATACCTTGTTGTTATTACTCTGATGACCATGCTGGCTATCGTGGCTGATGTTCGTCCCCTCGCCGCCGTAGGGGCATTTGTTTTTATGCTTTCCGACGCGATGATAGCTCTGGCCAAATTTGTTTTTAACGGACACCCATCTCCTTTGTTCACCATTCCTGTCTACTTTACAGGTCTTTTTCTGCTGGGTTTTGGAATACTGCTTTCTGTGCGGTCGAAGTGATTGCCGTGGGGCTTGCGGTAAAAGTTGCAGCAAAAATTTTTTACAGAAATTTATTTACGCGTCTTCCAGTTTATTAGTTTTTAACCAATCTTCTTTAAGCAGATTCATGCGTTCAAAATCAAAAAGGAATGATTTTTTGTCGTAAACAGCCTTCACTCCCTCGGCATATTTTCGGGAAGTAAAAATCTCCATTAACCGGTCGGCAAGCGGCAAAACCTGCTCGGAAGGGATATATTTTTCGGGAGTGCCGGTTTTCGCGTCATAGATTGTTTCGGTGAGAAAACCCCAGGCAATTTCACTGAGCGTGAATTTTTCCAGGTCGCGCCGCATGGCGTTTAGGTATCCCTGGCGGGCGGGATTTACAAACATAAAAATGTCCGCGTAAATAATGGCGTTGTGCACATGGTCGGCGACTTTCAGAAAACCGTCGCGGGCGGCGTCAGCGCCTAGAAGCGGCAAAAAGTTCTTGATATATGAGAGCACACCCAGCCCCGGTTTTTTCTGCCCCGGCAATTGCGGACGCTCGGCGGTAAATTGCGCCCGGGGATTTATTGTCTCCAGCCATTCAATAACAATCAGGTTAAACGAACACGCTTCTCTTTTTTCATTAACCACAGCGCAGAATTCCGCGTGCGGCGTAAAGACTGTTTCGCTGAAACGCGTGTCGATAATAATATTTTCCGGCGCGGACGTTGCATCGTAAACACTCAGCCGGGAAGTAAAAGAGCCTTCTTTATCCGCCGAGATTTTTATTTTTGTGTAACCTTTGTCATGCAGATAAGAAATCAAGCCGATTTGCTCAAAGCGCTTTCTGATTTTTTCCTCGTCATAAATATTGAGAAAAAGATGCCGGCATTCCTTGTCTCCGGCATGCGCGGGCAGGCCGCACAGGAAATCGCCGGAATTTATATCCTGATCGATAAGACTTTTTAGCGAATCGGGGAAATATAAATTACCCGCTGGTTTTTTTCTCGATGGCATATCTCACCTGAGTTAAATAATTGGCACGCCGGAGCGCCGCGCGATACGCTTCCAGAAGAAGGCGGATGGCCGCAAGATTGGCGCCTTTATTGTTTTTATCCGCCCGAGAATATGCTTTTCTTTTTCTTCCGCCTCTGTAAAGGCGTTGTGAGAAAGTTTTATCAGAGAAGTATCCGCGTCAGGCCACCTGTGAGGCGGGAACGGCGCGACATATTTTTCTTCAATTTCTTTGATATAATCTGACGCCGAATCTCTGACGGATTCATAGCGTAAAAAGGCATTGATGTGATAAGCCTCGTGCCGCCACCAGTATGAATCAGCGGCATAATTGCCCGCGCCGACCCCTGCCTCCGCAAACGGCGCGGCGGGCAAAAAGGGCTTATAGGCGCTCAGGCACGGCGCGGAGCCGCCGGTGACAAAAATACGGAATTTGTCTTCCGGGTGCAGTTCCACTACCATTGAGCCGGTGGTCTGTGATTTTCTGATGAGCTTGCCCGCGGCATGCATGCAGACGTCGCGGTTAAATCCTTTTCCCGGCGCCGCGCCGTGATGAGCTCTGAGCATCGCGAAAACTTCTCCGGCGCCGATTTTTCCCTTTGCCTGATTCATGGCGGCTTCATTGCCGCTTTTGCGGGAAGCGCTGCCCGCGAAATAGGTAACCAGAGGATCGCTGAATTTGCTGAAATCGGCATTCGGCGCGAGTGAAGACGCGTCCCAGTCCCGCGCGATGGTGATGCCGTTGGAAATCGCGGCATGCGTGCCGGCATCCTTCAGGACGTAGTCCCGGCCCACGGTCTCCAGCTTAATGATAAACTTCCGATCCATGATGATGAAGGAATTCATATAGCTGAATGTCTTATCACGATAACCGCAGGCGCCCCCCTGACCGTATTTTTTCAAAAGATCGATAATGACGCGCGCCGCGCCCATTGCGTCGGCGCTTCTTTCCAGCCCCAGCCGCAGCAAATCCATGCCGATCAGCCCCGGAGATTTTTCCTGTTTTACTTTGGTAAAAAGCGCTTCGTTGCCGATGACCACGCCTTTTTCGTTGACACCCATCTCCGCCCCCCACAGCCAGAAAGGCTTGGAAAGCACCATGGCGTAAGTGGCTGCAACCTGAGGAATGCTGATATAAGTGCAGCGCAGGTCTTCTTTCGCGCTGTAGTTTCTTGCCGGCACAGATACGACAAGCTGCGCTTCATCCGGCTCGCGGTCGGAATTTTTTCCGAAAATGCTGATGCCGGAGCCTGTGTATTCCGGCCCGATGCCGCATGTATCACACATAAAAACCTCCTTTTGCCGGCAAGTTTATCACACAACCAAAAGAATTTGTATATCGCAGACGTTGGTGTAAGTGGGACCGGTTTTGAATAGGCCGCCCGTCTTGGCGAAAAAATTATACGAGTCATTTCGCGCCAGATGTGTCTGTGCCGTGGCCGCGATTTTTTTCATTTCTTCCATCAGTTTCGGCGTGACGAAAGCGCCCGCAGCGTCCGTCGGCCCGTCGCTTCCGTCCGTCCCCGCGGACAGAAAGTAAACGTTTTGCGCGCCGGGCTTGAGGCGATGCAGCGCGCAGGCGAAAGCCAGTGCCATCTCCTGATTTCTGCCGCCCTTGCCTTCGCCGCGGATGGTCACGGTGGTCTCGCCGCCGCTGATGAGCAGAAAATTTTTTGCCGCAACTCTCTTATCAGAAATTAATTCCACTGCCTTTCGCGCGAACATCATGCCGGTTTCCGCTGCTTCACCGGTAAGGGTTGTGGAAAGAATCCGCGCGTTGTAGCCCAGATTTTGTGCTTCTGTTAAGGCCGCCTGGCAGGCAAGCGTGTTATTGCCGATAATAATGTTTGTCGTGTTTTTGAACGCCGGATCATTACCTTTCGGTGTTTCCGGAATCCGTCCTTTTGTTCCCTGCAGCAGGTGTTCCATTACCGCCTGAGGAAGTTTGTTTTCCAGAGAATATTTCCTCGCGATAGCCAGCGCGTCGGCAAAAGTGGTCGGATCAGGCGCGGTAATGCCGGAAGCGATGGTATCGAGGCGGTCGCTGATGACATCGGATAAAATCAGATTAACGAGCCGCGCCGGATAAGCGATTTTTGCCAGCCCGCCTCCTTTTACCCGCGAGAGATGCTTGCGGACGCAGTTCATTTCATCAATATCCGCGCCGGAGGCCAAAAGCAGCTTTGTTGTTTTTATTTTATCCGCGAGCGTCAGCGTTTCCGCGGGAAGGCAAAAAAGAGCGGAGCCCCCGCCGGAGATAAGATTGATAATCAGCGTTTTTTCATCTGCTTCACGAGCCATTTCCGAGAGAGCTTCGGCCCCCCGCACGCTGTTTTCATCAGGCAGCGGATGCCCGGCTTCCATTACCTTAATTTTTTTGGTTTTAACCGTATGTCCATACTTGGTGATGACCAGACCGCGGCCAATATCGCTTTCCAAAACTTGCTCTATTGCCGCGGCCATTCTTGCGGCGGCCTTGCCGATGCCCAGAACGATTACTTCTTTATAACGGTGAAGGTCTTCAGAAAGAATGGTTTCTTGATTACTGATGAATAGTTTACCATTTTCTTTTTTTACGCGAGAGGTAATGAGCCTGCCCGGATCAACGGCCTGCACCGCCTCCCGGTATATCTTAACGAGGTTATCCAAATGATTCATGATAATTTTTTCGCGTCTTTCTATGCCTTTTTCCGCGCGAACCACAGTGGAAAAAGATCAACGCCTGATTTTGCCCGGCAGAATATAGACGTAGGGTTTGCGCAGAATATATTTATGCAGCCAGCGATCAAGGCGGCGCAGCGCCAGGAAAACAATCCAGATAGTTTTATCCTCGCGGTAATAAGCGCTGATTTCTTTTTCGGTGAACGGGGCCAGGTTAAGTTTGCCGCCTTCGGTACGATAAAAAACGTTGGCGGCATCAATGAGCAGCGGCACCAGTTCCGGGCGCTGTTCCTTGTAGAAATTGGCGATAAGATCGATGGTCACCAGCCGGGCGTCATAATATCTGGTCATTACTCCTTCCAGAAAGAGCCAGCGGATAAGCCAGCGCAAAAAAGAAGGCGCGCTGCGCAGGAAAAGTTCCGGGTCAAGCTGTTCTGCCGCGTTTTTCTTCATCAGTGGCGTGCTGGTATCGATATACAGGAGCTTGGTAGCGGAATTAATATGTGGGTTTTCCGCGTTGAAGTCCATGATGGACCAGTTGGAAATCTGCCCGTCTATCCCCAGGGCGCGCTCAGGCTCGGCTTTGTTGAAAGACCATACCTTCATCAGTTCGCGCAGCACGCACAAAAAAAGCGCGCGTATGTTTTCTTTATCCAGAAGATGGATGGCGCGGTTGCCGATGGATTCGGCAGGCAGTTTGCGCTGCAGGTCAAAAGCCACGATTTTTCCATCCGCGGCGGCAAACCAGACAAATCCGAAATCCGGCACGTTGATGCCAATCTCTTTTTGCAGAATGTTGTTGTAGTCGTTGTAGATGCGCGCGTAATGCTCTATTTCCTCCCTGCTTTGAAAAATGGGCATGCGTTTGCAGGCAAGATTCCGTGTCGCGGGGCTGTCGATTTCAAAAATAGTGCTGATCTCTCCGTAACCCAGTATCCTTGCCGGAATTTTGCTTTTTTCCGGATGCTCCGGGTCAAGCCCCTTTTCAAATTCTTTGAGAAGTTCTATGTCTGTATTTATCTGCATGGCGGCCTCCCGCGTTCGGCTTATTTCAGGCCCAGAAAATCCGCGGCGTCTTTGAGCGCCGCGTCGATGCCGGAGATAATCTCTCCGGCAACCTTTTTGTCTATAATCAGCGGTGGCAGCAGCTGACAGACGCGTTTGTCGTTGTTGGCGTAAATGGCGAGTATCCCATGGTCGTAGCAGGCCTTGGTCAAAAGCGGCCCGCAATTTTCGTTGACCATCTCGATGCCCATCATCAGCCCTAGTTGCCGCAGACCCACCAGGATGCGCGAATGCTTTTTCTTCAATTCGGCGAATGCGTACGTAAACACGGAAGCCAGATTATTTACATTCTGCAGAAAATCCGGGTGAGAAGATTCTTCCAGGACGGCGGCCGCCACCGGGCATCCTACTTCCGCGCCGCCGAAAGTGGATATGTGAATGAAGGGATTTTGGCGGAAAAAATCCATGTATTTGCGTCGGAAACAGGTGGCGCTCATCGGGTAGATGCCGCCGGATAAGCCCTTGCCGATGACGATAATATCAGGCACGGTTTCGTAATGTTCTATGCCCCAGAGTCTGCCGGTGCGCCCCAATCCCGTTTGCACTTCGTCGATAATCAAAAGAGCGCCGTGGCGGGAGCAAATTTCACCGACTTTTTTATAATAATCAGGATCAGGCAGCGGCATGCCCAGCGTGGCCGGTATGGTTTCAAAGATAACCGCGGCGGTATTTTCATCCATAGCCTTACTGAGTGCATCGATGTCGTTAAAAGGTATCTGGACAAAACCCGGCAGATTAGGGCCGAAGGGAGCGCGGTACTGTTCATCGCCGGTGGCCAGGGCGAACCCCGTGTGCCCGTGATAGCCGCCCTGCGCGGAAATAATCTTGAATTTGCCGGTGTAGCCGCGCGCGAGCTTTATCGCCAGGTCAATCGCCTCGCCGCCGCCCACGCCGAACACCGTGCCTTCAATATCGCCGGGCATCAGCCGTGCCAGTTTTTCGGCCAGCAGGGCGCGCTGCTCGCTGATCAGATGATGATTGCCGATATCCAGTTCATCAAGGGATTCCTTGAGCGCCTGAACAATTTTAGGATTGCGGTGGCCAAGGTTGAATACGCCGCCGTTGCAGTGGCAGTTAATCAGGCGTTTACCGGTATGTGCGTCCCAGACATAAGGCCCTTCGCGCCGGCCGAAAACAAACTGCATGTCATAGGCCTGGAAAGTCTCCGCCTTGCCTGGGTTGACATATTGGGCAAAGCGCTGGATGATGTTATCTTTGATGTCTTGTCCGATATGCTTCATTGATTCTACGCTTTCCGTCATTTTGTCATGGCGACTATATACTAAAATAATTGTAAGACACACAGTCCGGGGAGTCAATCAAAGAGTGCGCAGGAGATTCGTGTTAAATATTGCGCCGGTTGGTCGATGTATTCTCAACAAAGATGATTCATATCTGTGGGACAAAGCACTTCGGCAAAGAGTTTATAATCTCATTGACATATCGCGAAGCTCTAACCTATGCTTGCGAAAAGTATCAGACAGGAGGAAACAACATGTCAGAAAATCTCGAGTACCTGAGCCCGGCATGGCGTGATGAGGCGCTCAAGAGGCTGCAATCCGAACTCACGCCGGAGAAGATGAACAAAGTAACAACATCTATGTCCAATATTTATAAAAACTGCCCCAAGGGCGTGGATATGTTTCTCTTTGTCGAATGCAAGGAGGGAAAAATAACCCGCGTGGAAACAGGCACCGGTGAACCTCCCAAGGCGGAATTTCTCATCACCGGCAATTATGAAACATTTGCCAGAATTTCCCGGGCGGAACTGGGAGCGCAAAAAGCACTGATGACGGGAAAGCTCAAGCTCAAAGGCAACCTGGCCAAGGCGCTTAAGCTCGCGGCGGTTTCCGACCGTCTCAACAAAGTATTGGCCAAAATACCGGCTAATTATTAAGGGAGAAAAAATATGCCTAGAAAACTGGATCCAAAAGACAAGTATTACATTGATAATCCCGGTCGCGTTAAGGCGATTCAGGCCGAAATGCACAAACGCGGCATTGACGTGTATCTTGGTTCACGCATACGCACCATGAGCTTTGTCATGGATACGTTTTGCCCGTGGAGAAGCTATATAATTATTCCGCCCGAAGGACAGCCAACCTACTTCACTTTCGTGGTGGACGCGTTGCGGATAGGAGACGAAACCTGGCTGGATGGCGATCATGTCCGCGCCTACGGGCCAATGGGCGGCATGGATCAGATTTCCGCGATTACTGATTATATCAAAGACGAGGTAGGAATCAAAAAAGGGCGCATCGGTTACGAGGACGGAATTTCCGCCTACACAGCCGAGGGCAATCTGACGCATTGGGAATATACCCATTTTAAAGACGCTCTGCCCGGTTTTGAATGGGTGAACGCCCATGACATTATTGACGCGCTTTCCCTGATAAAAGACAAAGGGACAATCGAGCGTTTTCGCACCGCTTCGCTTATCGTTGATGAAGGGCATAAAGCGGCGCGCGCGGCGCTGGAAAACGGCGGCTACAACGGCATGACGGAAACGGTTATTGCCGGGATTGCCGCGCTGGCGATGCGCAAGGCAGGAAGCGTTTCCGAGTGGAATTTCGCGGGGCTGAATGAGATTTCCAGCGGCTACCGCACGGGGTTGGGGGCCTGCACTCCTCCGACCACCAAGGAAATAAAAGCGGGTGAACCGCTGATGCTGGATTTTCACGCGATGTTCAAACTGGCGCTGGGAGATCATTCGCATAATTATCTGATCGGGCCGGCAACAAAACGTCAGCGCTGGCACGCGGATAATTTTGTCGCGATTATCCAGAAGGTAATTGATAACTACCGCGCCGGAACAACTCCCGGAACGCTAGCCGCGATTATGATGGATTACGCCGAGTCGCGCGGCTGCGGCGATTTTATTCAGCCCGCGTGCGAGCATGGCATCGGACTTTTCGGCGACGAATGGCGCATTGGCGCGGTGGTCAACCCCGATCTTCCGTACTGGACGGATCAGGACCACACCTATCAGGAAAATGAGGTGGTTGTCTGCGCCATGCAGTACGCCGCGCCGGAAGAGAATATCGGTTTCCGCTACGAAAACGATATTGTTATTCTCAAGAACGGCTGTGAAGTGATGTCCAAGTATCCGCTCGGCATCGAAGAAATTACGTAGGCGGTTTTTAGAGAAACATCTTTCTGCCGGAATGGTCAGGCAGGTGAACTTCTGCTACGCGCTTATTTTTATGCCGTGCGAACTGTCGTCGGTTAATATCTCAAAAGCCGCGCGGTGCCGCGTGGAAAGAATTTCCGTGTCAGCGGATTTGCCTTTCACTTTGCGTGTTATTTTTAACCGGCAGGAAGCTATTTTAGTGTTCAGGCAATGCTTGTTGCCGCCCGGCGGGTTGTAATAATTCAGGCCGACGAAAGCTTCTTTGGGAGCCTGCATATTTCCTTCCACTGCGACGGAATCGTTTTCCGATAGGAATTTCCAGGTGAAGTAATTGAAAGCGCCGTCTGCCCGAAACATCTGTTTCAGGCTGTTTAAGGCGATTTCTTCCCCGCGATGACGCAGGACCAGCGGCGTCATATAGGGCGTCCAGAAAGGGCCTATTTTTACGCGTGCGGTGGCCACTTCCAGAAAGCTTTCCGAGGCGTCATCAAACCCTGCCACCTGTCCCCAGGCGTAATCGTCGGTGTGCTTGCTGCCCCAGTTGTGGTTTTGGCTGCCGATCCAATTGTTTATAACGATTTCTTCGCCGTCAACATGGAGCAATCCGCTGTACGCGGCCTGAGGCATGCCCACCAGGCTTTTTGCCTTGGGAAATCCCTTATCGTACAAACCGGGGGGCAGTAGAAAAAGAGGATTTGACGCTCCCGCGAAATTTAAATCCCAGGAAATCTCGTGCCCGCCGGAGGAAGCCGCGCCCTGGAGCCGGTTTTTCTCCAGTACGGAAGACGCGATTTTCACGAAAAAATTATCCCTGGCAAAAACGCATTCTTGGAAAGCGATCTCGCTTTTTACGGCGATATGGCGGTTTGTCTCCCCGTTGAAAAAAACAGCCCATAATTCACCGATGGCGTTTTGCGGATTGTTGTGCGGGCTGAAGATGGTGTAGCGTATCCAGAAAGCCAGCGGCCGCGCCGGATGATTGGCGCGCTGAAAAAAACTTTCATAGTGGCCTTTTTGCTGGCTGGGAAGATAACGCGTCCAGTTTGCCTGCCTGCTCAAACGGGTTAAAGCGTTTTCCATTGCGGAGCCCTCCCTTTTTTACGCCGGTAAAGAAAAGGTGTTTGCTGAATATTACTGTCGCGCCTTTTATATCCGCGCCTACCGGAGACAGGTTGACATATTTCCAGAGTTTCTTCAAGCAGCCGTCGATATTTAAAAAACCCGCCTGCGGTGGAAATTATGATTGACGTTGACGTCGCAGGGCGGTAAATTTCATTACAATAAATTAAAAAGGAGGGCATAATCATGAACAATCCCGAAGCCACGACGCAGGCGTTGGCGATACTCAGAAACGGAGAGAATTTTCAGTGGTATATAATTCCGCTTTTGATGTTTCTCTTCTACATTTACTATGATGAGTACGCGCGCAAGAATTACAAAGGCATCGCCGCGGGCCTGTCCTTGTACATGGTTCACTGGTTTTATGAAATCGTAAACGCCCTTATTCAGTATTTCAGCGGTCACGCGCTCTGGACCGTTCCCACCGGCACGGGCTTTTTGCTGCTGGTCGGCGTGTGCGCTGAACTCAGCATCATGTTTGCCGCCGCCGGGTTAGTTTTCAGCAAGCTGCTCGACCCGAAGCCGAAGAAGAAAATATTCGGCATCAACAACCGCCTCGTTGTCGCGCTGGGCGCCGCGGCGTTCTTTTCCATCTTTGAGATATTTCTGGCCAAGACGCCCGCGTTTGTCTGGGTTTATCCCTGGTGGGGGTCCATTCCTGTTTTCATCACCGTGTACATTCCCTTCTTCGTGGTCTCGATGTATTCCTACGACTGGAAGCGCAAAACGCAGAAAATGGTCATCGGCTCTCTGTTTGCCGTGAACGCCCTGATGCTCATTATTTTTGCGGGAATTCTGAAGTGGATTTAGATTATTAAAAAAAGAGGCGGTGGCTTTTAACCCGCCGCCTCAACATAAACAAATTTATTCTATCCCGCCATTTTCAGGGGCTGAACCTCGCGGGATATTTTATTTTCCAATGCGTCTTCGGCCATATCCATATCATAGCGGCTCTGCAAATTAATCCAGTAGCGAGGCTCTTGCCTGAAATATCTGCCTAATCTTAAGGCCAAAGCCGCGTTTATGGGGCGTTTGCCGTTTACTACATAATTAATACGCATCGCCGGAACGTTCAAATCTTTTGCCAGACGGTATTGCGAAAGTTCCAACTCATCCAGCAATTCTTTTAAATAAACTCCCGGATGCACGGGCTTAATTGGTTTTTTTGCCACTTTAAATCTCCTTAATGATAATCAACGATTTCAACGTTTTCTGCGTGACCGCCCTGCCAAGTGAAGCACAGGCGCCATTGGTCATTGATTCTGATGCTCCATTGTCCTTGCCGATTTCCTTTTAGCACTTCCAGTCGATTGGAGGGCGGCAGGCGCAAATCTTCAATTTTCATTGCCGCGTCAAGGGCGTTGAGTTTCATGAAGGCGCGTTGCTGGATATTACGAGGAAACTGATGTGAAAACTCACGCCGAAATATCTTTTCGGTTTCACGGCAACGAAAAGACTTTATCATGGAGCAATAATAAACATTATGTTTACTAATGTCAAGAATAATTTATTTTTTGGAAATCATAGCATTTATGCGGCCAAAAGATATTCGGCAGGCGTTAAAGAGGGCTGCATTAGCATAGCAATTCTAATTTCTATTTAATCATCACCAGCAGCATTTTGAATTTGGTCACCGCGTGCAGCGCATGGGGCTTGTTGGCGGGCATAATCAGCATCTCGCCTTCTTTCACCGTGTAAGGTTTTTTGCTGATGGTAATCTGGGCTTCGCCCTCCAGGATGCAGACCACCGCGTCAAAAGGCGCGGTGTGTTCGCTCAAGCCTTCTCCCTGGTCAAAGGCAAAAACGGTCAGCGTGCCGGATGGTTTGCGGATCAGCTCCCGGCTGACCACGGAACCATCCTGATAGGCGACGATGTCCTTCATCTTCAGTACATTAGTCAGGTCTTTTATTTCCGATAATTTTTCAGGCATGATTAAATCTCCTTTGGTTTATTATCAATATTAAACGCTTCTTTGGCCGCGGCAACAAATTTCTGCGGATCTTCCGGCGTAAAGCGCAGTTGACTGAAAACGCCGCCCTTTCTGGTTATGCCGACATGCTCATAAAAATCAGCCAGGTCGAGCTTGAGCGCTTTGAACGAAGTTCTGAGCACCGGCGGCCTGAAGACACTGATGGAGACGATATCCTCCTTTTTCACGGTAATGATTTTATAAAAAAACAAATACCGGCAGCGCAATTCAATCCTGTCCGGAAAAATAGAATATTCGTTGCCCAAACTCTTCATCGTCGGCGGCGAGATATACAGGGGGACGTTATTATATTGCATAATATGCGTCTTTTCCTTACGCGGTGATATCAGCGAAGATGAAAGGATAATCTATTTATTTTTTTCCATCGCGATTCGTTCTTTATTTAGTTCTTCAAGCAATGCCGCCAGGGCCCAGTTTTCCGAAACCGGCGTTAGCGTGGCCCACAGGGGACGGGGCAAGCCGCTGGAGCGGTAGGCGGACATTATCCGGTGCAATTCATCCGCTGTTACGCCGGACATCACAATGGCGCGCGCCATGTCGGATTCCGCGCCCAGGCCTTCCTGATCCGGCCGGGCAAGCAAATCGCCCAGGCGGATTTCGGCATCGGCGGTCGCGGCAATAATCACCGGCACATCCGCCAGCGCGATATTATCCAGTAAATTCATCACCGTTTCCTGTTCGAAAGGGGTAAAGCCGCATACCAGCACCGCTCTCGGGCCGTACATCGGTTTGGCAGAATCCCCGATTTCTTTAAATGTGCCCTGGCTCATGCTGTTCTCCTTCTTTTTGTTTGAATGAATATTAACATAACCGGCTGGCTATTGTCGATTGTTGCGTTTGATATTGATGCCTATTGATTTTTTGACCAGAGCTTTTTGTACCCGTGAAACATGCCCATGGCGGCGATCAACGCCTCGTTATCGTACCCTGCAAGTTTTTCCGGCAGCAATGGAAGTAGCGGAATTTTTACCCGGGTGCAGCGTCTTGTTTGCCATTCTCATTCTGTTTTGCCGTTGGGCAAAGGTCTTTCATATAGCAGTCGCCGCATGCTGGGCGGTGCGGCCTACACCAGCTTCTGCCTATCTCCCAACATGGCAAATCCATCATTCCTGGAAACTCAGGATAAAGTGCTCGTGCCTTGTATATCACTTGTTCAACGGTAACGTCGGCTGAACATAGTCTAAGTCGGGAGAAGACTCGGCGCACATGAACATCCGCTGAGATGTCAATGGAGTAGTAGTCCGAAAAGGGAATCTTAAACTCGCGTGCTAGGCAGTTGGCGGCCATGCTGCCGATTTTTGGACCAATCCCTTCGAATTCCAAGAAGCGATAGACAACCTCCGCGCTGGAAGGCTTGCCTTTCCAAATAAGGGCAGCGTCACCTGCATAGACGTTCTTGATTCGCTGCACCGCTGAATAGAAGTGATCGGCCATCATCTCAATGAACCGGTGTAGGGGTTCAGGTTCCTTCATGAGACGATTCACATCTTGCCGCGACAGTTCACTTAGTGTCCGCATTGAAAACCCGCCGATCTTCTGCGAAATGCGATATGGAATCAGCCATGCTCTTTCCGCTTTGACTTGGCGATCCATGACGCATCCTAGGACGAAGGCATGCGGATAATTATCCAAGTCGTTCAGCAAGGTATCGGCCGCTTGTTCCTTGGTGAAGGCAATCGGTTGTTTCGGCGCGTGGAACAACCTCTGCCCATGCTCAACCAGTCTGTCGCGTGTTAATTTTTCGTTCATTTCTACACCCTAATGAAAAGCTCAGCCGGAGCGGCCCAGCGGGCCGCGATCGGTTGTAGCGGCTGGTTGGCCGCTATTTATAAACATTACAAGCTCAATAGCGCGCAAGGTACTAACTTCATAACCGACCTTGGCATTTACCGAATTATGAAATGTCGAGAAGCTAGAGTTTGTTCTTATACGTACCAGTTCCGACATATATTCTCGATACTTTTCAAGTTGATTTAATCGATAATTATGTGCAGCTTCATTAAAAACAAATTTATAGATTTTTGAGTCCCATATGGCAAAACTATTTGGTGCTACAAAATGAAGTAATTTGGAGGCACCAACAAGTGAATTATTGACGAGTTGTTTTAATGTTTCTATGTGACGATCAGAAAGTTGACCATTTTTCTTTGCTTTATTAAGGATTTCTGCGCCGTGCTGAAAACTGACAGATAATTTGTTTGGGTTTAGTTCTAAAACAGTTGGCATCCACCCATAAACGATATGCGCTCCACAAACAAAGTCTCTCTCAGAGAAAACATCGAAACTCTGAAAATAAGCAAGAATATGAGGATACGAGACTATATATGAATTATCTCTGACAATATTTGTGGTAGGTTCCAATTCAAATACGTTCTTCATCATTCTCCACGGCCAATAATTAATATATTGATTCCATAAAATATGGCTTTTTGTACAAGATGCCTTGGGAATCGTTTTTACTTCTTAAAAAATTTTTTTTAAAATCAACTAAGTATAAACTGTCTATTCTGTAAAAGGTCTTTATTATCAGCAATTGCCGAATCGATATTTTACGCTATTTTGTGCGACTTTGCTCCGCCTACCCAATATTTCTACGGCGCTTCAATTATTTGCGTGCCGCCCGTCAGCGGTCGGAAGGCGGCGGCAGAGGCAAATAATCGGATGCGCCAGTAGGCATACTGAATATCATTATTTAGTTGTATTTTGTTAATCATTTTGAGGTGACGCATAAAAACACCTCTTAATTATAAGTGCCGGAGGCGAAGAAATCGCCCCCGGCTTTTGTGGCGGGTAAAATTTTATTTCACGTATTTTTTGGGCAGGTTGACGATAATGTCTTCTGCCTCTTTCATGATGCTTTGCACCAGGTCGGCGACTTTGGGCATATCGCTGATGCGCTGGGCGCACTCGCCGGCGGCCATCATGGCCTTTGCCTTGTCGCCTTCGAACACGGCCTTGATGGATTCGTTTTCATATTCAATTAAGGACATGTCTTCCATGGTGGTGTAGCTGTCCGGCGTGCCCAGGAAAACGCCGGGCGATTTTTTCAGTGTGTTTACCGCGTGCTCTTCACTGCGGGGGTTTCTCAGCCAGCGCGCGGGGCCCACGTAACCGCGGGCGACCAACGTGCCGCGATCCTGCGCTTCCACAACGGATTGTTTCCACAACGGTGGGAAATCGCTTTCCTGCGTGGCGAGGAAACGTGTTCCCATCAATGCTCCGTCGCAGCCCAGAGCCAGCGTGGCGGCCAGGGTTTTGCCGTCAGATACTCCACCGCCGCCCACGACAAGTGTTTTCTCGTCAGATACGGCCTCGACCACGGCGGGGAAAAGCACCATTGAGTGTAGCGGTTCCCAATGCGTGTGGAAGCCGCCTTCGTGACCGGAAGCGACAATAATATCCACGCCCGCTTTTTTGCAGCGCAGGGCGGCGCGGACGGAAGGAATTATGTGAATCCAGATAAAGCCCGCGCCTTTGATTTTATCTCCCCAGCCCATCGGATCGCCGGCGGAGGTGTACATTACTTTCAGGGTTTTTTTCATGTCGGGATTTTCTTCACGCGCCTTGATGGCGGTTTCGATCATGACGTTGGCCTTGTCTTTGAGTTCCGCGGAGACCATCACGTTCGGGCCGAAGACGCCGCCTTTATCCTTAACCAGACGATGCGTGCGTTTGAGAACTGTGTCCAACACTTTGGCCATGTCGTCGTCGCGGTTGGCTTCGCCGGTATCGCAAAAGGCGTTGTAGATCCAGGGCTGGTCGTCTTTATTAAAGAGGCCGCTGGTGGAAAGAAGCCCCAGGCAGCCCGCGTTGGCGGCGGCCACGCACAGGTTGTTGTTGGAAAAAGGCCCCATCCCCGCCTGCATGATGGGGTATTTGATGCCGAGTAATTCTGTCAGTCTTGTTTTTAACATTAAATTCTTCCTCCTGTATTTTATTAAAATAATTGTTTATTTATCAGCAAAAGAACCGGCCGCGGCAGGTTTTGAGCAAAGAGTATATGAAGAAGATTTTTGCCTGTCAAACTGTTTGTTTGCTTTATGGCAAGATAACGCTGGACAAACATGGCGGCGAAAAATATAATAATCTCAATCCCATAAAGCTTGGCGGTTAAGACAAATGTTAAAATATTTTCTTGTTGTATTTGCCATATTTTTTGCCCTGCAGGGCGCTGCCGTGGCGGATTTCTACACGTGGGAAGACGACGAGGGCAATGTTCATATCACCGATTATCCGCCGCCCGCCAGGTTTGCCAAAAAAGCAAAGGTGCGCAAAGAAGCGGATATTCCGAAGGATATCTGCATCCGGCCGGAAAGAGAACAGGGCGCAGCCGATGAGCGCCGCACCGTCGCGGATAAAAATCATGAAGTTGTGCTTTACACGACAAGCTGGTGCCCCTACTGCACCAAGGCGCGCAATTTCTTCCTTTCCCGCAATATTCCTTTTACCGAATATGACGTGGAAAAAGACCGGGCCGCGGCGGCCAGAAAAAGAGAGCTTGATCCAAAAGGGGGCGTGCCTTTTGCCATTATAAACGGCCGCTCCATTCACGGCTATTCCGAAAGCGCCTACGAAAGAGCCTTACGGTAGCGTACTAAATTTTCGTTCATTTTTTCTTTCAATCAAATTCTAACTTCTGTTTTTATCTGATTTTTTAACTTAAGTCCGGCGCTCGCGCGAGACTCTTGACATTTTTCCCCGCGTGATTATTTTTACATTGAAACAGTTATTTAACCAATAATATTAAACCTTTACATAATTAAGCGTAGAAAGGGGGAATGGATATGTTTAAAAATCTGTTGCCTAGCGTACGGCGTAAGAACGGAAAAGCCCTGCGCCAAGCCCAGGAGACTCCGTTCTTGCCTCTCCAGCGCGAAATGAATAAAATTTTTGATGATTTTTTCAACGACTTCGGTTTGAGCCCTTTTTCCGGATTCAGGACGCTTGGCTTTGAGCCAAATATTGATGTTTGTGAAGACGATAAAGAACTTAAAGTTAAAGCTGAGTTGCCTGGTCTTGAAGAAAAGGATATTGAAGTTGACCTGACTCCGGATGCTCTGACCATTCGCGGCGAGAAAAAGGATGACCGGGAAGAAAAGGGCGATGGCTACTGGTATCAAGAATCCCGCTATGGTTCTTTTCACCGGGTGGTGCCCCTTCCCGAAGGGATTGACCAGCAAAAGGCAGAAGCTCAGTTTAAAAACGGCGTATTGACCGTTACTCTGCCCTGGATGGAAGGCTCGAAAGTTGGGAAAAAAATCGCGATTAAAACATCTTAAAAAAAGGAGCTTCCCCTACCGGGGAGGCTCTTTTTTCTTTTTGCCAGCACTGCCTGGAATTCCCGCGGAGCATGAATCAACCGGCTTGATAAGTGATTAAATTTATTTATTTTTGGAGGGAAAGTCATGAATATCAAACCTTTACATGATCAGGTGATTGTTTCGCGTCTGGAAAGCGAAGAAAAGACGCCCGGCGGAATTATTATTCCCGATACGGCCAAAGAAAAACCCCAAGAAGGCAAAGTTTTGGCGGTGGGACCGGGCCGGCGCGATAAAGAAGGCAAACGGATCACGCCCGAAGTAAAGAAAGGAGACAAAGTTTTGTTCTCAAAATGGGGCGGCACGGATGTCAAAATTGAAGGCGAGGAGTATGTTATGCTGAAAGAAGGCGATATTCTCGCGGTATTGGAATCTTAAACGAGGAGGTGCAAGTTCATGTCGGCAAAAGAAATCAAATATGACGTCGAGGCGCGGCAAAAAATTGCCCGGGGCGTGGATACCCTGGCCAACGCGGTTAAGGTTACTCTGGGGCCGAAAGGACGCAATGTAGTGATCGAAAAGTCCTGGGGCACGCCGCAAATCACCAAGGACGGGGTAACGGTCGCCAAGGAAATAGAACTTGAAGACAAGTTTGAAAATATGGGCGTTCAGATGGTGAAAGAAGTCGCTTCGAAAACGTCGGACAAGGCAGGCGACGGTACGACTACGGCCACCGTGCTGGCACAGGCGATCTACAAGGAAGGAGCAAAGTTGACCGCGGCCGGCGCCAACCCGATGCTGCTTAAGCGCGGTATCGATAAGGCCGTCGAGGCGGTGGTCGAAGATCTGAAAAAGTCATCGAAAAAAATCGCCGATAAAAACGAGATTGCCCAGGTGGGAACTGTTTCGGCCAACAACGACAAAACCATCGGCGACATGATCGCCGAGGCGATGGATAAGGTAGGCAAGGACGGCGTCATCACCGTCGAAGAAGCGAAGGGAATGGAAACCACGCTGGAAATCGTGGAAGGCATGCAGTTCGACCGTGGTTATATTTCTCCCTACTTCGTTACCAATGCCGAGAAGATGGAGGTGGTGCTTGAAGAGCCTTACATTCTGTTGCATGAGCAAAAGATTTCTAACATGAAAGATATGGTGCCCCTGCTGGAGCAAATCGCCAAAATGGGCAAGGCGCTTTTGCTTATCGCCGAAGATGTGGAAGGCGAGGCATTAGCCACGCTCGTGGTCAATAAAATCCGCGGCACACTGAAATGCGCGGCGGTTAAAGCGCCCGGTTTCGGCGACCGGCGCAAAGCGATTCTTCAGGATATCGCCGTACTCACGGGCGGTCATGTAATCTCCGAAGAACTCGGCGTCAAACTGGAAAACGCCACGCTCAAGGATCTGGGGCAGTGCAAAAAGGTGACTATTGACAAGGACAATACGACGATTGTCGAAGGCGCAGGCAAGCGGTCGGAGATCGAAGGCCGCATCAAACAAATCCGCGCGGAAATTGAAGAAACAACTTCCGATTATGACCGTGAAAAACTGCAGGAACGGCTGGCCAAAATCGTTGGCGGCGTGGCCGTGATTAAAGTCGGGGCGGCGACGGAAGTGGAGATGAAAGAAAAGAAAGCTCGCGTTGAGGACGCGCTCAATGCCACCAAGGCGGCGGTGGAAGAGGGGATTGTTCCCGGCGGCGGCGTGGCTTACCTGCGGGCGCTTAAAGCATTGAATAATATCGACCTTGGCGGCGAGGAGCAACAGGGCGTGGATATCGTCCGCAAGGCTTTGGAAGCGCCGCTGCGCCAGATCGCGGTCAATGCCGGTTATGAAGGCACGATTGTCGTGGAAAAAGTAAAAGAACTCAAAGGCAACAACGGCTTCAACGCGGAAACCGGCGAATACGATGATCTGGTGAAGGCCGGAATCATCGATCCGACGAAGGTGGCGCGATTCGCGCTGCAGAATGCCGCGTCCGTTTCGTCATTGCTGTTGACGACCGAGGCAATGGTTGCGGAAAAACCCAAGAAGAAGACGCCTGCGCCCGCAACACCTCCCGATATGGGCGATTACGATTACTAAGATTTTTGCGGGCAGCGTGCCTGCGCCGGGCAAAATACCGGCGCAGGCGCCACAAGCGGAGAATGTCAGGTGTATGACAAATCTTCAACAACATCAGCCACTCGAAAAATATCAAGTCCTGCGAGAGTTGCTTTCTCTTTCCGGAAGCGAACTGCTGAAATCTGTGCTGGAGAAAGAAAATCCCGCGGCATTTATCCAAGGCTTATCCTCGGATGATTTCTATTGGATGGTCAAACGCGTAGGCGAAGACGATGCTGTGGAGCTTCTGCGGTTAGCGTCAGCCGACCAATGGCAGTATCTGCTGGATCTCGAAGTTTGGGCCAAAGATTTGCCGGAAACGCAAAAAGCGCTAATCTGGTTCGGACGGCTGTTGCGCGCCGATCCTACACGCTTGGCCAAATGGGTTTATAAAGAACAAACGGAGCTGGCGTCGTTGGTACTGTTGCGTCAAACCGAAATTATTTTTCGACAGCAGGATGACGACGACTGGGAAGTGCCGCCCGGTTACTTTACATTGGACGGCGCTTTTTATATTAAAGCAAAAGACGGGACAGACGCCCATGCTCTCGAAAATATCTTGCGCGCGCTGGCTCATGCCGATTATCCCTTATACCGGTCGCTTTTGCTGAGTCTGGCGGCCCGGATTCCCGCGGAAACGGAGGAAGAGCTTTATCGTCAGCGCGGTAACCGTCTGGCGGAATACGGCTTTTTGCCGCCGGATGAAGCCATGGTTATTTTTGCGCCGCTCGACAAAACAGCGCTTCAGCGCGAAACAAAAATTTTGTTGCCGGGGGCGGTGGTTTCCGCGGGAGAAAAAAGCCTGATGCCCATGGCGCCGTTTGCCAGCTTGGAAAATTTTCCGCTTTTGACGGAGGCGCTGACCCGCATTTCCGATCCTTTGCAGATTGATCGTCTGCGCGTGGAATTTGCGGCCTTATGCAACACACTGATTGCCGCCGCGTCGTTTTCGACAATTGGCGATTACGACGATCTTCGTCGCATCGGCCGGCAGGCGGCAGGCTATTTGCATGTCGCCGTGCAGGATGTCTGCGGGCAAGACCCCGATGGGGCCGCCGCTTTGCTTTATCGATATTCTCTGCAGACGATTTTCCGCGTCGGTTTCGGCTTAGCGGTGAAATTGCAATGGCGCTGCAAACGCTGGCACAGCCAAAGCTGGGTGAGACGAATCGGCAAGGGCGTTGATTTCTGGGGAAGCCCCTGGAGCGAAGCGCTGGAAGGATTATTGTTCACGCATCCGCTGTATTATGATGTTCAGGCAGCGGCGCCGCGATACCGGCATTTTGAATGTCTCGACGATTTACGAAAAACGCAAACACTACTTGAGCAAGTAGAGGCTCTTGATGAAATGCTGACACGCCTTGCTCCCCTTGAAAAAAAGCAAGATATTTCCTCTGAAAAAATTTATCCGTTCTTGTTTAACCGCTGGGCGCGCCATGTGTTGCAGCTGGAGCCTTCATTTGCGCCCCTATCGCGCGCCGAGGCGCAAAAATTCTTCGGCACGCTGCGCCGGGGTGAATCGGAACCGCCTTATAAAATGGAAGGTTACCGCGATGTTTTTTTAGATGAATTTTTAAAAGGGGCCGCGGACTTTACCCCGGAAGCTCAAGCTGCTCTGCGCGCAGCGCTTGAACAGATCTGGGTGATGTTTTGCCGGGAATATGAAAATGTTCCCCCCGCTGGTCTGGATGCCCGCTGGTCGCCGTATCTGGCCCTTGAACAGACGCCCGATAACAAAATGAAAAGAAAAACGGCCGTGCGTTAAAAGGGAGAATAGAGCGTTACGTTTCCTTTTCGCGGCGCAGCACCACCGACGTTTCGATCTGGCGGGCAGGAATCTTCCAATATTTTTTCAGCAGACGATCTTTTTCTTCCGTTGATACCAGCCGGTAGCCGTTTTTTTCATAAAAAGATACCGCCCAGTCCGCCGCCGCCCAGGTGCCGATAAGAATAGTTTTTTCGGTCATGGTTTGCAGCTTTTGCAGCAGTTTTGTGCCGATGCCTTGATTGCGCAAAATCGTCCGGACGTAAGCGTGGCGGATAAGCGTAACATCGCCTTTGTCCTGAATGCCCATTACGCCGGCAAGGTTTCCTTTTTCTTCCCATCCCCAAAAATCAACACCGTCATCTATTTCGTGGCACAGATATTCGGCGGTCATGTAGGGCTCACGCCAGCAGTCGGCGGGGATAACGCCTTCGTAAGCTTGAGCCGCGTCATTGATAATGGCCAGAATTTCCGCAAAATCCTTTTGTGCGCACCGTCGGATCATACGTGTTTTTATTCAGGCGAACGGACCTGCGCGTAGCGCAGACCTAAAACAATCAAAATTACAATAAAAACAAGCCGCAGCGCGCTGTCGCTGAGGAAATGAGCGAATGCTCCACCCAGATAAGCTCCGATAAGAATTCCCGGAATCAGGCCGTAAAGAATATCGCTTTGCACATTGCCCAGTTTCCAGTGGGTAAACGCGCCGACGGCGCCGGCCGGAACCATGACCAGAAGCGATGTTCCCTGCGCCAGATGCTGGCTGAATCCGGCAAGCAAAACCATTACCGGTACCATAATCGTGCCGCCGCCCACACCCATCATGCCGGAGAGAAAGCCGGTGGCGGCGCCCGCGAGCAATAAAATGATTATTTGCGGCCAAAACGAGGTAAAAACAGCAACGGCTGGCAAATGCGGCTTAAGCAATAAAAGAAGAGAAACGAAAATTAAAAAAAAGCCGAAATATTTTTTTAACCGCCATTCCGCTATGGAATGCGCGTAGCGCGCGCCGAAATGCGCGGTAAAAATCGCGGTGGCGGCCAGCGCCGCGGCCGCCTTGTAATCCACGGAGCCATTTATACCATAAATAATCGCGCCGCTGATTCCCGTAAAAACCAGGGCCACCAGGCTTGTGCCGTGCGCTTTATGTTGGCCTAGTTGCAGAAAAATGCACATCAGCGGAATCATAATCAGACCGCCGCCGAGGCCGACCAGACCGCCGAAAATTCCGGCGGAAAGACCAATAATCAGCGAGGTTATATTTGCTTTCATTTATGCACCTTGCCGCGCGTCGCGGAAAAAAATACGCCGCATACGCAGATGAAGGCCAGAATTAAATAAATTATCCGCGCGCTTTTAATCAGCAGCAGATCTTCCGCGTCGGCTATTGCATGCTGCCCTAAAATGAAAGCAAAAACAAGCATGGTAATGCCCATGGAAAACATCTGGCCGGTGATGCGCATGGTGGCCAGCGTCGCGGAAGCGACGCCGTAAAACTTATTACCCACGGCGCTCATTGTGGCGTTCACATTCGGCGATGAAAAAAGCGCGAAGCCCACGCCCAGCAGAATCAAGCAGGCGATAATGTAGCTGAGGGAAGTTTCCGGCGCGATAAAAAGTAGCAGGCACAGGCCGATAACGGTAAGCGCCATGCCGATAGAAGCGATCAGCTGCGGCTCAAAGCGGTCGGAAAGCCTGCCGGCAAAAGGAGAACAAACGGCCAGAACGATAGGCTCCGCGACCAAAACAAAACCGGCCTGCGCGGGCGAGAGCATTTTTACCTGCTGCAGATAAATACTCAGCAAAAAAGTCACCGCGAACGTAGCGCAGTAATTGATCAGCGCCGCCAGATTGGAAAAGGCAAAAACTCGATTATCCAAAAAAAGATGAATATCTAGTAACGGATAGGGAATGTTCAACTGACGCGTGATAAAACCGATCAGACAGATAATACCCAGAATGATAAACACCGCGGCCGTGGAGGCGGGCAGCAGCGAGAAACCGTACATAACAGCAAAAAGGGACATACCGTATAAAACCGAACCGGTAAAATCAAAAGATTCGCCTTTGGCGGTGGGCCTTTCCTGCCCTGCAATCCGCGCCATAATCAGGGTGATGATTACGCCCAAAAGAGCGGAAAAAAGAAAAACGTAGCGCCAGCCGAAATGCTCGGTGAGCAGGCCGCCCGCGAAGGGCCCGAAAGTGAGGCCAGTGTAAACCGCGGCCAGATTAATCCCCAGAATTCTGCCGCGCTTGTTTACCGGGTAGTCGGAAATCAAAAGCGCCGTGCCGGTGCTGAAAATCATCGCTCCGCCGATGCCCTGAAAGACGCGCAAAAAGATCAGCATGTCGGCATTGGGCGACCAGATGCACAAAGAGGAGGAAACGGTAAAGACAAGCGCGCCATAAAGAAATATCCTTCTGCGCCCGTAAATATCGGACAGTCTGCCCACGGGAACCAATGTGATCGCGGCGGCCAGCAAAAAAGAAGAAGCCACCCAGCTTAAAGCCAGCGCGGTCATGGAAAATTCTTTGCCGATCAAAGGAAGCGCGACATTGAGCGCCGAGCCCATAAACGGCGTGAGAAACGCGCTTAGTGTTACGGCCAGAAGAACGGGAAAATTATTTTTATCGGTCATGAAAATGATATTTGGCGGTTTATGTCATCCGCGCGCGAAAGTCTTTTGGTAAAGCGCCGCGAAGGCATCTTTGCCGCAGGCTAGCGCAAGCGTCAAAGGCATAATCTTTTTCGCTTCCTTAAGCATGTCTTCGGTGAGTTTTCTAATATCCCACTGCGCGTGAGAATCCGCGCGCAGGCGCGACAGGTGATACATTTCGCGCGCGTTGAGTTTCATCAGCGCTCGTTTACGGTGTGCGTTGGTCAGAACGTAAGCGGCGGCCAGTGATGATTTTTTCCGTATCTGCTCATACGCTTTTTCGCTCTGCCGGATGATTTCCAGAAATTTTTTCTGCTGGCCGATCTTCCGCACCGAAGGAGGAACGGTGACGCCCAGCGTGGGATCATAATCCTGAGTGATGATTGTCGCCATCCGGTGCCTTTTCAACTGGGCAAAACAACTGGAGCTGACAATGAGCTCAAAATGCAGATCAACATTTTCCAGTTCGCGCAGCGCCGCGTCATGCGGCTGCATGAGTGCGAAAGCCGTATGGAAAAGACTTCTCTTTTCTTTAGGCGGCAGTTTTTTGGCCAATTTCAGGCAGCGCGCGTAATCGTTATCGGAAGCGGAGAAAAGCAGCGCCGCGGCAATTATAGTGTCGGCATCCGCTGTCGCGTGCAGGAGATTTACGTCTGATTGTTTTTTTTGTTTGTTGATTCGCGCGGCGTGGGGAAAAATCAACCCAGCTTTTTGCCCGAGATTTTTTCTGGTGAGTTTATCGTAATCCGTCGCTCGCGTATAGCGGATGAGGGACGGGGCGATGTCTTTCGTCGCGTCATATAATTTTTCACTGTATTCATGCGCTTCGGCCAGAGGTAGCGCGGCCAGTCTTCTGAGCATCAGTTCCAGATTGCGGGCGTTGATGGTCATGCCCAACTGGGTTTGGGTCGCCAGAGAAATCACATATCGCGCGTCTTCCTTGGCCCAGCCCTCCAGTATGGATTTATTGGCGGGATCATTGGCAAGTTCCTTGTTTTGTTCAAAAACAAACGGGCGAAGCTGTTGATAAAGCTGTTGATAATAATCGTTTTGCGCTGCGATTGTTTCGGCAAAAAGACTGGTGAGGCCAGCCTGCCCGATTTCGTCCGGCAGAATAAAATCCTTGTCAAACAGAACATAGCGCTGTGATTTTTCCGTAAAGGAACATAGGCGGAATTTTTCAATTTCTTCGACCAGCAGGCGCGAGACACCGAGCACGTCGATATTGAAAACTGCGTGTTCGGCAATCGAGCTGTGTCCCATTTCAAAAACGATATTGCGGTTGGACTGGCGCGCTTTTTCCACCTCGGCGCGGGCAACAAGGCGCAGTTCGTCAACCGGTTTGGGGCTGCGGCTGATGCGCGCGTAGGCCGCGGAAATTGTTTCCGGGGTTAAATCTTCGCTGATGCCGCTTTTCTCTTTCAGTTCGCGCAGCAGTTCGTAATCAATATTATAACCGGCCAGTAATATTTTCATAAAGATGAAATTCCTCGCGCCAGGATTAAAGGTTTGCCACTTCCACGCGGCCGAATTTGCGCCCCAGAAACTTTTCTCCAATAGCCTGAAAACGGTACGGCACATCACTCACGTAAAAAACGTAGTCAGGTTCTTCACTGCCTTGATTGCCGATTTTTTGTTTTTCTATCAAATCCGCGGCGATGCCGGCCATGGCTTGGGCCGAATCGATCAGCTTGATCCGGTTTCCGACAATTTCTTGCAGCAGCGGTTTGAGCAAAGGATAGTGCGTGCACCCCAGCACCAGCGTATCGATTTTTTCGGCCAGCAGCGGCTTTAAATATTCTTTCGCAATCAGTTTTGTTGCCCGATGGTCCAGCAGTCCTTCCTCCACCAGCGGCACGAAAAGCGGGCAGGCCTGCGAAAATATTCTTACTTTATTGTCCAGCAGGCGGATAGCGCGGGCGTAAGCGTTGGAGTTGATGGTGGCCGGCGTGCCGATAACGCCGATGGATTTCACGCGGCTTTGCTCCACAGCATTGCGTGCGCTGGCGTCGATGACTTCCAGCACCGGCACGGTGGAGATATCCTTGATTGCCTGAAAAGCCACCGCCGCCATCGTGTTGCAGGCGACAATCAGCAGCTTGACGTCTTTCTTTAAGAGGAAATCCGTGATTTGAGAGGCGTAGCGGTTAATTGTTTCCACAGATTTGATGCCGTAGGGAACGCGCGCGGTGTCTCCGAAGTAAACAATGTTTTCAAAAGGCAGGCGTTCCATCAATGAACGCACCACGGTCAGTCCGCCGATGCCGGAATCAAACACTCCTATGGGCCGGTTATTTTTCACCAATCATCACCATGCTTTTACCGCTGGGCGTGAGAAAAGCAGCAAAAATGAGCAAATTTGCCACGGCTTTATCACAGTGCAAAGCCGAGAGCCAGAAAAAAGTCGAAGCATTTATCAGGTTTTTGGGGCAACCTCATATCTTTTGGAGACGATGATAATGAAACTCATCAGCAGGACAAAAGCCGGATAAACTGCCTTAATCCAGTAGCCGTAAGCCGCAAACAGATACAGACTGGCGCCGATCCACGCCGCGGCAATGGCTAATGTTGTTATTCCGCCGACAAAAGCCGTCAGGCGCGGAATAATCAGCGCGACATAAAGTCCGAAGCAGAAAATCATCGCCAGTTCCAAAGCCGCCGCCCAGTCCGGCCGTACGACATAATCGTCACTTAAGATATTATCGATAACGTTGGCGGTAATTTTCACCGAGGGAACATTGTAGGCAACGGGCGTTTCCTGCAATTCGCCCAGGGCGGCGGTGCTCGGCGCGATGATGACAATTTTATCGCGGAAAGATTCCGCGGGTATTTTTTTATTAATGACATCGATAAATTCATAATAAGGAATATCGCGCTTGAAGGCGATATGCATGTTACCATTGATCAGGGGGATTTTTTTCGCTCCCACGTCAATTGTCTTGCCGAAGTTAATATCCGGCAAATCCATATTCAGATAAGCCAGCGCGGCCTGCAGGGCAAACGCTGGAAATATTCTGTTTTGGTATCTGATAAAGAGCCGCTCGCCGCGCACCACGTTGTCTCTTTCCGGAATAATATTTATATGCCCCAGGCGCGAAGCCTCGCGCGCGAAAGGCTCTATGGGTGCGGTAATGGCTGAAGCGGTAATACTTTTATCTTGCGGATAAGGGAAAAGTGAATTGCCCGCGAGGTAATCAGGCAGGCTTTTTACAGCATCATTTTTTTTCTGACTATTCAGATCGAAAAGCACGGGCAGCAGCACCTTTTTACTCGTGGCGAGGGAGTTGGCCAGAATAGCGTCGTTATCCAGCCGCTGTTCCGCATCCTTGAGCGCGGAGAGCAAAATTATCGTGCTGATATTTTTGCGGGAATATTGCGGATTATTTTCAATGGTTTTAATTATGTTGGTGACTTCCCTGAGGCCGTGGTTCATATCTTTGCCGGCGTAAATAAGATCCAGGCCGATCACCCTGGCCCCGTAAGCGTCGAGCATGTCAATCATAAAGGCGACATAGGAACGGGGCCAGGGCCAGGGCCCGAAATCGGCAATGCTTCTGTCGTCAATGGCAATGATACTCACCGCGGAAGAAGCGGGCTTAGCCCGCAGGCGCGAGCCCAAATCATATAATCCATATTCGAGCCTTTCCAGATTTGACCAAAAGAAGAAAATGGCGAAAAGCGCAAGAAGCGCCAGAGCGATACCATGTCGAAAATCATTGATTATCGACTTATCAAATTCTTTCATCTAACCCTCTTGTAAAGTTGCCAGAAGCGGTGCCTGTCAACCGAACACGGATTTATTTAATAACATAAGCGGCGAGAATATTGCAATATTTGATGTTTGGCTTTATGCTGCGCCCATGACGATGAATCGCGGGGAAAAAGGAATTACCAATTCCGCGGAAATTGCCGATATCATATGCCGGGCGCAGATCTGCCGCGTGGCCATGGTGGATGGCGCAAAGCCGTATATTGTGCCGGTTAACTTTGTTGTAGCGGGCGATCATCTTTATTTCCACTGCGCGCGCCGGGGAAAGAAAATCGATATTCTGCGCAGCAACACAAATGTCTGTTTTCAAATGGACGTGGATACCGAGATTATCGCGGGTAAAAATCCCTGTGACTGGGGAATGAAATATCTGAGTGTCATCGGTTACGGCCGCGCCTTTTTTGTGACTGACGCTGCGCAGAAAGTTAAAGTACTCAACAAGTTGATGGGAAAATACGCCGGCGCCGGCAGTTATAACTACCCGGAAGAAATCATCCAAAAGACAATGATTGTCGGCGTGGCCATCGAAAAGCTCACCGGCAAAAAGTCACGCCTGCCCTGATTGCCGAAATTTAATTTTTAGATTTTGAATTCAGCTAGCCCCGCTAAATCCAGCGTGGCGAAATAATCATCTACTGTTTCAGCGCGCCTTATCTGCATAACAGAGCCGTCATCTCTCAGCAATAATTCCGCGGAACGCAGTTTGCCGTTGTAATTGAAACCCATGGCGTGACCATGAGCGCCGGTGTCATGGATGACGACGATATCCCCGGGCTCCAGCTCCGGCAGCAGACGGTCGATGGCGAATTTGTCGTTATTTTCACAAAGAGAACCGGTGACATCATAGGCAATATTGTGTGGTTTATGTTCTTTGCCCACAACCGTGATGTGGTGATAAGCGCCGTAAATGGCCGGACGCATTAAGTTGGCCATACTGGCGTCAAGCCCCGCGAATTTCTTGTAAGTGTCTTTAATGTGCAGGACGCGGGAGACCAGATAGCCATAGGGCCCGGTAATATAGCGGCCGCACTCGGTGAATATTTTAAGCGGGCCCACGCCGCCGGCCACGATAATTTCCTCATATTTGCTTTTGACGCCGCGGCTCATCGCGGCCAGATCAATGCGCTCCTGCTCCGGCAGGTAAGGAATGCCCACGCCGCCGCTGAGGTTGACGAATTCGAAGCGGATTTTAAGCTTCCGGGATATTTCCGCCACCAGCTCAAAAAGAATCTGGGCTGTTTCTACAAAGTAATTGGCGTCAAGCTCGTTGGAGGCGACCATGGCGTGAATGCCGAAACGCCGCACTCCTTTATCCCTGCATATTTTATATCCCGCGAATAACTGCTCGCGCGTGAAGCCGTATTTCGCCTCTTCCGGATGCCCGATGATGACATTGCCTTTTTTCAGCGGCCCCGGATTGTAACGCATGCAAATCAACTCCGGCAAACCGGCATGTGTCTCCAGAAACGCAATGTGCGATATGTCGTCAAGATTAATTATCGCGCCCATCTGCCTGGCTTTGACAAATTCCTCCGCCGGCGTATCATTGGAAGAAAACATGATTTCCTCGCCGGTGATACCGGTCTTTTCGGCCAGAAGAAGCTCCGGCAGGGAACTGCAATCGGCGCCGAATCCTTCTTTGCTCAGGATTTTCATCAGATAAGGGTTAGGCGCTGCCTTCACGGCGAAAAACTCTTTAAAGCCTTCGTTCCAGGAAAAACTCTGTTTAAAATCGCGGGCGTTTTCTCTGATAGCCTTTTCATCGTACAGATGAAAAGGCGTGGGGAACTTTTCTATTATTTTTTCTATTTGTTTTTTGGTAAAGGGCAGAGCTTTCACCGCCATATATTTTGTGTCTCCCTTTGGCTTGCGCCGCGTGAAAAAAGCAGCTAAATCTTATAATTACCGGACGCAGAAATCATTTAAGTTAAAAAAAGAAAATTATCAATACTAATTTCTCTGGGCAAAGCGACTACAGGATAAGAATTTTGACGGCAAAATATATAAGCGAAGAAATTATCGCGGACATGGGAATGGTCAGAATCCATGCCCAGATGATATTGCCGGCCACGCCCCAGCGCACGGCGGATAATCTTTTGCTCGCGCCCACGCCGACAATCGCCCCCGCGATGGTATGCGTTGTGCTGACGGGAATGCCGCCCACGGTCGCGCCGATAATGGAACAAGCGGCGGCCGTTTCCGCGCTAAAGCCGCCGATGGGTTGCAGTTTGGTAATTTTCGTGCCCATGGTTTTTACGATGCGCCAGCCGCCAAACATTGTGCCCAGCGAAATAACCGAGTAGCTGGCGATAATTACCCACACCGGGATGTGGAATGTATCGCCCAGAAAACCCTTGCTGAAGAGCGCCATGGCGATAATACCCATTGTTTTCTGCGCGTCGTTCATGCCGTGCCCCAGCGAATAGACAGCGGCGGAAAAAAGCTGTAATTTGCGGAAAATCTTGTCGGTCTTGGCGATGTTCGAGTTGCGGCACAGATTCATGGAAATAACCATGAAGGTAAATCCCAAGATCATGCCGACGGCTGGAGAAACAACAATAAATAATGTTGTCTTAGTGATGCCCGACCACACCAGCGTTGAGACACCTGCCTTGGAAACAGCCGCACCGATCAGTCCGCCAATCAGGGCATGAGATGAACTGCTGGGCAGGCCGTAATACCAGGTGATGATGTTCCAGATAATCGCGCCCCCCAGGGCGGAGAAGATAACCAGATTATCGGCGACATCAATCTGGATGATGCCTTTTCCCACGGTATGCGCGACCGCCGTTCCCACAAAAAAAACCGCGGAAAAATTGAAAAAAGCCGCCCAGATAACAGCAAATTTCGGGGAAAGCACGCGGGTGGAAACAACAGTGGAGATGGAATTGGCGGCGTCATGAAAACCGTTGAGAAAATCAAACATTAAGGCGATAAACACGAGAAGAAAAACAAAAGTTACCGACTCAAGCATGTTTCAGGACAATCCCTTCCACAATGTTGGAAACATCTTCACAAACGTCAATCGCCTCTTCCAAAAGCTGATAGATGTCTTTCCATTTGACCAGCTCAATGGGATCCTTTTCCTGCGCGAAAAGCTCGGCCATGATGGTTCTGATGGCGATGTCACCTTCGTTTTCCAGCGTGTTGACTTCCACGCAGCCGTCAAGAATCATTTCGGAATTTTTCATGTTCCGCATGGAATGAACGATGCTTTTGAGTTTCTTTATCGCTTCATTGAGAATGCGCGCCTGGATTATTATTTTATCGGAGGGATTTTTTACTTTATATAGGTAAATCCGCACGGCCGTGGCCTCTATGACATCCATAATGCTGTCCATTTTATTGACCAGCGCGTAGATATCCTCGCGGTCAATCGGCGTGAGGAAAGTTTTGTGCATTTTTTCGTAGGTTTTGTGGGTGATGCCGTCGGCTTCGTGTTCGATCTGTTTCAGTTTGGTGACAATGGTTTCGGAATAATCCTTTTTTTGGGTCATTTCCAGAAAAAGCTGCCCGCCTTCGGCAATTTTGTCGGCCAGCTCTTCAAAGAACTCAAAAAAATTCTCCTCCCTAGGAAACAAGCGCATGAGAAAAACCTCCTGTCAATGTTCGCAAACGTTTCTAGAAATTGGCTGCCCTCTAGCCAATTACGGGGAAAATTGCAAGGATTAAAATCGTCCGGACGATCAACAAACGCGCATGTTAGCGGTTATTTGAGGATTTTGACGTAAATAATTTTGCCGTCGCCGGGAGCGTAAAAATCTTTGAGCAGCGCTCCCTGATGATAACCACATTTTTCATAGAAAATGCGTGTCGGTTCATATTGCTGACGCGAAGACGTGTCGACATAAATCTGCCGTCCGCCCGCTTCAAAGATTATTTTTTCCGTTTCTGTCAGCAGTTTTTTGCCTATGCCCCTGCCTCGCAATTGGGGCTGGATGGCTATCCAGTAGATATCATAGCTGCCCATGGTCGCCGGAATAAGCCCCCAGCAGGCATAGCCGATGACGCGGCCGGCATCTTCGGCAAAGAGAAACTCATAGGAGCTATCAGAGCCAAGCTCAAGTTTCTCTTGCGCCAGTTCCACGGCGATTTCTGTTTCCGCCGTGGAAAAAAAACCGCTCGCGCGGACAATTTCTTCAATCGCTGCGACATCCGTCGGTTTTATCCGCCTTCTGTATTTAATTTCTTCCATGTTTTTTAATGTTGCGGCAGTCCGTCACGAAACATGAAGTATACTGCCCCGACCAGGCAAAGTCCCGCCCAGAGGAAATTCGCGCGCACGGGCTGTTTCATATATAACACGGCGAAAGCGGCGAAAACGATCATGGTGATCACTTCCTGGATAATTTTCAGCTGGCAAAGACTATAATACTGAAAGCCGATTCTGTTGGCGGGGACCTGCAGCACGTACTCAAAAAACGCTATCCCCCAGCTGAAAACGATCACAAACATCAGCGGTTTGTTATTGAGATTTTTCAAATGTCCGTACCAGGCGAAAGTCATAAACAAATTAGAAAAGAAAAGAAAAACAACCGTTTTTAGCACGACAAATACTACTCCTTCATATTATTTCATCGCGTCTTCTAAAATCAACCCGATGGCTTCATGATATTCGATTCCCGCTTCCGTAAGCGCCGCGGCAAAACCAGCGTCCGGTGAGATGCAGGGGTTAGCGTTGATTTCCAGCACCCATGGTTTGTTGCCGCTATCCACGCGGAAATCAACCCGCGCGTACCCGCGCAAGCCGAAGAGTTCCCAGCAGCGCAGGGATATCTCCCGCAGGGAATCCATTAACGGTTTCTCCGCGGGGGCGAAAGCAAATTTTCTGATGGTGTTGTTATACTCAAACGAATCCGCCGCCCATTTTGCGCGATAGTCCACCAGCTTCGGTTTGTCCGGCGCGTAATCGCGGAAAAGCATTTCCGCTATGGGCAGAACCCGCGCGCGGCCTTTTTCCGCGATCAGCCCGACATTGAATTCACGACCGTCAATGAAAGCCTCGGCAAAACAAGAGCCGCCTAATTTTGCCCGGCGACTCTTCATCTGAGCCAGCATTTCCGCGTCGCTTGTACGCTTGATAAGCGACGTTTCATCCAGGCCGATGGAGGCGTGTTCCCAGGTGGACTTGATTATATATTGTTCGGCTTTTGTTTCCTGAAATAAAGATCCGTCTTGTTCCAGCCAGTCCGGCGTGGCAATGCCGGCGCGGCGCATCATTTTTTTAGCCAGCGGCTTATTGGAGGAGATAAACATCGCCTCCGTAGGACAGCCGGTATAAGGAATTTGCAGGTAATCGAGCAAAGCGCAGGCAAGATGGATAAGCGAGCCCCGGCCGGCTATAGTTTCCACAATATTAAAAACAACGGACGGTTTCAGGGCGCGCAGCTTCGCGCCGGTTGAATTTAAATCCAGCGCGATCGGCAGAAGCACCGGCTCGTAATGATGTTTTTGTGCGGCGGCGGCGATGGCTTCGGCCTGCCGTAGGCAATCCAGTTCGTCTTCCGGCGCGTCCGCGGCAATATCACTATGTAGAATGACCACTTTTTTCATTGTAAACCAAAGAAACGCTCAGCTGCCTGCTCGTCGCAGGGCGGACTGCATTATTGAGCTGATCAGTTCATGATAGCTTATGCCCAGCTTGGTGCAAAGTATCGGTAGGTCCGAATGGTGGGGGTGCAACCCCGAAAGAGGGTTGACTTCCATGAAATTGGGCACGCCCGCCGCGTCAGAACGCAGGTCGACGCGCCCGGCATCCCTGAGATTCAGCCCGCGCCAGGCCATAAGCGCGACGTCCATCGCGCGGCGCGCCTCCTCGTCATCGGCCAGCGCGTATTGCACCAATTCTTCACAGCGTTCCTTATTTTCATAGGAGTAGGCGTTTTTCTCCGCTTCCGGGTTGAGAATAATTTCCATCGCCCCCAGCGCGCGCGCCTCCTTGCCCGACCCCAGTATGCCCACGGTGAATTCTCTGCCCGGCAGATACGTTTCCAGAAGCACCGGCTGATTATACGTTTTTAAGAGATGCGGGCAGACTTGCCGGAGTTCCTGTTGGGTGTTAATCTTTGAAGAGGAGTTTATCCCTTTTCCTGTTCCTTCGGCGACAGGTTTTGCAAAAAGAGGGTAAGGCAGACGAACCCGGTCTAAATCATCAAGGAATTCAACAACAAAGAAGTCAGGCGTGGGAATTTTTAAATCACGGATAATATGCTTGGTAATGCCCTTATGCAGGGTGAGAGTGAGCGCCAGCGGGTCGGAAAAGGTATAAGGAATGTTATAGGCGTCCAAAATGGCGGGAACCTGCGCTTCGCGTCCGAATCCGTACATACCTTCCGCGATGTTGAAGACAAGATCCCAGCGCTCTCCCGCCGCAACACGTCGTATAAGCGCTTTGACATTGCCTATCCTCTCCGGCTGAAAGCCGAGTTCCAGGATAACTTTTTCCAACGCGTCAATAGTACCGGGGAAGTCGAATTCGGCGATTTCTTCGGGGGAGTATCCTTCTTTTAGGTAGTCGTCGCGTAAATCATACGTCAGGCCGACCTTTATTCTCTTTGCAGCCATATATAATAAGGAAAGAAGAACCCTCCCTCGCGCTGTTTCACCATTATTAATGGATATCTTTCTGCTCGGCGTGATTGTCCGGATAGCGGAAGATGTTACCCTCATAATTGCGCAGGAGCAAATCACCCTTGTCCCAACCGATGGCGTATTCGGGAAGCAGCGGAATTTTTCCGCCTCCGCCAGGCGCGTCTACAACATATGTAGGAACGGCGTAACCCGTGGTGTAACCACGCAATCCTTGAATGATTTCAAGACCTTTGCTGATCGGCGTGCGGAAGTGGGACGAGCCGGGAATAGGATCACACTGATACAGATAATAAGGTCGCACTCTGATTTGCAGTTGTCCGTGCACCAGTCTGGTCATGGTTTCGACATCATCATTGATGCCGGACAGAAGCACCGTTTGACTGCCCAGCGGGATTCCCGCGTCGGCCAGCCGGATGCAGGCGGCGCTCATCTCGGGTGTCAGTTCATCGGGATGGGTGATATGAATGCTCATCCACAGGGGGTGGTATTTTCTCAGAATGGCGGTAAGCGCCGGGGTGATGCGCTGCGGCAGGACAACCGGGACTTTGGTGCCGATGCGCAGCAATTCCACGTGACGAATCTTGTGCAGGCGCCCTAAAAGCCATTCGAGTTTGTTGTCGGACAAAGTAAGAGGATCGCCGCCGGAAAGCAGAACGTCTCTGATGTTTGTGTTGTTTTCAATATAGGATATCGCGCGCTCCCACTTATCAAGATCGATCAGATGCTGATTACTGCGCTCGATGATGCGCGAGCGAGTGCAGTAACGGCAGTAGGTTGAGCAGGAATCAGTGACTAAAAAAAGAACGCGATCCGGATAGCGGTGCACGATTCCAGGCACGGGTGAATCCGCGTCTTCATTGAGCGGATCTTCTTCTTCGCCCGCGGTGTGCAGACATTCATCCATTACCGGCACGACGCAGCGGCGCAAAGGAGAGGAAGAATCCCTGTAATTCAGAAGACTTGCGTAATAGGGTGTAATCGAAACGGGCAATGAACCGGCATGATGCAGCATGGCCTGCCGCTCGCTGTCAGAAAGAACAAGCATGCGTGAAAGTGTTTGCACATCGCGTATGGCATGGCGCAATTGCCAGTGCCAGTCGAACCATTCGAAGCGGGTGATGTCGGGATAATATTTTTTGCGGAAGAGTCGGGAGCGTGCGGAATCTTTAAAAGGAAATAAAATTCTGTCGGACTTTTGTTTCACTGTCTGCGTCTGCGGAGCGGCTGCGACCAGCGAAGAAAAGTCGATCACTTCATTTTCCATTTTAACAAGACCGGTCTTGCGACCAGGAGGCTCGGCCTCCTCAGTGAACAGGGTCTCGTTTTCCATCTTTTTCTCCTTCCGGACTGTTGCGTCCTCCAAAAATTTTTTCCTTGCAAAAAAATTTTCAAACTTAATTTCTGAATGTAAGCAAATAAAAAAATTTGTCAACATTTTTTTTCAAAAAATGAAAAATTTTTTTAAAAAACTGCTCTGATCTGGTTCATGACGCGCGCGCGTTTCCTCATTTTCATCGTGTCGATTTGTCTTTCGCGACATTTTCCGCGGCACGAATATGCCGTTTTGAGCGTGATGATGGAGCGGCACGGCGATTTTTTCCACGCGTTGATGATGAATTCGGCAAAAATCGGCGCGTGTCGTCGCTAAATCAACGTCTTTGCGCGCCGTCACTGTGCAAAAGTACGGGTTAAGAGGTTGTCTCGCGGCTTGAATGAGGAATTTTTGGGCTGGGCGCGCGGCAGAAACGCCGTTTCGAACAAAAAATTTGCGCATGAACGCTCCGCGCGGATGAATTTCGCGCTTATCAAGTCGTGGCAAGCGCCAGCATCCGGCGTTTTTCGCCATGGAGAGCGTTAATTTTTTTGAAAACCGCGTTTCATTACGGCGCACGTAGGTTAAATTAGGTCGATGAAGACAGTGGAAGCCGGTTTTAAATAAAAAACAGATGGTCAAAGGTAATTATTTCTAGTAACAAGCAGATCAAAAGTTCCAACAATCAGTCCGGAAGAGAAAAAGGATATTAAAAATGCCCGAATTACCTGAAGTAGAAACGCTGTGCCGGCAGTTGCAACGGGAAATCAGCGGCAAAAAAATTATAAAAACCAGAATATTCGATAAAAAATTGTCGCCGCTCGGCAATTTACGCGGAAAAACGGTGATGAACGTGCGACGCTGTGGCAAAATCGTCAATATCGAGCTGGACGGCGGCTATTATCTGCTTATTCACCTGCGGATGACAGGGAGACTTTTGGATCAGACAGAACCAGCGGTGCCCCGCTATGCCCGTTGGCAGATGAGCCTGGAAGGAAAAGAAGTCTTTTTGGTCGATCCACGCCGGTTTGCCACGGTCAGAGTGGCCCGGAAGTGTCCAGAAAATACCGGCGCCGAGATTTTCGGCGATTTTGACCTGCAAGAGTTGGTGCAGCGCCACGGGTGCCGTAAAATCAAGATAAAAACCTTGCTCATGGATCAAAACGCTATTTGCGGCATCGGCAACATTTACGCCTGCGAGATTCTGCATCGCTGCGGTATTCATCCGGAAAAAGAAGCAAGCCGACTGACAAACGCGCAGTGGCAAGAGATGATTCGTCAGGCAAAATCCGTCCTGAAGAAAGCGATTGCCAGAAGGGGCACGTCTATTTCCGACTGGCGCGATTTATACGGCCGGAAAGGCGATAATCAGCACGAACTTACTGTTTACGGCAAAGCGGGAAGTCCCTGTCCCTTTTGCGGCTCGCCCGTGCGGCGCATCAAACAGTCCGGGCGGGGAACTTATTTTTGTCCGACCTGCCAGAAATAACAGCACTATATTTATAAAAGATGTCAACTTTATTTCAGGGGTGGTGGGTAAGCTTCGATTAGCCATTGACGGATTTTACTCTTCGGCGGCACTTCTCCCACGGAGACTACCTTATTGTTAATAACCAGCGCGGGAGCGCCCATAACTCCGTAAGCGGCAATCTGTTTTGCGTCGGTGATATGCTGTAAGTCGGCCGCTATTTTCATTTCCGCCAGCAGCTCCCGCACATCGTTCTCCAGTTGGCCGCAGCGCGCGCAGCCCGCGCCTAAAACGGCGATCCGCAGTCCGGCGGGAGGTTCTTCTTCTATCGGTAGTCCCTGTTCTTTTTTAAATTCGCGCAGCAGGGCTTGTCCGTAATCATCCAGCGCGGCGGCGGGGATATAATTTTTGCTGGCAATCGCCGCAAGCAGCGCTTTTTTTACATCCTCTTCGCCTTTTTTGTTGTGTGTATCAGAGACTTTTTGCCGTGCCTCCTCCCAGCCGACAATGCCGACCATGCGTCCGTTAATCAGGATTTGTTTTATTTTGTTTTCCGTCATCTACGCACCTCTAGAGCTCTTTCTTTTTACGTCAGATGGAACTGTAATTATCCTTTTTAATCTGAATCTTGCCCATTTTTACGCCGAGCCAGTCTTTAATCCGGTCTCTAAGCGCCGGTTTTCTGATAGTGAATTTTGTTTCGGCCCGCTGGTCCGAAATCATGCCGCTGGCGAGAGCGATATACACGCCCGGCGGGAGCGGGTCCTTTGTGATGACCAGAATCTGATGGTATGTGCCATCCACGCCATAGGTGCCGGTTATATTCGCCCTTAAAAGGCCGGTGATCTTGGCAAGCGGGGTAACCTTGGCCTGAAAAGTGCCATCGCGATAGACCTTGCCATCGGCAATCGTTACCTGCAGATTATCGGGGCCGATCAGGCTGATAAAAACGGAATCATCGGGTTCAAAGCCGGCGCCTTCAAAAACAATTTCTGTGCCGATGACATGGGCGACACCCAGGCGGATTGTATCCGGATTAACCACCACCTGGGGCGCGTTAGCATGAGGATTTAGTTTGTTGGCGCTCTTGCACCCCCAGAGCGGAAAAATGCCCGCGACAATGACGAAAAGGATTAAAAGCGGACAGATGATCTTTCTTGAATTTATGTTCATTTTTTCTTCTCCTGTTTCTGCTTTGTGTCCAAACAAGCCAAGCGCTGAAAATCTCCGGGGCAAATGGGTCGCAATCAAAATCGATGCCTTTGCCTAGTTTGCATATCGAGGTTGACAATTTATATTTGAAATATAGGAAGAACAATGTTTTATGTCAACTCTTTTGGGGCTCAAGACGCCTGCGGCTACAAGACAGCTTGCAACAAATTGCCATCAAGTGTAAACTACAACTCAGGCCGGAGAAGACCAGATGATCGCCGGCAGACTTGATCTGTCGGAGGAAAGTCCGAGCTCCGCAGGGCAGGATGGTCGCTAACGGCGACCGGGGGCGACCCTAGGGAAAGTGCCACAGAAAACATACCGCCCCGTTTTGGCGGGGTAAGGGTGAAAAGGCGAGGTAAGAGCTCACCGCTTTCCCGGTGACGGGAAAGGCATGGTAAACCCCATCCGGAGCAAGACCAAATAGGAGAACGCTTGAGGGCGGCCCGTCCGATGTTCTCGGGTAGAGTCGCTAGAGGCGCAGGGCAACCTGCGTCCCAGATGAATGATCATCGTCGCGCCGCGGGTAACCAGAGTGCGAAACAGAACTCGGCTTACGGTCTTCTCCCGCGCCTGACGATTGATTACCTGCAAATATTTATGGTGAGAGAAATGGTGCCGAAGCCGGGATTTGAACCCGGACGGGTGTAACCCACCACCCCCTCAAGATGGCGTGTCTACCAATTCCACCACTTCGGCTTGAGATGTTATTATTTTTTGTCCGGCACCGCCGGTGTTGCGGGCGTCGCATCCGGGAGCGTCATCGGCATCGGTTCCTGCTGAGTTACGGGAGCTCCCGCGCGTTCCACAACGGAAGAGCTGCCTTTGGTGGCCATATAGGCCAGCGATAACGAAGTGAGCATAAAAACTACCGCCACGGTGGCGGTCAGTTTGCCCAGAAACGTGCCCGCGCCTGAGGAGCCGAAAACCGTCTGGCTGGAACCGCCGAAAGCCGCGCCCATATTAGCGCCTTTACCCGCCTGCAAAAGAACTACCATAATAAGTATGAAACAGGCTAAAACATGTATGATTGTCACAAATGTCAGCATAATTATTCTCTTGATTTATCTTTTATTTTTTCGGGATTAATAAATCCCGCATCCGCGCTTTTTTGATATTTTTTATGTTGTCTTCTCAACGGGGCTGGACAATACCAAAACCGCGAAAAGCCGTCAACTCTTTATTTTCAACGTTATTTTTTACCTCACCTTATCCGATCTGTGGCACGCCGCACCTGCGAGACTCCACCGCCACCAGTCATTAAACGATCATTTGATTTCTTTTTTATCTATAAAACTTTTTACTGTGATTAGTGAGTGTTTATAAAGAAACAGTAAATAATGCTGTCAATATTTTTTTCTGTTGGGCATTTTCCCCAATCTTTTTTACGGTTTGAGCGAATCATAAAGCGGGCCGTCATCGATGCAGGTTTTGCCCTTTCCCTGGTCATGCGGCCCTGTTAGCACCCAGGCTGTCAGCGGGTAACCGCTTACGGGCACGTAGCCCTGCATGACCCGGACCTGTGTCGTGTGTGTCTCATTTAGGTTGTGCTCGGCCTTGTTGGGGGATATTTCTACGGTCGGCGGGATTTCGGCCGTAATTTGTTCAAAAAAAACCTGGCGTTGTAATAAAGCAGGCCCTGGGCTTCGGTGGTGCGCTGACTGAGATTGCTGTTTTGCACGGCATTCATAAATTGCGTAATGATATTCTGCGCATCGGTCAGACGGTTTTCTTTGATTGCCGTTGCGCTCTGTGTGAGATAATTATTTAACTGCTGGGTTAATGTGGCGTCTTTGAGCCAACCTAAAGTGACGCACTTAGAGACGTATTCCTGCAGCAGTTGATTGAATTGCAAAGGTGTAAAGGCCGGGGGAGCGGTGGGGCCGATGGTGGTTCCTAGGTAACTCAGGGTTTCTTTTTTGCGGTCTTTTTCAAACCATACTTCAATTGGCTCTTCTTCTAATCTTCGATATTCGGGAGGCCAATTTATTCCCGGCCAATCCGGCCTAAAAATAACTTTTCGAATGCCGGGTAAACCATAGCTGATCATTTCCAACTCTTCACTGGTCTGACCGGGGCTTAGAAGATGTTGGTAATCTGTAGAAAAATTATATTTTGCTCTCCAGCTAACAACCACGGCATCACCTAAAAGGCTCCAGCGAGCATCTTCAAAACTTAAAAAGCTTTTCCATAAAGAGGTATTTTTCCAAGCAATTGGAACA
>DLNC01000028.1:0-7360 GCA_002478265.1 Syntrophaceae bacterium UBA7520
CGATACCGCAAAGCCCGCCGATATTGGTCACCTGGAAGGGCGGCGCTGACTTGATGCTCAATGAGTTTTTCCCGCCGATGATCGGCATTCCTTTTCAACGAACTGCCATCCCTTTTGAAGAATCGACAATAAATATCGGCAATATCCCCGCGCCCGCCAGCATTACGCGCTGTTGGCTGAGCAAAGACAAAGAAATATCGCCGGATGATATTTTTTTGACGCAGAGAGCCGTGCCGCCTCTGGGAGTCAACGAAATCAGCAAGCATCAGGCGTCAGTTCCCGTGCCGGAAAATCTGGAGCAGGGCTTATACTACATTCACTGCTGCGCCGATGCGAATAAGGAAATCATTGAGTTGGATGAAATGAACAACTGCGAGACGTTTATTATCCAGCTTTTTGTTCCGGTGGTTGCAGAAGAAAACCGTCCGCCGGATTGCACGCAGGCATCCGCCACACCCAATAGTCTCTGGCCGCCGAATCATAAATACAGGAAAATTACGATTGGCGGGGTTACCGATCCCGATGGCGACAAAGTAACCACTACAATCAATTACATCAAACAAGATGAACCGGTAAACGGTTTGGGGGATGGAGATACCTCACCCGATGCCACGCTGAGCCCCCTGCAGGTGAGAGCGGAGCGCTCCGGCACGGCCAATGGGCGCGTGTATCATATCGGTTTTACCGCGCAGGATGATAAAGGCGGCAGGTGCGAAGGCGTGGTTAAGGTCTGTGTCCCGCATGACCAGGGACAGCAAAAAACCTGCGTTGATGACGGCCCGTTGTATGATGCGCTTGCTAGATAAACGATAGTTGATTTTCTCGCGGTTTTAAAGTAAAACACTCATCAATAATAAAGCTTAATTAACCAAGGAGGTTTTTAAAATGAGGAAGAACATTATCGTTGCCGCGCTGGCGGTATTTTTTGCGGCTGTCTGCATCAACGCGCAGGTTCTTTACGCCCATCCGCCGTCAGATGTGCAACTGGCTTATAATCTGGAGTCGCAAACGCTGACCGTCACCATCACGCACAAAACTCCCTTTGCCTTTCATTACATAAACACCGTGGTGATCAAAAAGAACGGGATAACGATCAGCACGAACAATTACGATAAGCAGCCCGATCCCGCGACTTTTTCCTACGCTTATCAGATACCGGCAGGCAAAGGCGATTCCTTTGAAGTTACGGCCAACTGCAGCCTCTCCGGAAACAAAACGGCGAGCATTGAAGTCAAATAAAATTCGCGGATTTAACCCATAAGTCAATTTTTTTATGCCTCTGCGTAAAACGCGGGGGCATAATTGTTTAAGGACACGTCAAAGCAGAGAAAAAATCTTTTGACCATGGCAGGCGAAGAGCTGGATATAGTAATCAGAGGCGGCACGCTGGTAACGATGTCCGCGGACATGGGTGTTGTTGAAAATTGTTTTATCGGCATAAAAGACGGTGTTGTTTCCTTTGTGACATCAGCGGGCGAGAAAAGCGCTCCGGCCTGCATGCCTAAAGAAACAATCGATGCTTCCGGCTGTATCGTGCTGCCCGGTCTGATTAACACGCACACGCATCTGCCGATGGTCTGTTTTCGCGGCATGGCCGACGATCTGCCGCTGATGGAATGGCTGACTGGGCATATCTTTCCGGCGGAGGCGAAATTCGTTGATAAAGAAATGGTGCGGGCGGGAGCGACACTCGCTCTGGCGGAGATGATTTTCTCGGGCACAACAACTTTTTGCGACGCGTATTTTTTTGAATCCGTTGTCGCGGAAGCCGCTCTGGAGGCCGGCATGCGCGCCGTGGTCGCGCAGGGATTTGCCGATTTCGCCACGCCGGACAATCCCAGATATGAAAAAATGATGGCGGCGGCGCAGCGCTTTCTTAAGCGCTGGCAAAGTTGCGCGCCGATGATTACCCCGGCTTTCTTTTGCCACTCGCCGTACACCTGTTCTCCGACCACACTGGTCAATGTCAAGAAGGCGGCGCGCGAAGCGGGCATTCTATACCTTTTGCATCTTCTGGAAAACAGGGATGAGACGGAAATCATTGAAAACCGCTACGGCAAGAATCCCGTCCGGCATTTATTCGATCTGGACGTCCTGGATGAAAGCACGATCGCCGTGCATTGCAACTGGGCCGACCAGAAAGACATGGAAATATTGGCCGCCAAAGGAGTCGGCGTGTCCCATAATCCGGAAAGCTCGATGAAGCTCGCCGCCGGCGTGGCGCCCGTCGCGCAAATGCTTGAGCGCGGCATAACCGTGGGGCTGGGCACGGACGGCGCGGCAAGCAATAACGATCTGGATATGTTTCGGGAAATGGACAGCGCGGCAAAAATCCACAAGGTAACGTCATTAAACCCCACCGTGATGAGCGCCGCGACCGTTTTACACATGGCGACGGCAGGCGGCGCGCAACTTCTGAAAATGGATCATCTGATCGGCTCCGTCGAAAAAGGCAAAAAAGCTGATATTATCATTGTGGATGCCAAGCAGCCCCATCTGACGCCTCTTTACAATTGCTATTCACAATTGGTTTACGCCGCGCGCGGCGCGGATGTCAAAACGAGCATTATCGACGGAAAAATCGTGATGAAAGACAGGCAATTGCTTACAATCGATTTGCCGTCCGCCATCGACCGCGTCAATGAAATCGCCTCCCGGATAATATCCGAAAACAAATAGGCGACGCGAAAGTTCCGCGCTGTTTTCATTTCTTTTCGAAAAGCTTCAAATAATCTCCGTATCCTTCCCGCGCCAAATCTTCTTTGGCGACAAAGCGCAACGCCGCCGAATTTACACAGTAGCGCATTCCTGTGGGCTGCGGCCCGTCCGGAAAAAGATGCCCTAAATGAGAATCGGCTTTTTTGCTGCGCACCTCGGTCCTGATCATGCCGAAAGATTTGTCCTGCCGCTCCACAATATTCGCCGGCTCCAGAACCCTGCTGAAACTGGGCCAGCCGCTGCCGGAATCATATTTGTCTTGTGAGCTAAACAGCGGCTCGCCGGAAACAACATCCACATAAATTCCTTCACGCTTGTTATCGAAATATTCATTGGCAAAAGGAGGCTCTGTGCCGCCTAGTTGTGTCACTTCATACTGCAAGAGCGAAAGTTTCTTCTTCAAATTGCCAGTGCCTTTTGTCCGATCCTGTTTTTGCCGGCGTGGCAGAGGGCAGACATTATCCGGCCAGGTCTGACGTAAAAACCCTTCACGGCCGGACCCGACGCGATAAGCGCCATAATGCATGGGATTTTTCGCGGCGTAATCTTGGTGATACTCCTCCGCCGGATAAAAAGCGGTGTGCTTCATAAGCGCCACCGCGACAGGACGCGAAAATTTGCCGGACTGATCAAGCTCGCCAAGCAGCTTTTGGGCAATATTTTTTTCTTCTTCTGTTTGATAAAAAATCGCGGGTCTGTAGCCGCTGCCGCGATCGGCAAACTGGCCCCCTTCATCGGTGGGGTCAATATGTCGCAGGAAATAATCCAGGATATCTGCATAGCTTATTTCTCCGGGATCATAATAAACCTCAACCGCCTCAATATGTCCCAGTCGCGTGTAATTTTCGTAAGTCGGATTTTTCCCCTGACCGCCGGCATATCCGGAAAGAACATCTTTCACGCCGGGAAGTTTTTTCAAATCCGCTTCCACGCACCAGAAACAACCGCCGGCGAGCACTGCCGTGGCATATTTCACGTTTTTATCATTCGTTTGCATCTGTTTTTTCACCTCCGCCTGCCCAAGCTGTGTGTTGTCGCAGGCTGCAATTAAAGTCAACATAATCAAATAAATAGGCATCATCTTCGTCACTTGTTTCTTCAAGTTTCTCATAAGATGATTTTAACGATGATTGGAAGTTTGTCAAACCGGGTCCCGCAACGCTTGACAGGCGCATCGCCTGACAGGAGAATAAAATTAAAAAAAATGCCCTCCGCGACAGTCGGCAGAGGGCGAAGCATATTTTTTGATATGTTTTAGAAACAAAAAGGCCGCAGGTGGCTGATTCAAGCAGCTGTCGGCCTGTCCTTGAGACGAACATAATGACGGCGCGGGGCAACGCTTTTATAAGCCGGGCGGATTATTTTGCCGCCGTTGGCCAGCTCTTCGATACGGTGCGCGCTCCAGCCGGCAATTCTGGACATGGCAAAAAGCGGTGTATACAGCTCCGGTGGAATGTCCAGCAGGCGATAAAGAAACCCGGAATAAAAATCAACATTCGCGCTGACGCCTTTATACATTTTTCGTTCATGGCCGATTATTTCCGGCGCGATTTTTTCCACCCTTTCGTATAGCCGCATTTCATCACTCAGTCCTTTTTCCTCGGCAAGTTTTGCCACGTATTCGCGCAAAATCAGCGTGCGCGGATCGGAAACCGAATATACGGCGTGGCCGACGCCGTAGATCAGCCCGCTGCGATCGAACGCTTCTTTTTTCAAAAGCTTAATGAGATAATCCTCTATCTGGCGCTCATCCTCCCAGTTGGCGATGTTTTTTTTCAGGTCTTCAAACATCTGGACAACTTTTATATTGGCGCCGCCGTGCCGGGGGCCTTTTAAAGAACCCATCGCCGCGGCAATAGCCGAATAAGTGTCCGTCCCGCTGGAAGTGACCACGTGCACGGTGAAAGAAGAATTGTTGCCGCCGCCGTGCTCCGCGTGCAACACCAGCGCCAGATCCAGAAGCTGTTCTTCCAGTGGCGTGTATTGACTGTCATGCCTGAGCATATGCAAAAAATTACCCGCGGTGGACAGATGGGGCTGCGGGCTGTGAATCACCAGGCTCTTGTTGCCGTAGCGGTAAGCGTGCGCCTGATAACAGTAAACCACCAGCAGGGGGAAAACAGCGATGAGCTTAAGGCATTGCTTGAGCACGTTGGAAATGCTGATATCTTCCGCGTGTTCATCGAGAACGTACATGGAAAGAATGCTCTGCGCGATGGCATTCATGATATCGCGGCTGGAAAGCTTGAGGATTGAATCATGCACGAAATCATCCGGCAGAGAATTATAAGAGCTCAGCAGTCTCTGAAATCTTTCCAGTTCGTCTTTATCCGGCAGTTCCCCGAAAAGAAGTAGATAGCAGGTTTCTTCAAAACCGCTGTGTCCGTCAGCCATAAAGCCGGAAACAATTTCGTTAATATCGATACCGCGGTAAATCAGGCACCCCGGCCCGAGATCGGATTCATTATCTCCAATCTGCGTGTGCGCCTGCACTTCTCCAATCTGCGTCAAGCCGGCAAGCACGCCCTTGCCTTTGATATCGCGCAATCCTCGTTTCACGTCGTACTTGGCGTATAATGAAGAATCCACCATGCTGCTGGACGCGGCCATGGAGGTAAGCTGTTCCAGCCATTTTTCTTCGCTGCTTGTCATTGTTCCGCTCCCTAATTAATTGTTGAATTCTCTTTAATTAACCCGCAAAGAAAAATTTACCAGCGGCCCTGAAGCTTAAGGCCTTTATCAAAATCTAAAAAACATGCGGGCAATATTTAAGTAAGATTTTTAAAAAAGACGATGAAATATTGCGCTGTATTTAACTTGCGACTGAATATAGCCGATGACGGCTGATTCGTCAATAAGTTTGTGCTCGCCGTCCGGGACGCGGCCATTCATCAATATAAATCTTTTAATAAAAAGACGAGAAAATATTATAATGATTCTTCATCATTGTCTTCCGGAGAAATCAGCGCCGGCTTGCGGTAGTTGCGGATATTTACGCGGTGATTAAAAACAATCAACATCAGCGAGGCCAGCGCCCCCGACACCGCGCCGAACTTCCAAAAACCGTAATGAGCCTGTCCGACCGCCAGAATAAAGACCATGAAAAAAGAAGCGATAAAGGTTACGCGGAAAACACCGTAGGCCGCCAGCCACGACGCCGCGGAGGCAGCCGCCGCCCAGGGAGAAATAAGCAGCGTGTATCCCAGATAATTTGCCACTCCCTTGCCGCCGCGAAAACCGTGAAAACAGGGAAAGCTGTTGCCCAAAATGAGAAAGAAGGCCGCCCAGGGCAGGAGTGATACCTTCAGATAATAACAGGCGACAACCGCCACCGCCATCGCCCGGCCGAGATCCAGTAAAAAAATCACCGTCGCCCAGCCCATACCCGCCTGGCGATAGACGTTGGTCGTGCCGGCGTTGCCGCTGTAACTTAAGCGCGGGTCTTTCCTGCCGATCAGCCAGAAAAAAATAATGGCGAAATTGACGGAACCAGCCAGATAGGCAAAAATAAATACCAGCAGTGTCCTGATCATAAAGTTATCCTCTTATCCGCTTATCCAAGGCGGCGGCCGCAATCGCCCGCCGCTCACATCGCGCATTTCCAGAGCTGTTATCTCTTCGCACAATACACCATTTGCGTCATAAATCCAACCATCGAAAATCAGACGCTTTTCGCTTGTCGCCTTTGGCACAACACGGCCCAGATAATCGCCCTCTTTTCTTGTCTGTTGATAAATTATTCTTTTTTCAAAGCCTACTGGAAAGGCGACCATATCGGCAAAACGCTGCCCCCAAACACAGGCCATATGCATCAGCGCGTCAAAAGGGAATGGCGAGCCGAGCGTTTCCTCATCCGCTTGCGCCTCGCCTGCTGAAAGATACCCCAGCGCGCCGGACGAAGAAACAGAGAGATCCCCTGTTATGTTCTGATATGCTTTGCCGAACACGACAAGCTCCCGGTAAATAGTCTCAGACGGGATGCTGATACACGCGCCGCTCAATTTTGCCGCGCCGCGAAAAGATACCGGTGCAGGTTTGGAATCAGAAATATTATTGAATTCAACAAAAGCGTGCTCTATCATACGGCTTATCTTATTAGTCTTCGCCTTGACGGCTGTCAAAAGAGCGACGGATACATCGCTTTCACCTTTTTTGAGCTTGATCATTATTGTTTGTTTTTTCGCGTCCGGCATAAGCGCTAAAAACCGCGGAAAGCGCGCCGCTGACAAACACAAAACATGAATTTCCGGATAAAGAATTTTAACGGCTTTGGCCATGATGATGAGCGCCTCCGCCGCCGGCAGAATCGCCCTGCCTTCAAAGTGATGATCGTACAGGTAGGGTGCCAGATCTATTTCCAGCCTGTAGAGATTCTTTTTTACTTCGGGAATGATTTCCATAACTGAACTGTTTTGGGATCAACCGCCACGGGAACGCCCTTAAGATTCATGGCGCAATGCCTGGTGAATCCGGCACAGATTAAACGCCCGTTTTCCGCGTGCGTAATCACATAGTCAAACTGCAGCTTAACCCGCTGAAGATTTACCGGGCGCGTGTGAATATGCATCACGTCATCATAATAAAGCGGCTGATAGAAACTGATTCCCAAGTCATAAATCGGATAAACATAGCCGCTGGCTTC
>DLNC01000028.1:7570-22055 GCA_002478265.1 Syntrophaceae bacterium UBA7520
TCAAAATAGCGCAGATAGTTGGAATGATAAACGACCTCCGAACGGTCGGTATCCGCATACAGTGTGCGGTATTGGCAGCGGTGCCAGACAAAGCCGGTCGTCTGATCGCGCACATATTTTTCGTTACCCTGAAAGATTTCCGGCCTAAACGGCTTGGGTTTCATTTTTTTTACACTCCTTTAAAAATCACGCAGCAGTTCGTTCCGCCAAAACCAAACGCGTTCGATAAAGCGATTTCTATTTTTTGCTTACGCGCTTCGTTGGGCACAACATCAACATCCGCCAACGCGGGATCGGGAAGATGATTGATGGTTGGCAAAATAATGCCCCGGCTCATTCCTTCAATGGTAAGCGCGGCCTCAATGGCGGCGGTCGCGCCCAGCGTGTGACCCAACTGTGATTTATTGGAGGAAACAGGAATTTTTTCTATTTGCTTGCCGAAGACTTCCCTTAAACATTTTATTTCCATCGCGTCGCCCTTGGGCGTGGACGTGCCGTGCGCGTTAATGTACTGAATATCTTCCGGCGTTAAGCCCGCATCTTCAATTGTTTCCCTGATCGCGCGGATAATAGTGGGGGCGTGCGGCGCGGTGTAGTGATGAGCGTCAGATGTCCAGCCGATTCCCAGAATCTCCGCTTTCGGCCTCAGGCCGTAGGTTTTTATGACTTCTTCCGCCGCAAGCACTACCACGCCGGCGCCTTCGGAAAGCACAAAGCCGCGTCGGTCGGCGCTGAAGGGACGCGACGCCTGTCCGTGCTCGGTGTAGGCGCGGTCGCCGGGCTGCACTTTTATGGTCGCGTTCATGTTGGCAAACCCATGGATGATTTCAGGCATGATCGGCGTGTCCGCGCCGCCAGCGAGAACAAAATCACAATCCCCGTCACGGATCATTCTTGCGCCGATGCCGATAGCGTGATTGCCGGAAGCGCACGCGCCCTGCGGTGAAAAGATCGGCCCGGTAAATTTCAAAAGCATGCCCGCTTTGCCGGAGGGAAGATTGGCGCATAAGTTCGGCAGCAGGTAAGGACTCACGCGCAGCGGGCCGCGCGTTTCCAGATCGTTCACCGCCGCCCGGAAAGCGTCTGAACCGTTAATCGCGGAACCGATAAGACAGGCCATGCGCGGCGCGATTTTATCATCCATTACAATCCCTGCGTTTTCCAACGCTTCTTTGCACACCGCCATGGTTAAAATGACAAAAGCAGCGTTCCAGTTATAAACTTCCTTGGCGTCGGCAAAATCCAGATCCCGCGGATTCCAGTCCGGAATTTCACCGACGATATCACAGGCGGATTCCACCTGGCAGCGCGTAACTTTGCGGAAACCGGCTTCGCCCTTAACCGCGCGGCGCCATGTCCCGGTAAAAGTTTTCCCCAGCGGTGTGGCCGCGCCGTAACCAACAACAAAAACTCTCCTGTTTTGCGGTGCTCTCATATCCTTAAATCTCTTTCATTCGATTCTGCGCAAAATTATGCAGGAATTGCAACCGCCAAACCCAAAAGCGTTTTTAAGCACAAATTCCTGTTTCAATTTCCTGGCGCCTTCCGCCACGCAATCCAGAGTTATTTCCGGATCAGGCAGATAATTTATGGTGGGCAACAAAACATCTCCGCGCATTCCTTCCATCGCGAAAATGGCTTCAATAGCGGATGAGGCGCCCATCGCGTGTCCTATTTGCGATTTGTTCGCCGACACCGGAGGAATGTTCTTGCCGAAAATGTTGGCCAGCGCGTCGGCTTCGACTTTGTCGCCTATTTTCGTAGATGTGGCGTGCGCGTTGACGGCGTCAATGTCGTGGGGTTTTATTCCGGCGTTAGTGATTGTTTCGGCAACGCAACGCTGCACTGTCTGGAGTTTAGGCGCCACAAAATGCCCCGCGTCCGACGTCATTCCCCAGCCCGCCAGCTCAATTTGCGGCTTCAACCCGTGCGCCCGTGCGAAGTCATCCGTGGCGATGATAATCGCGCCCGCGCCTTCCGAAACGACAAAGCCGCGACGGTTTACGGAAAACGGACGGCTTGTTTTTTCCGGCGGTTCATGAATTTGTCCCTCTTTGGGACGGTACGCTCCATTCATCGTGGCAAATCCAGCGACAATCGGCTCGACCAAAGGAAAATCCACCGCGCCGCCGATGACCACGTCGGCCATATTCCTCTGCAGCAGCATCTCGCCGACAATCAGCGACGTTATTCCTGTGGCACAGGCGGTTATCGTCGAGCAAATCGGACCGGTAGCGCCGGTGAGAATGGAGACTTTTCCGGTAACCATATTGATGCAAGAATTGGGATTGGTAAAAGGATGGGGCATTTTATTTTCCGCCACCATGAGCCGGTCAGCGCTCAGCACCGCGTCCAATCCTCCCACCGCCGAACTGAAAGTAACGGCGACGCGGGGAGCGATAGATGGCGTTATGGATACACCGCTCGCTTCAAGCGCTCGATAAACAACCAGCAGCGCGTATTTAAAAATCGGCGATGTCCAGTGCGCCATTTCGCGCGGCTGCAAAAAAGTATAAGGTCGTATATCAATATCCGCCACTTCTCCGGCCACCCGCACCGGAAAATCCGGCGGCAATGCGAATCTGGTTAGAGGTCCGACGCCGCAATCTCCTTTCATCGCGCGCTGCCACTGCGCGGCGAGCTCCGTCCCCAAAGGAGAAACGGCGTCATATCCCAATATCACGGTTTTCTTAGGCACAAAGTCCATCCGCACGATGAATTTTTCCGGCACAAATACCATTTACCGTGCCGGAGGGGTAATCATGCAAAAGCTTTCAGAAAATATCAAATCTTTTTTGATTATTGTAAAAAGAAAAAAATTTATCCGCTGCCTGTTATTAGCCTTTGGTCTTCAGCCTTCGACCTTTTACTTTTCTACCAGGGAATCAAACGATAGAGCTTGGCGAACATTTCGTAAACTTCGATCCAGTTTTGCAAATCCTTAGTGGAATTAAAATGATCGCGTTTGTTCACCATAACCCAGCTCATGTGCGCCGCGCCGTCCTTGCAGGTGGAGCAATCACGCGTGGCCGAAGTGCAGCAGCGGTGCACGCTTTTCAAATCCGCCGCCCAACGGTAAAAGTGAATCAGTCGCTTCACCGGCGGCTGACGGTTATCAAGCGATTCGGTAACAGAAGGACACTCGCGCCAGCCGAAAGCGCGCCCCATCATTTTGCCTGTGGTGATGATTTCGTGATAATACTTGCAAGAAATAACCGTGCGGGGATATTGATCGAGCATCTCGTCCATTTCAAAACGCAGGTCGCGCAATTCCTCCGGACGCCAGGAAAATCCGTCCACGCCCTCATCATTAGAAAGAAGCTGCAAGTGAACCTTGAGGCCGACATCCTCTATTCTTTTGACCACCGGTTCAATTTTCCCCACCTGACGGGGCGTAATAGTGTAAAGGTAATAAGTGTAGGGGTCGCCTTCATAATTTTTGCTGGAGATGGCGAAGGTGTCCTTACCGCGCAGTATTTTTTCGTCTTCGCCTCCGCCCCAGAGAGATATGCCCACCATCATCTCCGGAAATTTTTCCCGCGACACTTTAATCAGGCCGTTCGTGGCGCAATAAGTGGGCAGCCGCTTATAAAAAGCTTCGACGCGATCCATGCACAACGTCGGTTCGCCGCCGATCAGAATCGCGAGATTCACGCCGCGCTCCTTTTCCTTATCAATGAACGCTTCCCATTTCCTGATATCCGTCTCTTCCGTGACATGATGCTCGCCGGAAGAAAAAAAGAAACATCCCTTGCAGCGCAGATTACAGCGGTTGGTTACATCATATATCGAGGACCGGATGTTTAGACTGGCAATCCGGCGGTAACGCTCATGCCAGGCGGCATCCAGTAGGGAACTGACGGTTTTCATTTATCTATTATCACTCCCAACAAAACATTACTTAACCTGCGGCGGCTCAATGACGCGCCGGCAGAGATTTTCTCCTTTTTCATATCCCATTACCCAAACCGCCAGATAAGTATCCACATAATCCAGCCATGATTTGAAAGTATCCGCGTCGCCCACATGCCGGTAAAGGCGCGCCGTGACCACGGCGGAACCGGCAGCATAATGACGGCAGTCCGGGCAATCCGTGTCCGGCACGCAACAGGCCACCGAGCGGTCCCAGTTCAGGTCCGTGCGGTACTGGCGGAAGGAGCGCCCCAGACCGATGTCCTGCGACGGATTGCAGCGTGGGTAGGAACAGCTGTATAAGTCATGCAGCCCTTTTTTGTGGGTATGCGCCACAGCGTTGTAAACCGAAAAAAGAACATTCTTCGGATAGCGGTTCAAAAGCTCAATCATGGTCTTGCGGGTGCGCAAAAGAGAAGCTTCGTCATGACGCAGCGGCCCGTTGTAACCGACCGGCGATGAAAACACGTTGAAGGTCAGCTTGCAATCATGGGCAATCAAATCCGCGGCCACTTCCTGCACCTCGTCAATGTTTTCCCTGGTGAAGGTGTACACAAAAACCGCCCGCTCATCGCCCTGATAATTTTCTATTTGCTTTTTTAAAAGATTTTTCGCCCTGCGGACGCGCAAGCTTGTCTCGTCGCTGCCCCACACGGAAATATGGATTTTGTAGCCCACCGCCTCCGGAATTTTCCTGAAACCGTTGGTGGCAATGCTTCCCAGGGGCATTTCCGCGTAGCAGACTTCGAGCAGCTCTGGCACCAGCGACGGCTCCGCGCCGGCCAGGACAACGTAGGTAATGCCGCGCGCTTTTTCCGCCCGCATCAAATTACGCCAGTCAGCGGGATTTAAATTTTCCACAGCAAACTGCTTATCGCCCTCGTAATAATAACAGCCGTCGCAGCGGATATTGCAGCGGTTGGACATATCGTAAGTGGATTCACGCAGAAAAAAATATTTGCGGACCTTTTCCCAGCGCTTTCTGACCGCCGGATCAGCCAACAGATCGGAAAACTTCGGCTTTGCCGCCTCTAATATTTCTTTCCCTTTCGCAATCACATTGCCCGCCATAGGCAGCGATTCCCCTTTTAATGTTTTACCGTTATTTTATCCTCAATATATTCCGCGATCAGGCGGATGGTCTTCAGCTTGGGGTAGTCATCTTCGTCTATGGTAACTTTATATTCATCCTGCAGAACCAACGCGATGGTGGCCAAATCCATACTGTCAATACCCAGCTCATCCACGAGGTCCATGTCCGGATTGAATGTATCCGCCGTGATGTCTTCGAGTTTCAACTCATCAACAATGACTTGAGCCACATGCCGAATGATGCTTTTTATGTCTTTGTTTTGAGGCATTTTTCTTCTCCTCTCCCTCTCATGCTTAGCTATATTTATTTTTCTTTTTTGCCGATAATCAGGCCGCTGCTGACGATATTCTCATCCTTTAATATTTTAAAGGAGCAAACAATCTCATCACCCGCGTCTTCGCGCACGATATTCAGCTTAAGCGTTTCGCCCGGCCTCACCGGCTGAACGAACCTGATTCTGCGGAGTTCGTCTAGCTTGACCTGTTCATTTTTTTTTTGCGCGTTTCGGAGAATGGCTTGTTGAACTGTATGAACAAGGGCTATTCCCGGCAGGATCGGTTCGCCCGGGAAATGACCTTCAAACCAGGACGAATCCGTCGGAACGAAACAAGATGCTTCAATTTCGCCGGTCTTTTTTTCCCGAATATCCCCCAATAAATTCCATCGGTTTTTCAAAAACCCATACCCCTTCGTAAGCCTGCAAACTCATCTGTTTATGAATTTGGGCATATACCATTTATTTTTGTCACAAGCAAAATTTTTCGTTGGGTCAAATGCCTTGCTTCATAAACTTATTGCAGGGCGTTTCCTTAACCATTATTTCCCTGTTTATCAAGACCGAAAGGGGCACAATCGTAAGCCCGCGCGCTTTGATGCCCTCCAGCAGTTTTCCTGCCTCCTGGATAAATAATTCGCTTTGCTGCCTGGTGCCGGCCGGGACGTCATGCAGTAAAATTATATCGTCCGCCTTGATTTTACTGAGTATTTTCCGGCTGATATTCTTCACGAAAAAATTACCCGCATCCCGCGCGCGGCGACTAAAGATCACGCAAAACATCCCCAGCTCCTCCAACGCCCGGGGAAGCTTGGGGTTGACAATGCCCACCGGTGGACGAAAAGCCAGGGTAATGATTCCCGCCTCGCGCAGAATTTCCTGCGTGCGGGCTATTTCCCGGCGAAGCGTCCGGTAGCTTTTCATCATTAAAAAAGGATTGTGACTGTAGGAATGATTTCCGAGCGTATGGCCGCGGGCGATGATATCACTGATAATATCCGGATAGCGCAGAGCGCCAACACCGGAAACAAAAAAAGTCGCTTGCGCCTGATGCTTATCCAATAGGTCCAGGACCTGTCTGGTCACAGTCTCGGACGGGCCGTCATCGAAGGTAAGCGCGACAAAGTTTTTTCCGGAACTGCCCCGGCTGATGACGTCAAACAAAAAATTTGTCCGCGGGAAAAAACAGCCCAGCACGCACAAAATTATATAGAACAGCGCGATAAGCGCAGCGGCTGACGGGCTGATGAAAAAAACAACCGCCGCCGCCACGAGCAAAAATATTCCGGTTATTTCCGCCCGGCTCAATTTTTCCGCGCTTCTTTTCATTGAATGAGATGTTCCCAGAGCGGCCCCGTAAAGCCGCGCTCATAGAGCTTGGGCAAAACGCGCGTCGCCTTGCTCTCGCCCGCGCCGATGAGCCAGTTAAAACGTCCCGCCGCGTGCTCTTCGACTCTTTTCATGATTTCGACATCGGAAATATGCGGGGAACGGTAAAACACCGGCTGCAAAAGATTTTGCGATTTTTTAACCTGCCCCTCTCGCAGCGCGAAGTCATACAGGGCTGTATGCGGATAAATGCGTATGCCGCAGAAAAAGAAAAAAACGGCTTTTTCCAGTTTGTCGGCCCCGTTTAATGTTTCCTGCAGCGTCCGGCTGTCTTCTCCGGGACCTCCCAATAAAAAATAATGGGCGATATAAAGTCCGGCCTGCAGCGCCTGCTCGTGCGCCTGAAAGACATCGCGCGCGACAAACGGTTTCTGGAGGTTGACCAGCACCGTGTCGGATAATGACTCTGTGCCGAATTCCACATGCGTGAGTCCGGCATCGGCCAACCGCCGGTAATAATCGCCGGGCGCGGACGTCGGAGCAAAAAAACCGCCCCAGGGAATGGAAATGCCCGCTTCTCTAAACGCCTGCGCCACCTGCATACTGTGTTCGAAACTGGCGTTAAACGCGGAATCGGTGATAAAAATATATTTGGCGCCCGCGTCCTGCAGCGCGCGGGCGCGCCGCGCTATTTCTTTGGGCGGGAAGAAACGCATTTTCGCGCCTTCAATATGCGGATAAGTGCAGTAACTGCAGCGAAAAGGACATCCTCTTTTGGTCTGCAAATTAAGCATGCCGCCATAGGCAAGATAAAACTTGGTATGCGGGCTTTCGGGGTTGAAGCATCTCTCAATTTCCTTACCCCAGGGACGATAATCGACGCTGACGGTTTCTTTAGTAACAACGCCGGGTATCGACTGCACGTCTTTCTTGCCTTTAATGGCTTCCAGCAGCAACGACAATCTTTCCCCCTCCCCGGCAATGCCGTAATCCGCGCCAAGCGCCCGCAGAAATTCCACGGGGAAAACAGTGTAGCCGCTGCCGCCTAAAATCAAGATGGCCATGGAGTTTTCCCGTACCAAGCGCGCCAAACTCTGGTAATCGGCAAGAAAGTCTCGGCTGTTGATGGTGTCGGTATTGTCGATGTTTCTTATTGAAATTCCCACAACATCAGGCGAAAATTCCCGCACCAGCTCCGCCAGCCTGCCTTTGTCTTCAACTTCATTCAAGTCGACTATTTTAACCTGGTAGCGGGAATCCAGGGCGCCGGCGACGTAATCCAGCCCCAGCGGATAAACGGGATAGGGCATCTTCAAAGTGTTTGCCGAAATTAGCAATACTTTCATGGCCAATCTTAACTTTTAAGGTTGTTTTTATTTACGCTTTTTTACGCTGGTTTTCGAAAATATAAGTGGCCAGAGTGCGGACAGACGCAAAAACTTTCGCGCCGAGCTCTTTGTTTTCAATTTTAACGCCATAGTCTTTTTCGATCATCATCACCAGTTCCAGAACGTCGATGGAATCGATTCCCGTGTCGCCGCCGACGAGCTGGGCGTCATCTTCGATATCTGCAGGCGTGATATCCATCAAGCCAAGTGTTTTGATAATTTTATCTTTCAGTTCACCAATTAAATCTTCAAGCTGACCCATTCAACACCTCATCTATGCTTAAGCGGCGCTTATCCGCGCCTTAATTTTTAACATCCGCGGCCGAGGTCGTTCCCTCCACCGCGCAGATTTCCTTGATTTCATCACCGAGAATTTTTTCGAGAACAACCCTCGTTATCCAGGCAAAGAAAGCCTTAATGTGTTTTAGTCCCGCCATTCTGATGCCGATGACGAAAACAACCATGGAAATGGCGTATATCAAAGGTCCCCCGATAATGCCAATCAAAGGTTTTCTCATCCACACGGCCAGGGCCGCCAGAAAAACCACCGCGGGCAGGCCTATTACATAACTCAAAATAATCAGCAAAGTGCCCATAATCATGGAAAATGTCGGTTTTTCCTGAAAAACACGCAAATCGGCCTGCGTGACAATTACCGCCTGGCAGTAATTTTTTTTGGCAAAATAACGCGCGGCCTTTTTTACTAACTGCAATCTTTTCTCCATTGCTGTTTTTTGTTAAAAAAACGAGGCATCATAGCGTTATGTGCGAAAAAAATTCAACAAAAATTTATCCGCTCAGATGCCGGACAAAATTAAATAGCATTGTCGGCGGATTTAAGTTATACAAAACGCGATTTTTAACTTTTTTAATAAAGGAGAAACAATGAATCGCGCCGCGTTACATAAAATAACTTACGGTTTGTATATTGTCACCTCCGGCCATGAAGGTAAATTCAACGGACAGATTGCCAATTCGCTTTTTCAGGTAACTTCCAGTCCGGCGACCATCGCCGTAAGCATCAATAAAGAAAATTACACGCATGAACTGATAACCAAAAGCCGTAAATTCACCGTTTCCGTTTTGTCCCAGGAAGCGCCGCTGACTTTTATCGGCCTTTTCGGATTCAAGAGCGGGCGCGCTGTCGATAAATTTAAGGACATAAAAACCAAAACCGGCGCCACGGACCTGCCCATTGTCCTGGACTACTGCCTAAGTTTCCTGGAGGCAGAAGTGGCAGGGCAGATGGACTGCGGCACGCATTCGATATTCTTTGCCAGAGTTGTGGAAGCCGATATCACCGGCGAGGGCGAACCGCTTACTTACGCCTACTATCAGAGCGTCAAAGGCGGCAAATCATCGAAAAACGCGCCTACCTTTATAAAGGAAGAAACCAAGGCCAAAGCCACGGCAAAAACAGCCGCGCGGTATGTGTGCTCCGTGTGCGGGTATGTGTATGATCCGGAAAAAGGCGATCCGGACGGAGGCATCGCGCCCGGCACGGCCTTTGAAGATATTCCCGATTCCTGGACATGCCCCATCTGCGGCGCGGAAAAAGATAAGTTTGAAAAAGAAAAATAAAACATCAAATCGCTTTGAACTCTTGCCGCATGATGTTTTTCACCGTTTTTATCTTTTGCCGATGCGCTTTTATTTGAGCGGGCGAAAAAATATTATTACCGGAATAAGCGCGCAAATGGTTAGTGTCGCCCCTGCGGCAAAAACAGCCGGATAACCGAAAGACTGGGTAAAAATGCCGCTGAGCGCGGCGGCCATGCCGGATACGGTAACCTGCAAAGCCGCCTGCAAAGTGTAGTCGGTGCCCGGCGATTCTTTACGGCAAACACCCATCATCAGGGTGAATAGCGCCACTGTCGAAAGCCCGTCCGCGAACTGCTCCAGACAAACCACCGCGTACAATAACGACTCGTCATAGGCCCGGCTGGCGATGAACAGGTAGCCGATAAAACCCGCGGCCTGCAATGTGCCGAAAAGCAAAAGTGCGTTGCGATGACCCAATCTCAACAAGAATAATCCGCCCAGCAGCGCGCCGCTAAGTCCCGCAACGACGCCAATGACGCCCGTGATCAGTCCGATATCGGCAAGCGACAAACCCTGGTCCGAAAGCAAAGGCCCGATCATGCGCGAAGCCATCGAATCACCGGCCTTAAATGTCGCTACTGTTATCAACCACCATCCCATACGAAGCCGACAAACAAAATCAACAAAGAGTTTCACGTAACCGCGCCAGCCCTGCCATGCCTCGCTCTTTGCAGCGGCATTTTTCACTACCGGCGTTTCGCGCATAAACCATACAGGCAGAAGAACCGGCACAATTAATAAAGCAAGCGCGCTGTAAGATAGTTGCCAGCCGAAGCGCCCGACCAGCCACAGGAGAAGACCGCCGCCGAAAATCATGCCGATTTTATAGCCGATCACCTGAACACTATTGCCTAAACCCCGCAGGTGCGGTGTCAAGCGGCTGACCGCCAACCCGTCGGTGGCGATATCCTGCGTGGCGGCGGTAAGATTCAGCAAAAAAAGCACGCCCATGAGCAGGGGAAAGGCCTGCGCAACCCACGCGCCGAAATCACGCGAAGCAACGATGAGCATAAGTCCGCAGATAATCAGGTTAAGCGTCAGAAGCCAGCGGCGGCGCGTCCAGAAACGATCGATAAACGGCGCCCAGAGAAATTTCAATGTCCAGGGAAGAGAAAGCAACGCGGTAAATCCGATGGCGGAAAGCGATACGCCACAGTCGCGCAGAAGAGGCGGCAGCGCCTTGCCCAAGAGGCCGGAGGGCAACCCTTGCGCGAAATACAACATCGCCAGAAGCCCAAGAAGCGGCGTATCGGATAAGCGCAGTCTGTTCATAAATTTAGCATGAGAAAATTAATCAGCCCAAAAATCAAATCTTTACTTTGCTGCTCAGTCTTCGGCCCTTGCGTTTTTCCAAATCCTTTTTAGCCGCAGTGAGTTGCTCACCACGGAAACGGAGCTTAGCGCCATGGCGGCGGCGACTTTTATTTTATTTTTCATCAAGTATTGATTTCAGCGCTTTGACTAACGGAGGTAAATCCTGCCGAATGATGTTCCAGAGAATATCTTTATCAACCGCATCGTAGCCGTGAATCAGCCGGTTGCGAAGATTAATCATTTGCCGCCAGGGAATTTGTGGATATTTTCCCCGTATTTTTTCCGGGACAAGATTTGCGGCCTCTCCGATAATTTCCAAAAGGCGCGTCAGAGCCAATTCCAGTTTGCGGTCGGTATCAAGGTCAGAACGCCTTTTACCCTGTGTTAACACAAGCGCTTCTTGTGCATGATCCAAAATATGGCGGAGGCGGAAATCATCATTATGCTGTGTCATAAATCGTCTCCGCTTCCGCAATGACCCTGTCACGGAAGTATTTGCTTAAAAACCCAGGGGTATTAAGATCAACTTTGTACCCAAGAAGTTCGGAAAGTTCCTGTTCAACGTCAAAGAAACGCAGGCCAAGTTTTGCGCTTGGTTCAAATTCCACCAGCACGTCCACATCGCTCTCAGGAGTAAAGTCATCTCGCAAAACCGATCCAAAAAGCGCTAATTTACGGATACCGTAGCGCCGGCACAATATGGCAATTTTTTCTATGGGCACTTCAATCTTCACGCCCATTTTTATTCTTCTCCAAGTATAGTTGTTTACGTAAATTATATTAATATATCCTGAAAATCAATGCGGAAAAGCGGCTAACTTTTTTTAGCTTTTCTCCACACTCTTTTCAGCCGCAGTGAGTTGCTCACCACGGAAACGGAGCTTAAAGCCATCGCGGCGGCGGCGTATTCGGGATTGAGTAAAATACCGAAAGCGGGATATAAAACACCCGCGGCAATAGGGATGCCGATTACATTGTAAATAAACGCCCAGAAAAGATTCTGCTTGATGACACGCATGGTGGCTTGCGATAAACTAATCGCCTGCGGCACACCAGTTAAATTATCGCGGATCAAGGTTATATCTCCGGCCTCAATCGCCACATCCGTACCCGCGCCGATGGCGATGCCCACGTCGGCCGCCGCCAATGCCGGTGCGTCATTAATGCCGTCACCCACCATGGCGACCACTTCGCCCTGATTCTGCAGTTTTCTGATTTCCTCGGCCTTGTTGGCCGGCAGCACCTCCGCCAATACCTTTTCTATTTTAAGCTGTCCGGCAATCGCGCGCGCCGTTTGCTGATTGTCGCCGGTAATCATCGCGATTTTCAAAGAGCGCCTCTGGAGGCTGGCCATGGCAGAAGCTGCGGAATCTTTGGGTACATCGGCCAGCGCAATAATACCGATAATTGTTTTCTCCTGCGCGACAAACACAACGGTTTTGCCCTCGTCGGCCAGTTTATTTGCCGCGCTGTCCAAAGCCATTGTTTCAATTCCTTCGCTGCGCATCAGCATAAGGTTGCCGACAAGCGCACTTTTGCCTGCAACCTGCGCTTTGGCACCGAGACCCGAAAGCGCTGCAAATTTATCCGCCGCCTCGATGTCCACATTAGCCGCCTTTGCTTGTTGGACAATTGCCTCCCCCAGCGGATGTTCGGAAGTTTGTTCCAAAGCCGCCGCCAGCGCCAATACCTGGCGTTCATCAAAACCCGCGGCGGTAATAATATCGGTTACTACCGGCTCTCCTTTCGTCAGCGTGCCTGTTTTGTCAAAAACAACCGTGGAAATTTTATGCGCTGTCTCGAGGGCTTCGCCGCCTTTGATCAAAATACCGCTTTGCGCGCCCAGCCCCGTGCCCACCATAATGGCCGTCGGCGTGGCCAGACCCAGCGCGCAGGGACAGGCAATGATTAAAACGGAAACAAAATTAAGTAACGCGCGGCTGAACGTCGCATCCGCAGGCAAAAAATACCAGATGAAAAAAGTGATCACGGCGATGACCAATACCACCGGCACAAAAACAGCGGCAATGCGGTCGGCCAGCCGCTGGATCGGAGCTTTGGAGCCCTGCGCTTCCTCCACTATTTTGATGATGTGCGCGAGCATAGTTTCCGCGCCGACACCGGTGGCCCGCATGGTGAAAGAGCCGGTCTTGTTGAGCGTGGCGGCAAAAACTTTCTGGCCGGGTTCCTTACTAACCGGCATGCTCTCGCCGGTCAGCATCGATTCATCAACCGCGGATTGCCCGGTTAGCAATACGCCGTCCACGGGAATTTTTTCTCCGGGCCTGACTCGCACCACATCGCCTGCCTGCAGTTGCTCAACGGCAATCTCCATCTCTTCGCCGTCCCGGATCAGGCGCGCGGTTTTGGGTTTGAGTCCGATGAGCGCCTTGATGGCGTTCGACGTTTTTCCCTTGGCGCGCGCTTCCAAAAACCGCCCCAAAAGTATAAGCGTAATAATGATGGCCGCGCCGTCATAATAGACGTGCGGCAGCAGACCCGCCTGGGCAAACCAGCCCGGAAAAAAAGTCGCCGCCGCCGAATAGGCATAGGCCGAAAAAGCGCCCACAGCCACCAGCGTGTTCATATCAGAAGTTTTTTGCCTCGCGGCTTTGTAGGCGCCCACAAAAAAGCGGCTGCCGACCCAAAACACCACCGGCGTAGTCAGCACGAACATCGCCAGCATCATGACATGCCGGGGAATGAAAGCGAGAAAGGAAAACCAGTGCTGCATTGAGCCGAAAAAAATTATGACGCTCATCATCGCGCCGAAGATCAGCTTTCTTTTCATGTCGCCCAGTTCCGCGGCGCGCGCCGCCTCGGCCGGATCGGCGGACAAATCCTCAAGTTCGCCTAAAAATTTATACCCGTTATCTTCAACCACCTTCGCCAAAGCGTCCATGCCCCCCCAGCGCGCAGCATGCGTCACCGTGGCGCGGCCAGTGGCCAGATTGACGCTGGCATCGCGCACGCCTTCGATCTTTTTCAGCGCGTTTTCCACGCGCCGCACGCAGGCCGCGCAAGTCATGCCGCCGACGCCAATTGTTGTTTTGCCGCCGCCCGTTCCCGTTTCATCGGCAAAAGCCTCATAACCGATATCACGCACTTTTTTTTGCAGATCGGTCACGTTGATTTGCCCCGGGTCATATTCCACATGGGCTTTTTCCGTGGCAAAATTCACGGAAACGGATCGCACACCGGGCATCCGGCGCAGCCCTTCCTCCACACGCCGCACACAGGCCGCGCAGGTTATGCCGCGGATGCTTAAAATCGCTCTATCCCACGACATCGTAGCCCGCCTTTTTGATGGCCTGCATGATAGCAGACGCGTCCACCGGTTTAATTTCTTCATAAGTCGCCGTGCCTGTTTGCAAATCAACGGACACATGCTGAACACCATCGATGGCCTCAAGAGCCTTGGTCACGGCCATCACGCAGTGTTGGCAACTCATGCCTTTTATTTTTACGCTTTTCATGCGCTTTTGCCTCCTGAGAAAAAATTACTTTTAAGTTAAAGGTTTTTTTTAAAATAGCAAGCCCTATGTCAGGACTGTAAGCAGCAAATGATTTGTC